>JAGXIL010000089.1 GCA_024635655.1 Gillisia sp. | reverse complement strand
TATTTGATGAACCCACTACGGGACTTCACTTTCACGATATCCAGAAATTACTTACCTCCTTCAATGCCCTCATAGGCAAGGGACATTCAGTTATAGTTATTGAGCACAATATGGATCTGGTCAAATGCGCCGACTATGTGATCGATCTTGGATTGGATGGAGGAGAAACCGGAGGATATCTTATAGCTGAAGGCACCCCTGAAGAAGTAGCAAAGAATAAAAAATCTTATACTGCGCCGTATTTGAAGGAGAAATTATAGAAAATATTTAGCTTCGCACCTAAGTCTTTTGATAACCCAAGAAAAAGGATTTTGGCACGTACTTTGTATATAATAGAGTAGCGGCTTATTTCTATAGCCGATTTACTAAATTATAAAGTCCGTTCAAATGAAAAACTTTACTCTTATACTCGCTTTGCTTTTTGCCGGAGTTTCTGCTTCTGCAAATACGGCCAAAGTCAGCAGTGCCCCATACAACTATGGAGAAGCCTTCATATTTGTGGAAGGAGGAGTTGAATTTGCGGTATACCCTAATGGGGAATTTGATTTTTACTATAACCCCCGTTTTTTAAATACTTCAATTGTTCATATTTCCTCCCCCAGAAATAATATAAGCTATAACGCCGGATACAATTACGATGCCTTTGTACAGTATGATGATTTTGGCGCAGTGATCCAGGTTGAGAATGTTCCTGTGTATTATGATTATTACGGTAGACTTGCCCAGGCAGGAGATATTGTGATAAGATATAATAATAACGGAAGAATTGCCAATGTTGGTGGCCTTCAGGTACGATACAATAGATTTGGCCAGCCGGTGAGATATGTTGGCGTGATAAACCATTATAACCCCCGTTACGTTTACAGACCATGGCACGACTTCTATATGAGGCCTCACGCAAATAATCGTGTGGTATATTACGAGCCTTACCGGGCTTACTATGAGCCGGCAAGAATGGATTTCTACAGCTATAACAATTATTATCAAAATAATAATTATTACTATAACAAATCCAATTTCTACCGTCCCGGGCAATCTGTTGCCAATTATAATTATGGTCGAAGAACCGCTACCAAAAAAGAGGTCCCTGCTGTGAGATCATCTAGAAATGTAAGCAGGACCGCTACTTCAACGGCAAGTACAAATAACAACGCTGTTAGAAGTAATAGTACAGGAAGACGTACTGTTGCGACAAACGATAGTTATAGCGAAAATGTTACCCGCCAACGTGCCAATATGGAACAACACCAGGCAACAGTTAGAGCACAAAGAGGAAATTCAACAGTAGAAAATGTACCTGCACAAAGACGCAGTACAGTAAATACAAATAATAGCAGGAGTTCAAGTACTGCTAATCAGGCACAAAACAGAACTGTGGAACGCCCTGCAGCGGTTACACGCTCTTCAACATCAAGGGCCCAAAGTCCAGCCGGAAGAACAAGTACAACGCAAAGGAGTAACCCCCAACGAACTCAAAGTGCAACTACCGGTAAAAGCAGCAATGTGAGAGCCAGCAGTGCAACTCCCAGATCAAGTGCTGTTAAGCCTGCAACTGTTCGTTCCTCATCAAATGAAAGAGGACGCTCAGGAATAAGATAAATAATGAATTGAATTTTAATTTTTTTGGTTGGTTAGTTAGGAAATCCCTACAGGTGGAGTCGAAAGATCCCCTTAGGGGTTTCCGCTTTTTAGGCCATACCTATTTGCGGCTACGGTACCTGCCAACCAATAAATTCACATCTTCTGAAAAATTGAATCTCAGGGCGATCCCTATATAAAGCAGGGAAACCAGAAGTGACTTTAAAAGAATATTAATAATAGGATGGAAAGGAAATTCCCAATAATAAAATCCGGCGGTCAATGCTGCGGTAAATAGTAAAATATATACAGTCTTCTGTGTAAAAGGATGCATATGAAACTTTTGAAATACTATAAAGATCTTTGCGGTATTGTAAATAAAAAAAGCGAGGAAAGTAGCCAGCGCAGCGCCTAAAATTCCAAATTCCGGGATGAGCAGCAGGTTGAATACAAATGCCAGTACAGCCAGGACCACTCCTACTCCCAGCACCAACCGGTAATATTCTGAATTGAACAGAATACTGTTGTTATTTCCCAACATGTTATCGTAAAGCTTCACAAGTGAGATCAGAAGCACAATTGCTGTGCTTATCTGGTACTCTTCGGGTATTAAAGCATACAGCTGATTAAGGTTGACGATAATGAGAATAAAAATTATGGCACTCACCACCAGCAGGCTTAATGAACTCCTTTTGTAAATATCAGCAAGGCCGGTTTTATTCTTCTCATTAAGCATACTGGCAGTCATAGGATGTATTATTTGATGCATGGCTTTTTGAGGCACAGAGATCACTGTAGCTATATAAACTGCAATTCCGTATACTGCCACATTCCCAATAGGCAGGTAGTGCTCTATCATCACTTTATCGAGATCCAGCAGGATCATAGCCACCGAACCGGCGATCAAAATAAGAGCTGAATATTTTAAGATCCTGTTCAAATTTGCAGGCATTGCAAAACCAAATTTTGGCCGGTATAGTGAAAAAGCATACCACTGCATGGCAAATGCCCTTAAAACAAAGACTCCTGCAATTGTATAAATAAAGGCATTCACCGTGATCAATTGAAAATATACGGCCAGCAACAAGAGGGTAATACATAAACGGTGAAATACCTCTTTCATAAAATTACCAAATACGCTTTTATAGTTGACTTTAGACCAGGCAAAGAAAACTTCGAAATAAGCTGTCGCAACCGCGATAACAAAAATAAGCCAAACATAAGGCTGTACAAGCTCATTGCCACCCTCAAAATACTCCAGTAGCATGCTATAATTAAAGAAACCTATAACACCTAAAATCAGAGAAACACCTATGGGCAGGATCAGGATAAGATTGAGAAGTTTATCTCTTTCAGGTTTGGTTTTATAGGAAGTATAGAATTTCACCAGGGTATTGTGCACCCCAAATGCCATTAAAGGCCAGATCAAATTTGCCGCGGAAAGCAAAAAACTTACCAGCCCATAATATTCCTTTTCCAGGAAGTAGGTAAATAAAAACAGCGTATTTATAGCCCCTATCCCAAATCCGAAATAGGTAGTGACCATGTTTTTGAAAGACTGATTGATTATTATCCCCATCTGGTCATTCCTGATTTATTACTGATGCCAGTTTGCCCGTGAGATTCCTGCGGCTGTACTTATCTATTTGCTTAGATTCAGATTTCAATGAATTCTCCTGATATAACCGGTAGTACGCCAGAATGCGGTTTTTCAGATCTTCTTTGGCGTGGTAAGTAAAATGATTGCCTGCACCTGTTTCCTGTAATATACGGGCCACATCCCAATTTTCCGGACCCACTGCAAGGATAGGTCGTTTTGCAGCAATATATTCAAATAATTTCCCCGGGATTATCCCCCTTGTCTCTTTACTATCAATTTCTACAAGTAAGAGTACCTGCGAACTTTTTTGTAATTGTATTGCTTCCCTATGCGACACATATCCGCTTACCAGGAGGTGATCTGAAAGTCCGGACGATTTAATAGAACTCAATACTTTTTCACTTATGGCACCTACCAGGTTTAACTGAAAGTCATTAGCAAAAGAACGATTTTCATCAACCAGTTCCCTTAACACCTTCCACAGATTTTTAGGATTGCGTGCAGAAAGTAACGAACCTATATGTGAGATCGAAAATTTATTATCCAGGGCGACTTCCTCCTCGTTCCGGAGGTCATGGCCATTGGTTATTACAGTAATTGGCTTATTAGTAATTTTCTCAAAATCGGCTTTAGTTGTAAAACTTGTGGTGAGAATATGTGAAGCCGTTTTTAGTACCGTCTCCTCCATTTTTAAGTGCTTTGCTTCAGAAGTTTCTGTGAGCCTCAGCTTTTTGTGGTACCCAATTTGGGTCCAGGGGTCCCTGAAATCTGCGATCCAGTTCATTCCAAGATCTTCCTTTAGCTTTAGGCCGATAAGGTGCACACTATGAGGAGGGCCTGTGGTAATAATTGTACTGATCTTATTTTTCTGAATATAGTTAGATAAGTATTTAACTGAAGGTTTTACCCAGAATTTGCGTGCATCTGGAATAAAGAAATTTCCGCGTATATACAGCATTATTTTTTGTAGGAAGGTTTGTTCCTTTTCATCTGATATAATCCCGGAACTGATAGTTGACGTCTGTTTCTTCGAAAATACTTTGGCTAAAAAATAAGGCTCAAAGATCTTCTGTTTCAGGATAGTTATATCCTCAGGAATTTCCTTAAGAAGAGATTCATCCTGGAGCGGATAATCAGGATTCTCGGGAATGTAAACTATGGGATCTATTTCGAAGTCCCTAAGATATTTTACAAATTTCAACCACCGCTGTACTCCGGGTCCGCCGGCAGGTGGCCAATAATATGTAATTATCAGTACTTTTTTCATAGTATGTTCGGGGGAATTTTACCTATTCTCTTTTTTTAAAGGTATAGAAAATTCCGCCCAATAGTAGTAATCCTAATAGAATGGAACTTGCAAGGGCAATACTGCTTCCGGTTTTCACAACTTCTGGTTCAAACCTGAACACGATCTCATGCTCCCCGGCCGGGATCATCATAGCCCGCAAAACATAATTAGCTCTGAAATGTGAAACTTCTTCCCCATCTACATATGTGTTCCATCCATGTGGATAAAAAATTTCCGAAAAAACCACAAGTTGCTCTGCAGCTGCCGAGCTCCTGTACACCAGTTCATTTGGTTGTTGACTTGTCAATTCAATATTGGCGGAAGGATCTTCCTGCAGATCTGCAGATACCCTATCCCTATATTCCTCATGGATTACTGCGGTGGTTTCAAGATCTACTTCTCCAAGACTAAGGAGTGCCTCGTTAGCATTATCGATCCATTTAACGTCATTGGCAAACCAGGCATTTCCTAAAGCCCCCGGATTTTGTTGTGCCTGAGTGCCTTCTTCCGTAGGAATTATGAAATATTTCACGTTCAGCATATTCAGGACCTCCATATTGTTCTGGGAAATATAAAAATCATAAAGATCCTGCATCCTTCCCGGTTTAGCTGCGTGGTATCCTCCCACCGAATTGTGGAAGTAGGAAGTTCTTCCTGTATTGAAAGGACTTTCAGCAACATCAAATACCCTGTAGTGCCCGTCATCCTGAAGGATCTGTGTGTCGGCAGGAGTTTGTTGAAAAGGCTGGTTCATTTGGCGGGCAGCAACAAAATCCTCATTGTTGACATACCTTCTGTCAACGGCCACAAGATCAAAAAGTATTAGAACGGTAAATCCAATGATCACCAGGTTCTTCCTTGCCTTATTATGCAAATAGACCCAGATCAATCCCGCCGATAAAAGCACGAAGATCAGGGAACGAATTGTATCTGCAGTAAAAATATCTTTTCGGTCTTCCCGCAGGGCACTTACAAACTCGGCACCCATCTGCTCTATATAAATCGTATCACTACCGCCACTAAAACTGAATAACGCAGATTTAAACAAAAGGAACAATAAAGCTATACCCCCGGTTGTTATGGCGGCCCACTTTAAAGCATATTGTTTTTCATCATCTTTTTCAAGATCATTAAATAGGCGATAAAGCCCGAATACAGCCAGAATGGGAACACATAGCTCCACGATCACCTGAATAGATGAAACAGCCCTGAATTTATTATAAAGTGGCACGTATTCAATAAAGAAGTTGGTCAAAGCGGGAAAGTTCTTGCCCCAGGAAAGCATTAATGCCAGTACAGTACCTCCTACTATCCACCACTTCAATCTACCTCTTACAAGGAATAAAGCAAAGACAAATAAAAATATGACTGTTGCGCCAATATATGCCGGAGCTCCTACAAAAGGCTGATCTCCCCAATAAGTAGGTGCATTTTCTGCAAAACCTCTTGCCTGTGAAGGTGAGGCTCCCAACTGGATCAACTGCGAAAACATGTGGGAATCCTCACCCAGTTCTTCACTACTGGACCCTCCCATAAATCGGGGTATGTACAGGTTAAAGCTTTCAACAATTCCGTAACTGTATTCGGTTATGTAATCATAGGTTAAACCCTCCTGAGGCTTTTCTTCTCCTTCGGGAGTAATGGTAAGGCCGGTATCTCCCCTGGTACTGAAATCGGCATATTGTTGGGTTGCCAATAAATTAGTCGCATTTGCCCCAATGGCAAGAATAACTGCTGCAACCATTACTCCAAGGGATTTAAAGAAATGTGGCAGAAGATTTTTTTGAATGGCATCTACAAAATAAGCGATACCCAGAACTATCACCAGCAAAAGCAGGTAGTACGTCATTTGAAAATGATTGGCTCCAATTTCCAGAGCCATGCCTAAAGCCAGCAGGAGGAATCCTCCTATGTATTTACCTCTAAAACAAAGTAAAATTCCGGCGAGCACCATAGGCATGTAAGCAATAGCGTGAGCTTTTGCGTTGTGACCCACTCCTAAAATAATAATAAGATAAGTTGAAAAACCAAAAGCTACAGCTCCCAGGAAAGCAAGTTTATAATCAAGTTTTAACACAAGCAGCAAGATGTAAAAACCTATAAAATAAAGGAATAGGTAATCTGCCGGGCGTGGGAGAAAGCGTAAGGCGGTATCAATTTTTTTAATGTAATTGTGAGGGTAATTGGCGCCTAACTGATAGGTAGGCATCCCTCCAAATGCAGCATCTGTCCAGTAAGGTTCCTCTCCGGTTTTGGCCCTGAAATCATTTTGTTCTTTGGCCATCCCGATATATTGTACAATATCGCTTTGAAAGATCTCTTTTCCCTGCAAGACCGGATTGAAGTATGCGAGTGCCAAAACTATAAATCCAAGAACAACTAAAATATGGGGTAGCAAACCTTTAAAGGAACGGATCATTCTATCTTGTTTAGTAGGCCGGAAAATTAATCAATTTCTTCGTAATCGATATACTCACCCACGTTTTTGTCAGGTTTTCTGCCGGATTTTGGCTTTTTCTCTATTACGACCTCTCCTTTTTTCTTGGTTTTGGTTTTGGCCTGCGGATCAAATTGCTGTTGAAATTTATTCCCTATTTTCTTTAAAAAATATCTTAGAATTACAGGTCCAAACCATTTTATAAATATTTTGAAGCCAAAATAAATAAGTAAGATGATGAGAATTGTCTTAAGAATACTTTCAAATGAAGCTGTATCCATCTTTTTTTATTTTTGGCAAAATTACTATATACCAAGACAAATTCAGTATGTATGCCCATAAAAATTAATTAAAACTTCTATATTTGGTGTTACCAAATATGCTGCAGATGATAACTTTCTCAAAAATATTTTTAAGTTTTTTTATTTTTATAATAGGTGGCAGCATTGCCCAGGCCCAATATACCGAAACTATAAATTCCAACCGCCCAGGGGCCTCCCAGGGGGCTTTTTCTGTGGGTACAGGTGTGTTGCAACTGGAAGCCGGCGGGTATTTTGGAAATGACAACCATGTACTGAGAAAAACAGACACTGATATTTATGGAGCAGATTATTCCCTGCGCTTCGGTCTCTTTTTTGAAGCCTTGGAGGTAAGCCTTACCGGGGCCTTCCAGGCAGAAAGTACAAACATATTAATTGGCGGGAATGATGTTGAATTCAACCGAAGTAATTTCAGGTCCAATACCCTGGGAGTGAAATATATGGTTTTTGATCCCGCCAGGGATATGGCACCGGATAAGCCGAATTTGTACAGTTGGAAGGCAAACCAGGGTTTTAAATGGAAAACGCTTGTTCCTGCCGTTGCTGTTTATGCCGGAGCTAATTTTTCTTTTGGTGATAATCCATACCTGTATGAGGGGGAAAATCAATTTACTCCAAAATTTGCTCTTATCACTCAAAATAACTGGCCGGGTGGCTGGGTCCTGGTGACAAACGTAATTCTTGACAAAATTTCAGAACCCAACCCCACTTATGCCGGGATAGTGACTCTAACTCATGCTTTTACTCAAAAATTTGCAGGTTTTCTGGAATACCAGGGGATCATTAGCAATATCTATGCAGATGATATTGCCCGCACAGGACTGGCTTATTTACTAACCGATGATCTTCAGATGGATGTCTCAGGACTGCTCAATTTTAAAAACACTCCTTCCAGATGGCAGGTGGCCCTTGGTCTTTCCTATCGGTTAGATATGCACAAATCTGATGAATATATCATAGACGACACTTATGAAGGGGACCGCAATGCTAAACCTCAACAGCAACCTACTAATTAAGATACCAAAAGACCAAAATCCAAATTCCAAAAAAAAGATAGCGGGGAATTAGATCGGAAAAGTATAAGAGGTGGAACTATAGAAAATAAAAAAATCCGCTGAAGCAGCGGATTTTTAATTTTTGAATTGCCAATACTTTATTCTCCAACAGACGCTGCAACAGCGGCCGACAATTTTTTATAAGTTCCGTTTTCAAGGCGATCTCTTATAACAGAAAAAGCAATAAGTGTCTCTTCTATATCCTCCATTGTATGTGTAGCTGTAGGGATCATTCTTAAAAGAATTAATCCTTTAGGGATCACCGGGTAAACTACTATAGAGCAAAAAACCGAATGATTCACCCTAAGATCCTTTACCAGTGCCATAGCTTCAGGAATACTTCCCTGAAGATATACCGGGGTAACACAGCTTTGGGTAGTACCTATATCAAAACCTCTTTGTTTCAATCCGCTTTGCAGGGCATTGACATTTTCCCACAATTTCGCCTTTAATTCAGGCATAGTTCTTAACATTTCCAGACGCTTTAACGCCCCTACCACCAATTGGCTTTGTAAAGATTTAGCGAACATTTGAGAACGCAGATTATACTTCAAATAATCCATGATCTCCTTGTCACCTGCAATAAAAGCTCCTGTACTGGCAAGGGATTTTGCAAAAGTGGCAAAATACACATCTATGTCATCCTGGACTCCCTGTTCTTCTCCCGCACCTGCACCTGTCGCTCCAAGAGTTCCAAATCCATGAGCGTCATCTACAAAAAACCTGAAATTATATTTCTTTTTAAGTTCAACAATTTCTTTGAGTTTACCCTGTTCTCCACGCATTCCAAAAACTCCTTCAGAGATCAATAGGATCCCTCCTCCGGTTTGTTCACAGATCTTGGTAGCTCGCTGAAGATTTTTTTCAATGCTTTCCAGATCGTTATGCTTGTAGGTAAACCGCTGTCCTAAATGCAACCTCACCCCATCAATGATACATGCGTGTGCATCAACATCATATACGATAACATCAGATTTGGACACCAGGGCATCAATGGTTGAAACCATTCCCTGATAACCGAAATTTAATAAATATGCTGCCTGTTTATTAACAAAAGAAGCTAATTCTTCCTGTAATTTTTCGTGAAGATCTGTATGCCCGCTCATCATTCTTGCTCCCATTGGGTAAGCCGAACCATATTCTGCAGCTGCTTCTGCATCTACTTTGCGAACTTCGGGGTGATTTGCAAGCCCCAGGTAATCATTTATACTCCAGGTAATCACTTCCTGTCCCTGAAACCTCATTCGGTTAGATATTGGGCCTTCAAGTTTAGGAAACACAAAATAGCCTTCTGCCTGTTCAGCCCATTTTCCTAAAGGTCCTTTATCCTTATATATTTTATCAAATAAATCTCTCATAGATCTTCATGTTAAGAGCTGCAAAAGTAGTTAAATACAACCCAATTGTCCAATTTTATATTTTAAGAAAGCACATGAGCAAATTACTAAAAACCTGTAAAAGTATTTTTAAATACTCATAGCTTTTAAATATCTATTTGATAAATTCTATTCGTTGAGGATCTTCCTGATGTTTTGAATCAAAGAATCCTTGCGTAGCCATCCATTTATCACTGTATACTTTACTCATATATCTTGAGCCGTGATCGGGAAAAATTACCACAACATTACTGTCGCTGTCAAATTCTCCCTGCTCGTGAAGTTGTTTTATTCCCTGCATTGCAGCACCGCTTGTATATCCTACAAACAATCCTTCCACACTAGCTAGTTCCCTTGACGTGTGAGCGCTTTCTTCATCGGTTACTTTAATGAATTTGTCTATTATGTCAAAATCTGTAGCTGAAGGAATAAGGTTCTTACCTAATCCTTCAATACGGTAAGGATAGATCTCTTCAGTATCAAATTCCCTTGTTTCGTGATATTTTTTTAAAACAGATCCAAAGGCATCTATACCAATAATCTTTATATCGGGATTTTGCTCTTTTAAGTAACGACCTGTTCCTGAAATTGTTCCCCCTGTTCCGCTGCAAGCTACCAGATGGGTTATTTTTCCTTCGGTCTGGGCCCATATTTCAGGACCGGTTGAAGAAAAATGGGCTTCTATGTTAAGATCATTAAAATATTGATTTATATAAACAGATCCCTTCTTTTCTTCGTGCAATCTTTTAGCAACCTGGTAATAAGAACGGGGATCATCTGCAGATACGTTGGCAGGGCATACATACACCTTCGCCCCCATGGTCTTGAGCATGTCTATTTTATCCTGGGAAGATTTTGAACTTACGGCTAGCACACATTCATAGCCTTTTATGATACTTACCATGGCTATACTAAAACCGGTATTGCCTGAAGTAGTTTCAATTATTGTATCTCCGGGTTTTAAAATACCTCTTTTCTCTGCTTCTTCAATAATATAAAGAGCGATACGGTCTTTAGTAGAGTGCCCAGGATTAAAAGCCTCGACTTTTGCAAAAAAATTGCCTTTAAAATTATTGGTAATTTTATTTATACGTATCATAGGGGTTTTCCCTATCAGTTGCAATACATTGTCATAAACCTGTATCTCCTGTTTCATATATAAAGTTCTTTTGCAAATTCGATTCCGGAGAATTTATTTCAATAAGTGAATAAAACATCTAATACCGCAAACCACTCAAAGTTAAGTCAAATATTTTAATTATTTGTTAATTCCCTCCAGGTCCAGTAAAAAAGCATACTCTTCCGCAACCTCTTTTAAAGCCTCGAATCTCCCTGAGGCTCCACCATGGCCTGCGTCCATATTAGTGTGGAACAGCAGTATATTGTCATCAGATTTCAGGTCCCTTAACTTTGCTACCCATTTCGCTGGCTCCCAGTATTGAACCTGGGAATCATGCAATCCGGTGGTGATTAGCATATTGGGGTACTCCTGGACTTTCACATTATCATAAGGGGAATAGGATAGCATATATTCATAATATTCAGGATCATTTGGATTTCCCCATTCATCATATTCTCCCGTAGTAAGGGGAATACTGTCATCAAACATGGTGGTTACCACATCTACAAAAGGCACTGCTGCTATTATTCCATTGTAAAGTAGGGGCGCCATATTGACCACTACCCCCATTAGTAATCCACCGGCAGATCCTCCCATCGCATAAAGATGCTTTTCAGAAGTATAATTTTGCTCGATCAAATGTTTTGATACATCTATAAAATCAGTAAAAGTGTTCATCTTATTAAGCAACTTGCCTTCTTCATACCATTTCCTTCCCAGGTACTCCCCGCCCCTGATGTGGGCAATAGCATAAATAAAGCCCCGGTCCAGTAAAGATAATCTCACGCTGGAAAAATATGGATCGATGGTTGACCCATAAGAACCGTAAGCGTATTGCAGCAATGGGTTAGTGCCGTCCTTTTTAATTTCTTTTCTGTATATAAGAGAAACCGGAATTTTTGTGCCGTCACCAGCGGTAGCCCAAATTCTTTCGGTTATATAATTTTCCTTATTGAAATTTCCTCCTAATACTTCTTGTTCCTTTAAGATCGTCTTTTCTCTTGTAGCCATATTAAAATCTACAACAGAAGTGGGGGTGTTAAGGGAATTATAGGTATATCTCAGAATATGAGTATCAAAATCGGGATTGATACTGGTGTAGGCGGTATAAGTTTCATTGTCAAATGGCAAATAATATTCTTCTCCGGTTTCCCACCTGATAATTTTTATCTTATTCAATCCATTATTGCGCTCACTTATCACCAGATATTCTTTGAAGATGTCAATATCTTCCAGTAAATAATCCTCCCGGTGAGAAATAACATCTACCCAATTTTCCTGTGAAGTATTTTCAACAGGAGTTTTCATCAGTTTAAAATTAATTGCACTGTCCTTATTCGTTACTACATAGAAATGTTCTCCATAATGGCTAATACCATATTCCAGGCCCCTTTGCCTGGGTTGAAAGATCCTGAATTCCCCGGCCGGGTTATCGGCTTCCAAAAACCGGTATTCACTGGTCATGGTACTGCCTGAACCTATGATCAGGTATTTTTTGGATTTTGATTTATACACATAGGTATTAAACGTTTCATCCTTTTCTTCAAAAACCAGTTGGTCCCTTGATTTGCTGCCCAGGATGTGTTTGTAAATTTGATTGGACCTCAATGTTTGCTCATCCTTTTTTGTATAAAAAAGGGTTTTATTATCATTTGCCCAGGTAGAACCCCCGGTAGTAGTGTGGATCTTTTCGGGTATAATTTCACCTGTTTCCAGATTTTTAATCTGAATGGTATATTTCCGCCTACTCAGGGTGTCTACTCCAAATGCTATTAATTTATTATCCGGACTAACATTTAAACCTCCAAGGCTATAGTAATCATATCCCTTAGCCATCTCATTGACATCAAATAAAATTTCTTCAGGGGCATCAAGGGTTTCTTTTTTTCTGGAATAGACAGGGTAATCCTTACCTTTTTCAAACCTGGTCAAATACCAGTAGCCGTTAAGTTTATATGGAACAGAAGAGTCATCTTCCTTGATCCTGCCCTTCATTTCCTGAAAAAGCTTTTCCTGCAGCGCTTTGGTATGGGCGGTCATCTTTTCATTGTACTCATTTTCTGCCTTCAGGTAATCGATCACATTTGGATTGTCCCTGTCATTCATCCAGTAATAATCATCTATACGGATACGGTTATGCGCAGATAAAGCTTTGGGTAACTTTTCAGCTAAAGGGGGAAGCGTCTCTTTTTTCAATTCAATTGTATTTTTCATGCGATGGCAAAGGTAAAGGTTCCCAATAAAATAAATAATACTGATTTCATTATTAGGCAGATATTTGTGGAATTTAGTAAATTTGAAGTCAACAATTTTTAAAAACAGAAGATATGTTTGGAGATATGGACATGATGGGTATGATGAATAAGCTTAAGGAAACCCAGGAAAAAGTAGAAGCTACCAAAGAACGGCTCAAAACCGTTATGATAGATGAGCAATCTCAGGATGGTTTGCTTAAAGTAACAGTAACTGCAACCCGGGAGGTCAAAAGTATTTCCATCGCAGACGAATTACTTGAAGATAAGGAACAACTTGAAGATTATCTTATCCTTACAATTAATAAAGCTATTACCAGAGCTACAGAGGTGCAGGACGCTGAACTTGGGGCTGTAGCTAAAGGCGGAATGCCGGATATTCCCGGACTTGATATGTTTAAATAGATAGTTAGAGCGGGGATTTGATATTACGCCCTTCCGGGGCTTGTTCAATCATGCTTTGTTACTTCATCCCGATGCACGGGATGTTGATGTATTTTGCCCCTTCAGGGCAAGATGCCGGTAAAATTTTTTCCCTGGACAGAAAGAATTGAATCCGGTGAAAGATTTTCCTATCCGGAAATTGATCTGCAGGGATATATTATGTGTATTCAGGTTTATACCTTTTTTATATGGAATACATTTTAAGTTAAAAAAAACCGGAAAAATATTTCCGGTTTCTTTTTTTTTAATACATTTTAAAGATGCTTAAATCACCTGGAATCTCCCTAAGTGAAAGATCTCTTATTACGACTCCCCTCTGGCAGGGTAATCCTTATCAATAATAAAATTTGTAGCTTTTACTAAGTCATTTATAGAAGGTCGTGCGAAAGGCATGGATTGAATTGATGCTGCATAAAGGGTATTATTAGGCTTTACAAGAAAAACTGCAGGTTCAAAGAAAACCTCCGGTTCTTTTTTACTAATTCCTTTTGAAATAAAAAGGTCCCACTTTCTTGCATCCTCAATTGAAAAACTGTGCCCGATTGCCAGTTTCTCAATTTCCCATTTTACCACAGTATCTTCTGCTACCCTGTGATTATTTGCACTTATACTTATAATATTGACCCCATTATCGTGGAATTTTTCAACTTTAGAATTCAGCTCTTCCAGGTAAGACTTGCAAACAGGACAATGTAGCCCCCTGTAAAAGACCACTAACGTAAAATTTTCAGGCTGTTGGTCTCTCAGGTCCCATTTCATTCCATTTACTGTATTCACTATTAAAGTTGGCACTTCTTTCCCCGGCATTACATTTTTCATATATCTATCTTTCTTATTATATATAATTATTTATTATTTTTTTGAACTTTGAACTTTGAACCTTGAACTTTGAACTTTGAACTTTGAACTTTGAACTTTGAATCTTAATACTTGAATTTGTATAATTAAGAAGCTGCCTGCCGCAGGCAGGTTTGGAATTTGGAATTTGGAATTTAAAATTTGGAATTTGGAATTTGGAATTTTTAAAATTAAGCTTCTATTCCCAAATTAATCTTCCGCAGCACCTCTTTAAATCTTTGATGCATTTCTTCAGTGTAATCAAGGTGGGTTACTATTCGAAGTTTCCCGTGACCCATATTACTTATCCTAATGTTTTCCTGTTGCAATTGTTTCATAAAATCAGCTTCCGTTGAAGGATCCTTCAGATAAAAAATGGCAATATTGGTTTCAATTGGCTCTACACTCCCTACATATTCCTGATCTTGTAAAACTGCCCCTATTTCAGAAGCCCTTTTATGATCCTGAGCCAGACGCTCTACCTGGTGGTCTAAGGCATAGATCCCGGCGGCAGCCATGAACCCTACCTGTCTCATTCCGCCACCTAAAACCTTCCGTACCCTAATGGCGTTTTTCATAATATCCTTATTTCCAATCAAAACGGTTCCAATGGGAGTTCCCAATCCTTTTGACAGGCAAACAGAAATGGTGTCAAATATCTTCCCGTAATCTTTTGGATCCTCCTGTTTTGCCACAAGTGCATTAAATAATCTTGCGCCGTCAAGATGCAGTCCTAGTCCGTGGGTGTCACATACTTTTCTGATCTTTTTAAATTCCTCAAAATCATAACAAGCCCCTCCCCCTTTATTGGTGGTATTCTCCAGGCAAACCAATGTTGTTAACGGACTATGGTAAAAGTCGGGTGGGTTAATGTTCTCCTCCACCTGCTGTGCTGTGATCATTCCCCGGTCTCCATCTACAAGTTTACAGGAAACTCCGCTGTTGAAGGAAACACCACCACCTTCGTAATTATACACATGCGCCCATTTATCACATATCAGCTGTTCTGCAGGCTGGGTATGTAATTTAATCGCCGCCTGGTTTGCCATACTTCCCGTGGGGAAGAACAAGGCCTCATCTTTTCCAAACATTTCGGCCAGTTTCACCTCGAGTGCGTTTACCGAGGGATCTTCTTTATACACATCATCTCCAACTTCGGCACTCATTATTGCCTGCAACATTCCTGTGGTAGGTTTAGTAACCGTATCACTTCTAAGATCTATTTCTTTCATCACAATTTTATTTTTTTGTTCCTGCACATTTAGTAGGTTTCGTAATTTTAATCACTATTCATTCCCTATAGGAGCTCCATCGGGGATTTGTGGGGCTACCGGCAAGGCTTTAAATTCTGCCGGATTTTTCCTGAATTGTTCTATTTCACGCAGATATTGGTCGTGAATTGCAGCATTTGATTTCCGGTTACTTTGCAACCAGTTTTGCAGTTCAGTTAATTTATGATTTGCCACAGCTTTTACTCCGGAGGTGGCATCTTTATGCACAGCGAGATTCATAAGGTGCTGTAACACATTATAATTGATGGTGTTCTGAACTTCCTGCAGGTACGTATCCTTAAACTGAAGTTTAACCGTTTCAGAAAGCAACCTGTCAAGCACTTCACTCAAACCGGGAAGATCATTATCAATAGCTTCTTGCTGCACAAGGCGTGCCGCCCGCTGAGGATGCAATAACAGCGAAAGACTCATATCACTTGCAGTCGCCGGTGCTCCAAATGCATCAAACGCAACCCCTGTACTACTTTTAAATGATTCCCTGGATCTGGAAAATCCAAATGCCCGGGGTGGGAACAATTTTAGTTTGTCTTTCGGAATAGCCAGTTCTTCCGCATGTAATGTGAGCATAACAGATCGTAATGCCTGTTCCTGAAGATCCTTACTCACCGTCTCTACTATAGTCTGACCACCCCCTTTGACAGCATAGCTGTAATCAAGCCCTCCAATTTGCTTCACAGCGGCTTCGGTTTGATAGCGATGGAAAAAATACAGCGGTACAAAAACATCTTCCAGAACAGAATAAGCTTCCCCAGTGCGGATATTATCTTCAGAAAAGTTCTCAATTCCCTTTTTTCGCAACTCAAGCACCCGTTCCAGTTCTTCGGAAGCATTTTTACTGTTGTCCCACAAATGCGCATTCACGTGAGCCCCACCCGTAGCCCGGGCGTCACTGTCACTAATGAATTGTAGTCCGCGTTCATCTGCTTCAGCTAAAACAGAATTTAGGAATTGTTTTTCTGAAACATCTTCCGGCACATCGGCATAGGAATATTTTACGGTTATTTTATCCCAGTCTCCCAAACCTGTTTCGTAGGCACTGCTGAAATCTATGTTTCCGTTCTCTAATTCTATTTTGGGGTGAGGATAATCCATAACAGAAGCATCCTCATCTGTACTCGCTGCAAAGTTATGGGTGAATCCTAAGGTATGACCCACTTCGTGGGCAGAAAGTTGCCTGATCCTGGCAAGCGCCATATCCATAAGTTGATCATGGTTGTCATCCCGCTCAGCAAAGGGTTTATCCATTAATGCCTGGGCGATCATAAAATCCTGACGAATTCTCAAACTCCCCAAACTTACGTGCCCTTTGATAATTTCTCCTGTCCGGGGATCGGTTACGCTTGCGCCATAACTCCAACCGCGGGTAGACCTGTGAACCCATTGGATCACGTTGTATCGCACATCCAGAGGATCTGCGTCTTCCGGCAGCATTTCAACCTTATAGGCATCTTTATAACCAATAGCCTCAAACCCCTCTGCCCACCATTTTGCTCCATCCAGCAATGCCGACCTTACAGGCTCAGGAGTGCCGGGATCAAGGTAGTATATGATAGGCTCCACCGGTTCACTTACTGCTGCTTCCGGATCTTTTTTCTTCAACCTGTGACGGGTAATGAACCTTTTTTCAATAGGTTCAAAAACAGGAGTTGAATAATCAAAATAAGTAATATGTATAGCACCACTTCGCGGATCGAATTCTCTTTTTTCATAATCATCATCCGGTAATTTCACAAAGGAATGGTGTTGGGTAACCGTAATGTTCTTAGGGTTCGGAAGTACATCCCGCAGGGTACTGCTTTTGGCTTCTCCTTCAAAAGTAAGCAAGGCTTCAAATTCAACATTTTCAGGAAAGGCCTTGGTGCGGTTAAGGGCAAGTGCACTTTTAGATTTATTGACCTTAAAACTTCCGTGGTTGCCACGTTCAAGACGGGATGAAACCCCGTGAGCGTCTTCCATTAAAAACGGGGTAAGGTCAATGATATAGGTACCGTCTTTTTCTTCCTTTATCTCAAATCCGTAGATAACAGATTTGGCAAAGGCTTCTTCCACGCTTCGCTTTTCCTGAATATTTTCAGTAACAGCCCGGTATTTAAGGTTTGGCTGCACCAAAAGCAACTTATTCCCCGCCTTTTCAAACTTTACCACGGCTTCATTGCCCAATTGACCCCGGTCAAGACCTATGTCATTGGAACCAACTCCTGTGGTAAGGGAGTGTACGTATAAAAATTCATTATTAAGATCTTTTACTTCCAGGTAGATCTCGTCATCATTTTCAGAATAATGAAAGTTAAAATAGCCTTCATATTTCTCAAGATCCTCTTTTTTTTCCAGGAATTGGGCGTTAGCAGAGATGATAACACTGAAGAACAATGCAATAGCTGTAACAAGTTTCATAGGGATGATTTTAAGAAGGCTAAAACTATAAAATAATTGTAAAATAGTTTTCATTAAGAGGGTTTAATTCTATTTTTACGCAAATTAAAATTACAGTATGATCACTTCAGAACATATAAAAGATCTCAAAGATCGCCTGGTAGCGTTAAGGAGGTATCTTTGACGTTGATGCCAAACAAATAGAAATTTCCAATCTAGAAGAAAAAACCTATTCCCCCGACTTTTGGGACCACCCCAAAGAAGCGGAAGAATTGATGCGTGAAATAAATTCTGAAAAAAAATGGGTAGATCAATACTTCAAAGCTGAAACCCTCGTAGAGGATCTTGAGGTGATCTATGAATTCTTTAAAGAAAAAGAAGCCACTGCAGAAGATGTGGAGAAAAGGAATGAGGAAGCACTTGAGCTCATTGAAGATCTGGAGTTTAAGAATATGCTTTCAGAAGAAGGTGACAACCTAAGTGCAGTACTTCAGATCACTGCAGGTGCCGGTGGTACAGAAAGTTGTGACTGGGCAGAAATGCTTATGCGCATGTACCTTAGATGGGCTGAGAGCAAAGGCTTTAATGTAAAAGAACTTAACTATCAGGCCGGGGAGGTTGCCGGGATCAAAACGGTGACCATTGAAGTTGAAGGGGAATATGCCTTTGGCTGGTTGAAAGGTGAGAATGGGGTGCACCGCCTGGTGCGTATTTCCCCATTTGACAGTAATGCTAAACGCCACACCTCCTTTGCCTCTGTTTACGTGTATCCGCTTGCCGATGACACCATTGAAATTGATATAAACCCTTCAGATATTTCCTGGGAAACCATGCGTTCTTCAGGAGCAGGTGGCCAGAATGTGAATAAGGTTGAAACTGCCGTACGGCTGCGTCACGCTCCTTCAGGAATTGTAGTTGAGAATTCAGAAACCCGCTCGCAACTGGAGAATAAAACCAAAGCCATGCAATTGCTGAAAAGTCAGTTATACGAAATTGAGTTACAAAAGCAACAGGCCCAGCGAAGAGAGATCGAAGATTCAAAAATGAAGATCGAATGGGGCTCGCAGATCAGGAACTATGTTTTGCACCCTTATAAATTAATAAAAGATGTGCGTACTGCCGAAGAAACAGGGAATGTGGAAGCTGTGCTGGACGGGGATATCAACAAGTTTCTAAAGGCTTACTTGATGATGATGGGACAACGGAATGAAGATTGATATATTAGTTCTGTTCACCTCATTATATCCAGGAATTTAAAAGCAAATTTATGATTACTATTTACCATAATACCCGGTGCGGAAAATCGAGGGAAGGACTTGAAATTTTGAAGAAATCCGGAAAAGAATTTGAGGTGCGGGAATATCTTAAAGAACCGTTGAGCGAAGATGAAGTATCTTCCTTGCTTGAAAAATTAAATATAACCCCTATCCAACTTGTAAGAACCGGGGAGAATATCTGGAAAGAAAATTATAATGGTAAAGATCTTGGACCAAATGAGATCATAAGTTTACTTTCCCGGTACCCCAAACTTATAGAGAGACCTATTGTTGAAAAAGAAAAATCTGCAGTTATTGGTCGACCCCCCTCAAAAATTGAAAATTTTTTATAACTTAGGTATTGTAAATTAGATTCACCTATGACTCTTAAAAACAAACTTATAGTATTAGGTTTGACAACCATAGCAGTTGGCGGTTTTGTGTATTCCCAGATTTTCATCCGTAAAAAAAACCGAAAAGACCTGATTCTAATTGCCAGGGAGATCGCTTTTACCTGGAAAGAAAAGTTAGGGCTTACCCTGGAACAAACCCAGCTACTGGAAAATATCATCATTGAATTCACCATTCGGAAAAATGAGATCATTAACGCTGATAAACCCGAGCAGGAGAAAATCAGGCGTTTGCAAATGGTACAGGTGAAAGAACACAATAAACTGCGTAAAATCTTTAGTGAAACAGAATTTAATAGTTATGTTGGAATAAACAGAAGAATTCCAAACGATATCATGGACTCATTATCAATGAGCTAATAATCTCTTATTACCTGAAACACCCTTATTTAACGGTTCTTTAACAATGTTTTAGTTAAACCATCACCAAATGATGGCGTCTAACAATAAAAACCTGTTATGACCACCAAAATGTTTTACCCCTGCAGTTTGCTACTGCTCCTGTTCTTTACCTTTAGTTTTACTTCTTACGCACAAAACCAAAACTATACCATTTCCGGAAAAGTTATAGACGATGAACTGGGTGTTCCTCTTGAATATGCAACAGTTTCCATAACCTCTCCAGATGATCCCGATTTTATAGATGGTGGTGTAACAGATATTGATGGGGAATTTGCCCTTAGTGTTCCGGCAGGAACTTATAATATCGCCATTGAATATATTTCCTACGAGACTAAAAACTTTAACAATCGCCAGATAGATTCAGATTTAAATCTTGGTTCCATAGAGCTAGGTATAAGTTCAGACAGCCTTGATGAGGTGGTAGTGGTTGCCGAAACTACAGAAGTTGAAGTAAGGCTGGACAAAAAGATCTACAACATAGGAAAAGATTTAACAACAGCAGGAGGAACTGTGGCAGATGCTTTAAATAATGTGCCTTCTGTGGCAGTTGACGTGGAAGGTGGAATAAGCCTTCGAGGAAATGAGAATGTACGTATCCTCATCAATGGAAAACCATCTGCAATGGCCGGCTTTGGATCAACAGATGTTTTGGCTCAACTACCCGCAGAGGCTATTGAGCGGGTTGAGGTGATCACCTCTCCCTCTGCAAGGTACGATGCACAGGGAACTGCAGGGATCCTGAATATAATTTTGAGGAAAGATCAAACTCTTGGATTTAACGGATCTGTGACCACTAACGTGGGATATCCTGAAACTTATGGGGTGAGTGCAAATGTGAATTTCAGAACAGATAAATATAACCTCTTCAATACCACAGGATACAGGTACAGTATTTCTCCCGGTAGCGGATTCAGCGATACCCGCTACAATGCAGGGGAATTTGACAGGGTGGTTGAAGAAAGGGACATTGACCGTTTGGGAAGAAGATTCAACACCAATTTTGGAGTTGAATATTATTTAAATGACAAGTCTTCCATCACCATGACCAACTTCTTTAGGATGGGAAATGACAGTGATATCAGTACTACAAATTCCGACCGTTACATCGGAAATATTTTAAGTCAACAAACGGTAAGAACTGAAAGGGAAAGTGAAATGGACAAAAGCTACCAGTTCGCATTAAATTACATAAACAAATTTAATGATAAAGGTCATGAGCTTACAGCCGATTTTCAATATGGTTATGATCAGGAAGATCAACCTACCTATGTAGAGGAGATCCTTACCCGGGATCAAACCGGAACAGTGGACGATTTTTTCCCGGCAGAGGAAGTTCAGTCTGAAGAGATTGAGAATGAGTTCCTGGCACAGGTAGATTATGTGCTTCCAATAGGTGAAGACACCCAATTTGAGGCGGGATACCGCGGGAATTTTGAAGAGTCAGTAACCGATTATAAATTGGATATTGAGGATGAAGAAACCGGCGAACTTGTATTCAGTCCTTTAACAAACGTATTTACGTATACTGAAAACGTCAACGCCCTTTACACTCAATACGGAACCCGATTCGGGGATTTTTCATTCTTGCTGGGTTTAAGACTGGAAAACACACAACTTAAAGGAACTATTGATTCCCCTTTGACAGATGAGGAACTACAACAGGAATTTGGTTTTCCTATAGACACAGATTTTGACAATAATTACCTCGGGCTATTTCCAACATTGAATTTGATCTTTGAACTTAACGAGAGAGAAAATATCACTTTAGGGTATAACCGAAGGATCAACAGGCCAAGAGGATGGTTTATTAATCCATTCCCTTCCAGAGCCAGCAGAACTAATGTATTCCAGGGAAATCCTAATTTAAATCCTTCTTATGCAAGTGCATACGATATTGGTTATCTAAAAAGATGGGATGAGCTTACCTTTACTTCTTCTGTATATTACCAGTATGAAACAGATGCATTTGAAAGAGTTCAACAGGGAACCGGGGAGTTTTTCAACGGGGTGGAGATCATTAGAACAATTCCTATAAATCTTGCCACTAATGAACGAATGGGTGCAGAGATGGGGATTTTGTATAACCCTGCAAGATGGTTAAGGTTAAACGGAAGTTTCAATTTCTTCCAGTTCGAAACCGAAGGAGAATTTAACGGAATAGATTACGGAGCTAAAAATACCAGCTGGTTCACCAGGTTTAGTTCCAAGGTTACACTTCCCGGGCAGGTTGAATGGCAAACCAATGCGTTTTACAGAGGACCACAGGAAAATGCTATCACAGAAACAAAAGGAATTTTCTCAATTGACCTTGCTTTGAGTAAGGACATCTTTAATGAAAATGCCACTATTTCATTTAACGTAAGAGATCTCCTGAATTCAAGAAAAAGAGACCAATTTACTTCTACCGAAAGATTTACGCAGCAAAGTGAATTCCAGTGGAGAGAAAGATCATTTACCCTTTCCATGGTATACAGGTTCAATCAGCAAAAGAGAGATCAGGATCGCAGGAATGGAGAAAATGGAGATGACGAAGGTGGAGAGTATGATGGATAAATAGGTACCGCTAAAAAATTAAAACGAAAAAAGGTTGTCAAATTTGACAACCTTTTTTTATTTGTACAGGTCAAAAAAAATACTGCATAATACTTCGACCGTTATTTAAAACTGCTTCCGAAAATTACCTTAATTTATTGAAGCTTTCTAGCAGCTTCTTTTTCTCGGCGTTTTTGCTCTTTTCTCTCTTTAAAATTCTCAGCAAGGGAACCTCCAATCCAGTAAGGTACAATGGCTACAAGAAAAATCATAAGCCAAAATCCCATAGTAATAATAAACAGGAAGGCTAAAAAGCCGAGGTATTGATCAAATTCAAACATAATTTCTCAGGATTTTATAATCTTGTCAAAGATAGTAACTCTAATTTTCTTCTGCCAATTTTAATTTAAAATTTTCCGGTAAAAAAGTAAAATCTTATGGATGCACCTTCTTCTTCAGAAAAACGTCAAAAAAAGATCGAAAATTTGTAAATATTTTACAACAATAAAAATTCCGAAAATGTAAATTTGTAACCAAACCGAAAATAATTATGGAATACCGTATTGAGAAAGATACCATGGGAGAGGTAAAAGTTCCTTCTTCAAAATTATGGGGTGCCCAAACCGAACGTTCTAAAAATAATTTCAAGATAGGAGCTCCGGGTTCTATGCCGTTAGAGATCGTTTATGGTTTTGCATATCTTAAAAAAGCTGCTGCATTCACAAATTGCGAGCTTGGAGTTTTACCTGTTGAAAAAAGAGATTATATCGCACAGGTTTGCGAGGAAATCCTGGCAGGAAAACACGATGACCAGTTTCCGTTGGTTATCTGGCAAACCGGAAGCGGTACCCAAAGCAATATGAATCTTAATGAGGTAATAGCCAACCGGGCCCACCAACTGGCCGGAAAGGTCATTGGCGAGGGTGAAAAAACCCTTAATCCCAATGATGATGTAAATAAGTCCCAGTCTTCCAATGACACTTTCCCTACGGGAATGCATATTGCAGCTTATCAAAAAGTGGTGCAGGTAACACTTCCTGGAGTAAAAAAATTGAGAAATACATTAAAGAAAAAATCTGAAGAATATAAAAACGTGGTGAAGATAGGCCGTACCCATTTTATGGATGCCACTCCCCTTACCCTTGGCCAGGAATTTAGTGGTTATGTGGCCCAGCTGGATTACGGGATTAGGGCTTTGGAAAACACCCTGCCGCATCTTGGAGAACTGGCTTTGGGGGGTACAGCAGTTGGAACAGGATTAAATACCCCTAAAGGTTATTCTAAACGGGTAGCCGAATTTATTGCTAAATTCACTAATCTTCCATTTACTTCAGCACCAAATAAATTTGAAGCCCTTGCTGCCCACGATGCCCTTGTGGAAGCTCACGGTGCCTTAAAACAGCTTGCCGTATCTCTTAATAAGATCGGAAATGATATACGTATGCTGGCATCGGGACCAAGAAGTGGAATAGGTGAGATAAACATTCCTGCCAATGAACCCGGTTCTTCCATTATGCCCGGAAAAGTAAATCCAACGCAATGTGAGGCGTTAACTATGGTATGTGCACAGGTCATGGGTAATGATGTTGCCATCACCGTCGGCGGAATGCAGGGACAATTTGAACTGAATGTTTTTAAGCCTGTTATGGCTGCTAACTTTTTACAAAGTGCACAATTGCTTGGAGATGCCTGTACTTCCTTTGATGAACATTGTGCCCAGGGGATAGAGCCAAATCACCAGAGGATCAAAGAGCATTTAGATAATTCTTTGATGCTGGTAACTGCTTTAAATACAAAAATAGGCTATTATAAATCTGCAGAGATCGCAAACACTGCCCATCAAAATGGTACAACTTTGAAAGAAGAAGCCGTGAATCTGGGTTATGTTACTGAAGAGGAGTTTGATGAATGGGTACAACCTAAAGATATGGTGGGAGGATTGAAATAATCTTCTGCTGAAAAATCAATTTAAAGATCCTGTCGTATTAAGCAGGATCTTTTTAGTTTGTGTAAGTACTACCGAAAAATATTAGATCTAAATACCCTTTTTCATTTCTCCTTTCTGAAACGAAAGAGAAAGAATAAAAACTTAACAAACCAGTGCTTTCATAGGAACCTGATGGCTGTAGAGTTTGGATTAAAAATCCCTCTAAGGGTAATTGGCTTTCAGCCGCAACTATTCCTATAATCCAAAATACAGTAAACGAAAAATCCCTTCCTGTAGCAGGAAGGGATTTTTAAATGATTTAAATTAAGTTTATACAGGTTCCTCTACAGGGATCCGTTTATTAGGTTTTTTACTGTAGTGTTTCTGAAATTTCCAATATGAAAGGGCGCCAAGAATGGCAACCGCCCCTATTGAATAATATATGAATGTGGGAGTGATCACCTTATCACCGCTGGCATAGGAATGAAGACCTGCAAGGTAAAAGTTCACCCCAAAATAGGTCATCATAATACTGGCATAAGCTACAATAGCCATTAAGTTAAAGAACCACCTGCTTCGTAAACCGGGGACCAGTCGCATGTGAATTACAAAAGCGTAGACCATAATACTAATAAGCGCCCAGGTCTCCTTAGGGTCCCAGCCCCAGTAACGGCCCCAGCTTTCATTGGCCCATTGTCCTCCAAGGAAATTTCCTATGGTAAGCATTACAAGCCCTACTGTTAAAGCCATTTCTGTGATAATGGTGATCTCTTTAATATTGAGATCCATTTTGGCTTTGTTCTTTTCAGTGGTCATGATCATGAGGAAGAGAGCTACTACACCAAGGATCATCCCCAGCGTGAAGGGTCCGTAGCTTCCAACGATCACCGATACGTGGATCATTAACCAGTAAGAATCAAGTACAGGCACCAGGTTGGCAATTGAAGGATCCATCCAGTTTTGATGCGCTATCCATAAAACCATTGCTGCCACAAAAGCAGTTGAAGCTATGGTAAGATTACTTTTTCTTCCAAATGCCAGACCCATGAACATTGTTGCCCAGGCGACATAGATCATAGATTCATAGGCATCACTCCAGGGAGCATGTCCGGAAATATACCATCTTGCTCCCAGTCCTGCCGTATGCAGGATAAACATGATCAGGATGATCACAGCGCTACCATTAATAAGCCATTTGATGGTTTTGGATTCCCTGAAGATTTGTGCAACCACAAATACGATCATCAGTAAACCTATAAGCATATAAGATTTATACAGGTTTTCAAAAATATTCACCTTGTTATAAAGAATTTCTGCTTTTATCTTTCCTTCGGAAGGCATGACCTCTGCTCCAAACTTTTTCTGATATCCGTTAATGCTTTCCACCAGTTCGTTCGCCTGTTGGTAATCTCCTGTTTCCCGGGCTTCTCTTAAAGAATTCATGTAAAGAGGCAGGATCTGCCTCACGTAGACCGAATCCATTCCCTTAAAATTAGATTCTGCTACATCGTTATAAGCTACCCACTTATTGTTGTCATCTCCCGGAATAGGAAAGACTCTGAGCATTTCTCCCTGAAGTGCAGAAAACAGCAGATTTACCTTCCTGTCGGTATCGATAAAATCTTTCTGAAACTGGTCCGGCACGGATGCCTGATAGGCAGTTTCCAGGTAAGGAGATAATTTATACACCCCGGTGCGGTCAAAGAAGTCGGTCATGGCCAGATATTCTTTCCCCTCCTCTACTCCTGTGATATGCCTTATACTGTCGTTACTCGGCTTAACATAAATAAGCGGAGCGTTGTACCATAGCGCAGGATTTTCGGTTATTGAAAGCAACACCTGGTCGGCATTTAATCCTTCATAAGAATTTTTTTTGCTGAGTTTCCGAAGTAATTCTGAAGAAAATGTATTTGCAGGCTTCATTCTACCCCCGGCATCCTGTATCACAAGTTGGCCAAATTTCTCGGCATGATCGGGGTCTACAGCCATAGATTTTACTATAGAATCTACCTGGGCCTTCTCTGTTTTAATGTGGCCGTGCTCAGGATCTGTATCCTGGGCAAAACCAGTGGAGCTTAATAACAGGAACAGCAAAATGCTGGTGACCTGTGTAAGTTTTGCCTTCTTTTTTTTCACCTTATCGAGCATCACTTTTAAATTACCAAACCTACTTCCTTTGTCAAACAGGATAAGCATCAGTCCAAGATATAAAAGGGTATAACCTATATAAGTTATCCAGGTGCCCCAGTAATCGTGATTTACAGAAAGTACAGTCCCTTTTTCATCGGGATCAAAAGATGCCTGGAAAAACCGGTAACCTGCTTTATCCAATACATGGTTCATATAGATCTCATACGGAAAGGACTCTCCCTCTCCCTCCTCTATTATGGTAACTTCGCTTTTAAATGAAGAATAGCTGGGCGTAGGATTATCCTCTGTCCCCGGGTATTTTTCAGCAATAAAATCATCCAGTCTTATCGCAAAAGGCAATTCCAGTTCTTTGGAGCCGTAATTAAGATAAAAATCCAAACCTCCTACATTAACCTGTTTTGGAGGATTTACTGATCCTTTACCTCCCAGCATACTTACTGTTGTAGCTTCTCCTCCGCTGCTAACCCTTAAGGTCACTGCATTTTCCTCTCCCATTTCCCCGGTGTCTGAGGGTACTATATCAAAGATCCCACGGGTAACAGGTTCGGGTATTACAAATTGCATCCCGCCAATATTATAAAGGGACCTCAGCTGAAAAGGCTGTAAACTGTCTGCAACAACCTGTCCTTCCTGCTGGTCGGCCATTCGTAAATAATCTCCTTCAAAAGGAGAATCGATCTTGTATGTTCCCTCCTGCTCGTCAACAATTAAATTAACTGCGCCTTCAGTAGGCCTGTTATAGGCAAATAAAACATTATGAATATTGGCAACATCTCCTTCTTTAATATAATGCTCGTGGCGGTCACCATCTCCTGCTTCCACGATCTGAAGATAGTTATCTCCGCTTTCACTTAAAATAAGGCCTTCTTCTGCCCCGTGAATGTAATTGATCACTTCTATTGTGACGGGCTGACCGTTATAATCTGTATGAATAGCAACATTATTTTCAGTTTCGGGGGCCAGCAGCACCGGTTTTTCTATAACCCTTCTAAGAGCTTCTCCCTCAATTTCTCCATCAATAAGAGCCGTGAGATACGTTTTTTCAGATAAAAATGTATTGGTGGTTTCCCCTTCTCTAATAGGCATGATCCCTTCATAACTAATATAGCGGGTCACAAAAGCACCCACAAGGATCAATACAAAAGAAAGGTGAATTAAGAGGGAAGACCATTTATCGCGTTTATGTAATTTATAGCGGTAGATATTTCCGGCAAAATTAATGACAAAAAACACCATTATTCCTTCAAACCACCACGTATTGTAGATCATTACTCTCGCGGTTTCAATAGTGTACCAGCTCTCAATAAAAGTCCCCAGGGCCATTGCTATGGAGAACACGATGAATAAGACTGCCATGATCCGGGTAGAGAAGATAACAGACGCTATTTTATTTTGCATTTATGTCTCTTTAAAACGCTGCAAATTTAACAAAATTTAAGCATTTAAACCTTGAAATTACAAAGCATTCGCAGCGAACAAATGTTAATTTTAAACCTGATTTTTTTTGGTATTTTAGCCAAATGAACAGCATTGTTATTTTTGGAGCAGGAAACGTTGCCCACCACTTATTAAAAGCGTTTTCTTCAGCTAAAGATTTTCGGGTGATCCAGGTCTTCAATCATAAACCTGAAAGCCTTATCTCCTTATCAACTGTGACCGAAACAACCATCAATCTTGCCAAAGTAAAACCTGCAGATATTTATTTAATGGCGGTAAAAGATGATGCTATTTCGGAAATTGCAGATAACATCATTTATAAAGAAGCTTTGATGCTGCACACTTCCGGCGCCGTGGATATAGAGGTGTTTTCAAATTTTAGCCGGAGAGGGGTTTTTTATCCCCTGCAAACCTTTTCCAAAAACAAAGAAGTTGATTTCAGTCAAATCCCTTTTTGTATAGAGGCAAATAAGAAAGATGATCTGCAATTGTTGGAAAGTTTGGGCAAAAGCATTTCAGAGAATGTTTATCATATTAACAGCCAACAAAGAAAATCCCTCCACGTGGCGGCTGTTTTTGTAAGTAACTTCGTGAACTACCTTTATACTGAAGGAGAGGCGATATGCAAAAAGAATAACATCCCATTTGAGATCCTGCAACCGCTTATCATGGAAACAGCATCCAAAGTAACAAAAATGAATCCGATGGAAGCCCAAACCGGGCCTGCCAAAAGGAATGATGTGGGAGTATTGCAGTCCCACCTTTCACAACTCAATAAAGAGCAACAAAAATTATACTCACTTTTAACTCAATCAATCCAGGCCCTTCATGGAAAAGAATTATAAAGAATATTTGAATCACGTAGACACTTTTATCTTTGATGTAGACGGAGTTTTGACAGATGGCAACATACAGGTGAATACCGAGGGAGAACTGCTTAGAACCATGAACATTAAAGATGGTTATGCATTAAAAACTGCACAACTAGCAGGATATCATGTGTGTATCATTTCCGGGGGCACCAATGAAGGGGTGAGAAAACGTCTCAGAGCGCTTGGGATCACCAATATTTTTCTGGGAATCCAGGACAAAGTGGAACAACTTAATGAGTTTTTTGATATTTATGATATCAATGCAAATAATGTACTTTACATGGGTGATGACATTCCTGACCTTTACCCAATGAGGCTGGTAGGAATGCCCTGCTGCCCCCAGGATGCCGCTGCAGAGATCAAAGATATAAGCCGCTATATTTCACATAAAAAAGGCGGAAGAGGTTGCGTTCGCGATGTTATAGAACAAGTGATGAAGGTGCAGGGAAAATGGCTTAAAAATCCTGATGCCTTATGAATTGGTTCTACCTGGTTATAGCAGGTTTGTTTGAGGTAGGATTTGCCTTTTGCCTCGGTAAGGCAAAATTCAGTAGCGGGAGTACTCAAACATGGTGGCTTGCTGCCTTTATCGTCTCACTCTCCATAAGTATGGCGTTACTCTACAAAGCCACCCAAACCCTACCTATAGGAACGGCATACGCGGTTTGGACAGGAATCGGGGCGGTTGGCACTGTGATCCTGGGGATCTGGATCTTTAAAGAACCTGTACATTTCTGGCGATTGTTTTTCCTTACAACCCTCATCATCTCCCTGGTAGGATTAAAATTTGTTTCCAACTAAAACACCTGCATGGTTCTTCAGTTCTTAAAATTAATAAGGTTTCAAAACCTTTTGATCATAATTATTACCCAGGTGCTTATCAAATATGCGCTTTTTCAAACCTTTGGAATTAGCATAACATTAAATGGCTTCGGATTTTTCTTGCTTTGCCTGGCTACGGTATGTATAGCCGCTGCCGGAAATATCATCAACGATTTATACGATGCAGAAACCGACAGGATCAACAAACCCCAAAAGCAGATAGTTGGGAGAGCGATTTCAGAAAAATCAGCAGTTAATGCTTATATCATTTTTACCATCATTGGAGTAGGAATAGGGTTTTATCTTTCCAATTTGATTGGAAGGCCGGGATTTTCAGCAATATTTATCGTCATATCAGCCCTGCTTTATTTATATGCCACCTATCTCAAAAATATCATGCTGGCAGGAAATATTGTTGTGAGCAGCCTGGTGGCAATGGTCATCCTCATTATGGGATTATTTGAATTGTTACCGGCCATAACCCCTGCCAACCGGCAGACACAGTCAATCATATTTTCTATACTTTTAGATTATGCCTTGTTTGCTTTTTTGATCAACTGGCTTCGGGAAATGGTTAAAGACCAGCAGGACGTGGACGGAGATCACAACACCGGAAGAAACACCCTGCCTGTGGTCCTGGGAAGGTCCAGGGCTAACAAAGTTATATTTGCCATTGGATTGATCCCGTTGTTTTCTGTAATATTATATATTTCTGAATATCTTTATGCCAATATCTGGGCGGTGTTATATGCGCTTTTGTTGATTGTGGGACCCTTGCTTTACGTTCTTATTAATATATTAAGTGCAAAAACAAAAGCCCACTATTCCAGGTTAAGTCTAATTTTAAAGTTGATATTGGTCGTGGGTTTACTATCCCTGGGCCTTTACCCTTTTATCTTACTGTAATTTATGCTGAAAGAACTTCTAAAAAACTATCACGTGATCCTCGCTTCAGGTTCCCCCAGAAGACACCAATTTTTAAAGGATCTTGACATTCCATTTATTGTAGAACACAAATCGGTCAAGGAGGAATATCCCGATGATCTTAAGGGAAGTGAGATCACAGATTACCTGGCAAAGCTTAAGGCTGAAATTTTCTTAAGAAAGCTGAAAGACAGGGAGATCCTCATCACCAGCGATACCATAGTATGGCATAATGAGAAAGCCTTGAACAAACCTGAAACAACTTCAGAAGCATTTAAGATGCTGGAAACTTTATCCGGCACCACCCATGAAGTTATCAGCTCCGTTACCTTTAGTACAAACCGGTCTCAGAAAACTGTCAATAGTACCACTAAAGTTACATTCAAGGATCTTTGTAAAGATGAGATTGATTTTTATATCAAAAATTATCATCCCCTGGACAAAGCCGGGGCTTATGGTATTCAGGAATGGATAGGTTTAATTGGAATAACACATGTAGAAGGAAGTTACTTTAATGTAGTTGGCCTTCCCACCCATTTAGTCTATGAAAACCTAAAGGAAATTTGCCAAAGCTAATTTTCGTATTTTTAATAAAAATCAGGTAATGAACTTTCCCAGTCGACTTTTTTATGGAGTGGTTATATTGATCTGTAGCGGATGTGAAAAGATCTCAGACAAGCAGGCACGTAATGACCCCCAACCCGTTTCAGAAGAATTTAAGGAATACTGGTATGCAGGGGAAGCTGAAATCACCTCCTATAAGCTGGAACAAATGCGATATGGGGAAATGCGGGAAGGTACCGCAGTGAATATTTTTGTCACAGAAGATTTTTTAGTTGAAGACCAGGTAAAAACAGATAATAGAAAGAAGAAAAAAAGCACTTCGGTTCTAAAGCACAATGCCACCAAGAACTTTGTTACCGGGATCTACCCCTACTCTATTATGCAAAGTACATTTTACCCGGTTGAGAATCACCGGCATGCGCTAAAAGTTACGGCCTCCATCCAGGAATGGTGTGGCCAGAGTTTTCTGCAGTTCAATAATCGCAGCGGCTTCCAGGTAAATGCATTTTCTTATTTTGAAGAGGAAGGGGATCAGGAATTCACCATTTATTACAACTATCTGGAAAATGAGATCTGGCCACAGCTAAGGGTAGACCCCAATAAGCTTCCCACCGGGGAGATCAATATGTTTCCTTCCCTGGAATATTTTCGCCTGGCACATATAAAGATCAAAGCCTATAAAGCTTTAGCAGAATTCTTTCAGGATGGGGAAAACAGCGTGTATCAAATCAGCTATCCCCAATTGAAAAGGCAGTTGCGTATCTACTATGAACCTACCTTTCCTTATAAAATTGTGAAGTGGGAAGAATCAACTGAAAATAATGGGGAAAAGCTGGTTACCACTGCCACAAAAATGTCTGAGAGAAAATCTCCATACTGGATTGAAAATTCTAATAAAGATTTACCTTTGCGCGAAAAACTGAATCTAAATTAATGATAGAGTATTTCCAAACTAATAGCACAAGGCTTATTTATACCATAGCCATAAGTGTGCTGTTGATCGTATTTCAGCTTATTCTTCGGGCTGCAGCTCACAAAGTCGGAAAACGCACAGGAATAAATATCACAAGAACAAGGTTGATGTTTAAATATATCAACATTCTTATCATTATCATTGCATTCTTTCTTTATTCCTGGGCCTGGGGAATGGGCCTTGGTGAACTATCAATTATATTTTCATCAACATTTGCGGTTATTGGAGTTGCCCTTTTTGCCATCTGGTCTATATTAAGCAATGTAACTTCGGGGATCATCATGTTTTTCTCCTTTCCCTACCGCATTGGGGACAAGATCAAGATTCATGATAAGGATATGCCTATTGAAGCCGTAATTGAAGACATTAGGGCTTTTCACCTGCATTTGCGGGAAGATGGGGGAGAACTTACCACCTATCCTAATAACCTGATCCTGCAAAAGGCAGTGACCCTGTTAAAAAAAGATGCTTATTTAGATGAAGGTAAGGACAGCCTCTAAAAGTTAAGGCTTCAAAAACAAAAAACCACAGCGAAAGTTTATATATTTGGAAAGGTTGAACCCAACACTTTCAAATGCGCAAATTATTCCCCATAGTGCTCCTGCTGGTTTGCAGTTATGTCAATGCACAAACTCCACAAAAATTAAATTCTGCTGAAATTCACGAAGCCATCCAAAAACTGAACTTTTTAGGTTCGGTCCTTTTTGTGGCGGCTCATCCCGATGATGAAAATACCAGGCTCATTTCATACCTTGCAAACGACGTTAATGCCCGCACCGGATACCTGTCGATCACCCGGGGAGATGGAGGCCAAAACCTTATAGGCCCTGAACTTAAGGAACTTCTCGGGATCATAAGAACTCAGGAACTTCTTGCGGCCAGAAAGATCGACGGCGGGGAACAACTGTTTACCAGGGCCATTGATTTTGGATATACAAAAACCCCGGAAGAAGCTCTGGATTTCTGGCAGGAGGAGGAAGTACTTTCAGATGTGGTTTGGGCGATGCGCACCTTTAAGCCCGATGTGATCATCAACAGATTCAATCACCGAACTTCCGGAGAAACCCACGGGCAGCATACAGCATCGGCTATCTTAAGTGTGGAAGCTTTTGAGAAAGCGGGTGATCCAACCCAGTTTCCCGAACAATTACAATATACCGAAGCCTTTGCTCCTAAAAGAATGTTCTTTAACACCTCCCCCTGGTTTTACGGAAGTGAGGAAGCATTTAAAGAAGCAGTAAATTCCAATTTTTTGGCCTTTGATACCGGAGTTTATTTTCCTTCTAAAGGACTTTCCAACCCGGAGATCTCTGCCCTTAGCCGCAGTGAACACCAGTCCCAGGGATTTGGTAGTACCGGCAGCCGTGGATCACAAATGGAATACCTGGAACTTTTGGAAGGAGAACTCCCGGAAGACAGTGAAAACCTTTTTGCCGGGATTGACACCTCCTGGAACAGGGTCAAAGGAGGAGCTGAAATTGGCGCAATAATTTCAAAAATAGAACTGGAATACGATTTTAAAGATCCTTCAGCCAGCATTCCTCAACTGGTAAAGGCATATGAATTAATACAGGATCTTGAGGACTCCCACTGGAGAAAAATTAAGTCACGGGAGATCAAAGAGATCATAGCATCGGCCGCAGGTTTATATTTGGAGGCATTGGCCCCACAGGAAACCTCCACTCCAAATGAAGAGGTCGCAATAAATCTTGAAGTAATCAACCGAAGTGAAATTCCTATGACCTTAGTGTCGGTAGAACTGCAACCAAATAATAATAAACTTCAACCCAACAAAGAGCTTCAGAATAATGATGACTGGATGGAGAAGGCTAACCTGAAACTAGGGAAAGACGTAAATTATACTACCCCATACTGGTTAAAAGAAGAAGGAAGTATTGGCCTGTACAAAGTAGAGGAGCATGAATTAATAGGCCTTCCGGAAGCGCCAAAAGATGTTAAGGCCATATTTACAATTAATGTGCTGGGAATAGATATCCTTTTTGAAAGGCCGGTGGTCTATAAATACAATGATGCCGTTAAGGGAGAAATATACCAGCCCTTTGAGATCCTTCCGGCAGTTTCGGCAAAATTCAGGGAAAAGGTTTTGATCTTTGCCAATGGGGAACCTAAAGAAGTTCCTGTAATAATAACTGCAGGAAAAGATAATGTCTCCGGAGAAATAACTTTACAAACTTCAGAAAACTGGAAGATAGAACCTGTTACTACCGGCTTCAGCATTGCTAAAAAAGGGGCGTCTGCTTCTGTTCTATTTCGGGTAACTCCGCCGGAGGATCAGTCTGAAGCTATACTTACTCCTATTTTGAAAATGGGCGGGGAAAGCTTTTCTTCAGAAGTCGTAAAGATCGACTACGATCATATTCCCTTACAAACCGTTGTTTTACCGGCAGGGACAAAAGTGGTGAAGCTGGATATTCGAAAAAACGGGCAGGACATTGGTTATATTGAAGGCGCCGGGGATGTGATCCCTGAAAGTCTTGAGCAAATAGGGTATAATGTCACCAGGATCTCATCCGGTTCTGTTACGGCGGCTTCTTTGGCAAAATATGATGCTGTGGTTCTGGGAATAAGAGCCTATAATATTGAGGAAGATCTTAAATACAGCCAGCCCGCGCTGCTGGAATATGTTGAGAATGGCGGAAATTTGATCGTTCAATACAACGTGAGCCGGGGACTAAAGGTCGATCCTATAGGGCCTTATCCTCTTAGCCTTTCCAGGGATAGGGTGACTGAAGAAGATGCACCTGTGCGGCTTATTGCAGAAGATCATCCTGTTCTAAATTATCCAAATAAGATCACTTCCAAAGATTTTGAAGGCTGGGTACAGGAACGCGGACTCTATTTCGCCGATGACTGGGCACCTGAATATACTCCTATCCTCTCCCTGAATGACAGCAATGAAACCCCAAAAGAAGGCGCATTGTTGATTGCCAAACATAGAAAGGGTCATTTTATATATACCGGACTAAGCTTTTTCAGGCAGTTTCCTGAAGGGGTTCCCGGAGCCTATCGCTTATTTGCAAATATGGTATCTCTCGGCAATTAATGGAAAAACCAAAGAAATATACCTGGAAACGTTCCTACACCTATGTTCTACTGGCCAATGCCGGATACATACTGCTGTTTTACTTTATCATGAAAAATTACTCCTAAATGCAGTTAATCGACTGGGTTGTACTTTTTGGAACATTGATCTTTATTGTAAGCTATGGCGTTTATAAGACCCGCGGCAGCAAAAATGTAAAAGATTACATTGGCGGCGGAAACGATGCCCGCTGGTGGACCGTAGGCCTCTCAGTTATGGCAACCCAGGCCAGTGCCATCACCTTCCTCTCTACTCCCGGCCAGGCTTACCATGACGGGATGGGTTTCGTTCAGTTCTACTTTGGGTTACCCATTGCCATGGTTATTATTTGTATGGTATTTATTCCCATTTATCACCGCCTGAAAGTGTATACTGCATACGAATACCTGGAAACCCGGTTTGACAGAAAAACAAGGACTTTAACGGCTATTTTGTTTTTGATCCAGCGGGGCCTTGCCGCCGGGATCACCATCTTTGCCCCGGCTATTATCCTGTCTGCCGTTCTGGGCTGGGATCTTAACGGCCTTACCATTCTTATAGGGGTTCTGGTGATCATCTACACCGTTTCAGGGGGAACCAAAGCGGTGAACGTAACCCATAAACAACAAATGGCGGTGATCTTTGCAGGGATGTTCACCGCCTTTTTTTTGATCGTAAGCTATCTCCCCGAAAATATCAGCTTTAGCAACGCCCTACAGATTGCCGGGGCAAACGGAAAGATGGACATCCTCGATTTTTCCTTCGACCTCAATAACCGCTATACTTTCTGGAGCGGAATTATTGGCGGCTCCTTCCTTGCCCTCTCCTATTTTGGAACAGATCAAAGTCAGGTACAGCGATATTTAACCGGAAGGTCCGTAAAAGAAATGCAGCTGGGCCTTATCTTTAACGGACTTCTGAAAGTGCCTATGCAATTTTTTATTCTGCTTGTTGGGGTGATGGTATTTGTTTTCTACCAATTCAACCAGGCACCTTTAAATTTTAATCCCGCTGCACAAAACGAAGTATTAGATTCAGAATATGCTGAAGAATACCGCGACCTGATGCAAAGTAATAAAGACCTGCAGGAGGAAAAACACATCACGGCAATTCGGTTTGGGGAAAGTATGGGGATCTCTACTCCTGCTGATGAAGAGAATTACAGTAATAAAATGCTGGAACTGGATGCTGCTGAAATAAGTAACCGGGAACGCGCCAGGGAATTGATCACTGCCTCTAATCCTAAGATGGAGACCAATGACAAAGATTATGTGTTCATTCATTTTATCCTGAACAATCTTCCCCGCGGATTAATAGGATTTTTACTCGCGATGATCCTTTCCGCAGCCATGTCTTCAACCGCATCTGAATTAAATGCGCTGGGGTCTACAACCACAATAGATCTCTACAAACGAAGTATAAAAGGGGAACGATCGGAAGCTCATTACGTAAAAGCTTCAAAATATTTCACCCTCATCTGGGGCGTTATAGCCATCCTCTTTGCCAGCGTAGCTAATTTATTCGAAAACCTTATTGAGCTTGTAAACATCATTGGCTCCATTTTCTACGGAAATGTGCTGGGAATTTTCCTCCTTGCCTTTTTCTTTACATACGTACAGAGCAATGCGGTATTTATCGCTGCCCTTATCACCCAGGCCCTGGTGGTCTTATTATGGGCGTATGATGTGATGCCTTATTTATGGCTGAACCTGGTGGGATGTTTCTTGGTCATTATCATAGCCTTTATACTACAATCTATAATATATTCTCCGGAAAAAATTGTGAACGATGAAACCTAAAACCTACAAATGGGGAATTATAGGCCCCGGAAAAATAGCCGGAAAATTTTCTGAAGACCTGGCGAAAGTCCCGGGTGCTGAATTATATGCCGTGGCCAGCCGGGACAAAGGCCGCGCGGAAGAATTTGCTGAAAAGTACAAGTTCTCCCAAAGCTACGGAAGCTATGAGGAACTGGCGCAGGATAAGGAGGTAGATATTATCTACATTGCCACCCCGCACGTATTCCACTGTGAGAACACTTTGCTGTGCCTCCGGAATAAAAAGGCGGTACTCTGCGAAAAACCTTTTGCCATGAATTCCGAAGAGGTCAGCAAAATGATCGAAGCGGCTAAAGAGCACAACGTGTTCCTTATGGAAGGCATGTGGACAGTTTTCTTGCCACATTACCAGTATTTACTGGAGAAGATAAAAAGCAGGGAATTTGGAAAATTGCTCAACCTAAAAGCCGATTTCGGCTTTGCCGCCCCATATCTTCCCGAAAAAAGGTTGTACAACAAAAGCCTGGGAGGCGGAAGTTTACTGGATGTAGGCATCTATCCTGTTTTTGCAGCGCTTTCACTTATGGGTGTTCCAGAGAAAGTTAAAGCAAAAGCTGAAATATGCAATACAGGGATAGATGAAAGCTGTATCATTAATTTTCAATATGACACAGGAGCGGTAGCCAGTTTAGACTGTGCGATTAATAACACCACCCCTACCACAGCAAGCCTTACTTTTGAAAAAGCTACGGTTACCGTCAAGAACAGGTTCCATGAACCTACATCTATTCTTATAGAACAAGACGGAAAGGAAAAGGAAATCCACTTTGAGGTAAACAGCCGGGGTTATAATTATGAAGCAGCCCACGTACAGCAAATGCTGGATGAAGGCCGGACAGAAAGCACGGTGATGAGTTTTCAAAAAAGCCGGGAATTGATGGGGCTGCTGGATTTGATTCGGACTAGGATTGGGTTGATTTATTAAATAAATTGATCGATATATAAATAGGATAAATCCACCGGGGCAGATAGCGAGGTGTTAGCCAATATTAAAAATATGAGAAAAATCACCTTACTTTTTGTTCTACTCTTTTGTTTTAATAGTTACTCCCAAACTAAATATTATACAGTTAATGGAGAGACTATAATGTCAAAAAGAGAATTAGATATAAAAATTTTACAAATTAAAGATCTTACCTCTCAATCTCTTAAAGAAGAAGCCTTCGTTACGTTCAAAAGAGAAAAATCTATTTCCAGAAATGATTCTATTTTAGTTTTTGGAAAGTTTGAAGTAAAAAACGCTAAAGCCCTAAATAATTATTTAGAAAGATATATAAACAAAAAAAATCCTAATTATAAATTAAAGACGATTGAAGGAAAAGAAATATCCCTAAAAGATTATCACGGAAAACCAACATTAATTAATTTTTGGTTCACAAGATGTCCTCCTTGTATTAAGGAAATGCCTGTATTAAATGAAATGAAACGTGACTACGGTCATGAATTCAACTTTATATCGATCACCTATGAAAACATGGAGAGCGTGGAAAACTTTCTAAAGAAACATGAATTTAATTTTGATCATATTATAAGTGCTGACAAGTTGATTGAAAATTTAGATGTTAGAGCATTTCCTTTAAACCTTATTATCGACAAAAATGGAGTTATTAAATATGCTAAGGATGGCATACCAATGGTTCATAAAGATGGCAAATTAGAAATCGGTGATGGAAAGGAATTTTTAGAATTATTAAGTAGTTTGAAATAAATTAGCTAACACTACATAAAAACAATGCTAAAACCTGTATCGAATTGAAAGTCCGGGCTCGCTGGCAATGCTTTTTATATGGGAAGTTTGTTATATATAATAATTATTTATGGTTCCAAAGTATTTATACCATTACACATCCGTCGAAACTTTAATTTTGATTAGAAAATCAAATTCAATTAGGCAGGGACTATTTACAAATATGCGATCAATAGTACTAACCGGAACTACATAGTCATCCATAACTTTAACAAGCATTCTTATGAAGAATTTTTTATTAATATTAATTGCAGTTCTATCCAATTACAGCGGGCAATTATTGGCACAGACAAATACGGTTATCGTGAATGCTGACCAGGGAACAGATAACATCAGTGAGCATATTTACGGGCAATTCTCTGAACATCTTGGGCGGGGAATTTATGAAGGAATTTGGGTAGGACCGGATTCAGAAATCCCAAACCAGGAAGGATACCGTACAGATGTCTTAAACGCCCTGAAGGAACTTCAGATTCCGAATATCCGCTGGCCGGGTGGTTGTTTTGCCGATGAATATAGTTGGCGGGATGGAATTGGGCCCCGGGAAGATCGTCCTGTACGTATCAACACCCACTGGGGCGGCGTGGCAGAAGACAATAGTTTCGGAACACACGAATTTCTGCGGTTTGCAGAATTAATTGGTGCAGAACCTTATATTTCGGCTAATGTGGGAAGCGGCTCCCCAGCTGAAATGAACAAATGGATCGAATATATGACCTATGACGGCGAGAGCGAGCTTGCCAATCTTCGCCGTGAAAACGGAAGGGATGAACCCTGGAAGATCAAATTCTTTGGGATTGGGAACGAGAGCTGGGGATGCGGCGGAACTATGACCGCCGATTTCTATGCTAACCAATATCGTCTATATCAAACCTATGCAAAAAACTACAGTGATAACGACCTATTTAAAATTGCCAGCGGTTCAAATGACCTTGATTATAAATGGACAGAAACCCTGATGCGTGAGGCAGCCGGGAGTATGGATGCCATTTCGCTTCACTATTATTCTATTCCCGGTGAGGGCTGGAGTGATAAAGGGGTTTCTGCGAATTTTGGAGAGGAAATGTATTACCGCGGAATTAAAGCAGGCCTGCTGCTGGATGAATTTATCACCCGCCACAAAACCGTTATGGACAAATATGATCCTGCGAAAAAAGTAGTTCTGGCAGTGGATGAATGGGGAATCTGGACAAATCCCCTGGAAGGGACGAACCCGGGTTTTCTCGAACAGCAAAATTCTATTCGCGATGCTCTGATTGCATCCTCAAGCCTGGATATAATGAATTCCCATGCCGACCGCGTAAAACTTGCCAACATTGCCCAAACTGTTAATGTTTTGCAGGCCATGGTGATAACGGATGGCCCCAAAATGCTGCTCACTCCAACCTATCATGTATTTAATATGTACAAAGTACATCACAACGCTACGCTAATTCCTGTTTTTAATAATATAGATCGATATGAAACCGAATGGGATGAACCTGTAGTAAGCCGGTTTGACCTGGAGCTGGATGAACCCGGAATCCCGGTGATAAGCTCTACAGTGTCAAAAGATAAGGAAGGAAGAATTCATTTTACGGTCTCAAACCTTCACCCGAACGACACTCAGGAAGTGACATTTGAGATCAGGGGAATGAACGTAAATAAGATCGTGCAGGGATCAGCTAAGTTGCTCACCGGAAACAGCGTAGATGCCATCAATACGTTTAATAACCCTGATCAGGTACAGCCCGCAGCTTATAAGGATGCGAAATTAAACAATGGGAAACTTACCCTTAAAATCCCTAAACATTCTTTGGTAGTAATTGGCTTGGAATAGAAACAAGATTTGATAATAGAAACTAATCCAATAGATTTTAGCAGTCATCCCTGCCTGTGTTGGCAGGGAATCATTTCGAGATTTTTGGCTATTTTCGAACTCTTGTTTAATAAGTCATACGATAATATGCAAATAATAAAAACCTAATTGACTAAGTAGCTCCACCAGAAATTGCAATACATCAAACCTCAATATTAAAAAGTTCCCGCAACATTCCCGCTACCTTACCATCGGGATTTAAAGGTTTAACTTTTTCCGGTTTAACCTTACGATAAGTAATGGATAACCTTCTTTCCCGGTGTTGTATATTTCCATCTATCTTATCTTTTTTTCGGGGTGGTATGGCATGCTTCCATTTATATCTTGCCTCATCCTGCATAACATATAATGAACGCTGTGGAATCTCCACATCTACCACCTCTCCTCCACTAACTTTTATAAATCGCATGATGCAACCACTCCCCAGATTGACGCCGCAGATCTAATTTTCGAAGTAGTTCCTGTCCTTATGTGGCCTGATTCCTTCTCCCGGCACGTACTCATTGATGATTACCTGGTCCGGTTGGCTAGATAAGATATTGCGCGTTACTATTTTCTCTGATAATTTTTGAATTAATGGTGGGAAAGGAACCGGGAAGGTTACCAGGTCATAAGGAGATTCCAGTTCATTCCTGTAACCGTAGTATTGTAACCTCCTGTTGTAATCAACCACCCAAATTTGAGCATCAATTTCATTAATTAATTCTTCTTCCATAGAAGGATCTATAAAATCAGGATATACCTGCAGGCCGGGTACTGTATTTTCCATATTGTAATAATTATAAGTTCACTATGACAGATCATGGTTCAAAATGGTCAAAAAACAAGGCCATTAAAATAGGTATATAATTTATAACAAAATATGCTAATTACCTATAAACCTTTGCATTGGATATCCCTGGGTACCATTCTTCAGACCCAACACCGGTATATACATTAAAAGTTCTAAATTGGTAGGATAATTAGCAGAACGGCAAAGGCCATTGTGAATTCTATTACATGTTATACCAACAAAAAATTCCATTTGTAAAACAACAGGTCCGACTCCCCTACTCCGCAATCGATCAATTAACCCTTATTAAAACAAAACCATGCAAAGAACCATTATTCCTTTATTCCTATTTTTCTCCTTTATTTTTGTTGAAGCTTCCAATGCCCAGGAATCTGCAGACAACCTCTGGGGAGAACGAAGCTATTGGGAAATATGTTGAGCTAAACGGGGCAAAAATATATTACGAAGAATATGGAAAAGGGGAACCTCTGCTTCTCATCCACGGCAATGGCGCCAACATCAAGTCCATGGAAAACCAGATCGATTTCTTTAAAACCAACTACAGAGTTATTATTGCTGACAACAGAGGCCACGGAAGGTCTGAATTAAAAACAGACTCTTTAACCTATAACCAAATTACAGCAGATTATGATGGATTGGTTAATCACCTAAAATTAGACTCAGTAAATATTTTAGGCTGGAGTGATGGCGGTATTATTGGGCTTCTGATGGGTATCAGCAAAAAATCAAACCTCAGGAAAATTGTTGCTATGGCTCCCAATTTACGTCCGGATACCACAGCAGTACATGGTTGGGCTCCGGAAAATGTCAGGAAATATCAGGCAATAGCAAAAGAGATGCTGGCAAAAGGCGATACGACCAAAAACTGGGGATTGGAACTGCAACTAGACGGCCTCTTACTCAACCAGCCCAATATAAGCCATACCGAGCTAAAAAGTATAGAAGTACCTGTTCTGATCATGGTGGGAGACAGAGATATCATTAAAAATATACATGCAGTTGAAATGTTTGACAATCTAACGAAAGGCCAGCTTTCTATAATGCCCAGAAACAATCACGTAGCTCCCCGAAATACCCCGGAAATTTTTAATGCAATAGCAACACGGTTTCTCACTGAACCATTTGATTATACTCCACGAAATTAATTGTTACTTCAGTTTTTGAATTCTTGGTTCTCCTTTATTCCTATGAAAATTTCTTACCTTAAAGTAGTTTAAAGAAACAGGGAATCAATGAAAGTGTACATAGGATGTTCAGGATGGAATTATAAAGACTGGAAAGGGAAATTCTATCCGGAAAAACTGGCACAAAAGAAATGGCTGGATCATTATGCTTCTGTCTTTAATACTGTAGAAGTAAATAACACCTATTACAAACTTCCCAAAGAATCTACCCTTGAAAACTGGGAAACACAGGTGCCCTCCAATTTCCACTTCACCCTCAAAGGGAGCAGGTATGTTACCCAGATGAAAAAGCTGAACGATCCTGAAGAGAGTCTGGAAAAGTTTCAGGATGTGGCCAGGGCAATGAAAAAGAAGCTGAGCTGCATCCTATGGCAACTTCCGCCAAATTTACACCGGAATGATGAAAAGCTTATCAATTTTTGCAAAGCTTTAGAAGCTAAGAACAAGAACGTTATAGAGTTCAGGCATGACTCGTGGTTCGTCCCGGAAGTTTACGAGATCATGGAGAAACACAAAGTGCATTTCTGCTCCATTTCCACTCCCGACTTTCCGGAAGATATGATCGTTACCGGCGGAGTGGGCTATGTGCGCTTTCACGGAAAGGGAAAAGACTGGTATCACTACTATTATTCCAAAGGGGAACTTAAGGAATGGCATAAGAAAATTAAAGAATCCGGAGCTAAAGAGGTGTATATCTACTTCAATAATGATATAGAGGCCAATGCCCCGGAAAATGCTCAGCAGTTACAGGAGATTTTTGACGGGAAGTAAAACCTCCGAAATTCAACATTAAATTATTTTTCTTCCCTTGAAATATTCAGCCTTTGCCTACCTCAAAGTTCCATTATAACGCTAAATTTGCCGACTCAAAATTTTATTTTTTAATTACATACCACCCAAAGCATAATGACCAGCATACTTTATTTAACCGACCTTTATTACGAGGCAAAAGGAAGAAAATATTACGAAGAGGATCTTTTTATTACCTCCAGGTTAAAGGAACATTTCAACATTCTTATCGGACATCCGCATCAGGCAATCTCGAATCTGGATTGTGCAGATATAATTGTTTTCCGAAATACCGGCGCGGTGCTGGGATATCAGGAATATTTCGAGAAATTTCTAGCCGAGGTAAAGAAGAGGAACCTGAAAACTTTTAATTCCTTTGACGGAAAAGCTGACATCCGTGGGAAACAATATTTGCCCGATCTTATGAAGCTGGGGTATCCTGTTATTCCCACAGTTGAAAAACCTGAAGATATAGGACAACTGGGAGATCCCTCTCAATATGTTGTAAAACTAATGAACGGCGCCGATTCTATAGGAATGGAGATTCTCACTAAAGAAGAACTGAAGGACATAGACCTGGAAGGAAAGCTCATACAACCATTAATAGATTTTGAGTACGAGGTTTCTTTTTACTATTTGAACAATACTTTTCAATACGCCCTTTATGCACCTGATAAAGAGAAGCGCTGGAATCTCACCGAATATATTCCCACCCGGGAAGACCTGAAATTTGCTGATAAATTCATTGCGTGGAATGATTTGGAACGTGGGATCACAAGGGTTGATGCCTGCAGGCTCCGGGACCAAGCTATTTTACTGGTGGAACTAGAAGATTTAAACCCTTATTTGTCGCTTGACCTGCTGACCAAAGAAAAACAGGAAATTTTTATAGGTAATTTTGTGAAATCATTGAAGCAGATCGATTAAATTATAATTTTATAGCCTCTAATAAAATGAGAGCAATGCATTGGGGTGTATAAATAAAGCAGTAAGAAAATCTAAGAAAAAATGCGGCCGGTGGCCGCATTTTTTATTTATAAAAGGAGGGAAATTAATTGGCTTCCCATTCTTTTAGAGAATCCTGATTCATTTTTACATAATCGGCATTGTTGGCTTTTTCAGCAGCCGCTAGAGAACGTTTTGCAGTAGCAATCGCTTCTGCCTTCATCCCCAGGTCTGATTCTATCAAAGCTTTTCTGCGTAACATCCAGAAAGCATCATCACCTTCCTGCATCTCCATGGCCTTGTTAACCCATTCCAAAGCTTTTTTATTGTCCTTTCCGGATTCGTGGTAATAAGTACCCGCAGCAAAGTAATCGTTGGCTGTAGGCCCGTTCATTACTTTTACGATACTTGCCATAGTCTTGGTATCTGTAGGAACGTTAAAAGGTAGAGTTGCAGCGGTATTTGCCCAAACAATATTAAGCACCGCCCCGTCATTTTGAAGATCATCCAGGAAAATAGTAAAAGTTTCCATTTCAAATGGTAATTCCGTTACTTCTGCAGTAGTTGTTAAAGCAACCTTACTTTCATCCCACTCTTCCGGATTTCCCCAATTATTGGTATCTGTATAGAACATCACTTCCCACGATTTTTCACCCGGTTTGGTATAAAGAGCATAGGTACCTTTTTTGAGAGGCTTACCTCCTATTTCCACATCGTCACTAAAGGTGATCTTTGTGTTCTCATTTGCGCCGGTGCGCCAAACTTCACCATAGGGAACCAGGCCACCAAAGATCTCACGATCTTTCATTCCGGGCCGGGAATATTCCAGGGTAACATCGGTAAGTCCCACCTTTTGCTCAACCTTTGTTAAAGGGCTTGGCTGTGGTGCCTGTATTTGGGCAGTTGCTCCAAATATAAACATTCCGATACTTAAAAATAAGATTAATTTCTTCATATAAATTGCTATTAGTTTTCTCAAAGATACATAATAGAAGGTTTCAGCATTATTATTTCAGTAAAATAAAATAAATTTTGTTTAACTTATTATTTTTTCCATTAAACATTAATATGCTTAATTTTACATAATCAAAATTGCATTATGAAAATATATACCCTGCATACCAAACAAAAATTACCCATTTCTGTAGATGAAGCCTGGGACTTTCTTTCAGATCCCAAAAATTTAAAGACCATTACTCCGGAATATATGGGATTCAATATTATATCGGGAGCAGACCGGCCTATGTTTCCCGGCCAGCTTATACAATATATAGTTACCCCCATTGCCGGAATTAAGACAAAATGGGTCACCGAAATAACTCACGTTAAAGAAAAAGAATATTTTGTTGATGAACAGCGGTTTGGCCCTTATGCCTTATGGCATCACAAACATTTTATAACCCCTATTGAAGGAGGTGTTGAAATGGAAGATATTGTAGATTACAAACTTCCTTTTGGGTTTTTGGGAGAACTTGTGCAGCCTTTTCTGGTGGCTCCAAAACTTAAGGAGATCTTTACTCACCGAAGAACAAAATTACTCGCCATTTTTGGGGAATATTCCTCAGCCGAAGTTAAAAGTGGTAAGTTAGAAGAAGATATTTTAAACTAAGATTTTAATTGTAATGAAAAAAAACATACTGTTTATAGGAGGCTCTCATGGAATAGGTTTTGAAGCCGCAAAACTTATCGCCCCACACCACAGGCTGATCATTGCTTCAAGAACTTCAGAAGATCTGGGAGAGCTGGACGTGGAACATTTTAAATTTGATGCTACCAAGGACAATATTACCGATCTCGATCTTCCCGAAATTCTTGACGGTTTGGTTTATTATCCGGGAAGTATTAATTTGAAACCTTTTAAAATGCTGAAGCCGGAGGCTTTTCAGGAAGAGATGCAACTAAATTTCATGTCGTTGGTCAAGGTAGTTCAGGACCTGTTGCCGCGTTTAAAAGCATCAGAACAGGCTAGTTTGGTATTTTTCAGCACTGTGGCTGTAAAAGTGGGAATGCCTTTTCATACCAGCGTATCCGCGGCGAAAGGAGCCATAGAAGGTTTTTCCAAAGCCCTGGCTGCAGAATACGCTCCGTCTTTTCGGGTGAATGTTATAGCCCCTTCCTTAACAAATACACCGCTGGCAGAAAAATTGCTTTCAAGTGAGGAAAAAAAGAAAAAAATGGAAGACCGCCACCCCTTAAAAAGGGTGGGAGAAGCAAAAGATATTGCTAATGTTGTTGAATTTCTACTTTCAGAAAAAAGCAACTGGATGACCGGCCAGGTGCTGGGAATGGATGGCGGCCTGTCTACCATAAATTTGAATTAATGAAGGAAAGAGTAAATGTATTCTGGTTTAGAAGAGACCTACGGTTAGATGACAACACCGGCCTATCTGAAGCTTTGGCGGGTGATCTTCCGGTTTTGGCCATTTTTATTTTTGACACAGAGATCCTGGATAAACTTAAAAAAAATGATGCCCGGGTTACTTTTATTCACGAAAACCTTCAGAACATCCGGGAGCAATTGCTGAAAAAAGGAAGTTCTCTTGCCATCTACCACGGAAAACCTTCCGAAGTATTTGAAGCACTAACCAATCAATATGTTATTCAGAAGGTATACACCAACCGGGATTATGAACCTTATGCTAAAGAGCGGGATGCGGAAATTCAATCCCTGTTAGAATCAAAAAATATTGAATTTGAAACTTATAAGGACCAGGTGATCTTTGAAAAGAGCGAAGTTGTAAAAGGTAATGGGGATCCCTATGTGGTTTACACGCCGTATATGAAAGTATGGAAAGATCTATTTAAAGATACTCCCCTTAAGATCAATAAAACCGAAACCCAACTGGGTAAGCTTATAAGGAATAAAGACCTGCCCTATCTTGATCTGGAAGATATAGGATTTGAAGTTTCTTCCCTTAAAGTACCTGGTTTCACGCTTTCCTCTACCCTGATCCAAAAATACGAAGCAAATAGAAATTACCCGGCCAGGGATGCAACCTCCAGGATAGGGGCTCATTTGCGTTTTGGAACCGTAAGCATAAGGAAGGTGGTAGAAAAAGCTGTTGCTGAAAAGAATGAAGTCTTTTGGCAGGAATTGATCTGGAGGGAATTTTTTATGCAGATCCTTCACCATTACCCCCAAACAGTAACTGAAGCCTTTAAAAGGAAATACGACCGTATTGAGTGGCGCAATAATGAAGCTGAATTTGAACTGTGGAAAGCAGGTAAGACCGGATATCCCTTTGTAGACGCAGGTATGCGGCAAATGAATGAATCTGGCTTTATGCACAACCGGGTGCGCATGCTGGTAGCTAGTTTTCTTTGCAAGCACCTCCTTATAGACTGGCGTTGGGGAGAAGCTTATTTTGCTGAAAAACTCCTGGACTATGAAATGGCTTCCAATGTGGGCAACTGGCAATGGGCTGCCGGAAGCGGAGTTGATGCCGCCCCATACTTCCGGATCTTTAATCCTACTACCCAGATTAAGGATTACGATAAAGACGAAGCGTATATTAAAAAATGGATCAAAGATTATGGCACCGATGCCTATCCTGAACAAATGGTGGATCACAAAGAAGCCAGGGAGCGGGTGTTACGGGTTTACAAAGAGGCCCTCTCAGGCTAATCTTGTCATTGAGTATATAAGTTCATTTTTATCGAAATTTGGACGATTTCAGCCGGATCTATTTTTTAAAAAAACTTCCTGGCCTTTTCAAGATCTTCAGGAGTATCAATGCCAATTCCCCTGAAATCTGTTTCTACCATCATAATATTTTTTCCGTATTCCAGGTATCTTATGGCTTCTATTTTCTCTGTGGCTTCAAGTTTAAGCATGGGTAATTTATGAAAGTCCATTAATGCCTGTTTTCTGAAGGCGTAAACTCCAATATGCTTGAAATATGTTACCCCGGAATTTGGGTCGCGGGGATAAGGCACGGGAAACCTTGAGAAATACAAGGCCAGATTATCTTTATTGGTGATCACCTTTACGTTATTGGGATTGGTAATTTCTTCGGCATCGTGCATTGCAGTTTTTAGCGAAGCCAGATCTATTTTGCCCTCTTTGTCGTTTTGAAATACCTGCAGGAGTTTAGCCAGGCTGTCTCTGTCAATAAGAGGCTCATCACCTTGTACGTTTACCACAATATCGACATCCATATGCTCTACTGCCTCAGCTATCCTGTCACTGCCGCATTCGTGCTCTTTTTTGCTCTTTATGGCAATACCTCCAAAATCTTCGATTTCTTCGGAAATCACATCACTGTCTGTTACCACATAAACCTTATCGAACAATCCTGTAGCAACAGCGGCTTCATAGGTGCGGCGAATTACCGTTTTACCATTGAGGTCCTGCATTAATTTTCCGGGGAAACGGCTTGCCTCATATCTTGCAGGGATCATGGCGATGATCTTAAGTGGTAAAGTATTGGCCATAGAATAAAGTACTGGTTTAATTGAAATGGTTAATCTTCAGAAAAAAAATCATTTTTAAATCCTATCAGGTACAATTTTTCCTGCGCCCTTGTGACGGCAGTATAGAGCCAGCGCATATAATCTTTATCAACTCCATTTGGTAAATAAGGCTGCTCAATAAAAACCGTATTCCATTGCCCGCCCTGCGATTTGTGACAGGTCATGGCGTATGAAAATTTGATCTGGAGCGCGTTAAAGAATTTGTTGCCTTTCACCTTCAGGAATTTTTTGTATTTACTTGTTTCGTCCTCATAATCCCTCATCACTTCCTGATATAGGCTGTTGGACTGCTCATAGGTTAAAGACGGAGAATTGCTTTCCAGGGTATCCAGGATTACCACCGTATCAAAGGGTTTCATCTTAGGATAATCTACCATTTGCACATTTACTTCAGCAAACCTAAATCCATATAATTCTTTAATATCCTGGATTTCCAGCACCTTTACTATATCTCCATTGGCAATAAATCCGGCTTCAGAACTGGGTTTGATCCAGAAATAATTATTTTTTACCACCATAAGATAATCTCCTGATGAAATTTCTTCTTCCTGAAATAAGATCCTGGACCTTATTTGCTGGTTGTACTGGTTTGCACGTTTGTTGGAACGCACAATAATTGTTGTGTCTTCGTGGCCAAGATGATCGTAAGAATCTTGAATGGCATCAAGGATTTCCTGCCCGTCAATTAACCTCACTACATCAGCTTTACCGGTAATTTTAAATTTGAAGTAATCATAAAATTCTTCGGCTAAAGCTTCTCTTATCATCGTAGCATTCAGCAGAATATCGCTTTCTTCGCTTTGACGCACTACTTCATCCAGTTCAATATGAACTACCTCCTTTTCATAATGATCCTGTAACTTCTTCTCTTCCAGGGCCGGGCTCATATCCAGCTTCACCGGTGGCAGCTGTGCAGTATCCCCTATTAATATCAAAGAACAGTTATTACCATTATAGACGTAATCAATAAGATCTGCAAGCAATCCCTGGTTTTCAAATAACTTCGAATCCTGATTTTCATCGGGGATCATAGAAGCTTCATCTACTATAAAAATGGCGTTTTTATGTTTATTGGGTTGTAAAACAAATTGCACTCCTGCCCCACCCGTTTTTTTAGGGAAATATATCTTTTTATGAATAGTCTGGGCTTCCTGCCCGGAGTAGAGGGAAATGACTTTTGCTGCCCGTCCCGTTGGAGCCAGTAATATGCCGCTACGTCTTATCTTCCATAAATTCTTTACCATAGAAGAAATAATTGTAGTTTTTCCCGTTCCGGCATAGCCTTTGAGCAAAAATAAAGAGTTAGCCCCGGGGTTGACTACAAAGGCAGAAAGTTGTTGTAAAGCGATGTCTTGTTTAATTTTTGCAGCAAAGCCCAGATCTTTAATTAATAATTTATAAAATTGATTAGCTGTTAAGGTTTCCATAGGCATTCTTGCAATTCTCAAAGATAAGAACGTAATTTAACGGCAGAAACTTTTACGAATAAAAAAAAATTGTAGATTTGCGATGAACTCTAATTATTCTAAACTTTATAAAGCATGAAACTTGTAATTCAATTAGTCCTGTGGGTTGTAATAATCTTTTTAGGATATCTCGTATTCAACGCGATCTACGGGCCTGTAAAATTTGAAAACCTTAAGGAAAAAAGATACGCTAAGGTGGTTGACCGTTTAAAAGATATTCGGGATGCCCAGGAAGCTTATCAGGAAGTAACGGGAAATTATGCCAAAGATTTTGATGCATTGATACGTTTTATTGACACAGCAGAGTTCGTAAGAGTGCAAAGAAGAGATACCACGGTTCTGGATGTTGAATATCAGAAAGCTTATGGCGTAGACCAGTATATGGATATTGTACTGGTAGATACTCTTGGTTATACACCTGTTAGAGATTCGTTATTTAAAGATGACAGGCACAAGCAATTGATGAAGGTGCCGGTAAATGGTGTAGATGCCAATTTTGAAATGGATGCAGGTTTTGTGATGAAGCGAGACAGCCGTCTACCCGTATTCGAAGCCAAAGTAGACAAAAAAGTTTTACTTCACGATCAGGATCCCGATCTTGTAATGCAGGAGAAACAGGTAGTATCTGTTGATGGAGTAAATGGACCATATATTAGTGTAGGTTCTATGGAAGAGGTTACCACCAAAGGAAATTGGCCACAAATTTATGACACTCCAACCGAAAATAATTAAAGCTCACAATACTCAAAATATCAAGTTGTCCATTCAGGTTCGCCTGAATGGACTTTCTTTTTGTACCGTAAATTCTGAAAATTCGGAGGTTGTGTGGTACAAAACTGTTGATTTTTCTAAAGAATATAACCCTGTAAAGATCCAGGAACAGATCGAGGAACTTTATAAAATAGAAAAACAGCTTCAGGAACCAAAAGATGAAGTCATTGTTTTGTTTTCAAATGAACTGTATAACCTCGTCCCCAAAGAATACTTTATTGAAGAAGAAGCGTCCAATTACCTGAAATTTAATACCAAAATCCTTAAAACAGACATTGTAGCCCATGATGTTCTTGAAAAAGAGGAGCTCGTAAATGTTTATATTCCCTATACCAACATTACAAATTACTTTTTTGATAAATACGGTGAATTTGAATTCAAACACAGTGTTTCCGTTTTAATAGAAGCTGTTCTTGACCTTTCTCATGAAAATAAAACTGCTGCTTACCTGAACAACTTCAACGGGTATTATGATCTGGTAGTAGTTAAGAATAACAAACTTCTTTTAAGCAATACCTTTAAATACGAGACCCGGGAGGATTTTATTTACTATTTATTATTTACCGCAGAACAACTCAATTTAGATCCTTCTGATTTTGAATTATTTCTCTTGGGGAATATGGATAAAGATTCTCCATACTATGAAATTGCGTATAAATACATTGAGAATATTTCATTCTTAGAACCAAATTTCCAAATTGCACCGGGTGAGAACGGGGATGCAAAATTCCAGAGGGAAGCATATATTTTACTTAAATCACTAGCATGCGTATAATTTCAGGCCGGCATAAAGGCAGAAAAATAACTGCACCTAATAAATTACCTGTACGTCCAACCACTGATATGGCCAAGGAAGCCTTGTTTAATATCCTGAATAACAGGTTTCATTTTCACGATTTAAAGGTGCTTGATCTATTTGCAGGGTCTGGCAATATTTCCTACGAATTTGGTTCAAGAGGAGCAGGTCCAATAACATCTGTTGACGACAATATTGAATGTATAAAATTCATAAATAAAACTGCCCTTGAACTGGAACTGGATATCGCTCCTATAAAAAGTGACGTATTCAAATATTTAGAAAAAGCATCGGTTAAGGCCGATGTTATTTTTGCAGATCCGCCATATAACTTTGAAGAGGATCAATTTAAAAAGATCGTGGAGCTGGTATTTGAATATGATTGTTTAAATGAAGGCGGAATTTTGGTTCTGGAACATTCCAAACATACCAAACTTAATTCGTTACCAAATTTCAATGAATCCCGGAAATACGGGAATTCGGTTTTCAGCTTTTTTATAGTTACTTTAGAATAATGGCAGATGTTTTCTATTGATCTTCAGCGTGCCTGGTATCTCGCCGGAATTGCAATTGTAAGCACTTAACCTACATCTATAAATATGGCCAATTTTGAACAATCCTTTTCAAAAGTAACATTTTCAGTTTTTTTAGAAATGCAGGAAGCCAGGGAATGGGTTATAAAGCTAATGAAGAAATAATAAATCTCCGGAGCTTCCTTATTAAGATCCTCCCCAATTTGATAATATTAAAAATAAAATATATGAAACATTACCCTACAATGTTCAAGTTAAGGAAGAAGGAAATAACATTTTTAATGTGCATTATTTTCTTTGTCCCGGCCGTGAGTTCTTTTGCTCAACTAACAGAAAAAGATATTATAGAAATTAAGATCTACCATATAGACACAGAAGAGCAGGAAAACACGGTGGATGATTATCTGGAAAAAGCATATCTGCCAGCACTGGAAAGAGCCGCAATAAATTCAACAGGAGTATTAAAACCTATAGAAGGAGACAGTTTATATGGTAAGAAAATATATGTTCTCACTCCTTTTTCATCCTTAGAGAATTTTGGTGAAATAAAAGAGATACTTGAAACAGACCAAAAATATCTGGAAGACGGAAATGAATATTTGCAGGCTGCTCATGATAAACCTCCCTTTGAAAGAATGGAAACTATTCTTTTAAATTCTTTTGACGGGATGCCACGTTTACAATTATCTGATCTTGTTAATTCTCCCCATAGAGTATATGAACTAAGAAGTTATGAAGCAGCAACTGAAAATTTATTGACTAATAAAGTAAAAATGTTCAATGAAGGGGAGATTGATATCTTTGAAAGACTAAAATTTAATCCTGTTTTCTTCGGTGAAGTTCTTGCCGGTAGTCAGATGCCAAATCTTATGTATATGACAGGATTTGTCAATCAGGAATCAAGAGATGCACATTGGAAATCATTTGGGGAAGATCCTGCCTGGGCTGAAATGAGTGTAATGGAAGAATATCAAAATAATGTTTCTCACATAGATATTACAATGCTCCAACCTACTTCCTATTCAAAACTTTAAAAATTAAATTTTTATCGTTTTTGTTTTTAGCGGGGACTCTAAAAAGGTTTGATAATACGGCAACACAGTTGCCTGTTGAAGAAAAATAAAAAATAAAAAAGCAGGCCTGTAACCCGGATTCTGTTCCCTAAGAAAAGGACCCTTATCATTTATCTGAGGTTTTTGTTGCCAAAAACCTTTAGCTGCCTACCCTCCGGCAACGGGCGGGCGACCCTTAAGAGCCGGTATACATGGCATTGCACCGCATAGAGTTTACATGATTTCACTACAGCATTACCTGTACATCCTTTCTGTTGCACTAGTCCTTTCCGCCAAAGCGGACGGTGGGCGTTACCCACTATGCTGCCCTATGGTGTCCGGAATTTCCTCCCCTCCCCTTTAATTGGGAGAAGCGATAAGGCGGCCTGCTTATTTTTATTGTTTCAAAGATACAGTAGATACAACCAACTCCATACCAAAACTCCAGAAATTAGCCACCCTAAATAATAAAATTAAAGAGATAAGGTTTACATCTTAGGAATGGTATTTCTATATTTGTTGTTCAAAATTCATACATGGAGCATTTTGTTGTATCGGCACGAAAATACCGCCCCCAAACCTTTAAAGATGTGGTGGGCCAACAGGCAATTACCAATACCCTGTTAAATGCCATAAACAATAACCATCTTGCGCAGGCACTTCTTTTTACCGGGCCCCGAGGAGTTGGAAAAACAACTTGTGCCCGTATTCTGGCAAAAATGATCAATCACGACGGGACACAAAAACCCGACGAAGATTTTGCCTTCAATATTTTTGAACTCGATGCTGCCTCAAATAATTCTGTAGACGATATCCGGAATTTAATAGACCAGGTAAGAATACCTCCACAAATAGGAAAATATAAGGTATATATCATTGATGAGGTACATATGCTCTCTGCCAGCGCCTTTAATGCATTTTTAAAGACTCTGGAAGAGCCGCCAAAACATGCGATCTTCATACTTGCTACTACAGAAAAACACAAGATCATTCCCACCATTCTTTCCCGGTGCCAGATTTTTGACTTTAAAAGGATCACTGTAACCGATGCGAAAAATTACCTGGGATATATTGCAGAACAGGAAGGTGTAAAAGCTGAAGATGATGCCCTGCACATTATTGCCCAAAAAGCAGACGGCGCAATGCGGGATGCTCTTTCTATTTACGACAGGGTAGTTAGTTTTAGCGGAGCCAATTTAACCCGTCAGGCTGTAACTGAAAATCTTAACGTTCTCGATTACGAAACCTACCTCACGGTTACCGGGCTTATCCTGAAAAACAATATCCCTCAACTTCTGGTTGAGTTCAACGATATTCTGTCGCGGGGATTTGACGGGCACCATTTTATTTCCGGGTTAGCTTCTCATTTCCGGGATCTGTTGGTTTGCAGGGATCCAAAGACTGTAAGTCTTCTGGAAGTTGGGGAAACTACGAAAACCGCTTATTTTGAACAGGCGCAAAAAACCAGCGAATCCTTTTTAATGCAGGGAATTGACCTGGCCAATGAATGTGACCTTAAATACAAGAGCAGCCGCAATCAACGGCTATTGGTAGAATTATGCCTTATGCAACTTGCCTCTGTCACTTTTGATGGAGAAAAAAAAAAGCCTGAGTTTATAATTCCTGCTGAAAATTTTAAAAATGCCGTGGTAGTGCCGCCAACGGTAAAGCTTTCTGCGGAAGAAAAAGTGGTGGTAAGGGACAACGAATACGCCACCGGAAATTCTGCTGCTAGTCCTGAGGTACAGGTTCCTGATCTTAAGAATTTCAAACCTTCTGTCAATCCTGCTGCCACCAAAGGTCTGCCCGATCCCGAAAATGCTTCCTGCAATCCGGAGCCAAAAGCTCCCGGGATTCCGGTAGAGATGAAGGAAGCCCTGGCTGAATTGTTGAGTGACCAGACTGAGGATATTTCAGGTGTTTCTGAATCTCCTGCTGTTGAAGAAGAATCAGAAACTCTCTCCCAGGATGATACCTCGAATAAAAATCATGTAAAAAATTCAGCAGAAGCATTTGAACAACCGGCACTTTTTATACCTTCTAAGGTTGAAGAGACGGATATTGAAGAAGAGCCATCAGGAGCATATATCAGGACCAATCCGGATTCTGCGGAAGAAGAAGCAACTTATAAACCGGAAGATGCTGCAGTTTCTCCTCAGCAAAATTCATCTGAAAACCCCGGGATAACCTTAACTCCTTCTGCAGAAGAAGAAAATCCCGTGAATAAGCATACCTTGGAAAATAAGGATCCGGAAGCGATTTCCACCGATGAAGTTTCATCAGAAGAAAACAATCCGATTCCTTCTTCTTCTGAAGAAAAAGACCAGGAGATCTCTACTGAAAAAGTTTCAGGTTTATCCTTGAAAAGCATTCGCTTAAAGAAGGAAATTCTTGCCAAACAGCAGGGAAGTAAGGAGAAAGCAGCCGAAGTAAGAAGTGAGAAGTTTACCGAAACCCAACTTCACGCTGCCTGGGACGACTATATACATCGTCTGAAAAATAAGGGCGAAAAAATATTGGCCTCTATCATGGAGACTGATATGCCTAAGATCAACGGATCTGTAATATCTATAGAACTTCCTGCTGATACGATGAAGAAAGACCTGGAACGTGGCCAGAATCAACTTATGGGCTACCTCAAAAAGAGACTGGATAATACCCTGATCACGCTCGAGATCCAGGTTAATGAAACTACGGCAAAGAAATATGCCTTTACAAACATTGAAAAATACAATAAACTAAAGGAGAAAAATCCGTTGATCGAAAAATTACGGTCAACCTTTGATCTTGATCTATAAATTATGCTTGGTTTAAAACTTCCTACTGACCCTAGCTGGGCAAAGATTGCTGAAAAAAATATAGAAGAAATTCTTATTGATCACGCCTGGTGTGAGCAAAAAGCTGCATCTACAGCAATTTCCCTGATTGTTACCTTTCCCGAATTTCCTGAACTTGTGAATGCCATGACTGCCCTGGTGCGGGAGGAAATGGGCCATTTTAAAATGGTTCACGATAAACTTCAGGCTAGAGGTATTGTATTGGGATGGGATCGAAAAGACGATTATGTAATTCAACTGCGCAAATTTTTTCCTAAAGGAGGGAGCCGGATCGATCAAATGGTACACAGACTATTAATTGCTGCACTTATAGAAGCAAGAAGCTGTGAACGTTTCAGGTTACTTTCAGAAGAACTTGAGGATCCCGAATTGCAGGAGTTTTACAAGCAGCTCATGATTAGTGAAGCCAACCATTATACCCTTTTCCTGAATTTCGCGCGCCAGTACGGAAATAGAAAAGAGGTAGACAGAAAATGGCAGGACCTACTGGATTTTGAAGCCGATGTAATGAAGGACCTTGGTAGAAAGGAAAGTATCCACGGTTAATTTGCACTTATTTTTTCCTGGTAAAGAGATTTAATGATCCCATCAGCCAGCCCAATTTTTGGTACATAGATCCTTCGGGCTTTTGTCCATTTCATGGCTGACAGATAAATCTTTGCAGCGGGGATTATAACATCGGCCCTGTCGGCATTAAGATTAAGTTCAGTGATCCTCTCTTCATAGGTGAATGAATTCAACAGCTGATAGTAGGAACTTAAATACAGGAAACTGAGTGGTTTTCCTACAGGTTTTCCACTGCTTTTAAATATGTTATTTATGTTACCCCCCGAACCCAAAAGGTCAACCTTGGGATAATCTTTGGTGATCTTTTTTATCCAGCTTTCTACTTCTTCCCACAACCCATCTTCTACCCTGTTTTCAAGTAATCGTACTGTTCCCAGCTTAAATGATTTAGAGGCAACAGTCTCCCCTCCTGAGTATAAAGTAAACTCGGTACTACCTCCACCTACATCAACATATAAATATGTTTTATCACTCTGAATAAAGGTGTGCAGGTCTGTAGCCGCAATAATTGCAGCTTCAGCATTTCCGTCTATGATACTTATCTCAACCCCTGTTTTTTCTGCAATGGTCCTGGCAACCTCCTCTCCATTACTGGCTTCTCTCATTGCCGATGTTGCACAGGCCCGGTATTTTTCAATTTTGTGAGATTTCATTAGTAACTTGAATGCCTGCATTGTATCTACCATCCGGCCTGTATTCTCTTCTGAGATCAGTTTGGTCATAAAAACATCTGCGCCCAACCTGATAGGTACCCGTACCAATGAAGTTTTCTTGAAAATAGGCTCTTTCCCCTCCTGTTCGGTAATTGTTGAGATTAAAAGCCTTACTGCGTTGGAACCTATATCTATTGCTGCAAATTTCCTTTGTTGAATCACACTTTGTAGTTTTCTAATTTTTTCTGGTAATATTCGTATAAAGCAAATTGAGAACGCAGCGGGGCCTTATCATTTCTGCGATATGCATTATCCTGATCCAGAGAATGAATCCTGGCCTTTACATTGTCATTCCAGCTTATATCGAATGTTTCCAAAATTTCCTGCTTAATTTCCTCGTCATAAATTGGACAGGAGATCTCTACCCGCAGATCCATGTTCCTCGTCATCCAGTCTGCTGAAGAAATATATATTTTTTGATCCCCTGCATTTTCAAAAATAAAAACCCTTGGATGTTCCAGAAACTTATCTATAATTGATATAGCTTCGATATTCTCACTCATTCCGGGCACTCCCGGAATTAAGGAACACAAACCTCTAACTATTAATTTTATTTTTACTCCTTCCCTGCTGGCTTCGTATAATTTATCAATTAATGTAAAATCTGAAAGGCTGTTCAATTTAAGTTTAATCCCTGACTGAATACCCTTTTTGGCATTTTCGATCTCTGTATTGATAAGTTTGAGAAGTGCAGTACGGGTATAATGAGGAGAGACCAAAAGGTGCTTATACCTGCTCACCTTATAGTTGATCTCAAAGAAATCAAAAACCTTGTTTATTTCTTTTAGTAATTCCTGATTACCTGTAAAGAGCGTATAATCGGTGTAGATTCGGGAAGTTGATTCGTTAAAATTACCTGTGCTTATAAACCCGTATTTTTTCAGTTTGCTACCTTCTTCTCTTTCAATGATGCAGGTTTTACAGTGAACTTTTAATCCTGTTACTCCAAAGATCAAATTAACACCTTCCTGTTGCATTTGCTCTGCATATCTTATGTTGGCCACTTCATCAAACCTGGCCCTTAATTCAATTTGTACTGTAACTTTCTTACCGTTCTTTACCGCATTAATTAGAGAACTGGCTATGTGAGAGATCTTCGCAAGGCGATAGATAGTGATCTTAATAGATCTTACTTTGGGATCTAATGCAGCTTCCCGTAAAAATTTTACCACATATGCAAAAGATTGGTAAGGAGCATAAAGCAGATAATCCTTGTGTGCTATCCTACCCAATAGACTCCCCTGCAGAACAAGGCCCGGGATAGGCAGGGGTTCAATAGCCTTATACAGCAATTTTTCCTTGCCCAGGGATGGAAAGTTCATATAGTCCCTTCGATTGTGGTATCGGCCACCGGGAATTATGCTATCAGTAGAATCAATACCCATTTTACCCATTAAAAAACTAAGGGTATCTTCATCAATGTTCATATCGTATACAAAACGTACGGGATCGCCTTTTATACGATCCTTTACACTTTCTGAAATTTTTTCAATAAAACTTTTACTAAGGTCACTATCTATATCCAACTCTGCGTCACGGGTGATCTTTACCATGTGGGCAGATACACTTTCATATTCAAAAATATTGAAAATGGTCTTTAGATTAAACCGGATCAAATCGTCAAGTAAAATTATAAACTGTTTTCCGTCACTTTCCGGAAGCACCACAAAGCGATTGATGCTTCTTGGAATTTCAATAAGAACGTATTTTCTTTCCCTTACATGCCTGTGAAGTAATTTTGATATTCCCTGCTGCGGAACTTCTTCCTTCATAATCATTTTTACAGCAAGATAAGCAGCACTGTCCTTTAAACTTGGAAGCTCCTTTAGGTCATTTAAAATGATAGTCACAAGAGCCGGACTTACCACCGTAAGAAAATAATCTTTTATAAAGATCTCCTGTGAAGGGGAAACCTGCTTTTCATTTATGATAAAAACGTCATGCTCCTTTAACTGATTCTGGATTTTCTCAAGAACTTCCAGGCTTTCCGACTGTTGTTTGATCACGATCTGGGTGATCTCTTCCAACAGTTTACCGGCCTTGATCCCTCCTAAAATACTCTTTGCACTTTTCCCCGCGAGATCTATTCGTTTAATGGTTGCATAGCGCACTTTAAAAAATTCATCTAAATTATTGGAAAAGATCCCTAAAAAACGGAGTCGTTCTATAAGAGGAACCGTCTCATCTTCGGCTTCCTGAAGCACCCTGGTATTAAATTGCAGCCAGCTTAGCTCCCGGTTTATGTACTGGTAATTATTACCCATTAATGTTTAGCGTAAGTTTTTAGGAAATAAATTTACAATTGTTTTCCCGTTTTTAAGATTTTTCCAGGTATGGGTATCAAGATCTATAACGGTGAGCCCGGTAGTAGGAATGTTATCAAAGACCTTATCTCCCAGATCATTTACAAGCCCGGTCATTGCGGGATTATGTCCAAAAATCATCAATTTATCCACATGGTCTTCACACGTTTGTATTTGATGAAGCAAGTCCTTTTTGTTGAAGGTATATAATTGAGATTTTATAGAAAAGTCCTTATCGTTTATATCAAGCTTTTCCTTAAAGATTTGTGCTGTCTCCAGTGCTCTTACTGCGGGACTGGACCAAACTTCAACCGGTTTACTGAAGAATTTTTTAAAAGCTTTTGATACCACTTCCCCGTCTTTAAAACCTCTCTTTTTTAGAGGCCGCTTATCATCAGCTACGTCATATTTCCAGGAGGATTTTCCGTGTCGTATTAGAATTAATCTTTTCATTAGGGTGCTAATCTTTTAAATGTCCAGTTGTTACTGTTTTTACGCTCATAAAGAATTCTATCGTGCAATCGGTTAGGGCGTCCCTGCCAAAATTCAAAACTCACCGGCCTTACCAGGTACCCTCCCCAAAATTCAGGTTTGGGAATAATCTCATCTCTAAATTTTAAGGATAATTCCAGCACTTTTTTATCCAGGACCTCCCTCGAGGAGATCTCATCGCTCTGACTTGAAGCCCACGCTCCTATCTGGCTGCCCCTTGGCCTGCTATGGAAATACTCCTTTGCTTTTTCCTCAGAAGAACGTTCAGCTATACCTTTAATTATAACCTGCCTCTCCATTTCTTGCCAGAAAAAGGACAAACAGATTTTAGGGTTTTTCTGAAGGGCTATCCCCTTTTCTGAATTGTAATTCGTGTAAAAATAAAACCCCTCTTCATTAAATTCCTTTAAGAGGACTACCCTTGATTTTGGAAATCCATCCTCTCCAATTGTGGAAATAGTCATGGCGTTAATTTCAACAGAATTTTCTGAGCTTTCCATTTCCATAAACCAATCGTGAAAAAGATCCATGGGATCAGGTGGTAATTCAATTTCCAAAAGTGCTCCTTTGGAGTACACCCTGCGGTAATTGGCTAGATTCTTACTCATTTGCTTGACTTTGCTGCAATTTACAAGTTTTACAGGGATAGAAAGAGTGACTTGCAGAAAAATTTTGCTATACCTCTATCATTTGATCGGAAAGGATGATCATCGACCTTTTATTCAACATTTTGTCCTGAATTTATATTTGAAGGATCCTAATTTATAGTTTTAGAGTATAGGATTTAAGGAATAGAAAAAATTTATCTATTCTTTTTATTCTTCATAATTTTTACTTTTTATTAAATATTCTTTCAATAAAAACGAGAAAGATAACCGAAATTTTGAAAATATTTTGGTAGTATTTTATCTATTCCTCAAGATATAAAGAAAAAACAGGGGGATTTCCCCCATGATTTTTGAGAAATTTACGTCTTTCATACCTAAAAATAAGTATTATATCTAATTTTTTTAACTTTCCTTTGTTTGGAAACTTTTTATAATAATTTTACTTCACAATTAATACAAAATCCAATTGGCCCCAAGTCGATTTGATAAAAGATTCCCCCCAAAAAAATCTTCCGTATTAATTTAATTGTTCTCATTTAGAAGAACAGTTGATGACTGTAACCCTACTAATCATCATAAGCAATAACAGTAAAAAAATGAAACGGATTTTTCCGAAGGGGAGATCTATGTCTAAAAATTAAAATGTTTAATTCAAAGAGGTAAAATATGATTTGGAAAACTACTCTCGCATTTTTGGTTGCTTTTTTAAATGTTTTGGGATATCCCTTTGCACAAAAAAAGAACTTTCGGTTAATCCGCATTCCTTTCATGGTTGCCATTCTTTCAGCAAAATTACTCTTTACTGGTAATTTATATGCTCAAATAGCACCTGTTGTTGAACCAACCGGAGGTTTTCATATTGATGGGGATCTTCAATCCAATACGCCAACCCAGGGAATTGGGGATTGGGTTGCTGGCCCTGCCGGAACCGGCGGACATGTTTTCAATCTAAATGGTTCGCCTGTAAATGCAGCACGTACTTTTAGAGTAACTGATCCCTTTAATTCAAATACAGATAACATATTCCAGGGTGGAGGTAAATTCAATGACGATCCAAATACCTGGAAATGGACAAGTGGAAAAGCAAATGGAAAGGGAGACATTAATAACGTACTGTTACATATTGCAGAGGATGCTGATAATGACCAATGGATAATAGTTGGAAGTGATAGGTATGTAACTAACGGTACTTCATATATAGATTTTGAATTTCTACAAAATGAACTTTCTGCAGATGCGGGAGGAACCTTTTCCTCATCGGGTATTCATGGAGGAAGGACTTTAGGAGATCTTTTAATTGCAGTGGAATATACAGGGGGTGGAAACATTGCCACGGTACGATATTACGAGTGGGAAGCATCCGGAACAGGTTATGATTATGTTGAAAAAAATGATCCCGGTCCTTCCAGGTTTGGCCAGTCAAATTCAGAAGTTATCACTACTCCTTTGGGAGCTTTTGGTGTTAATCAATACCAACCTTTCCAATTCGTAGAAGCAGCGATCAATGTAACTGCCTTTTTTGAAATATTCAACCCCTGCCAGGGAATAACAATTGGAAATATTTTGATTAAAACAAAATCCTCTGCTGCTGCAACAGCCGCTCTGGATGATTTTGTAATGCCCGTGGATGTAAAACTTAACCTGGGAACAGCAAGTATTGAGTATAATTCCGATGATTTTTGCAGCACTACAGCAACTCCTGTTATAAATGGGGTACAAGGTGGTAATTTCGATTCTGCCGAAGGTCTGAACATTGACAGTGAAACGGGTAATATAGATTTAGAAAACAGTACTCCCGGAGCTTATACTATAACTTATTCTTTTACAACCGCCAATTGTCCAAAATCGGTTACTGTTGATGTTGTTATTCCTGAAACTGCACCCGTACCAGTTGTACAGGATCTTACTTTTTGTGAAGAATCTGGGGTACAGGATTATGGAATTACTGCAGCTGCAGGTTATACCCTTACATATTATAGCTCCAATGAGGCGGAAACTCCTTTAGAAAACACCCCTACTGTTAACACAGGTGAAAGTGGTATTGGTGAATTTTCGGTTTGGGTTAGCCAGTTTAAAGCTGATGAATGCGCAAGTGACAGGGTTCAGGTTAAAATAATGGTTAACGAACTTCCGGAGGTTTCTGTTTCTAATGATAACGGACTGGAACTTAGCTGTAGTGTGCCTTTAACTAATCTTACCGCTTCAGGAGGGGTAAGTTATTCCTGGTCAAACGGAACAGAGGAAGTAGGAAAAGATGCAGTTTTAGAAGTAACCACTGCAGGAACTTATACTGTAACAGTAACCAATGCAAATGAATGTACCAATGAGGCTTCGGTAACTGTAAGTGAAAATAAAACTCAGGCTGAGGCAATAATTACAGGAAATGAAACTCTTACCTGTGAGCTAACTTCAGTGACACTGGATGCAAGTTCTTCAACTGCCGATGGTAATTTTACTTACCTATGGAGTGACGGATCATCCGAATCAACTCTAACAGTAACTGAAGTTGGCTCTTACTCAGTAACTATTACTGGTGAGAATGGTTGTTCTGATGAAGCTTCTGTAACTGTCGAAGAAAATGTAACTCCGGCTAATGTGGTAATTACAGGAAATGAGATCCTTACCTGTGAGCTGACTTCAGTAACACTGGATGCAAGAACTTCAACTGCCGATGGTGAGTTCTCTTACTTATGGAGTGATGGTTCAACAAATGCTACTTTAACTGTAACCAATCCCGGTATTTATTCAGTAATAATCACTGGAGAAAATGGATGCTCTGATGAAGCTTCTGTAAGTATTGAAGAAAATATTACACCGGCTAACGCCTTAATTACAGGAAATGAAACACTTACTTGTGAGATAACTTCAGTGACACTGGATGCAAGCTCTTCAACTGCCGATGGTGATTTTACTTACTTATGGAATGATGGTTCAACAAATGCTACATTAACTGTAACCGATCCAGGAACTTATTCTGTGACTATTACCGGAGAAAATGGATGTTCTGATGAAGCTTCTGTAACTGTTGAAGAAAACGCAACTACAGCAAATGCAGTGATAACAGGAAATGAAACACTTACCTGTAATACTACCTCTATAACTCTTGACGCAGGTTCTTCTACTGCCGATGGTAAATTTACTTACCTATGGAATGACGGATCAACCGGATCAACTTTAGTTGTAACTGAAGCCGGCTCTTACTCTGTAACTATTACAGGGGAAAATGGATGCTCTGATGAAGCTTCTGTTACTGTTGAAGAAAATGTAACTCCGGCTAATGCGGTAATAACAGGAAATGAGATCCTTACCTGTGAGCTGACTTCAGTAACACTGAATGCAAGCACTTCAACTGCCGATGGTGAGTTCTTTTACTTATGGGATGATGGTTCAACAAATGCTACTTTAACTATAACCAATCCCGGAACTTATTCAGTAATCATAACAGGAGAAAATGGATGCTCTGATGAAGCTTCTGTAACTGTTGAAGAAAATATTACACCTGCTAACGCCGTGATCACAGGAAATGAAACACTTACCTGTGAGATAACTTCAGTGACATTGAATGCAAGCTCTTCAACTGCCGATGGTGATTTCTCTTACTTATGGAATGATGGTTCAACAAATGCTACATTAACTGTAACCGATCCAGGAACTTATTCTGTGACTATCACCGGAGAAAATGGATGTTCTGATGAAGCTTCTGTAAATGTAGAAGAAAACGCAACTACAGCAAATGCAGTGATAACAGGAAATGAAACACTTACCTGTAACATTACCTCAATAACTCTTGACGCAGGTTCTTCTAATGCCGATGGTAAATTTACTTACCTATGGAGTGACGGATCTTCCGAATCAACTTTAGCTGTAACTGAAGCCGGCTCTTACTCTGTAACTATTACAGGGGAAAATGGATGCTCTGATGAAGCTTCTGTTACTGTTGAAGAAAATATTACACCTGCTAACGCTGTTATTACAGGAAATGAAACTCTTACTTGCCAGATAACTTCAGTGATACTGGATGGAAGCTCTTCAACTGCCGATGGGAATTTGACTTACCTGTGGAGCAACGGATCAATCGAATCAGCTTTAACTGTAACTGAACCAGGAATCTACTCTGTCACTGTTACAGGTGAAAATGGTTGTTCTGATGAGACTTCAGTAACTGTTGAAGAAAATATTACACCGGCTAACGCCGTAATTACAGGAAATGAAACACTTACCTGTGAGATAACTTCAGTGACACTGGATGCAAGCTCTTCAACTGCCGATGGTGATTTTACTTACTTATGGAATGATGGTTCAACAAACGCTACATTAACTGTAACTGAACCTGGAACTTATTCTGTGACCATCACAGGAGAAAATGGATGTTCTGATGAAGCTTCTGTAACTGTTGAAGAAAACGCAACTACAGCAACTGCAGTGATCACAGGAAATGAAATCCTTGACTGTAACATTACTTCCATAACTCTTGATGCCGGTTCTTCTACTGCCGATGGGGATTTTACTTACCTCTGGAGTGACGGATCAACTGAATCAACTCTATCTGTAACCGAAGCCGGAACCTATTCCGTAATTATTACAGGTGAGAACGGATGTTCTGATGAAGCTTCGGAAACTGTGATATTTCTTCCGGATACTGAAAACCCGGAAGTTGAAAAACTTAAAGATATCAGCGTAAATGTGGACATTGGAAATTGTTCTGCAATAGTAGAATATACTTTACCAACTGCTATTGACAATTGTTCCGGAGCTTTGGTAACTTTGGATGAAGGAAGTCTTACTTCAGGAAGTGCTTTCCCTGTAGGAACAACAACAGTGAATTATACTGCAACAGATGCATCAGGCAATAAAACTTCAGTATCTTTTACTGTCACAGTTATAGATAACGAAGCTCCTGTAGCCGATATGGAAGCATTGGAAACCGTGACCGGACAATGTTCTGCAACAGTATCTGCTGTTCCAACAGCCACTGATAATTGTGGAGGAACTATTGAAGGAACTACTCAGGATGCACTTACTTATAACGAGCAGGGAACATATATTGTAACCTGGACCTTTGATGACGGCAACGGGAATATCACTACCCAGGAACAAACAGTAATCGTAAATGACACTACCGCTCCTGTAGCTGATATGGAAGCATTGGAAACAGTGACCGGACAATGTTCCGCAACAGTATCTGCAGTACCAACTGCCACTGATAATTGTGGAGGAACTATTCAAGGAATTACTGAAGATGACCTAACATTTAATGAGCAGGGAACGTATACCGTAACCTGGACATTTGATGACGGAAACGGAAATATCACCACCCAGGAACAAACAGTGATCGTAAATGACACTACCGCTCCTGTAGCTGATATGGAGGCTCTTGAAACTGTAACCGGACAATGTTCTGCAACAGTATCTGCAGTACCAACTGCCACTGATAATTGTGGAGGAACTATTCAAGGAATTACTGAAGATGACCTTACATTTAATGAGCAGGGAACGTATACCGTAATCTGGACATTTGATGACGGAAACGGAAATATCACCACTCAGGAACAAACAGTGATTGTAAATGACACTACTGCTCCTGTAGCCGATATGGAAGCTTTGGAAACAGTGACCGGACAATGTTCTGCAACAGTATCTGCAGTACCAACTGCGACTGATAATTGTGGAGGAACTTTAGAAGGAACTACTGAAGATACACTTACTTATAACGAGCAGGGAACGTACACCATAACCTGGACCTTTGATGATGGTAACGGAAATATCACCACCCAGGAACAAACAGTGATCGTAAATGATACTACTGCTCCTGTAGCCGATATGGAAGCTTTGGAAACAGTGACCGGACAATGTTCCGCAACAGTATCTGCAGTACCAACTGCCACTGATAATTGTGGAGGAACTATTGAAGGAACTACTGAAGATGCCCTTACCTATAACGAGCAGGGAACGTACACCATAACCTGGACCTTTGATGATGGTAACGGAAATATTACTACCCAGGAACAAACAGTTATTGTTGATGATGTTACTGCTCCTGTAGCTGACATAGATGAACTTCCAACCGTAACAGGTGAATGTTCCGCAACAGTATCTGCTGTTCCAACAGCCACTGATAATTGTGGGGGAACTCTTGAAGGAACTACGCAGGATGCCTTAACCTATAACGAGCAGGGAACTTATACCGTAACCTGGACATTTAATGATGGAAACGGAAATATTACTACCCAGGAACAAACAGTGATCGTAAATGACACTACCGCTCCTGTAGCTGATACAGAAGCTTTGGAAACTGTAACAGGAGAATGTTCTGCAACAGTATCTGCAGTACCAACTGCAACTGATACCTGCGAAGGAACAGTACAAGGAACTACTGAAGATGCTCTTACATACAATGAGCAGGGAACTTACACCGTAACCTGGACTTTTGATGATGGAAACGGAAATATCACCACTCAGGAACAAACAGTGATTGTAAATGACACTACCGCTCCTGTCGCTGATGCAACTGAACTTCAAACATTAACCAGTGCTTGCGAAGTGGTTGTTTCTGTAATACCTACTGCTACAGATAATTGTGAGGGTACTATAGAAGGAACAACTTCAGATGCTTTTACCTATAATGCAGATGGCACATATGTGATCACCTGGACATTTGATGACGCTAATGGAAATATTTCCACTCAGCAACAAACGGTAATTATAGAAAGTTTAACAGCACCTGTAGTAGCTTCCACTACTCAGCCAACCTGTGATATAACTACAGGATCTTTCAGCATAACAGCTGTAGAAGGGCTGGATTATAGCCTGAACGGTGGAGCTTATGCCGCAACGACTTCTTTTGATGGTCTTGCTGCAGGTAATTATACTGTAACTGCCAGAAATGCCGATGGATGTGAGTCTGAAGCAGTAACTGTGACCATTGATGCGCAACCTGAATCTCCTGTAACTCCTTTAGTAGCTGATGTAACTCAGCCTAGCTGTGATATTACAACCGGTTCTTTCAGCATTACTGCTACAGAAGGATTGGAGTACAGTCTGAATGGTGGAGCTTTCGATTCAACCATTTCATTTGAAGGTCTTGCTCCTGGTACTTATTCAGTAACATCAAGAAATACCGACGGATGTGAATCTGAAGCGCTTTCAGTAACAATTAATGACCAACCTTCCGGGCCTGCAACTCCTGTGGTTGCTTCCATTACTCAACCCGGCTGTGAGGGAGAAACCGGATCTTTCAGTATTACTGCTGTAGAAGGTTTGGAATATAGCCTGGATGGAGGAGCTTTCGGCACAACCACTTCTTTTGAAGATCTTGATGCAGGTGCTTACACTGTAACCGCAAGAAACGCTGACGGATGTGAATCTGAAGCACTGGTAATAACTATTGAAGAGCCTCAAAGAAATGCTACGGTTAATACAACTCCAGTAAAAATTTGTGATGACCCTCAGTCCTTCTATGACCTTAATACTCTAGTTAGTGAAAACGGGGTCACCGGAACCTGGGAAGATACAGATGCGACGGAAGCATTGTCTGGAAGCAGAATTGACACTTCCATTCCTGAACCCGGAATTTATACCTTCACCTATGTTATTGAAGGGGATTGTCCATCTACAACAAGTGTAACTGTAGAGATAGAAGATTGTGGTGAAGTAGCACGTTGTAGTCTTGGCGATATTAGAGATACCATTTCTAAAGCGGTTACTCCAAATGGAGATGGCTTTAATGATTTTTTCACCATAGATATTGACAACGAGTGTGAATATACTTACAACGTGAAGATCTTTAACCGTTGGGGAGCAGAAATATTTACTGTAAACAACTACCAAAATAACTGGGACGGATTCTCCAACAAATCTGTTTCCTCTTCTAATCAATTACCATCCGGAACCTACTACTATATTGTAGAAATAATAGAAGGAAATGGTAGTCGAATATTCGAACCAATCCAGGGTTACATTTACTTAGGTACTAAATAAAAGATAAAACAAATGAAAAATTTCTATATCCTAATAGCGATACTTTTTGTAAGTCTGTCAACAACGCAAGCCCAGCAGTTGCCGCAGTTTACACAGTATATGTACAATACGGTTTCTATTAACCCGGCTTACGCAGGGAGCAGGGACGGCTTATCATTAACTGCTTTACACAGAAGCCAGTGGGCAGGGATTGAAGGCGCGCCCCGCACCCAGACCTTATCCATTCATTCCCCACTTAGAAATGAAAAGGTGGGATTAGGGGTCTCTGTAATAAATGACAGGACAGGTTATGAGAATTACACCTATCTCTATGGGGATTTCTCCTATACGATAAATGTAAATGAGGATGTTACCCTGGCTTTTGGATTAAAAGGTGGATTTAGCTACTATGGACTGGATGATAATCTTTTTACCGAACCAAGTGTGCTGGAGGATCCTTTCTTTGCAGAGCAGTTTAACAGGTGGACACCTAATTTTGGAGCCGGACTTTATCTATCAGCTCAATCCTGGTATCTGGGATTATCAGCTCCTAAATTAATCAACAATGACAATAATGAGTTTAACCAGTATGTTGCGCTGGAGCAGGTGCATTATTACTTAACCGGGGGATATGTTTTTGATTTGAGCGATACCTGGAAATTGAGGCCTACAGCTCTGGCAAAAGTTACCAACGGGGCTCCCCTTTCCTTTGATATGTCTGCTGCTGTTATTTATGATGAAAAAGTGTATTTGGGTGGCACCTATAGAATTGATGATGCGATAGGAGCTTTTGTAGATTTTCAGATCTTCGAACCCCTGCGGGTTGGATATGCTTATGAGTACTCTATTTCAGATCTTAGACCTTATACCACCGGATCACACGAGATCCTGTTGATCTATGAACTACGAGCTAAAAATACTAAATATAAATCCCCTAGATTTTTCTAACAAATCCAAAGCTATTATGAAGAATTTCAACTACTTAATACTTCTGCTTTTTATCGGAAATAGTTATATGGTTTCTGCTCAAAACGGAAAACAGAAAAAAGCCGATAAACTTTATGATGACCTCGCTTACATAGAAGCCGTTGATGTGTATAAGGAACTTATCGAAAAAGAATTTAATACCTCTGAAAACAGATTTAGACTTGGCGATAGCTATATGAAACTAAGCAGTCCTGAGAATGCTGTTTTTTATTATGAAGACGGATTAAAAGCTGAAAATGTCTCTCCCGAATATTATTTTAAATATGCCCAGGCTTTGCGCGGGGTAAAACGCTATGATGAATCCCGGGAATGGTTACAAAAATACAGGGATTCTCAGGGAAGATCAAGTGATATTGACAATATGCTTTCTACAGATATAGCAGATTTTGATATCAGTGATGAGTATACAGTTAATGATGTAACCTTCAATTCAGGAATGAGTGATTTTGGGGCTTATGAAAGAGACGGAAAAGTGTATTTTGTTTCTGCCCGTGATGCAGGAATGTCAAAAAAGAACAAGGTCTACTCCTGGAATGGTGAACCATTTCTTGATGTTTACCAATTGGACGGTGAAAATGTTTCCCCTGTTGCAGGAGATGTGAACACCGTATTACATGACGGTCCTATTACGATTACAAAAGATGGAAAATATATGTATTTTAATCGCAATAACTATATCAATAACAGGCGAGGTAAAAAAGATAAAGAAAATACCAATCACTTAAAGATCTACAGAGCCACAAATAACAACGGGCAATGGGATGATGTAGTTGAATTACCTTTTAACGATAATACCTATTCTGTAGGTCACCCCGCTCTTTCGGCAGATGAAAAAACTTTATATTTTGCATCAGATATGCCAAATGGGTTGGGTGGAACAGATATCTACAAAGTGGAGATTCTTGGAGAAAATTTATACGGAAGTCCGGTAAATCTCGGAGAGGAGATCAACACGAGCTATAATGAGGCCTTTCCATTTGTTACTGAATACAATGTTTTATACTTCTCCTCAAATGGCCACCTTGGCCTAGGATTGATGGATATTTTCAAAGCAGATCTTGGCGAAATGATCGTTAAAGTAGAAAACCTAGGAGCTCCGGTAAACAGTAATCTTGATGACTTTGCTTATTTTCAGAAAGAGGAAAGCAGCACGGGATATTTCTCATCCAACAGAGAAGGAGGAAGTGATAATATTTATGGTTTTAACTTGCTTAAACCCCTGCAGTTAAAAGGCAAGGTTACAGATGCCGTAAACAACAGGCCCATACCAAATGCTACTGTAAGATTGCTGGATAAAGACAATGTGCAAATCGCCTTTTTGGAGACAGATGCAGATGGTAACTATACCACGGCCATTAGCCGAAATAAGGAATATCCCATAGAATCCAAACATATTGAATATCAGGAGAAATCTGGGATGGTTAGTTCTATGGACTCAGATGATAAGGAAGAACTTATTTACAACATACAACTGGATCCCGTAGCCGATGTAGAATATCTTGCTGAAATAAATATCATTTATTTCGATTTTGACAAACACAACATTAGGCCTGATGCGGCAAATGAACTTGATAAACTGGTCGATCTTATGATCAACAAATATCCGGAACTTGTAATAGAAATAGGTTCTCATACAGATGTAAGAGGTAGTGACCAATACAATGAAGGTTTAGCTGAAAGACGAGCACAATCCACTTTTGACTATTTGGTTACTAATGGAGTAAAAGCTGAAAGAGTTGAAGCCTATAAAGGTTTTGGGGAAAAAGAGCTTGCTGTAGATTGTTCCAGATGTAATAAAGAGGAGCACCAGTTAAACCGCCGCTCAATATTTAGCGTAGTTCAAATGAAATAAGAATATATTTGGGGCAAATGAAAAGTTAAGGGTAGACATGATGTCTACCCTTAATTATTTTATTCAAAATCTGTTTTCGCCGGCCATATTTAAAATAATAACTGATCTGGGAAACTTCAATCTAGAAAGCTTCAAAACATTTCTCTTGATATAAGGGGCATTAAATAGACCGCTGTATGAAAATCATTGTAACTGAATTTAGTATCCTTAAATAATTTATAACAAGGTTAGATCGTTTCTTAGGTTTTAAGAGATAATAGGAAGAAGAAGAAGAATTACCTGCTTATATACAAATGATGACTACAAAAAAAAAGAAATCCCGGATCAATAACAGCCGGGATCTCTACATTCAAATTAAATCAACATTCCAAAAAATCTGAAGGTTTAGTTTACCTTCTAACAAATATATTTGTAAAATAATTTTTTCCATCTTCGTCCTGAGCTACAGAGATTCCGAAGTGAGTATAATCCCCTTCCATATTTTCGCTGTGGCCTTCGCTGTTAAGCCAGCCTTTCAAAGCAGCTCCTGCGGTACGGTAGCCATAAGCAATATTTTCTCCAACAGCTTTCGCGCCTATCTCATTCACCAGATTCGTGTATCTTGTGGAAAAATTATCATGGCTTACCTTTTTCTGCTGAATCATATATTCATTGTGGTCATAAGCCTGAAAAGTAATTTCGTCAACTCTTTTTAAGGAAGACAAACCTTTACTTATTCGGTGATCATTCACCGCCTCAAGAACATCTATTTCAATTTGACTATAGGTTACATAATCAACCAGGTCTGCGGTTTTTAATTCAGTATTTTCAGGTAGATCTGAATCAGTGGCGCAGGAACTAAACATTAGAACACAGACCAAAGTTAAACACAGGTGTTTTGTAATGGTGTACATAGGCATATAGGTTAAGTAAACTTGGGATAGCCAAAATACACAAAAAATCGATTAAAAGCACAATAATATGCATTGTAACGAAAAATAAATAAAAGTTTAACAAATAATGTAGCTGATATCTTACATTTTATAATTAAGAAAAATAATTTTCAGAATAATTTTGGCAAGAAAATAAATGGAGATGTAAGGTGAGCTTTAGAATTTAAAGATCTTTCCGTCATCGGCAAGATCTGTATTTTTAAATACGGTTACTGCTTCGGCTTTAAAAGGAGATATATCACCGTATCTGGTAGAAAAATGGCCAAGAATAAGTTTTTTCACTCCTGCCTCCCTGGCGATAATTGCAGCCTGAATGGCAGTTGAATGTTTGGTAGGAAATGCGAGATCACTATTTTCTTCAAGAAAAGTAGATTCGTGGTAGAGAACGGTGGTATCTTTGATCTGTTCAATTATTCCAGTATCAAAAACAGTATCACTACAATATGCGTAACTTTTAGGAGGGTCTGGCGGCGCAGTAACCAAATCATTGGTTATCACTTTTCCATCTTCAGAGACTACATCTTTACCCAGCTTTAAACTTTGATATAAAGAGACATCAATATTATTATTCACCGCTTCATTTATTAGAAGTTTCCTTTGGCCTGGTTTCTCTTTAAAAAGAAAACCATTGGTATAGATCCGGTGTTTTAAGGGAATGGTTTCCACAATTACCTTTTCGTCTTCAAAAAGGACTTCAGGCTCCTTACTCTGAAGCTCATGGAAATACAACTGATAATTGGTCCAGGAATTGGCTAGTTTTAACTGAAGGGTAATAATCTCCTTGATTCCTTTAGGCCCGTATACATGTAGGTCTGTCTCCCTGTTGAGAAGCCGGAAAGTAGAAATAAGGCCAACTAACCCATAGAAATGATCTCCGTGAAGGTGAGAAATGAAAATATGCTGTATCCTGGAGAATTTAATTTTGTTCCTGCGTAACTCAACCTGGGTGCCTTCCCCGCAATCGATTAAAAACTTATGATTATTAATTTCAAGTACCTGGGAAGAAGGGTTGGTGAAAGACCGGGGGGTAGCAGCATAACACCCTAAAATGGTAAGTTTCATTCTATTTTACATTTTTTCTTAACCAATAAAGGTTTGTCCGGATCTTAAATTTTAAAAGCCCAGCTCCCTTTCAAGTTCTTCCATATTAATTATGTCTTCTGCTTCGCGTAAGGTAGGTGCTATCATTAATTCTTCAGGAAGGGAAGCCTCAATGGAAACGGGCATACTTGCAATTACGAATGACTTTTTCTGCATACGGTGCAGGTTAGATATCTCCAGAAACATTAAAAGGTCTTTTTCGTCAAGGTCTTCTTTATCTAATATATTCACTACCACATTTTCGTTCTCAAAATCTGAATGGTGTTTGGAAAGATAGGTTGCAAACGCTGTGATATCATCTTTTTCATCTTCAATAATAATGTAATTTTCTTTCCTGGTGATTTTCATAAGTCTTAATTTTATTTCCCTCTGAATTTAAGGTTTAATTTTGGAAGCGAGTAAATAAATTACCGCCATTCTTATGGCAACCCCATTTTGAACCTGATCTAAAATAATAGCCTGACTGGAATCTGCAACATCACTGGTGATCTCTACTCCTCTATTTATTGGACCAGGGTGCATGATAATTATCTCTTTGTTCAAAGAATCTAAAATGGCTTTATTGAGCCCAAATTGTTGCGTATATTCCCTGGTACTGGGAAAATAGCTTATTTCCATCCGTTCATTTTGCACCCTTAGCATATTGGCCACATCACACCAATCCAAAGCTTTTCTTAGATTAAATTCTACAGTGACTCCCAAAGATTCAATATGCTTTGGAATAAGCGTCTTTGGTCCACATACTTTTACTTCAGCTCCCTGTAATTTAAGCGCAAATATATTAGATAGAGCTACTCTGCTGTGCAGGATATCCCCAACGATCACAACTTTTTTCCCCTTTACTTCTCCAAGTTTTTCTCTTATTGAATAAGAATCCAACAGTGCCTGGGTAGGATGTTCGTGAGTCCCATCCCCTGCATTTATTATACTTGCTTCAATATGTTTTGAAAGAAAAATTCCCGCTCCGGGATTGGGATGTCTCATAACCACCATATCAACCTTCATAGACAGGATATTATTTACGGTATCAATTAGCGTTTCTCCTTTACTTACTGAAGAGGAGGAAGAGGAAAAGTTTATAATATCTGCACTAAGTCTTTTTTCTGCAAGTTCAAAGGAAAGCCTGGTCCTGGTGCTGTTTTCAAAAAAGAGATTGGCAATGGTAATATCCCGCAGAGAAGGAACTTTTTTAATAGGCCGGTTAATCACCTCTTTAAAATGATCGGCTGTTTTGAAGATAAGGTCTATATCTGCCTGATTTAGATATTTAATACCCAATAAGTGATTTACACTTAGTTCATTCATGTATTATACTATTTTGATATAAGATATACTGCATCTTCTCCCTGAATTTCTTTCCAATGCACTTTTACCTGCTCGTCATTTATAGCATCCACCTGGCGGCCGTTATAATCGGGTTGGATAGGTAAATGCCTGCTGAACCTTCTGTCTATAAAAGTAAGAAGTTCAATCTCTTTTGGCCTTCCAAAAGATTGAACGGCAGTTAAAGCTGCACGTATGCTTCTTCCGGTAAACAGGACATCATCTATAAATATTACATGCTTATCTTCTACTATAAAATCAATTTTGGTTTTATTGGCTTCCAGAGGTTTATCACTTCTTCTAAAATCGTCCCTGTAAAAGGTAATGTCAAGTTGGCCTGAGGGAATATCTTTGATCCCGTAGTCCTTTTCCAGGATATTAATGATCCTGTTTGCAAGAAACACTCCTCTTGGCTGAATTCCTATAATAACTGTGTTTTTAAAATTGGAATGGTTTTCTATTAATTGACAAGCCAAGCGGTGAAGAATAATGTTGATCTCTTTAGAATTAAGCAACACTTTTTGGCTCATAATTTATTCATTGGATTGGGTCGGAAACAAAAGTAAGATAATTTTAGAATTTAATCAGGCAGAAATAAAATGAACTGCAGATAATAATTTCATGGTAAAACCGTAAAAGGAATATTTTTCATACAATACTTAACATAAATTGTTGCCAAAAAAAAAGGCTGCCATTTGAGTGGCAACCTTTTCTGAAAAACAAACTAAATAAACTTCTTTTAAGAGACTATAAATAAACTGGCAATTGCAACCGCAGTTTCCCCACTTATAGGTTCATCATAAGATTGCGATACAGCTACTGCACCAAAATTGGTAGCATCTACAAGATTGACTCCCGCCTGAACCACATTTTCCTCTCCGTCATATACAGGCTGTGTAGCCGCCGGCATTCCCGGTCCTCTGTTATTTAAAGTGATCCAACCCAGGGCATCTTCATTAAGAGGATCTCCAATAAAAGAAGCTCTCAATCTCCTGATTTCAGAAGCGTGTCTTGCTTCAACAGAATGTATCTGAAGTGCAGGTTTTAAAAATGGAGTACCAATTAAATTCCCTGCCTGTCCTTTATAAGCTCTCACTCCGGTATCTTCAAATGCCTGGGCCAAAGCTAATAGTTGTGCATAGGCCCCATCAAAATTAGCATTAAAGGGATCAAAAGCTCCTCCGGCAGTAAAATCAAATTCCGGAGATTCAATAGAGGCATCTCCCAATGCAGCTTTTAGAAATTCCACGTGTGCAGTTTCATGTTTGGATATCTGGCTGTAAATAGCTTCTGCCTTTCCTGCGGATGGTAACACTCCGGATTGTAATGCCTTAATGTAAAATTCAGCCTCAAGATATTCCAAGGTTAACGCCAGCTGCAAAGGCCCTTCGTGCGCCTTACTCGTTTGTGCATAGGCTTTTCCTGAACCGGCAAGGCCAAATGGAACAGCGGCAAGAGCAGCTTTTTTACTTAATGATCCCATAGTTCCAAATACCTCTCTTCTGGAGGACATTTTCTTTGTCAGGTTCTCTGATGTAAATTCGTCTAAAAATTTTATAATATTCATGATTTTTTTATTTAAGTGTTAGTTTTAATTACCCTTTCGGTAAATTTCTTCCTATGATCTTTGTAACGATTAATCCTGTTTCCTCAACAGCATTTAATACCGTTTGAGGATCAAAGGCCAGATCCAAACCGTTACCGTCAATGATATCATCCCCTGCAAAAGCAGTGGGATCACTTAAATAAATAGAACGAATTGCTGCAGCGTGACGGGCTTCTACAGAAACTATTTTCCCTGCAAGTAATAAATAGGTCGCATTTTCCAACAAAGGCCCTGCTCCATTATAAGCAGCTACTCCGGTATCTTCCAGCAACCTTGCAGTTGCTAAAACTGAATCTCTGCTGTTGAAATCAATTGAGGTAAAATCGAATTCAAGGTCCGGAAGCACATCAGTAGAAGGCCTGATGGTACTTAGCACCGTTTTAAAGAATTCCCTATGAATGACTTCGTGCTTATAAAGATCTTCTAAAATCAACCGCTCCTCTGCTACCGCACCTGCAAAATAAGCGCCATCCAAAACATTGGTGTAAAAAGCAGCTTCCAGTTGCTCTAATACATAAGCATAATTTAAAATTCCAAAATCTCCTTTCCCAAGGTTAAAAACTTTTCTTCCTTTGGAATCCTCTCCATGCAGGTCCGCAGTATTAAAAGTCTCGTTTTCGTCTACATCACAGCCGTACATGAGCAGACTTGTTCCCACAAGGGCGATCCCCCCTGTTTTTAGAAATCTTCTTCGGGAGTCATTTACCCTTTCCCGGGATGAACCGGCCGTACTCACTTTAATAATTGGTTTTTTCATAATTAATAAATTAATGGTTAAAAAATTAATAATACGGCTAAGAAAGATTGGGAACATTAAAATGTACGAAGGAACAAAGCGCTTAGTTTTTCCACAGTCGTTAAGGATTTGTTAATTTAAAACAGTTAGTTATATATGGTTCAAATCGTATAGATGTAAAATAAAAAACCTTCCCGGTTTCCCGGGAAGGTTTAATAATTTGAAAAAATAGATTCCCCTTTACAGGGAGAGGTGATTACTTACCTTCCATTTTATCTTTTAAAGCCTGAAGTTCAGCATTAACATCACCAATGGTGGTTTTGTCATTTGTTTGAGCAGCTTTCTTAGCAGCTTGCTTCACAATTTGTTGTTCTTCTTCTTTATGTATTGCAGTATGAGATGCTACCACTCGCTTGAATTCTTTATTAAATTCAATGATCTGGAATTCTGCTGTTTCTCCCTGGCTTAATTTCTTACCATCTTCTTTCTCAAGGTGACGGGTAGGAACAAACGCAGTGATATCTTCATTAAATTCTACTGTAGCCCCTTTGTCAACGATCTCTGATACTTCTGAAGTATGGGTTGTTCCAACGGCAAATTCAGTTTCGTATTTATCCCATGGGTTAGATTCGGTTTGCTTGTGACCTAAACTAAGTTTACGTCCTTCCACATCCAATTCCAATACCACAACTTCAAGTTTATCACCTACATTGGTGAATTCACTTGGATGCTTGATCTTTTTGGTCCAGGAAAGGTCAGAAATATAGATAAGTCCGTCAATTCCTTCTTCCAATTCTACAAACACCCCAAAGTTGGTGAAGTTACGAACGATACCTGTGTGTTTGGAACCTACAGGATATTTAGCCGTAATATCAGTCCATGGATCTGGAGTTAATTGCTTAATACCAAGTGACATTTTACGGTCATCACGGTCTAAAGTTAAGATCTGAGCTTCAACCTCATCCCCTACTTTCACGAAATCCTGGGCAGAACGCAAATGCGTGCTCCATGACATTTCAGAAACGTGGATAAGACCTTCAACACCTTCAGCAACTTCAATAAAAGCACCGTAGTCTGCAATAACCACAACTTTACCTTTTACTTTATCACCTACTTTAAGATCCTGATCTAAAGCTTCCCAAGGATGCTTATGTAATTGTTTCAATCCTAATTGAATTCTTGTTTTAGCTTCATCGAAGTCAAGAATTACAACGTTTAATTTTTGATCAAGTTCAACGATCTCATTAGGATGGTTGATACGAGACCAGCTAAGGTCTGTAATATGGATAAGTCCATCAACACCACCAAGATCAACAAATACTCCATAAGAAGTAATGTTCTTCACAGTACCTTCAAGTACCTGACCTTTTTCTAATTGACCAATAATTTCTTTTTTCTGCTCTTCAATATCGGCTTCGATAAGTGCTTTGTGAGAAACTACAACGTTTTTGAATTCGTGGTTGATCTTCACTACTTTGAACTCCATTGTTTTACCAACATAAGCATCGTAATCACGAATAGGTTTAACGTCTATTTGAGATCCAGGCAAGAATGCCTCAATTCCAAAAACGTCAACGATCATACCACCTTTGGTACGACATTTTACAAATCCGTTTACGATCAAACTCTCATCGTGTGCTTTGTTTACACGATCCCATGCCATGATCACACGGGCTTTACGGTGAGAAAGAATTAATTGTCCTGTAGCATCTTCACGCACATCAATTAAAACCTCTACCTCATCCCCTACTTTAAGGTCTGGATTGTAACGAAATTCATTCAGGGAGATTACTCCTTCACTTTTCGCGTTAATGTCAATAATAGCATCACGATCTGTAATGTTGATTACTCTTCCTGTAGTAACTTCATCATCTAAAGTGTCTACAAAGTTCTCTGCTACCAATTTCTCAAATTCTTCCAACTTGGTATCATCTACAGGATCAATTCCTTCCTCGTAGTTGTGCCAGTTAAAATCTTCTAAGAATTTCTCAGGGTTTTCCTGTTGTGGCGACGGAGCCGCTTGCGTTTGAACTTCAGAGGATTCGTTCTCCTGAACTTCTTGGTTTTTTGTTTCTTCAGCCATTGCTGATTGTAATATTTGTATCCTGGGTTTCTTCGGAAAAAATTTAGGCAATAAAAAACACAGAAGCGATTATGTTTTGGTTTTCAACCCTTTTCTTTTTTCCATTATTTTGCCGAAAAGGAGTGCAAAAATACAATTAATTATTTTAATTCTCAAAGGATTACAGCTTCTTTACAATCCCTATATTGAAGTAAATTGCCCTGAAGAGAAAAATTTATCTGAATAAATTTAATTCAACATATGAAAAACCTGATTTTCTTATTAATTCTCCCCTTATTCCTGAACTCCTGCAAATATAATTCTCAGGAATCCAAAACTGAAGATCCGCTTCCGACTGCTGCTGAAGTGAAGTTGAACAGTGCGGAAAAACATAGGTTTACTGATCTTTTAAAGGTGAAAACGCCACAAGAGAACCAAAGTTTTTCTTCACCTACTACATTGGAAGGGGAAGCAAGAGGCTATTGGTTTTTCGAAGCTGATGCTCCTGTTGAACTTGTCAATGAAAATTTTGAGCCAATGGCTAAAAGTTATATATCTGCTCAAGGCGAATGGATGACAGATGATTGGGTGCCTTTTGAAGGTACATTGGAATTTCCCACCCCTTCTACTCAAAAAGGTTACTTAATTTTTCACCGGGCAAATCCTTCCGGGCTGGAGGAAAATGCCATGAGTGACACCCTGGAAGTGTCCTTTAAAATTTAAATAACTTTCTGTTCTGCTATTTTTTCTTCCGCCAGTTCCAGAACGATCCGGAATTGATCTTCAGGAGTTAAATAAGAATTATCGATTTCTATAGCATCTTCAGCCAGGATCAATGGAGAATCCTCCCGGGTGGTATCCTGATGATCCCTGTCCTGTACATTCTTCAGGACCTCCTCGAAACTTACCGCCTGCCCCTTTTGCTGCATTTCCTTAAATCTTCGCTCAGCCCTTTCTTCAGCTGAAGCATTCATAAATATTTTCAATTCAGCATCTGGGAAAACCACGGTTCCAATATCCCGGCCATCCATTACAATCCCTTTTTCCTTTCCCATTTGCTGCTGCTCTGCTACCAATTTTTCCCGAACTTCAGAAACTGCTGCCACCTGACTTACATAACCTGAAACTTCCATGCGTCTTATTTCCTCCTCAACATTCTCCTCATTTAGATATATCGCTGCAAATCCTAATGTATTATCATAAAAAAAGTTGAGATCCACCTCCGGCAATTTTGCGATAAGACCTTCCCTGTCAAAAGAAGTTTCTGAAATTAGGGAATTTCTAAGCGCAAATAAAGTTACCGCCCTGTACATCGCTCCGGTATCTACATATATATATTCAAGTTCTTTGGCAAGTTGTTTGGCAACCGTACTTTTTCCGGTTGAAGAAAATCCGTCTATCGCAATGGTAATCTTATTGTTCATGTTTTTTAAATAATAGCAGGTGCAAAAATAAACAATTTGATCTGGCAGAGGGCCCTTCTTTCTTAACCTTTTTTCACAAGGTAAAACAGCTTCCCATTTATATTTTAAAATCTATATTTATTGAACATTTATAAAAAATGAAGAAAATTCTTGTCATAGGGTTATTGATCCTGGTATCATTAGGTTTTATTTATGCAGGCTACAGGCTTTCCAATTCTGCAACAATTAAAATGCTGTTGATGAAAAGTCAAATGGAAGAGCGCTTTGAAGAACCGGTACTGGGGGTATATGACAGGCAGCAAAATATATCCCAGGCTAAAGCAAAATCCCTGAAACATTACGCGCTCATTTTAAATAGTGATAAAAACTGGAAGATCTCGGAAAACCTTTTAAAGGACCTGCCTGAGAATATTCCCGTTTTGCTAACGGTTGAAATGTGGGATAGCAGTATTTTAAAAAAAGTGGCCGGGGGTGATTATGATGAAAATATAAAAACTTTTTTTGCTGAAATACTAAACAGTAAAAGGCAAATTTATATTCGCTGGAATCCTGAAATGGATGTTCCCGCAGGACATTACGCCTGGGAGATGACACCTCAACATTATATTCCGGCCTTTAATAGGTTTTCACAGATAATAAAAGGCATTTCCCCGGATATAGAAATTGTTTGGGGGCCTGCCGGATACCCCGGAGCAATGGAAAGTTATCCTGAAGACAATTTTGTAGACGCGGCATCAATAACTTTGAATAGTTTGACCGAAACTCTTCTGAACCAAAATCATGATTCAATTCCATATTCGCTTCAGAGAAAACTACACCGCTTAAGATTCATTGATAAGCCCGTTTTCATCCTGGGTTCCAGGAATATGGATCTTTCCAACTTTAATGATAATGTTATTTCTGATGTCAATAATTTTATTTCTGATAACGAGGAAATAGCATATGCAGAAGAGAATTACCGGAATATAACCTCCGGAAAACGTGAAAGAACAGAAGATGTTCTCTTGGGAGTTTATGATCCGGATGATTTGTTGGTACTTCAAAAATCAATTTCCATAGAGCACTTATTTGCAAATTTTTCAGATATAACTAATGGAGATCTTACTACTGCAATAAAAGAAGTAACAGGCAGGGGTAATGACCTTCTAATTACAGTTGAGCCGGGATCTTATGGAGATGATAATACCAACTCAAATATCCTTACATCTGTTTCCTCCGGAAAACACGACGAGGTTTTGGAAAAATTCTACTCTCTTCTACCTGCTCAGGATCACCAAATCTACATTAGATTTGCCCATGAAATGGAAATTCCCATAACCCGCTATTCCTGGCAAAGCCAGGATCCTATAGAGTATATAAAAGCCTATAGATATTTTGTGGAGTTCAACAGGGAACAAACTAATAATATAGAATACATATGGGGTCCGGCAGGAGATCGTGGATCTTTAGAATGGTGGCCGGGAAACGATGTGGTAGATTATGTAAGTATTTCTATATATGGGATACCGGATGTAAATATTACTGATCCCGAAAAACAGGAAACCTTTTCCAAGATCTTTAATAGGAAATCAACAAGGTTAAGATTTATAAATAAACCTTACTTTATTACGGAATTCGGGGTAATGGGCGATGAGGATTTCCAAAACCGGTGGCTCAAAGAAGCAGCAAAAACTATTAATACCAATCGTCAGATCATCGCCGTGAGTTACTTTAACAACAGTGATGTGCCTGAGGCCTGGGGTGAAATTGAACCTCCCAACTGGAAAATAAGTAAAAATACTTTTAAACTTTTAGTAGACTCCCTGAATATAAGAACAGAAGATGAAATTTAGCCAACCAAAAAATCCTCTGTAAAAGATCCACATAAAGATCATTTACACAGGATTTTGGATCACTTTTATAAAACTGCTTATTCTTTAAAGCACCTTAGCATTCTTAACTTTCTCATCTATAATGGCAATATCAATTACCTCGCTCATATCGGTTACATAGTGAAAGGTAAGCCCTTTTACGTAATCTTCCTTGATCTCAGCAATATCCCGCTTATTCTCTACACATAAAATGATCTCTTTGATCTGGGCCCGTTTAGCTGCAAGGATCTTCTCCTTTAGGCCACCCACCGGAAGTACTTTTCCTCGCAGGGTAATTTCACCGGTCATTGCAATGCTCTTCTTCACCTTCTTTTGGGTAAAGAGGGAAACAAGGGAGGTCAACATCGTGATCCCGGCACTGGGCCCATCTTTGGGAGTGGCACCTTCAGGAACGTGAATATGCACATTGTATTTATTAAAGACTTCAGGATCTATACCCCACATTTCAGCATTGGATTTTATGTATTCCATAGCTATGGTTGCAGATTCTTTCATCACTTTTCCAAGGTTTCCGGTAATATTTAAATTTCCTTTTCCTATAGAAAGTATAGACTCAATGAATAAAATATCTCCTCCCACCTGTGTCCAGGCAAGACCCGTCACAACTCCGGCAACGTCATTACTTTCGTATTTATCGCGCTCCAGCCTGGGGCTTTTAAGAACCTTTAGCACATCTTCATTGCTTATCTTCACCTGGTATTTTTCATCCATGGCAATGCTTTTGGCCGCATAACGTACCATTTTCGCAATTTGCTTTTCAAGATTTCTAACTCCCGATTCTCTAGTGTAGCCTTCTACTATCTTTTCCAGCTGCGCTTTTCCAATTTTCAGGTGCTCTTTTGTTAATCCGTGCTCCTTCAACTGCTTTGGCAATAAATGCTGTTTGGCTATCTCTACCTTTTCTTCTATGGTATAGCCGGTTACATTGATAATTTCCATTCTGTCCTTAAGGGCAGGTTGAATGGTATTTAGGCTGTTGGCAGTAGCAATGAACATTACCTTTGAAAGGTCAAAGCCCATTTCAAGAAAATTGTCGTGAAATTCACTGTTTTGCTCGGGATCAAGTACCTCCAGTAATGCTGAAGAAGGATCTCCCTGATTTCCGGCCGCCAGTTTATCTATTTCATCAAGAACAAAGACCGGATTACTAGTCCCCGCTTTTTTAAGACTTTGAATAATTCTACCCGGCATGGCTCCTATATAAGTTTTTCTATGGCCACGAATTTCTGCTTCATCACGTAATCCTCCTAAGGAGATGCGAACATATTCTCTTCCCAAAGCTTCGGCTACAGATCTACCCAGGGAGGTTTTACCTACTCCGGGAGGTCCATACAAACAAAGAATGGGAGATTTCATATCATTCCGTAGTTTTAAAACCGCCAGATATTCTATGATCCTTTCCTTTACATCCTCCAGCCCGTAATGATCCCTGTCCAAAACCTTCTGGGCCCTCTTAAGATCAAATTTATCCTTACTGAATTCGTTCCATGGAAGTTCCAGGAAGAGATCAAGGTAATTGCGCTGAATGGAATATTCAGCTACCTGAGGATTCATTCGCTGCAGCTTGGAAAGCTCTTTCATGAAATGCTTCTTTACATCTTCACTCCATTTCTTTTTCTTCCCGCGAGCCTTCATTTCTTCCACCTCATCTTCGTGAGATACCCCTCCAAGTTCTTCCTGGATGGTTTTCATTTGCTGGTGAAGGAAATATTCCCTTTGCTGCTGGCTCATATCACTTTGAACCCTGCTCTGTATATCATTCTTTAATTCCAGCTTCTGGAATTCAACATTCATATACTTCAGGGTAGCCAGTGCCCGATCTTTAAGGTTGTTTGTTTCCAGCAATTTTTGTTTCTCTTCCACAGAAAGATTCATATTGGAAGAGACAAAATTGATAAGGAATGAGGGACTCTCTATATTCTTAATTGCAAAAGAAGCTTCGGTAGGAATGTTTGGACTGCCTTTAATGATTTGAAGCGCAAGATCTTTTATAGAATCTATAATAGCGCTAAATTCAGGATTGGTGGCATCGGGTCTTTTCTCCGGTACTTCTGTAATGGTAGCCGATAAATAAGGCTTTTCTGAAATCACCTCAGAAACTTTAAACCTCTTTTTACCCTGGATAATAACAGTGGTATTTCCATCAGGCATCTTTAAAACCCTCAGGATCCTTGCTACTACTCCTGTATTGTGAATATCCTTTACTGTAGGATTTTCAACCTCCTCATCTTTTTGAGCTACAACCCCTATAACTTTACTTCCGTTATTGGCATCATTAATTAATTTAATAGAAGCATCACGGCCTGCAGTAATTGGGATCACTACCCCGGGAAACAGCACTGTATTTCTCAGGGGCAAAATGGGTAGTATATCAGGTAAGTCTTCATTGTTGATTTCCTCTTCGTCTTCAGGCGTCATTAGAGGGATCAATTCTGCATCTTCATCTATTCCCTGAAATGACAAACTGTCAATATTCAATATTTTGGATTTAGCCATATTTCTTTTTAAGTCAAACTGTCACTACAGTTGGTTATTTATATCTTTACAAAACCTTCATCATCTATCTAAATGCCTAACACTGGGCATAAAAGGTATTTCTTTCAACCTTGTATTCCAATTCCTATGCCACGGGGGAAATGAAATTTTTTTTTACTGAAAGTGTAACAATTTGAAATCAAAGCTATCTTTAAAGTAGCTTAAGTATAATTTTTTGACACCAACCATCACTTATACCGAAGAATTAGTAGCACGTTGTCGTAAAGGCGATCAACGGGCGCAACTAGAAATTTACAACAAATATTGTAAGGCTATGTATAATACTGCTCTTAGAATTGTAAACGACACTGCTGAAGCTGAAGATGTAATGCAGGAAGCTTTTATAAGAGCCTTTTCAAAGATTGATACTTTTCAGGAGAAATCCACTTTTGGAGCCTGGCTTAAGAAGATCACAGTAAATTTGAGTTTGAATTCCATAAATAAAAATTCAAAATATCAAAATGTGTCTTACGAAGATAAGTTCAAACATGAAGTGGAAGAAGATGAAGGTATAGATCTTAAAGAAGAGGAAGAAAATTCAAAAGTGCAAAAAGTATTAAAGGCAATGCAGAAATTAAAAGAAAGCTATAGAATTGTTTTAAACCTGCATTTAATTGAAGGTTATGATTACGATGAAATATGTGAAATCCTGCAAATAAGCTCAGCCAGTTGCAGAACAACGATCTCAAGGGCAAAAGAAAGCCTGAGAAAAAAATTAATGGAAGATGGAAAATAAAAATTTAGAAGAGTTTTTCAGGGATGTAGATTTTGATGTAGCTGAACCATCACAGGGGCATCAGGAAAGGTTTCTGGAAAAGCTGAAAAAGGCCAATATTAAACCGGTGAAAAAATTCACTAAAGTTAGAACACTCTGGAGTCCAATTTTGGCTGTGGCGGCAGGACTTGCTTTGATTGTGATACTGGCCGGGAATTTCCTGGGGATCAACATAAATTCGGAATCTGCAGACCTTGCCAATATTTCACCGGAAATGGAACAAACACAGCTTTTTTACACCAGCATGATCCAAACAGAATTGGCAAAAGTTCAGGAAGCCAGTACACCTGAGACAAAGGCTATTGTTGAAGATGCCCTGGTTCAAATGGAAAAACTGGATAAAGATTATGAAGCTTTAAAGGTTGACCTTAAAAAAAGCGGGCAGGATAACAGAGTCATTTTTGCGATGATATCAAACCTGCAACAACGAATAGATGTTTTAAACAATGTTTTATCCCGTATTGAAACTATTAAAGAATTAAAAAATGAAAACAATGAAAACAACATTATATAAATTCCTGATCATTTTGGCACTGTCACCTGGTATTGCTTTTTGTAGCGACGGAAACAGCAATGATCTCAACGGAAAACATACCAAAGAAAAGAAGATCTCTAAAAAATTCACTGTAGCTCCTAATGCTACATTAAAGATCAATAACAGCTACGGAAATGTAGATATCTCCACCTGGAATCAGAATGCGGTAAGTATAGAGGTTATTATCAAAACAAATGGTAATGATGAGCAAAAGGTAAAAGAAAAACTGGACGAGATCAATGTGCAATTTCAGCAAAATTCAGCAGGAGTAAGTGCAAAAACACATTTTGCCAAAGAGAATAGTTCCTGGTGGAGTAGCTTTTTTAGCAATACTTCAAATGTAAATATGGAGATCAATTATATAGTTAGAGCTCCTGTGACCAATAATGTAGATCTGAGTAATGACTACGGAAATATTTTCCTGGACAAATTAACCGGAAATTCCAGGATAAGCTGTGATTACGGAAGACTTGACATTGGGGAGCTTCGTGGAGAAAATAATCAACTAAATTTTGACTACTCCCGAAGCAGCACCTTTGGGTACATTAACCGGGCAGTTATTAATGCCGATTATTCTGAATTTATTATCGATGATGCCCGTTCCATTGAGCTCAATGCTGATTATACTACTTCAAGACTAAAGCGCGTAGAACTGCTGAAATTTAATTGTGATTACGGAAGCCTGCAGGTAGATAAGGTAAAACGAATTGCCGGCAATGCAGATTATTTAAGTACAAAAATAGGAGATCTCCACCAATCTGCCGACTTAAGTATGGCTTATGGAAATGTAAGTATTGACAAAATAATTAGAGGAGCCGGGGATGTAAAGATCAAAACAGATTATGCCGGGGTAAAAATAGGATATGCAGAAAGCCACCCCTTTAGTTTCACTTTAAATAGTGCTTATGGAAATGTCAACGGATTAGATGGTTTTGAAGTCAATAAACAGAACCAGTCTGGTTCAAGTAAAAGTTTTGCCGGCTATCATCTGTCCAGTGTGAATAACAGCAATATCGTGGTGAATTCTAACTATGCCAGTATATCCTTTCAAAAGCAATAAATATAAATTAACATCTAAAATTAAATTAAAATGAAAAAACTAATTTTTATCCTAACTGTATTATTCTTTAGTACAAATACAGTTTTTGCACAATGGTGGAGTAGCTCTGAAAGAATTTCCGGTAACAAGGAAATGGTTAAACAAACCAGATCTATAAGTGATTATGATCAGGTTTCCGTAACGGGAATGATGGAGGTGCAACTGGTAGCCGGAAAAGAAGGAAGAATTGATATTGAAGCTGAAAGCAACCTTTTGGAACTTATTGAAACTGAAGTAAGCGGCGGCCATTTAAAAATTTCTGTAAAAAAAGGTTATAACCTACAGCCTTCTAACAATCACCCAATAAGATTGGTAGTCCCTTTTGAGAGTATTTATGCCGTGACTCTTACAGGTTCAGGTAATATCAGCAACAGAGATGAGATAAGAGAAAAAGATTTTGACATTACTGTTACAGGCTCAGGAAATGTGAATTTAAGCCTTGTTTCCCAAAATCTGGAAGGATCAATAACCGGTTCGGGAGATGTCATACTACGGGGAAATACTGAGAATTTTAAAGTAAAGGTAACAGGCTCGGGAGATTTCCTTGCCTATGATTTACAGGCAAATAATATAGATGCTTCCGTTTTGGGCTCGGGAGATATAGAAATCTCTCCGGGAAATGAATTAAATGCTAAAATAGCAGGATCGGGAGATATAAAGTATAGAGGAAATCCGGGGAAACAAAACTTTAAGACTACCGGATCAGGGTCAGTTTCTAAAAGCTAGACTTAGATCCTTATGATCCAGAAACCTTCGGGAAGTGTTTGAACTTTCCGAAGGTTTTTTTGTTTATAAAATCTGTTCTATTCACAAATCCTAACTTTAAGCTGTCCTTTGCACTATAGGACTCAAATTTTTCCGGAAGGTCATTTTTTTACTAAACAAACATTATCCGGTAAATGATAAACTTTTTAAATGCAGAAACCTCCCATTCTATAGTTTTCCTAATTCATATATAACAAGTAATAATGGCTAATCATTAAATAATCAGTAGGAAGCCATAAATCTAACTTTCTAATGGTACAGCCTTAGGCACACGCATCAACAAAATTACTCCAGCAATAAAGAATATGATCAAAAATAAGATTGCATTTCTCACACTGCCGGTTATTTGAGCAACTGCACCATACATGGACATTCCTATTACAATACCTATTTTTTCTGAAACATCGTAAAAACTAAAATAACTGGCGGTATCCTTTGTTTCAGGCAGCATTTTAGAATATGTAGATCGGGAAAGGGCTTGTATCCCACCCATGATTAAACCTACAGATGCTGCTGCCACGTAAAATTCCTGGGGAGTAGTTATAAAATAGGCATATACACAAATGAGGATCCAGAACAAATTGAGATAGATCAAAACCTTAATATTTCCAATTCGTATAGCCAGCCGGGAAGTTAAAGTAGCTCCTGCAACGGCTACTAATTGAATGAGAAGTATACTAAAAATTAATCCGGTAGTTGCATCCTGTTCCCCCCAGTCTAATTCTTCAATCCCAAAGTAGGTAGCAATCAGCATAATAGTTTGCACTGCCATACTATATGTAAAAAAAGCCATGAGGTATCTCTTAAGGAGCGTTTCTTCTCCCAGTGAATTCCATATCTTCTGCAATTCCCTATATCCGTTAAATAATACGTTTCGGGTCATAGACTGTTGTTTATTTCCCTTAGGCAAATGAAAATAGGTGTACTGGCTAAAACCTATCCACCATAAGCCGGTTAGAACAAAAGATAACCGTGTGGGTAAACCTTCATTTTCAAAACCAAACCACTCGTAATTCAAAATCATAAGCAAACAGAAAATCAACAGGATCACGCTCCCTATATAGCCCAGGGAAAATCCCTTTGCACTAATTTTATCCTGTTGATCTGGAAAAGCGATATCCGGCAGGTAAGAATTATAAAATACAAGACTGGCCCAAAATCCTATCAGGGCCAGAAAATAACACAATAACCCGAACCAGAGATTATCCAGACTAAACCAAAAAAGGCCTATACAGGATACTGCCCCGAGGTAGCAAAAAAATTTTAGAAAGGATTTTTTGTTTCCCACATAATCAGAGATCCCGGATAGCAGGGGGCTTATAATTGAAACGACTAGAAAAGCAAGGGCGGTCACATAACTTATAAGGGAATCGTTATTAAAATTTATTCCCAGGAATCTAATTGTATCATCCAGAATTATTCCCTGCTCATCTTTTACAATAGTTATAGCACCGTAGAATATTGGGAAGATAGCTGATGCTATAACAAGGCTGTAAACAGAATTGGCCCAATCGTAAAATGCCCATGCATTTAACAATTTAGCACTTCCTTTGGGGTGGTTTTTCATTGCTTAAAAATAGAAAAAGCTGCCCGTTTTGGGCAGCTTTCTCAAAAGATATTTTAAAATGCCGATTATTTAAAAGTAGTCACTCCATATTTTCTGGCTTCTTCTTTAGCCTCAGGAGCCCATTTGTTGATATTGGTGATCCTTGTAGAAGAAGCAGGGTGAGTGCTAAGGAATTCAGGTGGTGATTCTCCCTGAGCCTGTGCAGCCATTCTTTTCCAAAGCTCTGCAGCTTCGGCCGGATCATAACCTGCAATGGCCATTAATGTAAGACCAATTCGATCAGCTTCTGTTTCATGGCTTCTGCTAAAGGGCAACATAACTCCTAACTGAGAACCTAATCCATAAGCCTGAGCAAAAATTTGTTGTGTTTGCTGACTTCTTCCACTTACTGCCACACTTCCTGCAACAGCTCCCAATTGTTGTAATTGACCAGCGCTCATTCGTTGTGCGCCGTGATCAGCAAGGGCGTGGGCAACTTCGTGTGCCATGATCGCTGCAATTCCGGTTTCATCCTGTGCTACGGGTAAGATTCCTGTATAAAACACGATCTTTCCACCAGGCATGGCCCAGGCATTTACGGCTTCATCATCAACAAGATTGAATTCCCACTGAAATTCTTCCAGATACCCCTGATATCCATTGGCATTCAAATATCGTTCTGCTGCGGTAACTACTTTTTGCCCCACATTCTTCACCGTTTGAGCTTCTGGTGTTCCTGTAACAACCTTGTTTTCAGTTAAAAACTGATCGTACTGGGCAAAAGCCATAGGAAATAATTGCTGATTGGAAACAAAATTCAGATTCTTCTCACCGGTGAAGGGATTTGTCTTACAGCCTGCTAGTACAAGAACTGCAAATACCATTATAAATAAATTTCTAAATCTCATAATTTTTGGTTTTAAAGTGTTAAATGTACAAAACAGTGAACTTTGTTTTAGCGGGTTTGTGCTCGCTTTAACAATTCAGGCAATTTCAAAAATGATACCAAAAAAATTCTAACTCCACTTGGATATTTCCTACCACCCCGTAATTGATTATCTTGCGGCTTTTTAAACTTTATGACAAAATCAGAGAAAGCAGGAAAACCGGTCCAGGTTCTTCTTACTCCGTCTTATATAAAATTTACGGGAAAAGTATTAGCAGCTGTTTCACCAAAACTTGCAAGCAGGTTCACAGCATGGCTATTTTTAAAACCTTATAAATACAAATTACCCGAAAGAGAAAAAGAATTAGATAAACAGTTCCATTACGAGCGGGTGACAGTGCCCTCCATTGACAGAGAGATTGTTGCTTATTTCAACAAAACTGCCGCATCTGGAAAAACTGTTTTACTGGCTCATGGCTGGAGTGGCCGGGGAACCCAAATGCCTGACATTGCTTTAAAACTTATTCATGCTGGATATGAGATCGTAAGTTTTGATGCTCCGGCCCATGGAAGAGCATCTGGTAATATGAGTATGATGCCCCATTTTATTGATTCAATACTACACCTGGATAAACTTTACGGCCCTTTTTATGGAGCCATTGGCCATTCCCTGGGAGGAATGTCTTTATTAAATGCGGTAAAGGAAGGCTTACCTTTAAAAAAACTTGTGATCATTGGGACCGCCAACAGCATTACGCATATCACCCGGGAATTTGTAAGAAATCTGGAGCTTCCGGAAAAAGTAGCCAAAAAAATGAAATCCTATTTTGATAAAAAATTTGGAGAGGATATGGACAATTTATCAGGAGCCTTTTCGGCTAAAGGTGTTAGCATTCCAACCCTCGTGGTCCACGATGTGCATGATGTTGATGTACATGTGAGTTCGGCTTACGAAATAAAAGATGCTTTAATAAATGGGGAATTATATATTACTGAAGGCCAGGGTCATCGAAAGGTATTGGGAGATCCTAATGTAATTAACAAAATCACAACGTTCTTCGCGGTATAATATTTGTAAGTTTAAAAATAAAAAAGTATGAAAAATTTCATGTTGGCAATTCTGGCCGTTGTGTTTATGGGGTGTAACTCCAACGCACAAAAAAATTCCTCCCAAACCACTTCCAATTTTGAAGTAACAAAGTCTGAACAGGAATGGAAGCGTATTTTGACCCCTCAACAATTCGAAGTTTTAAGAAAGGCCGGCACAGAAAGACCTTATTCCAGTGAGCTAAATGATGTTGAAGAGCCGGGGACTTTTGTTTGTGCCGGTTGCGGAAATGAACTTTATAAAACTGAACACAAATTTGAAAGCGGAACAGGATGGCCGAGTTTTGACAGGGCTATAGAAGGCGGTGTTGAATATGGGTCAGACACAAAGCTGGGGTATTCCAGGGATGAAATTCATTGTGCCGACTGTGGTGGCCACTTAGGCCATGTTTTTAATGATGGCCCAAGAGAAACCACAGGAAAGAGACATTGTATGAATGGAGTGGCTATGAAATTCATTCCCGATTCGAAAGAGAAAATCTAAATAACATTTCACGAGCTGCTGTTTTACAGTCCGGTTGTGAATTAAATTATTTTACGCAGATGAAAAAATATAAGATCGAAAAATCTGAAGAAGAATGGAAAAAGCAGCTTGGGGAAGATCAATTTAAGGTACTTAGACAAAAAGGAACAGAGGCTCCCCACACCGGAAAATACAATCTTCATTTTGAGAATGGGGAATACCACTGCGCCGCCTGTAATCAAAAACTTTTCGAGAGCGAAACCAAATTCGAAAGTGGATGCGGCTGGCCCAGTTTTGACAAGGCCATAGATGGAAGTGTTGAATATGTGCAGGATAAAACTTTTGGCATGAGGCGCACAGAGATCCTTTGTGCCAACTGCGGAAGTCATTTGGGGCACGTCTTTGATGATGGCCCAACCGAAACCGGGCAAAGATACTGTGTTAATTCAGCCAGTATAGAATTTAAAAAGTAACTATTAAAAATTTAAATTATGAAAAAGATTTTCACATTATTGTTTGTTTCGGTTTTTGCTTTCACATCGTGCAGTGACGATGGTGTTGTTGGACCTCCAGGACCTCCGGGACCTCCCGGTGAAGATGGCGGATTAGAATTTGCTCAGGTGGTTGAATACGAAGGCGTAAACTTTACAGCCGATGACAGCTACTCTTTAGAGATTAATTTTAATGATGCCGGGCTTGAAGTTTTTGAAACTGATGCCGTATTTGTATATATAAAAACCGGTGAAGACGGCACTGCTGATGGATTACCTGTAGAGGTTTTTAGATTGCTTCCGCAAACATATTTTTTGGACGAAGGAGTATTGCAGTATAATTATGACTTTACCTTTTTTGAAGTTCTGGTTTTCCTTGACGGTACTATTGACTTCGCATCCCTTGATGCACAATACACCAATGATCGTGTAATTCGGATTGTTGTTGTACCAGCCGAGTTTGCCAGTTCAGGTGTGGACATGTCTAACATGGATGCGGTATTAAATGAACTAAAAATTAACGATCAGGACATTAAAAAAGCGAATTTTTAAAATTAAGTATTTTTGAAATGATCAAATGGCTTATCGCTGAAAGGTGGTAAGCCATTTTATTTGTTGAAGTTCCAAACCTAAAACCTTAATTTTTTATACTTTTTGTTTAGCCTATTATTCCGTAAATTCGCAACTTCTTAATCTGTTACAAAAAAAACAACTATGAGTAAATACGATATCATTGTTTTAGGAAGTGGACCGGGGGGATATGTTACCGCCATTCGTGCTTCGCAACTGGGATTTAAAACAGCTATAATCGAAAAAGAAAGCCTTGGAGGTGTATGTTTGAATTGGGGGTGTATCCCTACAAAAGCACTGTTAAAAAGTGCTGAGGTATTCAACTACTTAAAACATGCTGAAGATTACGGACTTATTCTGGAAAAGGCTGATAAAGATTTTGGAGCGGTTGTTAAGAGAAGCAGAGATGTTGCAGACGGGATGAGCAAAGGAGTTCAGTTTTTAATGAAGAAGAATAAGATCGATGTAATCGCCGGCTTTGGAAAACTGAAATCGGGAAAAAAGATCGAGGTAAAAGATCATGATGGTAAAACAACAGATTACGAAGCAAAACATATAATTGTTGCTACCGGAGCACGTTCAAGAGAATTGGAAAATTTAAAACAAGATGGAAAAAAAGTTATTGGATACCGGGAGGCAATGACTTTAAAAGAACAACCTGAATCAATGATCGTAGTTGGTTCGGGTGCTATTGGAGTTGAATTTGCGCATTTTTACAATGCTATGGGAACAGAAGTGACCGTAGTAGAATTTTTGCCAAACCTGGTTCCCCTGGAAGATGAAGAGATCTCAAAACAATTTGAGCGCAGTATCAAAAAAGCGGGCATTAAAGTAATGACCAATTCTTCTGTAGAAAGCGTTGATGTTTCCGGCAAAAAAGTAAAAGCCACAGTAAAAACCAAAAAAGGAGAAGAAATCCTTGAAGCCGATATCGTACTTTCAGCGGTAGGTATTAAAACCAACATTGAAAATATAGGTTTAGAAGAATTAGGAATAAAAACAGAAAGAGAAAAGATTGTTGTTGACGAGTGGTATAAAACAAACGTGGATGGTATCTATGCTATTGGTGACGTAGTTGCAGGCCCTGCTCTTGCTCACGTAGCTTCTGCGGAAGGAATTACCTGTGTAGAAAAAATTGCTGGAATACACGTAGAGCCGATTGATTATGGAAATATTCCCGGATGTACTTATGCATCTCCTGAAATAGCATCTGTGGGAATGACAGAAAAACAAGCTAAAGACGCAGGTTATGAACTTAAAATAGGAAAATTCCCTTTCTCTGCTTCGGGTAAAGCCAAAGCCGCAGGAACACCTGATGGGTTTGTCAAAGTGATCTTTGACGCCAAATACGGAGAATGGCTCGGATGTCACATGATTGGTGCCGGAGTAACCGATATGATCGCAGAAGCAGTACTTGGTAGAAAGCTTGAAACAACAGGACATGAGGTATTAAAAGCGATCCACCCGCACCCAACGATGAGTGAAGCTGTGATGGAAGCCGTCGCTGCTGCTTATGATGAGGTAATACACTTGTAAAAACATATAATAATCCGGAGCCGAAATCTTGGCTTAAGAAGCTATATCTAAAGGCCCTGTAAATTCAGGGTCTTTTTTATGCCTTGTCTTAAATTAATGAATTAGCCTTTTGGTTTAAATAACAAGTTTATATTCAACCCTGCGGAAGAAGGTCGCAATAATAGAAGGAGGTATCCCAGGTGGTCTTTTCATTGCAAAAGCAGTCATCTTTGTCTTCTGTGGGAAAATAGGATTTTTCAACTACCTCCCCTATCTCAAAATTTATTGGCTTACGGAAATTGGGTCCGTCAAAAACAAAGGTATGGAATTCGCCATTTTCACCACAAGGATCAACGTGGGCAGGCAGTTCCTTCAGGAAATCCATATCCAGAATCCTTCCACAAAAAGTTTTATCCAGAACCTTTGCATTTACACTTACTGTTATGGCTTTAAATCCTCTTTCTAGAAAATCCCGAATCAATTGATGAGTATCTGCTTTCCAAAGGGGAAAAACTGCCTCCATTCCAATTTCCTGCAATTGTTTCTCCCTGTAGTCTCTTAGATCCTGTAAAAAAATATCACCAAAAACACTGTGGGTATATCCTTCGTTTAGAAGTTGGGAGGTATGTTTTTTCATTACCTCATTATAAGAAGTCATAGAAAGATCTCCATGAAGAGGAATAATTTGTAATGGAATTTGTAAACTTTCCGCCTGTTGAATTAAAAGATTTTCACGGGTTCCATGCATAGAGACCCTATCTACTTCACTATTTACTGTTGTAACAAGTTTACTTATTTCAAAATGTTTTTCCTTCTGAATATTATATAAAGCAAAGGCTGCATCTTTCCCACTGCTCCAGTTTAAATAAGCTTTTTTCATGGTGGTCACTTTGGCAAGAAGCTGGAGATAGCGAGATCATAACTTTGAAGACCGAAACCTATAATCACTCCTTTTGCATTGGCTGAAATGTACGAGGAATGACGAAAAGTTTCCCTTGAAAAAGTATTGGAGATATGCACTTCTACAACAGGAGTTGAGATGGCTTTTACAGCGTCTCCAATCCCAATGGAAGTATGTGTATATGCAGCAGCATTTAAAATAATTCCGTCAAATTCTTTATCGGCTCTCTGGATCTCATCTATGAGCTCCCCCTCAATATTGCTTTGATAAAAAGATAATTCAATTTCCCGAAACTGAAATTGTATTTGGGAGAAATACGCTTCAAAACTTTCTTTCCCGTAGGTTTCCGGTTCACGTGAACCTAAAAGATTAAGATTAGGCCCATTAATTATTATTAATTTCATAGGCTAAAGGTATTAAAATTAAGGATAAAAAAAAGCAGGCTTATACCTGCTTTTTTGCGCAAATAACAAAGTTAAATACCAATCTCAACCCCCAGGTTAACCGATGAAAAATTATCACCACTCCTGCTTACTTCAGAATAAGATGCTATTATTGAAAGTAACAGAAAATTGTAACCTACTTTAGGCCGGAAGTAAAAACCTCCCCCGTTGCCTAGTCCCACTGCATAACCCACATCTGCGCCAACCAAAAAAGTGGCCAGAGTTGTGCGTCCGGTAAGAGCCAGAGGTACAAACTGTACATTATCAAACCCATCTTCCCCAAGAAAATTGCTGTATCCAACCAATCCTCCCAATTCAATGGTGTTTAAAAAACTGTAAGCATAAGCAATATCTGCTCCCACTTGAAAGGTTGTATAATCTCCTGAATTTCCAACCGGGCTACCGGCATTTACTCCAAATCTATAGTTGGTATCCTGACTAAAAGCAGATGTCACTCCAAATAAGGCCGTGAAAGCCAATAATAATAATTTTTTCATAATTCCCCGTTTTTGGTTTATACATCAATTTAAACCAATTTTTCGGAAAAATGAAATATACTTAACTTATTGCCAACATAATACAGATTATCAGGCATAAAAAAAGCGGAAGATTAAACTTCCGCTTTTAAAAAATTTGGTGCTCTCTTAGAACATAAAACCAAGTCCTAGTTGAACTACAGAATGTTTTGCTTCTGCTCCTATGCTTTCGTCATAAACTTCTCTAAGACCAATGTTATATCTTCCGTTTACAAATAGTCCACCTCTTAATTTGTAAGAAGCTCCAAGAGCCAAACTAAAATCTGTTTTATTAAACTGATCCTCATCCAGGTCTACAGAATTATCATCATTAAATGAGGAAGGATCGTAGTCAATTTCACTGCTTACCAGAAAACCTACCTGTGGTCCGGCTTCAAGAGCCAAACCTTCAAAAACATAAAATTTAGCTATAACCGGAACATTAATATATTCCAATTGATATTCAACATTGCTTCCATCTCTTATAGTAGCAAGGTCATAACCCTGTCCTGAATACAAAACTTCTGGTTGAATAGAAAATCTTTCAGACATTGGGATTTCAGCCACTAATCCTAAATGAAAAGAAGTTCTTCCTTTATGATCTGTAAAAGCCGGTACTCCATCTCCATAGAAGGAGGAAAAATTCACACCACCTTTAGCACCAAACATCACATACTCCTGAGCGCTAACTGTAGTAAATCCAAATAAAGCGATTGCTACTAATAAAATTGATTTTTTCATTTCTTTTGTTTTTAATTTGATTACAAATTTAGGGCTACATTTGTTAAATAACTCCTTAACTCAGCATAAAGGTTTACTAATTACAGGATATTAAATTGTTAATAACTTCACCTATGAACTGGCAACATGCTAAAAAAGATTTTGAGAATTACTTACTTATTGAACGTGGCATGGCAGAGAATTCAGTTAAGAATTACAGCCTGGACATTTCAAAACTTATCAACCATTTGGAGGTTAATAAAATGAGTATTTCTCCCGGCTTAATAACTGATGAAACCCTTCAGAAATTTATATATGAAGTTGCCAGAATATTGAACGCCCGATCCCAGGCGAGGATCATTTCCGGGTTAAAAAGTTTTTTTAATTATTTAATCTTTGAAGGCTATCGAAATGATAACCCCATGGAGTTAATTGAAACTCCAAAGACCGGAAGAAAACTACCCGACACCCTTTCACTGCAGGAGATTGACGCACTTATAGCTTCTATAGACCTGTCAATCAAAGAAGGGGAACGCAACAGGGCTATCATTGAAACCCTGTATGGATGCGGCCTAAGGGTAACGGAAGTAACCACACTAAAAATTTCAGACCTCTTCTTCAAGGAAGGGTTTATTAAAGTTACCGGAAAAGGAAACAAGGAAAGGTTTGTGCCTATTGGCGACGTAACGCAGCAATACATAAATGAATACCTTCTACAATCCCGAACAGAAGTTCCTGTGCAAAAGAAAGCAACAGATATATTATTTCTAAATCGACGCGGCAATATGCTCACCCGCGCCATGATATTTACCATTGTAAAGAATCTGGCTGTAGCCGCAAATTTGAATAAGAAAATAAGTCCGCATACCTTCAGGCACTCATTTGCCACCCACTTATTGGAAAACGGAGCTGATCTAAGGGCAATCCAGCAGATGCTGGGACACGAAAGCATCACAACTACCGAAATATATATGCACGTAGATAAAAGTCACTTAAGTGGAGTTATACGAGATTTTCACCCGCGAAGCAGTTATTAAATTTGTGCTAAAAAGAAATTTGATAGTCGGCATCCTCCTTATTCCTTTTATCTTGAGGAAAATTCATGAAAAATAATATCATGCAAACCTTAAAATTCAGCAATGGGGATGAACTTCCCGCAATAGGACTTGGAACCTGGAAATCAGAAAAAGGAGAAGTGGGTAAAGCAGTACACTTAGCAATTGAAGCAGGTTATCGCCATATAGATTGTGCGGCCACTTATGGAAATGAAACCGAAATAGGAGAAGCTTTTTCTGAAATTTTTAAAAAGGGAGAAGTAAAGCGGGAAGAGCTCTGGATCACCTCAAAATTGTGGAATAACGCACATAAAAAAGAAGACGTAATACCTGCACTTGAACAATCTTTAAATGATCTGCAGTTGGATTACCTGGACCTCTACCTTATCCATTGGCCGGTTGCCTTTAAGCCCGGAGTGGCATCTCCTAAAAGCGACGAGGACTACTTATCCATGGAGGAAGTACCAATAATTGAAACCTGGAATATACTTGTGGAGGCAAAAAAGAGAGGACTGGTAAAGCATATAGGGGTCTCTAATTTCAGCATCCCGAAATTGAAAGATTTGTTGGGTAAAACAAACCAGCCACCGGAAATGGATCAGGTGGAATTACATCCTTACCTACAACAAGATGATTTGTTGAATTTCTGTAAAGCCAATAAAATTCACATGACTGGTTATTCCCCTTTGGGAAGCGGAGACAGATCAAGCTCTATGAAGGCCGAAAATGAGCCGTCGCTGCTGGAAGACGAATTAATAAATCAAATCGCCAAAAAACACGATGCCTCCCCTGCGCAGGTGCTTATAAAATGGCATCTTTCACGAGGTACTGCTGTGATTCCAAAATCTACAAATCCAAAACGAATAAAGCAAAACCTGGAAAGTGCTAACCTTGATCTCACCGAGGAAGATCTTTCCAAAATTGCCGAACTAGACCGGCACTTCCGGTATATTAACGGGAAATTTTTTGTTACTGAAGGAAATTCCTATGAAAACATCTTTGATGATTGAAAAGGTAATTCTTTAGTATTTATTAAAAAAAACCTCCAATTGGAGGTTTTTTTTTTGATCTATATCTATTCCTTTGCTATACCAGCACTCAAAAGGTAAATGCTATAACAGAATTATTTAATTATTTTGCAATATTCACCGCTCTCGTTTCCCGTATTACGGTAACTTTTACCTGCCCCGGATAAGTCATATCTGTCTGGATCTTTTGTGAGATCTCGAAAGATAAATTAGCGGCTTTATCATCTGTAACTCTTTCGCTTTCCACAATTACCCTTAGTTCTCTACCTGCCTGAATAGCGTAAGCTTTTTTAACTCCTCCAAACCCAAAGGCAATATCCTCGAGGTCTTTTAATCGCTGTATATATGAATCCAGAACCTGTCTTCTTGCACCAGGTCTTGCTCCGCTTATGGCATCACAAACCTGAATGATAGGTGAAAGCAAAGAGGTCATTTCAATTTCATCGTGGTGGGCTCCTATGGCATTACATACCTCAGGTTTTTCTCCGTATTTCTCAGCCCATTGCATTCCTAAAAGCGCGTGAGGCATTTCAGTTTCAGTATCAGGCACTTTTCCTATATCGTGCAATAATCCCGCTCTTTTGGCAAGTTTTGTATTCAGGCCAAGTTCTGCTGCCATTACACCACATAATTTTGCCACCTCCCTGGAGTGTTGCAGTAAGTTCTGCCCATAAGAAGAACGGTATTTCATTCTTCCTACCGTTTTGATCAACTCCGGGTGTAATCCATGAATTCCCAGGTCTATTACTGTACGTTTTCCAATATCAATAATCTCTTCATCAATAGACTTCCGGGTTTTCTTCACCACTTCCTCAATTCGGGCGGGGTGAATTCTTCCGTCTGTTACAAGTTTATGTAAGGACAATCGCGCAACTTCTCTTCTAACAGTATCAAAACAGGAAAGAATAATGGCTTCGGGGGTATCATCAACAATGATCTCTACACCTGTTGCGGCTTCAATGGCCCTGATATTTCTACCTTCCCTCCCAATTATCCTACCTTTCACATCGTCACTTTCCAGGTTGAAAACCGATACACAGTTGTCTATAGCCTCTTCAGTTCCAATTCGTTGTATGGTGGTGATAATTATTTTTTTGGCTTCAGTTTGTGCGGTAAGTTTGGCCTCTTCTATAGTATCCTGAATAAGCGCCATGGCATCTGCCTTAGCTGTATCCTTTAAGGATTCAGTGAGTTGGGCTTTGGCTTCTTCTGCAGAAAGACCGGAGATCACTTCAAGCTGCTGAATTTTACTAAAGTGTAATTTATCAACCTCCTGTTGTTTTTTCTCCAGGTATTCGTTTCTGTTATTATAGTCAAGGATCTTTTCCTCTAGCTCCTTGTTCAGATTTTTGTTTTTTGCCAGTTCTGAAGAAACAGTTGTTTCCTTATCTCTTATTCGTTTTTCGGCATCAGCAATTTTTTTGTCCCGTGAAAGGATCACCTTTTCATGTTCACTCTTTAGTTCAATAAATTTCTCTTTTGCCTGAAGTATTTTATCTTTTTTAATGCTCTCTGCTTCAGTTTTAGCTTCTTTTAAAATTCCTGCAGCAGATTTTTTTGCACGCTGAATTACTTTTGATGCATTGTTTCTTTCAAGAATTTTTGCAATTGCAAACCCAACTGCAAGGCCAATTATAACTGAAATAATAATAGTAACTATAGTAATTGTCTCCATATATTTAAATTAGATGTAAAAAAAAAGCCTGTATTAGCTCAGGTTTTGTATAAACTCCTTAAAACAAGTATAGGGCTAACAAGCTGATCAAGTATCCGCTCAAAGACGGCTCGCTTTTACAACTAAAACTCACCCTTTTTAAAGAATGCATGTTGAGTTTATCAAAAAAAATCACTAATACAGGCAGTAAACCTTTATGTTATTTAAAAGAACTATGTTGCTAAATGCTCCTGAAGAAGATCATTAAGATTTTTTAATCTCTCTTCTGCCTGTTGCACCTCGCCGGCATTATTTATTGTTTTTTGCTCGGTTTGGGCTGCAAATTGTAAGGCACACATGGCCAGTACATCCTGCTTATCCCTAACGGCATAACTTTGCTCAAATTGTTTGATCATCGCTTCAATCTTCTTTGCAGCCTTTCGCAAACCCTCTTCCTGATGGGCTTGAATAGTTAAAGGGTACACCCTGTCTGCAATTGATAATTTGATCTTAAGCGCGTCTGCCATTATATTTTATTCTGATAATTGAACAATACATTGATCAATTTCCCGTATTAGGCCGTTTATTTTGAGTTTAGTCTCTTTTTTAAATTCATTACTGCCAAGCAACGCATTGGCTGCTTTTAAAGTTTGGACCTGACTTAGGGAATGTTGCTTTTCTTCTTCCAGGCGTGAATTTTCCTGTTTGTAAGATGTCAATTCCTCCTGAACAGATTGATAAGAATGTTTTAGTGCTTCATACTTATGGAGCAATTTACTAATTCTATTTTCAAGGGTATCAACTATTTCTGTCAAATCACTCATAAAAGCTCAATGTGCTACTTATTCTTACAAAGTTAACATACCGCTTGAAATTTCCCAATACTTTTAAATCTATTTTCAAAATTGCAGGAAATAAATGTAGATTACACATATCCAGAGGGTTATTTTTTAGTAAAAGTTTATTTATCTTTACCCACGCAAAAAAATGCCGCTAAACCTACAAAATGAAGAAGATATTTGCCCTTTCCCTATTCCTTTCAGCCTTTGGATTACTGGCTCAACCAAAAGTTCCAACAGAATATTTTCACAGCCCTCTCGATGTTGGCCTGGTGCTCTCAGGAACCTTTGGAGAATTACGATCCAATCACTTCCACAGCGGATTGGATATTAAAACCCAGCAACGGGAAGGATTAAATATTTTAGCATCTGCTACAGGCTATGTAAGCAGAATTAATGTGGCACATTTCGGATACGGAAAAGCTTTATATATTCAGCACCCCAACGGATACACTACCGTCTATGGCCATTTAAAGAAATTTTCACCGGAAATTGAGGCATATATCAAGAAACATCAATACGCCAGGGAATCTTATGAAGTGGAGCTATATCCTGAAGAAGGGGTTCTTCCTGTTACCCAGGGTGACCTGGTGGCATTAAGCGGGAATACAGGAGGAAGCGGTGGGCCTCACCTCCATTTTGAAATAAGGGACGGCCAGCAAAGGCCCATGAATCCCAAGCTTTTTGGAATAAATGTCAAGGATACCCAGCCTCCAAATATCAATAGCTTATTTGTTTATCCTTTAGGGGAAGATGCTCATGTTAATGGATCGGCTAACCGCCAACGTTTGCGTCTCATTCCGCTTAAAGATGGTTCCTTTAAAACTGACCAGATCAACGCCTGCGGAGAAATAGGTTTTGGAATTTCTACTTATGACAAGCAGGACGGAGCCGCTAATAATAATGGTGTATACAAAATAACTGCCAACCTTAACGGATATATAATATTTGAAATGAATATGGATAGGTTTTCATTTAATGAAACCCGTCACCTCAATCAATTGATAGATTACGAATATTTCAGTTCCAACCGAAGCCGGGTCACTCAACTCTTTTTAGGTAATAACAACCCATTAAGTATCTATACCAATGTGGCCAATAAAGGTCGGGCCAATATTGAGGATAGCCTTAGCTATGTCTATAGTATCAAGGTCCTGGATTTTGCGGGCAATGAGCGGCTTGTACGTATACCTATTGAAGGGAAGCAACCGGTAAATCTTCAGCCCAGGAATTCACTAGAAACTGAATATGCAATAAATGCCAATCAGGCTTTTAATGTTGAAGAAAACGGAATTGATGTATATATACCAAAGGGGAGTCTCTATGAGGACACTTACCTAGATATAAAGTTTAAAGGAGATACTGTTTATCTACACAAGGATCACACCCCTATTCACAGTAATATTACTGTAGGTTTTGATGCAAGCAAATACACTGCTGAAGATAGAGAGAAAATGTTTATCGCACGTCTTGGATACGGAGGCAGACCGTACTATAATTCCACAACAAAAAAAGGGACCCGATTTACTACCGGGGTCAGGACCTTTGGAAATTATACCCTTGCCAGGGATGTAAGGCCTCCTTCCATTGCTCCGGTAAATTTTAAAAATGGCCAATGGATCTCGAATGCTTCTCATTTAGTCCTGAAGATCTCAGACGACCTTTCAGGTATTAAGGATTTTAGAGCTACAGTGAATGGAAAATTCATCCTTATGGAATACGAATACAAAAATGCCACGCTTACCCACGACTTTAGTGATGGAATTGTTACAGATACAGAGAACCAGCTGAAAGTAATTGTGACAGATAATGTTGGCAACAGCAAAACTTATGAAGCTACGTTTAATAGAAAACAACCTGTTTCTGAACCGGAAGTAGGTTTAGAAAACTAGATTGACCTTACAATGAAATACGGGTACAACGGAAGCTGGTTATAATTTTCAGAACGAAAACTCAGAAATAGGTTAAAAATTATACCTGTGCATCAGCGAATAATGACCTAAGACTCAACAAAATCCTTTAGAACAGAAACTACATAATTAATTTCTTCTTTGGTATTGTAATGCGAAAATGAGAATCGCAGAGAGGGTTTTTGCAGGTCTTCTTGGGAAAGAAAGGCGTTTAAAACGTGAGAACCTTTGTCACTTCCACTTTGGCAGGCACTACCTTTTGAACAGGCAATTCCTTTAAGATCCAATTGAAACAGAAGCATAAGTGCCTTCTCACTACTTACGGGAAGACAAACATTAATTAAGGTATACGTACTTGTTTCAGCATTTAAACAATCTCCATTAAACTTTACACCCGGTATCTCCTTTTTTAGTGTCTCTATAAAATGAGCTTTTAGGGCAGTGACATATTCCTTTTCCTCTTTCAAATTTGCATAAGCGATCTTTAATGCTTCCTCGAGGCCTACGATATTATGAACACTCTCTGTACCCGCTCTTTGCCCCCGCTCCTGCTCGCCTCCGAAGATCAAAGGTCGCAATCCGCTGTTCTTCCTGATATAAGCAAAGCCAACACCTTTGGGCCCGTGAAATTTATGAGCGCTTACTGCCGTGAAATCTACGGGTACAGCAGAAAGATCTACATTAAAATGTCCTATTGACTGCACCATATCACAATGAAAAAGTGCCTTATTTTCTTTACATAAATTTCCTACAGCATTAATATCAAGCACATTTCCTATTTCATTATTAACGTGCATTAGACTCACTAATGTCTTGGTATTAGATTCCTCAAGCAATGCTTTAAGGTGTTCAATATCAACCTGACCGGTCTCTTTTAGATCGACGTATTCAACCTCAATATTAAAACATTGCTTTAACTGATCAACAGTATATAACACTGCATGATGCTCGATCCTTGAGGTAATGATCCGCTTTACACCCAGATCCCGAACAGAAGAATTTAGTGCGAGATTATCAGCTTCAGTTCCTCCCGAAGTGAAAATAATTTCTGAAGCAGAGACCTTCAAATAACCGGCAACTGTTTTCCTGGCGTTTTCTATAAGGGATTTTGAGGATCTACCAAAGGCATGGATAGAGGAAGGATTTCCGTAGGTTTCCTTCATTACAGATATCATTTTTTCAATAACCTCATCCCTCATTTGAGTTGTGGCTGCGCTGTCTAAGTATACTTTTTTCATCGACCACAAAAATAAAAGAAATTAAATAATTAAGCCGATGCTCTTCAATAAATTACAAAAGATTATTTTTGCTAAAATTGTTCATTATGCGGTTATATCTGGGGTTAATTGTTTTGGTGATGTTATTGACTTCTTGTGATGACGGAGAGATCATTGTGACCACCTTTGATTTTGATGAGGAGAATTTGACCATGTGCAGCAGTAATACACGGGAGAAGGTTCTCTATCATACAAACAATCTTAATGTTTTTGAATCCCTTTCAATGGAACTCAGCAACAACCTGTTTACCCAGGAAGATCAGGTATTAACGGTTTCAGATAATCCTATTGAAATTCCTCTTTCCGGAAATAACCGTATCATTTACCGAACCTATAATGCTGAAGTTCCCGAAGCTCCCGGCGATTACTTTTGTAGGGATATTCCACCTGCAACGCCTACAGTACTGCAGGAGTATGAAAGTGTGGGAGGAATAGTAGTTATTACTACCAGCCAATTACCTACTTTAAACCGGGATGGTGTCTTAGATCATGATGGAGATGGCATACCTTCAATAGAAGAAGGAATGGATGAAGGACTGGATACAGATGGAGATGGCATTCCTGATTATCTGGACCGGGATGATGACGGGGATAATGTTGAAACCAGCGTAGAAAGAGACGCAAATACTGATGATCCTACTGCCAACGGATATCTTGATACCGATGAGGATGGAATTCCCAATTATCTGGATCCCGATGATGATGGCGATGGAGTTCTTACAAGACTGGAAGTGACGGAAGACAATCTATATCCTGCCCGAAATCAAAATGATGAAAATACCTCTCCCCGTTACCTGGACCCGAACTTTACTCAAAGATATACAGGCGAACCCGGAAATCTTATAGATAACATTATTAAGGTTCGATACAGATCAGATGTAGTGGTTCAAAACCTTCAATTAAGAAACCTGGGGGGAGATGGCGAGGAGATATCGTTTACTTTAAAAAATCTGGGTTCTTTTACCTCTGGTCAGGTAGATGTAGTATTAGAACCAACAGATGAAGGTGGTGATGAAGATGATACTGACAATAATAATGAAGGTTAATAGATCTTTTTTGAAAATCGTAAAAGATCAGGGATTCTGGAAAAAATAAACTTCTGTTGCCCCTATCCCGTATTTTTGATAATCGGCATCATAGAATTTCAGGTTATCATAACGCCCAAGCAAAAAGTCAAGTTCGGCTTTTAAAACTCCTTCCCCAACTCCATGAATGAATACGATCTTTTGTATTCGTTTTCGGCCGGCAAATTCTATTTGTCTTTTTGCCGTTTCCATCTGTAGGTTTAAAATGTCATAATTTGACATTCCCCGGTGAGAATTTACAAGTTTTTCAATATGAAGATCAATTTCCATAGGAGGCGCATTCCGCTCTTTAGGCTTAACTCTTTGAGACTTATGTTTTTTGGGTAATTGTTTTTCCCTTAAGATTTCAGAGATTTCAACATTGGATGTTGAGATCAGTCGATTTTGCTCATTACTGGTCTTTACCAATTCAGATATGTGATAATTCAGCGAAAATCCTTCAGTAGTTTCTATGGAAATTGTTTCCCCTTGAATTGCCACTACCCGGCCTTTAAGCGCATCGTCCAGAACCTCTACCTTATCGTTTAATTCCAATTTCATTGTTCCCGTTCTTGTTGTCCCTGTTCCTCTTTATGATCATCTTTGGTCTCTACCCAATGATTTGTAGCCCTGTACAGACCCAGCATAATAATAACAAACCCAATGATCTGGATATATTTCTGAGGCTCTTCAACAGCAATAGTGTAAATCAATAATCCCCCTCCTATTACAATTAAAATGGTATTTATTACCTGGCCATTTTTTTTATTCATAATTAACCGATTTTTAGCACTTAAGCATATTTTTTAACTTAATCCTCAAATTAATAATGCTACTTTTAAAAAAAGCCTTTGCTTCAATGAGACAAATATACGTTATAAGCTTATTTTTTCTACCAATTTGGTGTTTTTCCCAGTTGCATGTTTTGCCAAATGGAAATAAGGATAGCTATGTTTTTGTACAGAACCAAATACTTTTTGTTGAAAAGGAAATAAATTTGAAGATCAATCCGGGAAATTCCACTAAGGCTAGTATTTACCTGCGGGATGAATCTCAACTTCTTCAGGGGGATGAGAACATTACAAATTCAGGTGACGGATTATTATCTGTCTTTCAGGAAGGAAAAGCCACTGCTTATACTTATAACTACTGGAGTTCCCCTGTTAAAATCACTTCTGAAGACCTTTCCTTCGGCAATTTGATCTTTGAACCCATCTCCAAAACCAATAGCCGGAATTCACAAATAAGTTCAGAATATAACGGAAAGGCAAATCCGTTACAGATCGCAGGCAGGTGGTTATATAAACTTGCCGGTGAAGAATATGCCGATTGGGTTTTCCTTGCTAATAATTTCAACTTACTTCCCGGAGAAGGTTTTACTATGAAAGGGGTTGATGGTATTAATAAGGAGGTGATCTTGTATGATGTAGCCAATAATCCGGGCAATGAGCAGCGATATGACTTTAGGGGGTTACCTAACACAGGAAGTTATTCCTTAAATATTAAAACAAAAGAGATAAAGTTGGTGGGAAATCCATACCCATCTGCTTTGGATCTGGACCGGTTTCTTGAAGAAAATATCAGCACCACCGGGATTGCCTATTTCTGGGATTCGCAATCGGTTCCTTCTCATTATCTGCAGGATTATGAAGGTGGCTATGGAGCATATTCTCCCGGGTTGGGAAATGAGGGATATGTTCCTGCTGTTTTTAGAAAATATGACAACGAGGGAATACCTGGTTCAGAAACAGGATCTACAGGAAATAGTTACGCCCGAAAATTTTGTCCTGTAGCCCAGGGTTTCATAGTAGAGGGTTTAAAAGATGGAGATATATTATTTAAAAACAGCTACCGGGTCTTTGCAAAAGAAAACTCCGAAAACTCCCAGTTCAAAATACCGGAAAATTTTACTGAAGATGAATTTCCTTTTTTAAGGCTCCAGGTTGAATTTGACGATCTTTATGTTAGGGAATTATTACTTGCCTTTCTCCCCCAAGCCACCACCGAAGCAGATCGTGCATTGGATGCAAAAAATCTTTCTCCCCTTGAAAGCGATGCAGGTTGGGAAATTGATCATGATTTTTATGTTACGGCCGTTAATCCTTCTGAATTTATTGAAACTCCATTAATAATATCCACCGGTTCAGAAACAAACATAAAATTTAAACTGGCCCATTCTCAAAATATTCTGCCCAACCTTTATCTCTATGATTCTGAAACAGAAATTTATTATGATCTAAAAGGTCAGGATGTAACCCTTTCTCTTCCTGAAGGAGAATTTTCAAAAAGGTTTTGGATAAGGTTCGGTACCGGTGAAAAGGATGATACTATTCCACAGGAACCTGAAATCGCAAACCCTCATATTTATCAGATTTTCCAAAACAATTCTTTGAATAGAACCGAGATACAATCCCCCGCTAATTCTTCAACTGAAGGTATTTTTCTTTACGATAGCTCCGGGAGAAAGGTCAGGGAAATTACAGGTTTGGAAGATCAGAATTATTACGAAATTTCCACAGAAAATTTAAGCAAAGGGATCTACATAATCAAAATTTTGTCTGCAGAAGGTACGGTAATTTCCAAAAAAGTTATAATTTCAAAGAATTAACAAAAATGATATGGAAGAATTCCTGCTTCCCTGCCTAAATAAAGAAATTTTTGGAATGGACTGCTATGGCTGCGGAGGCCAGAGAGCAATGGTCCTGCTTTTCAATGGGGAGTTTGCAGCTGCATTTGCAATGTTTCCGGCCATTTATCCGCTTCTGGGTTTATTGGGGTTCGTACTGGTAAACCTGTTCCTGAAATTCAAATTTGATTATCTTATTAAGATCGGCCTGATCCTTTTAACAGCAGGGGTTATCCTGGGTAATTATCTTGTCAAGATGTTTTATTTTTTCACTTAATGATTAATCGATTTACAACCAAAAACAACTAATAACTAACCAAGAAAAATTAAAACTTAATATGGAAACAGAAAGACAACAACTCCCCAATGCAACCCTCATTCTCGTATTCGGAATCCTGTCTATCGTAGGATGTTGCTGCTGGGGTGTCGTGGGATTGGTATTTGGGATCATTGCCCTCATAATGGCTAAAAGGGCCACGGAGATCTACAATGCCAATCCTGAAATGTATACAGGTTTTCAAAATGTGAAGACCGGAAGAATTCTGGCAATAATTGGGATGATCTTAAGTGGTATTGCACTAGTAGCCAATATTGTTGGGCTGGTTCTCTTTGGATGGGACGGGATCCAGGAAATGCAGCGTGAAATGATGGAACAATACGGGGGCTAAAATTATTTAAAGTATGAAATAAGGCCGGGATTTTCCTGGCCTTATTTATTCCATAACATCTGAGTCAAGGAAATAAAATTTATTTTAAATGTTTTGCAAGATCTTCTATTGAAACTTTCTCCTGCTCTCCGGAAATCATATTTTTTAACCCATAGCGTTGAGCCATCACTTCTTCAGGCCCTGCTAAGACTACATAGGGAATTTCCCTTTTGTTGGCGTAATTCATTTGTTTTTTCATCTTGGCAGCATCGGGATATAATTCTGCAGCAATTCCCGTCGATCTTAATTTTTGAATAGCCCGTAGGGCGTATAAGGCTTCTGCTTCCCCAAAATTGATAAAAAGGATCTTAGTGTTTTGAGTCACTGTTGCCGGAAACAATCTCAATTCCTCCATCACCAGGTAAATGCGGTCTAAACCAAAAGAAATTCCTACCCCACTCACGTTTTTGAGTCCAAAGATCCCAGTGAGGTCGTCATACCTGCCTCCCCCACCTATAGAACCCATTTGTACATTTTCCGGAGCGGCAACTTCAAATATTGCCCCTGTATAGTAATTCAACCCCCTGGCAAGCGTAACGTCAAGTTCAAGCGCCGCGGTTTTTAATGTAAGTTCTGAGATGGCACGATGTACAAATTTCAGCTCCTCAATTCCCTGCTTTCCTGTTTCAGAAGAATTTAATATCCCGCTCAAAATCTCTGTTTTTTCGGAAAAGCTGCCCTTCAGGCTAAAGATAGGCCGGATCTTCTCAAGAGCTACCTCAGAAATACCTTTTTCCCGCATTTCCTTTTTAACTCCTTCTTCTCCTATCTTATCAAGCTTATCAAGAGCGACTGTGAAATCTATTAATCTATCCTGCTCCCCAATGACTTCAGCAAAACCTGATAAGATCTTTCGGTTATTAATTTTAATAGTAACTCCTTCCAAACCTAGTTCAGAAAAAACCGCATCATAAAGCTGAACAAACTCCACCTCCTGCCAAAGACTTTCACTCCCAACCACATCTGCATCACATTGAAAAAATTCTCTGAACCTTCCTTTCTGCGGCCTGTCTGCCCGCCAAACGGGTTGGATCTGGTATCTTTTGAAAGGAAATTCAATCTCACTTTGATGCTGAACAACATATCGCGCAAAGGGTACCGTGAGGTCATAGCGCAATGCTTTTTCACTTATGGAAGAAGTGATTTTTAAACTGTCTTTTTCTTTATAGGCTTCCTCATTAGCTTTGCTCAAAAAATCACCGGAATTCAAGATCTTAAAAATTAGACGATCACCCTCTTCCCCATATTTTCCCATAAGGGTTTCTGAATTCTCAAAACTCGGGGTTTCAATTGGCTGAAATCCAAATTTTTCAAACTGGGATTTTATTTTGTCAAATATATAATTCCGTTTTGCTACTTCTGCGGGTGTAAAGTCCCTGGTTCCTTTAGGAGTAGAAGGTTTTTGTGCCATTGTTGATATTTCTGGTGGTGAATGATTGTGAACCGGTGGAACTGGAAAAACAGCTAAAACTTCTGATCAAATTGCACCGGTAATAAAAGTGCAAATATCCTAAAATTTAACCTATCCCAAACAATTTTCCTTTTTTAAGTAACATTCCGGCACCTTCTTAGTCTAACTTACATATTGACCGAATTAAATTATGTTCCCACTTCTAAAGGAAAATATCAGAATAGCTTTTGATTCTATTAAAAGTCAAATTCTCAGAACCATTCTTACCGTCCTTATTATAGCAATTGGCATAACTGCTCTTGTAGGCATTTTAAGTGCCGTGAGCGCTTTAGAAAACACCATAAGCAGTGATTTTGCATCCATGGGGGCAAATACTTTTAACCTGCAGCGCTACGAGTTTAATTCACAAGCCAGAGGTGGTGGAGAGAAACCTAAAATAAACCCCATCATCTCCTATAGGGAAGTCAAAGAATTTAAAGATGGGTTTGAGTATCCCGGAATTCAAACTTCGCTATTCTTTACAGGGACTTCCTCTGCAGAAGTAAAATACGAGGATAAAAAAACCGACCCTGAAGTTTCGGTCCTGGGGGTGAATGAATTTTATTTACCCAACGCCGGCCTGGCCCTTGAAGAAGGCCGTGAATTTACTTACTTTGATATTCAGAACAACAACAATGTTGCTATCCTTGGAGCCGATTTTGCAGATGGCTTGTTTAAGGGAACTTCTCCTATTGAAAAAACCATCAATATCAGGGGGGCAAAATTTACGGTAATAGGAATTTTAGAATCCAAAGGCTCAACCTTTGGAAATAACCAGGATCTAAGGGTTTTAATACCTATTGAAATCGCCCGATCCATTTTCACCCAGGCCCACATTAATTATAATTTGAGTGTTATGGTGGAGAACAAGGAAATGCTGGAAGGAGCACAAAGCGAAGCTATTATGGCTTTTAGGAACATACGGGGATTAAACCCCGTTGAAGAGAACAATTTTGGAATTGGAAAAAGCGATGATCTCATAAACCAAATATTTTCAATAACCGGCTATCTTAATTTGGCAGCCTGGATAATATCAATCATTACTATTTTTGGTTCATCCATAGCCCTTATGAATATCATGCTGGTCTCTGTTGCTGAACGCACCCGGGAAATAGGAATTCGGAAAGCGCTTGGAGCTAAACGCAGTACCATTGCCACGCAATTTTTTATGGAAACCCTCATCATTGGTCAATTTGGGGGACTATTGGGAATTTTTCTGGGTATCCTGGTGGGTTTTGGGGTTTCTTCCCTTGCTAATTTTGACTTTGTTACTCCCTGGAAGGCGATGTTATGGGCCACCGGGATAACTATTCTTGTTGCCATCCTGGCCGGCAGCTATCCTGCAAGCAAAGCTGCTAAACAAGACCCCGTAGAATCCTTACATTATGAATAGCTAATTACTTAGTAATGGTCTTTTGGAAATAATCAAAAAGCTGACCTTTGGTTATTGAAGCTCCCTGTTGGATCAATGCAAAAATATCTTTGTTCCTGTCATCGGTTAATGCTTTTGTAGAAGTGTATAGATTGACAGCATCATCCATAAGGTTCTTCTGCAGCCATTGATATCCGGCACGGGAAGTTAGATCTATCGCTTCATTTTCTACCCTTATTCCTATAAGATGGATCTCAACCTGAGTGATGTGAAACAAAAATATTTGTTGTGGTGAAAAATGTTCAAGATGGGTTACCTTGTCCAGCACGCCTTCCCAAATAAGATCGCTAAAAACATCCAGTTCTTCTTCAGCTACTTCCGGTTTCAGGGTTTTTATTTCCTCCCATTCCTTAGCTGTTATAGATTGCGATGCAAGAAAATTAATGAATTCCTGCTGCAGTTCCTCAAATTGTTCTTTTGTAAGTCGGGTAAATTTCATGTTATAAAAATTTTACAGGGAGGCTTGTTAAAAATAGAAAAGCCTACTCACAGGGAGCAGGCTTTTACTTTATTCTTTCTTAGCTTAAGCTTCAGCTACTACATCAAAAGTGAAGTTGGAAATAACCTCACGGTGAAAACGCAAAGTTGCTTCATATTGACCTAATCGCTTAATGTTTCCACCGGCGATAGTGATGTATTTCTTTTCTAATTCAATTCCTTCTTTAGATAAAGCTTCCGCCAGGTCGGCATCAGTTACAGATCCAAAAATTTTGTCTCCACCACCTGCTTTTGCAGTTAGCTTAAGTTCAAGTCCACTTAATTTAGCGGCTTGCTTCTTAGCTTCGTCTATATTCTTTTGCTCTTTATAAGCGCGTTGCTTAATAGTTTCAGCAAGGGCTTTCTTTGCAGATGGGGTTGCCAAAGCTGCATGACCCTGTGGGATAAGATAATTACGTGCAAAACCGTTTTTAACAGTCACTACATCATCTTTAAATCCTAAATTCTCAACGTCTTGTTTAAGTATCAATTCCATAATTGCCTCTTTGTTATTTTAATAAATCGCCAACATACGGCATTAATGCTAAATGACGCGCTCGTTTAACCGCAACAGCCGTTTTACGCTGATATTTTAAAGAAGTTCCTGTTAAACGTCGGGGTAATAATTTCCCCTGCTCGTTTACAAAACTCATTAAAAAGTCTGGATCTTTATAATCGATATATTTAATACCGGATCTTTTAAACCTACAATACTTTTTAGTCTTGTTGGTCTCTATGTTTAGAGGAGTTAGATACCTGATCTCTCCGTCTTTTTTTCCTTTTGCTTGTTGTTCAATAGATGACATAACTACGCTTTTTCTTTGTTTCTGTTTCTTCTCTTCTCTGCCCAGGCGATAGCATGCTTATCCAACCTTACAGTAAGGTAACGCATCATACGTTCCTCTCTTCTAAATTCTACTTCCAGAGGGTTAATAGCCTCTCCTGGAGCTTTAAATTCAAATAAGTGGTAGAAGCCACTCTTTTTGTGTTGAATGGGGTAAGCAAGCTTTTTAAGCCCCCAGTCTTCTTTAGATACCATCTCGGCTCCGTTAGAAACAAGAAAATCTTCATACTTCTTTACTGTTTCCTTTATCTGTTCATCAGATAAAACGGGATTCAAGATGAAAACAGTTTCATAATGATTCATAAAAATATGATTTAAATTAAATTGGCTGCAAAAGTAACATATTTTTTTATAACTGCAAAGCCTTTGTTGCACGTCAAAGTACATTTATTATCGATGAAATTCCAATTAAGCTTGTTTTAATAAAATTTTATGATTAATATTGTTTACACCTAACCGTTTACACTTAACATTTTCCCGTGGAAGAAACACTACTCAAATGTGCTGTGGTTGATGATTCAAGTTTACAACGCCTATCAATTGTAAAACTTATTAAAGATCATCCTAATTTAAAATTAGTAGCAGAGTACAACAACGCGATAGAAACAAAGAACGGCCTTCTGGATACAGAAGTAGATCTTATTTTCCTTGATATCGAAATGCCAATCTTAACCGGTTTTGAATTGCTGGACGACCTACCCAATAAACCTCAGATCATCTTTGTTACCGGGAAAACCAAATATGCTTTTAAAGCTTTTGATTATGATGCAGTAGATTATATCCACAAGCCGGTAAACAGAGAACGCTTTAACAATGCAGTAAGCAAAGCGATCAACCTTCACAATTTAAAGACCAACGGAACTCCTATTGAAGATGAGAACTTCATCTTTGTTAAAAGCAATCTCAAAAATCGAAAAGTCTTTTTAAATAAATTAAAATACATCGAAGCCTTAGGTGATTACGTAAAATTTGTAACAGAGAAGGATACATTTGTGGTACTGGCCACGATGAAATCTTTTGAAAACCAGCTTCCGTCTGAGCAGTTTTTAAGGATCCACAAATCTTATATTGTAAACCTGGAAAAGGTTGAAAGGTATAACAGTAAGAACATTGAGATCGATAAACAGCAAATTCCGCTTAGCAGGCATAAAAAAAGCAATTTAATTGAAGCTTTGAGTGCAATGCAGGAATAAAAATTCAACGACTCCAGGTAACCGGTATTCCGGTAATTTTTATTCGGCACCCTAAGGCCGAATTTTTTTTGCAAAAAAGTGACTGGGCTTGAACAGGCTAACTTTCCTTTAATATGGATCTACGTTAACAATTACCCTCACATTCCTGTACGCACCTATAGATTTAAAACTGGAAAGGATCTTCTCTACGTAACTTTTTGTTTTTCCCAAAGATTGCTGAGGCGGAATTTTCAGAAGGATATTCTTATAATATTCATTTCTTATTCTGGCCACCGGCGGAAACTCCGGGCCCAGAACATTTTCTTTAAATACATTCTGAAGGCCTTTCGCAACCCATTCTGCTGCCTCATTTGTCCTGGAATAATCTCTGCTTTTGAGCGTGAATTTTATGAGTTTATAGAAAGGCGGATATTTATACTGGTACCTGTCCTCCAGTTGTTCCTTGGACATTTCTTCATAATCATTAACAGAAACCTGTTTAACTATTTGGTGATGCGGGTTGTAGGTTTGAATAAGTACCCTACCCCTGTTCTGAGTTCTTCCTGCCCTGCCGGCCACCTGTAACATTAACTGAAAACTGCGCTCGTGTGCTCTGAAATCCGGAAAATTTAAAAGCGTATCTGCATTCATGATCCCAACCAGTCTTACTTTTCGAAAATCAAGGCCCTTACTAAGCATTTGTGTTCCAACTAAGATATCTATAGTCTCCTGTTCAAAGGCGGTAATGATCTTTTGATGCCCGTGTTTTCCGCGGGTTGTGTCAAAATCCATCCGGTCTATTTTAGCATCCGGCAATAATGCCTTGAGCTCAGTTTCTATTTGTTCCGTTCCAAAACCTTTAGTTGTTAGGTCCACACTGTCACAGGCCATACACTTTTGTTGCATCGCCATATGGTAGCCGCAATAGTGACACCGCAGTTGATTGCTGAAGTTATGGAAGGTTAAGCTAACATCACAATTAGGGCACTGGGGAGAATGGCCGCAGGTTGTACATTCAAGGATAGGAGAATAACCTCTCCTGTTCTGAAAAAGTATTACCTGCTCCCCAAGTTCAAGAGTAGTTTTTATTTCCTCCAGCAAACGATCAGAAAAATGGCCGGTCATTTGTTTTTTCCGGTACTTTTCCTTGATATCCACAATTTCTATTTCAGGCATCAGCACATTACCGTAGCGATGTTTTAGGGATACCAGCCTGTATTTGTTATGAGTTGCGTTATAGTAAGATTCTAAAGAAGGGGTTGCAGAACCTAAGATCAATTGGGCCTTATGCATATTAGCGAGTACAACAGCAGCATCCCTGGCATTATATCGCGGCGCAGGATCAAATTGTTTAAAGGTCGTTTCGTGTTCCTCATCAACAACGATCAAACCCAGCTCCTTGAATGGCAGGAACAAAGAAGATCTGGCTCCCAAAACAATCCTGGCTTTTAGATCATCACCCAGCACATGATTATACACTTCCATTCTTTCGTTAACTGAATATTTGCTGTGGTATACCAGCACCTGATCGCCAAAAAATGCCTGAAGCCTGTTGACGAGTTGAGAGGTTAATGCAATTTCCGGAAGCAGATAAAGAACCTGTTTTCCTTCAGCAATCACTTTCTCTATCAATTTAATATAGATCTCTGTTTTCCCTGATGATGTAACCCCGTGCAGTAAACAAACTTCGCCTTCGCTAAATACATTTTCTATCTCCTCCAGTGCCTCTTGTTGCCAGTTGTTTAGTTCCAGACTGCTATCAGCTTCATCAAGATCAAATTGCACCCTATCTGTTTGCAGGTGATATTCTGAAAATATCTGCTTATCAATTAATGTCTTTATAATTGCGGATGAAGCCCCGCTGGCATGGGACAGATCCTTCAATTTAATTGGTTTTTTAGATTGGGCATGCAAGTGAAACCAGGTCAATACTGCATCTCGCTGCTTTGGTGCCTTACTCAATTCATCCAGGAGCCGATGCATTTCATCTTCTGTTTTATATTTGTCTTCAAGCTTTACGAACCGGATCAATTTGGGTTTATATTGCTCAAATATCTCCTGATTTACGACCACAATATTTTTAGCAACAAGTTTATTAATAACCGGTAGCACAGTTTTTTTATCCAGTAACTGCATGATCTCCTGGATCTTTAATGAAGACTGGGTTTGTAAAGCTTCATAAATCAGGTATTCATGATCGCTTAGGTTTTTTTCATCAATGTCTGGGTTAGTAGAAAGTTGGACCATAGTTTCACTTTCCAGCAAAAAACCACTGGGCAAGGCTGCGCGTAAAACCTCTCCTTCAGCACACATATAATATTTGGCGATCCAACTCCAGAATTCCAGTTGGATACCAGTTACCAGGGAAGATTCATCAAGTATTTGCTCAATAGGTTTAGCCTCATATACTTCCGGTGCTGTTTGGTGGATCTTTGCTACTATTCCCGTATATATCTTTGTTTTTCCAAAAGGAACAGCAACTCTCATTCCCGGTTTTAAAAATTCGGCCTCTTCCCGGGTTACTTCATAAGTAAAATGTTTTTCTAAAGGAAGAGGTAGAATGACATTGATAAAAAAACTCATAACCGGGATTAAGTTAATAACAAATTTAAACTTCTTTTCAGGGCAAATAAAAAACCATCCTTAAAATTAAGAATGGCTTTTATAAAATTTCTATAAATTATTTTGACCGGTGCCAGGTTTCGGTCCTGAAGAAGAAAGCTATGTAGCCTCTTACTTTCAATCTGTCGGGATTGGTTTCATCTACCCAAATTTTTACTTTGTATTCTTTTCCGGTCTTGGGATCGGTTATAACACCTCCGGCATATTCTTTTCCGCTTTTTTCAAGGCCTCTCATAAGTTCAAGGCCTTCAATAGGCTGGTCTTTTAGATCTCCTGCGCAATTATTGCAAAGCAGGTCTTTATCTGAATCCTTGAGGATCCTTACTACCTTTCCGTTCACTACTCCATCATCTTCATAAATTTCTATGATAGAATTGGGTTTACCGGTCTCTTCGTTTATAGTCTTCCATTTCCCAAAAATAGTTTGAGCCTGAAAAGCATAACCTGTAAGGAACAGTATAAGGAACAACGTGTTTTTCATCTTCATCGGGCAATTTTTAAGTTAGCATACAGGGGGGTTGTAACTCAACAACATTATTTGCCCAACATTCCCGATTTTAATTTTTTATCGGCAGGATTATCAGACAACCAGATCCCAAATAAGGCTTTTTTAAACTCCTGACCTTTGATCACTCCTTTTTCAGTTCCATTCTTGTAAACAACTACTCCGCGTGAGGGAAGGTATACAATATCAAAAATATCATTCTGGCTAATTTCCTCCTTAAAGAAGTTCTTAAATTTCTCAGCTTCCGCAGCTATAGGAGCAACATTGCCATTAGTACTGCTTTCAAAACCTTCATTAACAGCATCTATCATTTTGTCACTGCTTATCAACTTGGAAACAATGTGAATTTTTATGGCCATAGGTTCATTTGCCGAAATAATTGTTTTGGCATCTGATTTTTTGGAATTTAAATAAAGGGCACCTGCATACATATCCATCCAGAATTTCTCTCTTACCCCTACTCCATTCAGTATCAATTTTTGACCTTCAAAACTTACGGTATTTGGTATGGTAACTCCTCCCGCTTTAGTCTGAGCCGGGGCAACTGCTATAAAAATCATTGCAAAAAATAAGAAAAGTACTTTTTTCATAAATTTAGTTTAGGGTTATTATTTAAAATTTCTTTTTAATTTTATTAATGAGGCATTTAACTCAAAGCCTAGTAAAAGTATATTAGAATTTAACCAAATATATACCATCAGTACCAATAATGCTCCTATAGACCCGTACAATTCGTTGTAGGAAGAAAAATTATTGATATATATTCCAAATAGAAATGTTGTTAAAATGATCAAAAGTGTTGTAAACAAAGCTCCTACTGAAAAAAATCTTGATAACCTTCCTTCCCGGGTCCCAAAATAATAAAGGGTTGCTACCGCAAAATAAACCAATAATATAAAAACACTATAAGTAACAAGTTGTGCTGTAAAAACATTATCAAACAGCAGCCCCAGGCTTGTGAGATCATCAACAGCATAAGTGAGATAAACTCCCAGAATCACAGTAAGAAGCAACAACAATGCCATGATAATTGAAACCCCCACAGCCACAAAGTATTGTCGCACTATAGAACGGTTCACGTGGGTATGATAAGAAAATTCAAATCCGGTGAAAATCGCATTTATCCCATTGGTCATTAAAAAGATGGAAAGCACGAAAGTTAAGGAAAGCAACCCTCCCCTTGGGTTGTTTGCAATGTCCAGAAAAATTTCTTCGAAAAGCTCGTAAGTGGTGGGAGGTAATGATGAGTCCATAAAGATTAGGAACTCAATTTGAAAATCATCAATAAAGGATATAAAAGGTATAAGGTTAAGTATGAAAATTAAAAATGGAAAAATTGCCATAAAAAAACTGAAAGCAATAGCACTGGCCCTTGTAGAAAAAGTTCCCTCTATGATTCCCCCGGAATATATTACCCAAAGGTCATAAGCTGTTAATCCATCCATACCCGGAAGGATTATCTTTCGGGTCTTTTTCTCCCAACCTCTGGAAATCCTTTTTATAAATGTTGGCGATTCTTTAGTGCCCATTCAGTTTTTCTATTTATACTGCTTTAAGGCTTAGATCCATATTTGAAATGGAATGGGTTAGAGCTCCACTGGAAACATAATCAACCCCACATTCGGCAAATTTTCTCACCGTCTCAAGGGTAATTCCTCCGCTGGATTCAGTCAAAACTCTGTGATCAATAAGCTCAACTGCTGCTCTTGTCTCCTCATAATTAAAATTATCTATCAGGATCCGGTAAATTCCGTCACAGCTTAGAATTTCCTTAACCTCTTCCATATCCCTGGCTTCCACAACGATCTTTAGGGCCAGGTTGTTTTCCTTTAAATATTGTTTTGTTTTTTCAATTGCAGAAGTTATGCCACCGGCAAAATCTATATGATTATCCTTAAGCATGATCATATCAAACAAACCAAATCTGTGGTTTTCTCCTCCCCCTATCTTTACCGCCCACTTTTCAAGCGCCCTAATTCCCGGAGTGGTTTTCCGGGTGTCGAGGATCTTGGTTTTGGTTCCTTCGAGCTTATGTACAAATTCTTTAGTCTTGGTAGCAATTGCACTCATTCTTTGCATTCCGTTCAATACTATTCTTTCTGCTTTTAAAATAGATTGGGAATAACCTTCCACATAAAATACCACGTCCCACTTTTTTACTTCTCCGCCATCTTCAATCAAAGTCTCCACCTTAAGTTCAGGATCGATAATATTAAAAACCATCTTTGCGAAATCTACCCCTGCAATTATACCGTTATCTTTAACTAGCAGTTTTGCCCTGCCCCTTGCATTTTCAGGAATACAGGCAAGCGAACTATGATCTCCTTCCCCTACATCTTCCCTTACCGCATTGGAGATAATAATTTCAATTTCCTTTTCAAATTGTGCTTGTGAGATCATTGCATTACTTATTTTTGTAAATGTAGCAAAGTCTGACTAAAATGACCATAAAATTACTTGGGATAGGTAAAACCGACGATCCCTCACTTCAAGCCTTAACTGAAGTATATATAAAACGACTTCAGTTCTACAATAAAGTTGATGTGGAACTCATTCCCGATATTAAAAATTCAAAAAACCTTGATGAGAACCAGCAAAAACAAAAGGAAGGGGAATTACTGCTCAACAAGATATCAGCTTCAGATTTTGTAGTGCTCCTGGATGAAAACGGCAAACAATATTCTTCAGAAGAATTTTCGGTTTTCCTTCAGAAGAGAATGAACAGCGGAATAAAACAATTAATTTTCATTATTGGAGGACCCTATGGGTTCTCTGAGGATGTTTATATGCGGGCCGATGCTAAACTATCCTTGTCAAAAATGACTTTTTCTCATCAAATGGTACGCTTGTTCTTTATTGAACAATTATACCGGGCATATACCATATTAAAGAACGAACCTTACCACCACAGATAAATTCCCCTGAAAATGAACCTTGTATTTGCCACCCATAATTTAAACAAACTTAAAGAGGTACAGGCTTTAATGCCCTCCACAATTAAACTATTATCCCTGGATGATATTGGATGTTATGATGAAATTCCCGAAACTGCAGAAACTATAGAAGGTAATGCCATCATTAAAGCCAATTTCGTAAAAGACAACTATAAGTTAGATTGTTTTGCCGATGATACCGGCCTTGAAGTTGCTGCTTTAAACGGGGCACCGGGAGTACTTTCTGCGCGTTATGCAGGGGAAGGAAAAAATGCAGAGGATAATATTGATAAATTGCTTTCTGAACTTGAAGATCAGGAAAACAGGGCAGCACAATTCAAAACAGTCATCGCGCTAAACCTGGAAGAGCACCAGCATTTATTTATGGGTACCTGCAAAGGAAGCATTACAAAGGAAAGAAGAGGAGAGAAAGGTTTTGGCTACGACCCTGTTTTTCAGCCCATGGGAAGTAACAGAACATTTGCACAAATGGATCTGGACGAAAAATCCACGATAAGCCACCGCGGAATTGCCCTTCGGGATCTGATAGATTACCTCTCCCAATGACCTGATTTTTTCCTGTCAAAATTGTACAATAAGCTGTAAACTAATGCTTACCTTTGCAACTTATTAAAATTTTATATGAATAAATTTGAACAATTAGGATTAAACCCTGCAATACTCAAGGCAATTGAAGAAATGGGCTTCGAAACCCCGAGTGAAGTACAGGAAAAAGCGATCCCTATTCTATTGCAAAAAGACACCGATATGGTGGCACTTGCACAAACCGGTACCGGAAAAACCGCAGCTTTTGGTTTTCCACTCATTCAAAAGATCAACGCTAACAGTAAGCATACTCAAGGATTAATTCTTTCCCCTACCCGGGAATTGTGTTTGCAAATTACCAATGAGCTTAAAAATTACGCTAAACATACTCCGGGATTGCACACAGTTGCAGTTTACGGAGGAGCCAGTATTACCGATCAATCAAAGCTAATCCAACGAGGAGCACAAATTATAGTTGCAACTCCCGGAAGAATGCAGGATATGATCAACCGCAGGTTGGTTGATATATCCAAAATTGAATTTTGCATTCTTGATGAGGCTGATGAGATGCTGAACATGGGATTCTTTGAAGATATTACTGCAATTTTATCGCATACTCCTAAAGAGAAAAATACCTGGTTATTTTCGGCTACTATGCCTAAAGAAGTGTCAACCATCGCTAAGAAATTTATGCGCACTCCGGTTGAGATCACTGTGGGAACTAAAAATCAGGGAACAGCGAATGTTTCTCACGAGTATTATGCTGTGAATTCCAGAGACCGTTATTCGGCTCTTAAACGCCTGGCTGATGCAAATCCTGATATTTTCTCCGTGATCTTTTGCAGAACCAAGCGGGATACTCAAAAAGTAGCCGAACAACTTATTGAGGATGGCTACAATGCAGCCGCCTTACATGGGGACCTTAGCCAGAACCAGAGAGATTTGGTGATGAAAAGCTTTAGAAGCCGTCAGATCCAGATGTTAGTGGCAACAGATGTTGCTGCCCGTGGAATTGACGTGGAAGATATTACTCACGTAATTCACTACCAGTTGCCAGATGAACCCGAAATCTACACTCACCGTAGCGGTAGAACCGGACGTGCTGGGAAAAGTGGAGTTTCTATGGTGATCGTATCAAAAAGTGAAGTGCGGAAGATCAAAAGTATTGAGCGTATCATTAAGCAACCTTTTGAGAAAAAAGAAATTCCGGATGGAATGGAGATCTGCAGAGTGCAGCTTTACCATTTGGCCAATCAAATTAAGAATACAGAGATCAATCATGACATAGATCCTTACCTACCCGGTATTGAAGAATACCTTCAGGATTTCTCTAAAGAAGAACTTATTAAAAAAGTGTTTTCTGTTGAATTTACCCGCTTCTTTAACTATTATAAAAATTCATCAGATCTTAATGCCAAAGTCTCATCAAGAGATGAAAGCTCTGCAGGATCAGGTGGTGGAGACAGTTCACGTTTCTTTATAAATGTGGGAACCAAGGATGATTTTGACTGGATGACATTAAAAGACTTTTTGAAAGCAACGCTTGATCTTGGAAGAGATGATGTATTTAGAGTAGATGTTAAGGAAAGTTTCTCTTTCTTCAACACAAATTCTGAAATAGCCGATAAGGTTCTTTCAACTTTTGAAAATTTTCAGCATCAGGGAAGACGCATTAGCGTTGAAGTATCCCAGGATGGCGGCGGTGGCGGAAGATCTTCCGGCAGAAGCCGCAAACCAAGAGGTGAAGGTGGCGGCGGAGGTCGTAGATCATCAGGCTCCGGATCAGATGGCGGCTTTAACCGCAGATCTTCAGGTTCAGGTGGTTCCTCTGATGGGGGTGGCAGAAGAAGATCTTCTGAAGGAGGAGATAAACCATCCGGAAGAGACGGAGGTAGAAAAAGGAATATAGAAAGTTCCGTTAATAGAAGGAAATCCAGACGATCATAAAAAAAGCAAACTATAGGGGTAAGTTTGGTATAGTATTTACTATAACAAATATATCCCTATTTTTATATCACCATATGAGATTATATACTACCCTTATATTTTCATTATTTTTAGCCATCAGCAGTTTTGCGCAAGAGCCTACCATAGTTTCAGGTAGGGTTGAAAATGCTGCTAATGATAAGGCGCTGGAAAACGTAAACCTTGTAAACCTTAATCAGGTAAAAGGAACTACCACCGACAGCGAAGGATATTTTGAAATTATTGCGGAAGTTAATGACACGCTCTATTTTTCCTACTTGGGTTTTAAGACCATCCAGGTAAGGGTCACCAATGACTGGTTAAAATATGGATCTGTAAAAGTGAAAATGACCGAAATAGGTATCGCACTGGAAGAAGTGGTGGTGAAACCCATACAACTTACAGGATATTTGGAAATTGATGCGAAAAACATCCCTATTTACGAAAACTACAGATACAGTATTTCAGGACTTGATGTAGGTTATGAGGCGGGAAATAGTTCTCCTTCAGCGGCAGGAAACCTCCTTGGGGCCATTTTTAATCCAGCCGATGCCCTGTATAACATTTTTGGTACCAAGCCAAAACAGATGAAGAAATTGAGGCAAATGAAAGCTGATGATGAAATCAGGACGCTGCTTCAAAACAAATATGACCGGCAAACTTTGGCGGCCGTACTTCAGATATCGCAGATAGATATTGATGAAATCCTGGCCCGGTGTAACTACTCAAACGACTTTATGCGGAGTGCCAATGATCTTCAAATACTTGACGCGATAAGCGGATGTTACGAAGAATACAAAGTACTAAGGCGGTAGAAATTTACTTAGGAATACCAGAGGCCACAGGAGATTTTTCATTCTTGGCTTCCAAAATGCTTTTAATATTTTTCAATCCCATTTCAAGGTCTTTCCCATAAGCTTTGTCTACAGGATGAATAAGAGCCATGACTGAAAGAGGAAAGGCGAGACCTCCTCTTATACCCCAAACCATTTTTGTTCTGTTTTCGTCAATTTCCTTTAGTCCTTTATATTCCAAAAGAACCAACCTAAAAGGTCTCACCAGCAAAAGCCGGGTCTCTATGATCTTCCCCTGATTTAGTTTAACTATTTTTTGAGTACCTTCATAAAAATGTTTGTGGCCTTTCCAATATAGTAAGGCATCCATTTTCCCATCTTCACCGTCATACTTCAGAACCCCATTATACTCAATTTTAAACCATGGCATCCAGAGATGTTCCTTTTTTAATTGTCTTACAAAATTAAAAACCTCTTCTTTAGGACGATTTATCACCACAGTCCTGCTGATATCAAATTCTTTTCTGGCCCACGCGTGGAGAAAGGCGAAAAAAGTGATTATGGCAATAAAAATGTAAAAAACTAATGTCATCTAATTTTGTTAGGGAATAGTAAAAATAGTTAATTAACCGTTATTCTGAAACCTTTTCATTAATTCAGGCATATTTTTAAAATTTTTACTCAACCATTCAAATTTAATGGCATTTTTCTGACTTTCAGGCAATTCCCAGGAAATATTACTATTTCTTAATTTTTGGGTAAGCTGTTGTAATATTATTGCCGCAGAAACCGAAATATTTAAACTGTCTGTAAAACCGGCCATAGGAATTTTTAAAAACTGGTCTGCCCTGCTTACCATCTGCGATGAAAGGCCATCCTGCTCAGTTCCAAAGAATATTGCCGATGGTTTGGAAATATCAAAATCTGCCAGGTTTACGGCATTTCCATGTGGCATGGTAGCAACAATCTGATATCCTTTTTCCTTAAGGGAATCAATACACTCTTCACTGGAATGATATCTGTTAAGGGTAACCCACTTTTGTGCTCCCATTGCAATCTCCCTGTCGATCTTTCTTCTGTTTCGTTCCTCGATAACGTGAATGTTCTGGATCCCAAACACATCACAACTCCTTATCACCGCACTGGTATTGTGCAACTGGTACACATCTTCTGTGGCTACAGTAAAATGGTTGGTTCGCAGTTCTAGCACTTTATTAAATAACTCTTTTCTCCTTGGAGTGAGTAAATCTTCAAGATAGGCTATGAATTCAGGATCTGGCATCTATTGTTATTTTATCGAATATCAAAAAAGGCTGCCTGAAATTAAGTTCAGACAGCCTTTTGTTTAAAATAAGGTATCTCTATTTTTCGAAATCCTTTAAAGTTTTGGTAATGATCTCTACACACTCCATCAGTTGCTCTTCGTTCATCACAAGAGGCGGTGCAAACCGAATTATATTTCCGTGGGTTGGCTTAGCCAGAAGGCCATTTTCTTTTAAGGCCATACAAATATCCCAGGCAGTAGAACTGTCTTCAGAATCATTTATAACAATGGCATTCAATAAACCTCTACCTCTTACCAGGTTTACAATATTTGAATTTCTTATATAGTCATTCATTTTTCTTCTGAAGAGATTCCCCAATTTTCTGGCATTCTGAATAAGGTGTTCCTCGCTCACTACTTGAAGCGCAGCCACTGCAGTTGCTCCTGCAACCGGATTCCCTCCAAAGGTAGAGCCATGTTGTCCTGGTTTGATAACATTCATGACCTCATTATCAGCCAAAACAGCAGAAACAGGATAATTCCCTCCTGATAGTGCTTTTCCTAAAATCAACAGGTCAGGCCTGGTATAGGTTTCTTGTCGCTCGCAATGGTTTTCACAGGTGCAATCTCCACATACAGCAAGTAAAGCACCGGTTCTGGCTATCCCTGTCTGGATCTCATCTGCAATAAAAAGCACATTATTTTTGGTACAGATATCTTTCGCCCTTTTCATGTAATCATCGGCCGGGGTGTATACTCCCGCTTCTCCCTGTATAGGTTCTACTAAAAATCCGGCAATATTTTTATTTTCCATAATGGCATTTTCCAGAGCATCAATATCATTGTAGGGAATTTTAATAAATCCGGGTGTATAGGGCCCAAAATTCTTGCGGGCATTTTCATCATTTGAGAAGGAAATTACCGTGGTTGTTCTTCCGTGGAAATTATTTTCACATACAATTATCTGTGCTTCCTTCTCCTCTACTCCTTTTTTTTCATAAGCCCATTTTCGTGCGATCTTAATTGCTGTTTCAACAGCTTCTGCACCGGTATTCATAGGCAGGATCTTATCAAACTTAAAATATTCTGTGGCAAATTTTTCGTAAGGTCCAAGAACGTCATTGTAAAAAGCCCTGGAAGTAAGAGCCAACTTTGATGCCTGCTCGTGCATTGCATTTACAATTTTTGGATGGCAATGCCCTTGATTTACTGCAGAATAGGCAGAAAGAAAATCATAGTATTTTTTACCTTCAACATCCCATACATAAACTCCTTCTCCTTTTGAAAGCACTACAGGCAATGGATGATAATTATGTGCTCCGTGCTTGTCTTCCATTTCAATGGCTTGCTGTGATGTTGTAATCTTTTCTAATTGCATATTAAATTTTTTATTGTTTTTCAATCTATTCCTTCTTTGGTGCTTCGGTGAAAACAGAATAAATACAGGAGAGAAATCATCCTTTCTGCTTTGCCGCAAATTACTAAATGTTATCTGAAATTTATAATACAGCGCTCAATAAATCTTTACAATTGTCCTATTTTTGCGCTATGCGAAGAAAGAATAAAAATATAGTTTTTGAGAAGTTAGAAATTGTAGGTGCAGGTGCAAAAGGAAAAAGCATTGCAAAGGCGCCCGATGGAAAAGTGGTATTTATTAATAATGCCGTTCCGGGAGATATAGCCGATATTAGGACCACGAAAAAGAAAAGGTCGTTTTACGAAGGTACTGCCATTGAATTCCACCAATATTCAGTTAAACGAGTTGAGCCGGTATGTCAGCATTTTGGAACCTGCGGAGGTTGCAAATGGCAATTTATGGGTTACGAACATCAACTATTTTACAAACAACAGGAAGTCGAAAATAACTTAAAAAGGATAGGAAAAATAGAATTACCTCCTGTTACACCCATTCTGGGGAGTGAAGACATATATTTCTACCGAAATAAAATGGAATTTTCCTTTAGCGACAGCCGCTGGCTAACTCTGGACGAAATAAACAGCGACAGGGATTTTGCAGATAAAAATGCGCTGGGTTTTCACATTCCCGGAATGTGGGATAAGATCCTGGATATTAAGAAATGTCACCTTCAGCAGGATCCGAGCAATGCTATTAGAAATTTTGTAAAGGAATTTGCCACTAAAAATGATATCTCCTTCTTTAATACCCGGGAACAATACGGATTACTTCGCACCTTAATGATAAGAACCGCATCAACGGGAGAATTGATGGTCGTGGTTCAGTTCTTTGCTGAAGATGTTGAAAAACGAACACTTTTGCTCGACAGGCTTGCAGAAGAGTTTCCTGAGATTACTTCTCTGCAGTATGTGATCAATTCCAAAGGGAACGACACCATTTATGATCAGGAAGTAATTTGTTATTCAGGAAGAGACCATATTTTCGAAGAAATGGAAGGCCTTAACTTTAAGATCAATGCCAAATCCTTCTATCAAACCAATTCCAAACAAGCCTATGAATTGTATAAGATCACACGGGATTTTGCACAATTAACAGGAAATGAACTCGTTTATGACCTGTATACGGGAACCGGTACAATTGCCCAGTTCATTGCAGCAAAGGCAGGGAAAGTTGTAGGGATCGAAGCGGTGCCGGTGGCCATTGAAGATGCAAAACAAAATGCCCTGAGGAACAATATTGAAAATACCAGTTTCTTTGCCGGGGATATGAGAAAGGTATTTACGAGAGATTTCATCAAAGAACATGGGAAGCCGGATGTGATCATAACAGATCCTCCCCGGGATGGGATGCATAAAGATGTAATTGAGCAAATAATAGGTATCTTGCCCCAACGTATTGTGTATGTAAGCTGTAATTCTGCAACTCAGGCCAGAGACCTGGAATTGCTCGATGCACATTACATAGTTACCAAAGTACGTCCCGTAGATATGTTCCCGCAAACCTTTCACGTAGAAAACGTAGTATGTCTGGAAAAAAGATAGATAAAATAAGGTGGAAAGTGCCGAAGCTGATTTTGATCTGCGTTCTACTGCAGTTGAATTTTAGTTGCCAGCGGGATGATATTTGCCCGGCCTCAACCCAAACCACCCCTTTACTTAACATCTCATTTTTTGATGCTATAGAAAATGATATTCCAAAACCCCCGCAAAATTTACGGGTGAAAGCCATAGATTTTGACACCATAATTGTGAACAGAGCGAATGATGTTGAAATAAGTATTCCGCTAAGGACTGATATTAATGCAACTGAATATGAATTTATTCTTAATGCCCCGGCCACAACAAATAATGATGATGATGATGATGATGATGACATTTCCAATACAGACATTATAAATTTCACCTATACTCCTGAGGAAATATATATTAACCGGGCCTGTAGTTTTAAGGTAAATTACCTTAACCTTAGCGCCACGTTGAGAACGGCAAATGATGAAGATTCATGGATAAGTTCAATTGAAGTTGAAGAAGAAAACATAGAAAATGAAACAACTATTCATATCATTATTTACCACTAGCCTGTTTTTCCTTTGCAATATTATCTCTGTGAATGCACAAGCCACTGAAGATACAATACAGTATAGAGAAAGATACGGATTAAGAGTAGGTGTAGATCTAAGTAAGCCCGTGCGCACCTTCCTGGAAGAAGATTATCGCGGACTTGAAATTCTTGGAGATTACAGGGTGTATGACAACTACTATCTTGCAGCTGAACTGGGTAATGAACAATTACCTTTTGATGCCGACAATATTAAGGTAACCGCAAATGGAAGTTATATCAAGGTTGGTGCCGATTACAACGCTTATGATAACTGGGCCGGAATGGAAAACCTTATTTTTGTAGGAGCACGTTTTGGATTTTCAACCTTCTCTCAAACTCTTGAAGAATATCAGATCTATCAGGTAAACCAGTTTTTTCCGCCTACTACCATTGAAGGCCCTTTTGAGACTTCAGGGCTCACCGCCAGCTGGCTTGAACTTATGGTGGGCTTAAAGGTAGAGGTAATACATAATTTATATCTGGGAGCCAATGTTCAGTTGAAAAGAATGATCACCCAGTCTTCGCCACCCAACTATGATAATCTAGTAGTTCCCGGTTTCAATCGCACCTATGATGAAAGTGCTTTTGGGGTTGGTTTTGGCTACAACATTTCTTATCTGGTTCCTTTGTATAGAAAAGCCAGAAATTAAGGTTCCCGATTCTCCAGTTTATGGATCTTTTTTGTGCCTTCATAAATTTCGTATTTCAATAGCTTTGATTCCAAAGCACCATTAAATACTTTAATTTTTCGGGATGGCCGCAGTCCCACATGTTTTATGGCTTCAAGATTAGAAGTAATAAACCATGCTTCTGTACCTGGATAATTCTGCTTGAGTGTATCCCCTATTCTTTTGTAGAAAACCGGCATATCCACATCAAGTCGCTCTCCATAAGGCGGATTAAAAACCATATGCAAATGCCTCTCCCTTACTTTCTCGCTCTCAAAAAAATCTAGTTGTTCAATACTAATAAAATCGGCAAGATTGGCATTCTCCACATTATCTATAGCTTTATTAACTGCAGATGGCGCTGTATCGTATCCGGTAATAGTGAAATGGAAATCCCTTACTTTCTTTAAAACAGATTCCTCAATTTTTTCAAAAAGATCTACATCCCAGTCCTTCCACTTTTCAAAAGCAAATTCCTTCCTGTTTAGGTTCGGCGGAATATTGGAAGCGATCATGGCAGCTTCAATTAAAATTGTTCCGCTCCCGCACATAGGATCAAGGAAATCGCATTGCCCGTCCCAACCGGAAAGTAACAGTAATCCGGCTGCAAGCACTTCATTTATGGGAGCGATATTGGTAGCTGTTTTATATCCCCTCTTGTGAAGGGATTGTCCTGAGGAGTCAAAAGAGAGATTACAATAATCATTTTCAATATGAACATTGATACGCAGTGTTGGAAAATCCAGGTCCACATCCGGCCTTTCCCCAAATTTATCCCTAAACCGGTCTACTATAGCATCTTTTGTTTTTTGAGCGATATATTTTGAATGGGTAAATTTTTCTGAATGGACCGTAGCGTCTATAGCCAGGGTGTCTTTCACTTCCATATATTCTTCCCAGGGAATGTTGTTCACCTCCCGGTAAAGATCATCTTCAGAATTAATGCGGAAAGATTTAAAAGGTTTTAAAACCTTAATAGCTGTACGAAGGCATAGATTGGCTTTGTACATAAAACCTTTATCGCCAACAAACCGCACATTCCTTGTTCCCTCAACAATGTCCATCGCTCCTAAAGCCTTAAGTTCCTTTGCCAGCACAGGCTCAAACCCAAATAAGGTCTTTGCCACCATCTCAAAATTATTTCCCATTGTATAAACTTCTAGAACCGCAAAAATACATTAATTTTGCGCGATATGATAATGAAGATAGGTCCGGATTATCAAAATTGACAGCGGTATGGCAGCCGTTTTAAACCTGTTCAAAATTTTCTAAAAATTTTTAATGATTTATATTTTACCACTTCTTGCCGTAATCATTGGCTTCATTATTTCCCTGTTTTTAAAACCATCTTCCTCTGTAGGTTTTAAACTATTACTATCTTTTAGTGGGGCTTACCTGCTTTCTGTAACTGTTTTTGAATTGCTGCCTGAAGTTTACCGGTCCGGAGACCCAAATGTGGGACTTTTCATCATGCTGGGTTTATTGCTTCAAATTGTGCTGGAATTTACTTCAAAAGGAGTGGAACATGGCCACGTACACCAAAATGAAGTAACCGGACATTTTCCATATTTACTTTTAATAAGCTTGTGTATACACGCATTTTTAGAAGGATTTCCGCTTAACAACAGTGACCATTTATTATATGGCGTTGCCATTCATCATATTCCTGTTGCGGCAATCCTCTCCACATTTTTATTGAGCTCAAAGATCACCAGGGTACAGGCTTTCCTTTTTCTTGTAATTTTTGCCATTATGACTCCCCTGGGAAGTTGGGCTGAAGCCAATTTTGAGGTTTTAAGAAGGTATGAAGCATATATAAATGCCGTGGTTATAGGTATTTTTCTGCACGTATCCACTACCATTTTATTTGAAGCTTCCAAAAATCATAAATTTAATGCCTCAAAACTGGTAGTTATTGTTTTAGGTATTTTACTGGCTTACCTCTTATAAAATGTTCAGTAAAGAAGAAGCCAAGAAAGTAAGGGAAGAATTCTGGACTAATTTCGGAAAAGAATATCCGCGCAAATGGATCTTATACAACACCAGGATCAAAGAAATTCAGCTGAAGTTCACCTTCACTTCTGATGTGGCACAGGTTTCTCTGGACATCTATTCCCCTGATGAGATCATCCGGGCTTATTACTACGACAAAATGCTATCTCTCAAAAATATCCTCCTCACTGATTTCCTACCCGATGCTGAATATGAAGAGCATTATACTTTACCTGAAGGAAAAGTAGTCTCAAGGATCTATGTAGAACTGAAAAACGTAAATGTATACCGGAAAAAAGACTGGCCCATGGTACAGGAATTTTTGTATGACCGGATGGAATTATTGGAACTATTCTTTTTGGAGTATGGAGATGTTATTGACTCCTGATAATTTTCCTCCGTGCAACTCCGTGATTCCCTCTGTGTCCTCTGTGGTTAAAATTTGGGGTGCCAGGTTTCACACCCTCACCCTGAACCTGGCTGCCGGCGAGGCAGGTTCATTTCAGGGTCTGGCGTAGTTGGAGGGAGGGAAACTGGCGAAACTAATCTACTGACCAACTACGTTAGATGCTGAAACGAGTTCAGCATGACGTGGAGAGAATATAATAAATGATAAAACGCCTGGTTTACCGTCACCCTGAAATTTTTTCAGGGTCTAATGGAGTTGAGATGGGCCACCTTGCGAGAATGTTCAAAATATCAATTACGCCAGATGCTGAGACGAATTCACCTTGGCGCATTGAGAAGGAATTAGTTGATGACAGGTCTGGTTTACCGTCCTAAAAGATTTGATTTATTAATATATATATATATATAGCGGAGGGAAAATGCAAAGAAGAACCTCTAAAGGAGAGCTATTTCACTAATTGTAATTGTCTAATATCAATTAATATAAATATATATAAGTAAATGGTAGGCAGTAAAGCAAAGCTCCAGAGGAGCGGCATATTTATAGAACAATAAAAACATCCAAAAATTAACTCCAGGGGAGCGGCATAAGTATAGAACAATTAAAACCATCCAAAAATTGGCTCCAGAGGAGCGATATATCTATACCCGCACAAAAGAGCATACGCCTGTTTTCACAAATTGGGAACTGGAGAACCTGCAATAGGATTTGGTCAGATCAAGAAAGTTAGATGTTGAAATAAATTCAGCATGACGTGGCGAGGGTATAAACAAAAAAAGACCTTTACTTTCCAGTAAAGGTCTTTCAAAAACAAGGCGGCGACCCTTGATTAGTCTCGATAACTATCGGGAGGGCTCCCACAATACAGCAGTACAATTTTTTTAAACAAAAAAACCCTTCATCAAAATGATGAAGGGTTTTCAAAAACAAGGCGACGACATACTCTCCCACAATACAGCAGTACCATCTGCGCTAACGGGCTTAACTTCTCTGTTCGGAATGGGAAGAGGTGAGCCCCGTTGCTATAGCCACCTTAAATTGTAAGTTAACTGGTGATTA
>JAGXIL010000088.1 GCA_024635655.1 Gillisia sp. | reverse complement strand
TTATGGGAGATGAAGTGCCGCCAAGAAGGGAATTTATTGAGAAAAATGCAGTATACGCAAACATAGATGTATAAAGTAATTTTTTAAGAATATGAAAAAGCCCACGATAAATGCGTGGGCTTTTTTTTACAACGACAAAAATTCTTAACACAAATTATTTGCTGCTATATTTTTATTATTTTTACCTGATATATAAATACAAATATTGTGAAAAAATTACTCCTTCCTTTGATATTTATTTTTTCTTTTAGTGCTGGCCAAACGATGTTAGCACAAAATGATGTGGATCTTTTGATAGATGACATGCTTTTAGTTGCAGAGAATTTTGCCTCTCCGGGAGCTGAAGGAGCTGCATTGCAGTCAAGTGCAGGTTGGTTCTCTTCGGGAAGTAGTTTGGAGGAATGGCAATTTGAAATTTCAATTCACGGGAACGGTTTATTTGTACCAAGCGGTAAAAAAAATCAACTTTCCAACAATAGGGATTTCAATATTTTGAGGTTTCAGGGCAGTGAAAATGCCTTATTACCTACCGTTTACGGAAGCGATACCGATGCTGTTTTTGAAGGTGCCGTTTTGGGACAGAGCTTTTCTTTTGATGCCATAGATGGTTTAAATAAAGGGGTTCTTCTTCATCCATATCCCCAGGTAACGGTTGGATTACCTTATTCAACAGAAGCAGCACTGCGTTTTCTGCCGTCTATAGTGATCAATGATGTAGGATTTAGTACGTATGGATTAGGTTTGAAACACAATCTTACTCAGTACTTTGAAAGAAGGTATAATGCTGAAGATTTTCAATTTTCTGTAGTTGCCACTTACAGTAATTTTAAAGTTGATTATGCTTTTTCTCAATTGACTATTCCATCAATACTGGAAATAAACCGAATAGATGTTGATGCCGATCTTTGGTTTTTTCAGGTGTTAGGTTCTAAACTATATGATAACTTTGAGGTATATGGTGGTTTGGGAGTGACTGCATCCAGCTTTGAATATGAAATGGGTGGTGCAGGAATTGGATTGGATCAACTCAATCAAGCTCTAACAGGTGTCAACGGCAATGGCACAAAATTTAAAGGAGATGTAGGCTTTAATTACTACTTCAATAATTTTAAGGTGAGTACTATGTTTACAGCCAGTAATTTTTTCAATGCTAATGTTGGATTGCATTACAGGATAAATTAAGCCTTTTAACCATTAGTTATTACATATTGGTTTCAATATTCTTTATTTTCGCTGAAACATTAATAATTAAACATACATAACATGAAAGTTACTATTGTAGGAGCAGGTGCTGTTGGTGCCAGCTGTGCGGAATACATTGCTATTAAAAACTTTGCTTCTGAAGTTGTTCTTCTTGATATCAAAGAGGGGTTTGCAGAAGGAAAAGCAATGGATCTTATGCAAACAGCTACCTTGAATGGATTTGATACAAAAATTACAGGAACCACTAACGATTATTCCAAAACTGCCGGAAGTGACGTGGTAGTTATTACCAGTGGTATACCCAGAAAACCCGGAATGACCAGAGAAGAACTAATTGGCATTAACGCCAACATCGTGAGAGAGGTTTCTTCTAATTTGATCCAGCATTCCCCTGATACTGTAATGATTGTAGTTAGCAATCCAATGGATACTATGACCTACCTGGTGCATAAAACTACTAAGCTTTCAAAAAATAAAATTATTGGAATGGGCGGAGCATTAGATAGTGCACGTTTTAAATATAATTTAAGTCAAACATTAGGCTGTCCTCCATCTGATGTTGATGGGATGGTTATAGGAGGTCACAGTGACACCGGGATGGTACCTCTTACCAGACTGGCTACAAGAAATTCTGTGCCGGTAAGCGCATTTTTATCAAACGATGAATTAAATAAGGTAAGTGAAGATACCAAAGTAGGTGGAGCTACCTTAACCGGATTATTGGGAACCAGTGCATGGTATGCTCCCGGGGCAGCAGTTTCATCATTGGTTCACGCCATAGCTTGTGACCAGAAAAAAATGTTTCCTTGTTCAGCGTTATTGGAAGGAGAATATGGATTAAACGATCTTTGTATTGGAGTTCCTGCTATTCTTGGAAAAGATGGTTTGGAAAAGATCGTTGAAATCGAGCTGAATGAAAGTGAAAAAGCTAAAATAAAAGAAAGTGCTGAGGGTGTTAAAAAAACCAATGATCTTTTAAATTTTTAAGGTTTTATTGCTGATAATGAGTAAATTATGAAGCCACTTTCTGAGTGGCTTTTTATATGCGCAAAAGTTAAAGTAATCCAAAAAAAAATATTGGGATTTGAATAATGAAGTCCTATATTTGTCCGTTTTATAAAATGACCTAAATATAAGGAATAATGCAGAATAAAGGACTGATAAAGGTTTTTGCGATCTTGTTTGGATTGGTATGTATATACCAGTTATCATTTACATTCATTGCCTCGAGTGCAGAGAGCAAAGCTGAAGAGTTTGCTGAAAGACAGGTAAGTGCCGATGTTGAGAATTATCCCGTCATTCGGGATCAGGTTCAGGAGCGGTATCTGGATTCCATTGGGAATGAAACTGTTATTGCCGGAATAACTTATAATGATGCTAAGGAAAAAGAACTTAATAAAGGTCTTGATTTAAAAGGAGGGATTAATGTGATCCTTCAAATATCAATTCAGGATATCCTTAGAAGTCTTGCAAATGATTCTCAAAATCCTGCATTTAACCAGGCGCTGGCTGAAGCTAATGAGGCACAAAAAGATAGTCAGGATGACTACCTGGATCTTTTCTTTGATGCATTCAATGATATTGATGATGCCAGGTTGGCCTCTCCTGATATTTTTGCAAATAAATCTTTAAGTGAGCAGGTAAACTTCGAGATGACCAATCAGGAAGTTGAGCCTATTATTCGTGAAAGAGTTAATGAATCTATTACTTCAGCTTTTGAGGTATTAAGAAAGCGTATTGATAAGTTCGGTGTTTCCCAGCCTAACATTCAAAGACTTGGTAATTCCGGAAGGATCCTTGTGGAACTTCCCGGGGCTAGGGATATTAATAGGGTACAGAGTTTACTACAAAGTACTGCACAACTGGAGTTCTGGTTCGTACACAAAAGCAATGACTTCGGAAACTTTCTTCAGAATGCCGATAGAGTTATTGCTGAAACATTAAGAACGGAACAACCGCAGGAAACTGAAGTAGATACTACAGTTGCAGATACTACAGGCCAGGATACAGATGATGAGATCGAAGCCCTTCTTGCCAGCGCTGAAGACACAGCCGCTGCACAAACGCCTGGAAATAATCCGCTGCTGGAACTTATGGTGGCTCCCGGAGTGCAGGGAAGTCCGGTTCTTGCTGTTTTTCAAACAAATGACACTGCAAGGGTTAAAGAATATTTGAACATGGGGCAGGTTAGGTCTCTAATGCCAAGAGAGTTAAGATATACCGAATTTGCCTGGGGTGTTCCTGAAGGAAATACGGTTGAACTTTATGCAATAAAAAAAGATCGTGATGGCACACCGCCATTAACAGGAGATGTGATTACCGATGCTCAACAAACTTTTGACCCTGTAGGAAGAATTGCCGTTTCCATGCAAATGAACGGAAAAGGAGCTAAGATTTGGGAAGACATGACCGGGCAGGCATATAATGAACAAGGCAATATTGCAATTGTATTGGATAATACCGTCTATTCTGCACCGGGTGTAACCACAGGTCCTATAGGTGGTGGGAGAAGTGAGATCACAGGAGATTTTGATATAACCGAAGGACAGGATTTAGCTAATGTTTTAAGAGCAGGAAAACTTCCTGCTACTGCAAATATTATCCAAAGTGAAGTGGTTGGGCCGTCATTAGGTCAGGAATCTATTGATAGTGGGATCAACTCCTTTATGATAGCACTTGTATTTGTATTGATCTGGATGATCTTCTACTATGGGAAAGCAGGTATTTTTGCTGACATTGCTTTAGCGGTAAATATCCTATTTATCTTTGGGATCCTCGCAGGATTAGGAGCGGTTTTGACTCTTCCCGGTATTGCAGGTATTGTTTTGACCATTGGTATGTCTGTAGATGCAAACGTACTTATATTTGAAAGGATCAAAGAGGAACTCGCCAAGGGAAAGGCTCAAAAAGATGCTATTAGAGATGGATTTAATAATGCACTTTCATCCATTCTTGATGCTAATATTACCACTGGTTTAACAGCCCTTATCCTCTTAATTCTTGGATCCGGACCTATTAAAGGATTCGCTACCACATTATTAATTGGTATTGCTACTTCCTTATTTACTGCAATTTTTATCACGCGTTTATTTATTGACGGGTATGGTAAAAAAGGTAAATATCTTGCCTTTAGTACATCAGGAACCAAAAAACTTTTTACTAATCTAAACATAGATTTCTTAGGCAAGAAAAAAGTATCCTATATGGTATCCGGGGTTTTGATCCTGGTGTGTGTTGGATCACTATTAATCAACGGATTGAACGAGGGTGTTGATTTTGTGGGTGGAAGAACGTATACTGTGAGATTTGCAGATAATGTAAATCCAACCAACGTTCAGGATGACCTCACAGCGGTTTTTGGTAGTGCAGAGGCAAAAACCTTTGGACCAAATAATCAGCTTAAGATCACTACGAAATATAAAGTTGAAGATGAAGGAGAAGATGTAGATACAGAAATTCAGGAAATGATGTATGGAGCTCTTCAGCCCTATTTGCCACAGGATCTTACTTTTGAAGAGTTTACTATAGGATCTAAAGAAAGGGAAATCGGAATTATGCAGTCTATGAAGGTAGGCCCTACCATTGCCGATGACATTAAAAATGACTCATTCTGGGCCATTTTAGGATCATTGATCGTGGTATTCCTGTATATCCTCCTGAGGTTCAGGAAATGGCAATTTAGCTTAGGGGCTGTTGCTGCTGTAATTCACGATGTAATTTTAGTTCTGGGTATATTTTCACTTTTCTATAATGTTATGCCTTTCAGTATGGAGATCAATCAGGCCTTCATTGCTGCTATTCTTACTGTTATTGGTTATTCCCTGAATGATACGGTTGTTGTTTTTGACAGGATCAGGGAGTTCGTTAACGAACATACTAGCTGGCCGTTGGATAGGACGGTAAATGCCGCTTTGAACAGTACAATAAGCAGAACATTGAACACCTCTTTAACCACCATAATTGTATTACTGGCAATCTTTATCTTTGGTGGAGAAAGCCTTCGTGGATTTATGTTTGCGATGATCATTGGTATCATTGTAGGTACCTACTCATCCTTATTTATCGCTACCCCGGTCATGTTTGATACGGTGAAGAAGAAGGAACAACTTGAGAAAAAGAAGAAAGTAGAGGCTGCATAAGTCATAGCATAATCGATCGATAACAAAAGAGGCTGCCAGTAATTGGCAGCCTCTTTTGTTTATGAAGTAACCTGTGTTTCTTTAAACAGGAAACTCAGTATCTTCTGGGGTACTTATGTACGGTTTCTCTATATAGGCAGTTAATTAAAACGCCAAAGGTTAGTTTGTTCTTACTAGAAGGTCCATATAAATTTTTTCATTAGGTTGTTTAACTTCTTATATTCCGGGAAGTACAACTATGAAGTATATTATTCTTTTGCTTCCAAAGGAGTATTAGTGCCGAAAGCATATAAGAGTGGGTAAGTCGGCTTAAATATGTGTCAGACCTTAGAGCCTCATATAAAACATAAAAAAAGCTGCCTGGAACAGGCAGCTTTTTGTTTACTATTCATTAAGGTTTATTGATCTATAGTAAAATCTATTTTATCACCAGTTTCTACGTTCCATTCCTGCACTTTTCCTGCATTTACTTCCAGAATAAATTTCGCCGGTTCTTCTGATGGTATAGAAGTTTCATCTAATGGTTGGGCATTCTCATAGTAACTAACCACAGTACTGTCACTGTCGTAAAAAATTATATCTAAAGGAATGTATGTATTCTTCATATAAAAGTTGCGTTGGGATTCCCCGGTGTAAATAAAGAGCATTCCCTGATCGTCTTCCATGGACTCCCGGTACATAAGTCCTGTTTCCCATTCATAAGGAGTACTTGCCACTTCAATGTCGATTTTTTTTATTTGTTCGCCATTCTTCATTAAGAAAAGCTCTCCTTCTTTAGTAAAGGTAATGTCAGGGGTATCAATAGCAGAATCCTTTTCCTCACTACCACAGGAAACAAAAATTACTGCTATTAATGCAATTATGAGATATTTCACAGATTTTTTCATACTGTTGTTTTTTTGGAGGGCCTGTACATAAAATACAGTCCTGCGATTATAAAAGGAATACTAAGCCACTGGCCGGTGTTCAATAACCAAACTTCCCGCTCTTCAACCTGTGGCTCCTTCAAAAACTCTACAAAGAATCTAACGGTCCATAACAAAACAAGAAATAAACCAAAGATGAATCCCTGTTTGTGTTTTTTATCTGTTTTCCAATACACGTACCATAATAAAAGGAAGATCAACAAGTAGCAGAATGATTCGTAAAGCTGAGCCGGGTGCCTAGGGAAGGTTTCTCCTAAATTAGCGAATATGACACCAAAATCACTGTTTGTAGGTTTACCAATAATTTCAGAATTAATGAAATTTCCGATCCTTATAAAAATTGCTCCACTGGCTACGGGTATGACGATTCTGTCCAATATCCAGAATACGGGCTTGTCTAATACATTTTTTCTGTATAGATACATGGCAACTATAATACCTATTGCAGCCCCATGACTGGCTAATCCTCTGAAGCCCGTAAATTGAAATTCCGGTTCAAAGCGCACGGGTAAGAATATTTCCAAAAGGTTATGTTGAAAGTAATCCCAATCGTAAAAGATCACGTGACCCAAACGCGCTCCTATAAGAGTAGCCAGGACAGTGTATATAAACAGGGAGTCCAGTTTTTCGATGGGGATGCCTTCTTTTTCATAAATACTTTTCATGATGTACCAGCCCAGGCCAAAAGCCATAAGGAACATCAAACTGTAATAATGTAAAGTGAAAAAACCTAAATCCAATCCTTCTGAGGGATTCCAGACAATCGCATTAAATAACATCCAAAAATTTTTTATTTGTAAAAAGTAAAGATAGGTATTTGAATGGTTTTCCAAATAGTCTGGAAGATTTTAAGTAGACAGGGATCAGGGCACGGGATCATAGCCTTTTCCTCCCCAGGGATGGCAACTAAAAATCCGTTTTATACCTAACCAGCCGCCTTTAAAAAATCCATATTTTTTAAGGGCTACGAGCATATATTGAGAGCAGGTTGGGCTATACCTGCAGGTGGCAGGAGTAAATGGAGAAATAGCTTTTTGGTAAAATTTCACCAAAAGTATGAAAGGATATGCAAGCCATTTCTTCATCACATTAACCTTAAATAAGCTATTCAAAAGAAAAGGCGGTTCCTTCTTTTCCATCTTTTAATTGAATTCCAATGGAAAGCAATTGATCCCTGATCTGATCACTGGTAGCAAAGTCTTTATTTTCCCTTGCCTGTGCTCTTAGTTTTATTAAAATATCAACGGCTCCGGAAAGTTTCTCTGTTTGGTCTGTATTTTCCACCGTGGTATCTACCAATCCCAAAACATCGAAAATAAAAGCCTCCATAGTAGATTTGACGGTTTCCTTATCTGTCTCTGAAATTTTTCCTTCCCCTTCTTTTACAGAATTTATGAATTTTACAGCATCAAAAAGGGTTGCAATTAATATAGGGCTGTTAAAATCATCGTTCATTGCATCATAACAGCGTTGCTTCCATTCTTCCACAGAAAAGGAAGAAGAGGATGAAACAGCTAGTAAATCAAGATTTCTAACGGCCTCCAGTAGCCGGTTAAAACCTTTTTCGCTAGCCTTTAAAGCTTCATCTGAGAAGTCCAGAATACTTCGGTAATTGGCTTGTAGTATAAAAAATCTTGCTACTGAAGGAGAGAAGGCTTTACTTAGATTCTCATTGTCCCCGGTAAAAATTTCAGTAGGAAGTATGTTGTTCCCTGTGCTCTTCGCCATTTTTTTGCCATTTAAGGTAAGCATATTGGCGTGCATCCAGTATTTCACAGGATCTTTGCCTGTTGCGGCTTCTCCCTGCGCAATTTCACATTCGTGATGTGGGAACTTCAAATCCATTCCTCCACCGTGTATATCAAACTCTTCCCCCAGATATTTGCTGCTCATCACTGTGCATTCAAGATGCCAGCCCGGAAAACCATCACTCCAGGGAGAAGGCCAGCGCATGATATGTTGGGGTTCAGCTTTTTTCCAAAGCGCGAAATCCTGCGGATTTCTCTTGTCACTTTGTGCAGCCAGTTCCCGCGTATTGGCAATCATATCTTCAATTGCCCTGCCGCTTAACTTCCCGTAATGGTGCTCCTTGTTAAATTTGAATACATCAAAATAAACTGAACCATTCACCTCGTATGCAAAACCCTTTTCAACGATCTTTTTAATGGTCTCTATTTGTTCAACAATATGGCCTGTAGCAGTGGGTTCAATACTAGGAGGTAAATTATTGAATTTCTGAAGAATGTTATGAAAATCTATTGTGTAGCGTTGAACTACTTCCATGGGTTCAATTTGCTCCAGCCGGGCTTTTTTTGCTATTCTGTCTTCTCCGGTTTCAGCATCGTTTTCCAGATGGCCTGCATCAGTTATATTTCGAACATATCGCACTTTATACCCCAAATGTTTTAAATACCGGAAAACAAGATCGAAAGAAATAAAAGTTCTGCAGTTTCCTAAATGAACATTGCTGTAAACGGTGGGCCCGCAAACATACATTCCTACGTAACCTTCTGAAAGTGGGGAAAAAATCTCTTTCTCCCCTGTCATTGAATTATATATTTTTAAGCGTTGTTCGTTGTATAGCGCCATTAAATAGTAGTTTTATTTCAATTGAAATTGGTTTCCATATTAATATAGTCCAGAAAATCCCTTCTTGTTTCGGCATCTTTAAATTTTCCGCCATATTCGCTGGTTACCGTACTGCTATCTACATCTCTTATTCCGCGGCTGTTCACGCACAAATGTTTAGCATCAATTACACATGCCACATCCATGGTCCCCAATGCTTCCTGTAATTCTTTAACGATTTGCATAGTTAGCCTTTCCTGTACCTGAGGCCTTTTTGCGTAATAATCAACAATTCTGTTCATTTTTGATAGACCTATCACTGTGCCATTGGAAATATAACCTACATGGGCCTTACCCACAATAGGAAGTAAATGGTGTTCACAGGTAGAATATAAAATAATATTCTTTTCCACGAGCATCTCGCCATATTTATATTTATTTTGAAAAGTGGAAGCTTTTGGTTTCAGGTCGGGATGAAGTCCTCCAAAAATTTCTTTTACAAACATTTTGGCCACCCTGGATGGAGTACCCTTAAGGCTGTCGTCTGTAAGATCTAAACCTAAAGTGCTCAAGATATTATTTACATCATTTTTAATAAGCTCGATCTTTTCAGCATCGCTCTTTTCAAAAGCATCTTTCCGCATGGGAGTATTAGTATTGGCACTTATAAAAGCATCTCCGGCATCATCTATGGCTTCCTCTAACTTGTCTATCTTCATAGCATTTTTTTTATGTAGTCGTATTCTTCTCTAATGGCTTGCAAAGATAGGAATTTTCCAGATGTTTCACGCAAAGATTACCAAATGCCAAAGTCACTTATCAAAGTAATTTCATTAATTTGCAGAAGCTTGTATGATAATAATGATGAAGTCTAAGCATAGCCTATTTTTTATTGTTGCCTTTTTCATTTTGGGCACGGGTGTGATTTACTCCCAGGGTGACAGTTGCTCTTCCATACAACCTTTTTGTGCTGAAAGTTCATTACTGGTCTTTCAAAATTCCAATGCGGGTAGTGGGGATAATCCCTTTGCAGAATCAGGTCCTGATTATAATTGTTTACTTACCCAGCCTTATCCTGCCTGGTTTTACCTGAAAATTGGAGATTCCGGAGATGTCGATTTTACAATAAGCCAAACTGAAAATGCTGATGGTACCGGAAGGACGTTAGACGTAGATTTTATCACATGGGGACCGTTTTCTGAGCAGGATGAAATTTGTAGTAACACCTCTCTTTCAAACCAGAATCTAATTGCCTGCAGCTATTCTGATTCTCCTACCGAAAGCTTCTCCATAAACAATGCTGTTCAAGGTGAGATTTATGTGGTATTGATCACAAATTTTGATGAAGGACCGGGTTATATAAGTTTGCAGCAAACAAATACCGATACCGGAGGCTCTACAGATTGTACTATAGTTGGTAGTTCCCTGGGCCCGGACCAGAAGGTTTGTGGCGAATCACAAGTGATATTAGATGCGACTAACCCCAGCGCATCCCAGTATACCTGGTTTTTGTTTGATGAAACGTCAGAAACTTATGAGGTTATAAATAATGAGACAGGACCAACTTTAACTGTTGAAGAGACCGGAAATTACCGGGTGACCATAAGGAGCGAATTATTAGATGATGAGGCGAGTGATGATATCCTGGTTGAATTTTTTGATATTCCTGTAGCTAATGAACCGCAATCAGTTACAGGTTGTGATACAGGAGAAGGAGTTGTATTTGATCTCACCCGGGCAGAGCCGGGTCTCATTGGCGACAATAGTGGAGCCTTTAGCTCAAATTATTATCTTACTGAAGAAGATTTTCAAAATAACAATCCAATTACAGCTCCTGAAAATTTTAATGGTGATGTGCAAACTGTTTTTGGAACCATTATTTCTGAATTAAGTGGTTGTGAATCTCTGCCTCAGGAAGTGAATTTAACCATTGCAGATATTCCGGAAATAGATTGGAGTGAGGAAACGGTCTTATGTATAGATTTCGATGCAAATATTGTTGCACCTGTGTCTATAGGTGTAGACCTGGGAAATGATTATGTTTATGAATGGAGTTTACCTAATGATCCAGACAATGATGGAGAGCAAAACCCTGTTCTTATTCTGGATGAATATCCTGCACAAAATACTATAACATTAACCATTCAAAACACAAATACAGGATGTATTAATACTTACTCAACAAATATTAAGTTTTATTCTCCTCCCGGGGAGGTATTGCTGGAGGTAACAGGGCGGGATATTGGAGGTGAAGGTTACCAGATAACGGCTACTACAGCCGGAGCTATTGGCGATGAAGCTACTTATGAGTATAGATTAAACAATGGGCCCTGGCAGTTGGAACCCACATTTTTTGGAGTGCCCGGGGGAACTCACCGGGTCACAGCCCGTGAGATCAACGGTTGTGGAACCGCTACTTCAGAACCTATTAGACTCATTGGTTATCCCAGATTTTTTACTCCTAATAATGATGGATATAATGATACCTGGAATGTAATTAACGATGCAGATGTATCTATAAGCAAGGTTTTTATATTTGACCGTTATGGAAAATTATTAAAGCAGCTTGATCCTGCTTCCGGAGGATGGGATGGAACTTATAATAACCGGGTTTTACCTGCAGATGATTATTGGTTCCTTGTAGAATACAGGGATAGTGATTCTGAAGGTGTTCAACAATTCAAAGGTAATTTCACCCTAAAAAGATAGATCCGGAAATACATTTAATTCTGGTAAGGAATTTTTCCTCAAAAGAAATAAATAGATCTCCGGATCACTTATTTACAAAATTCTAATTAGGTACAGTTTCTATATTCCGAAACTTAAGGACAGGATCAGGCTTGAGAAATCTCTGTCTATTTCTGCGGTATCAACAAAGCCAACCTGGTAAAGTTGCGGATTATCTGTTCTGGTACTATTCTCATATGCCAGGTCCAGTTTTACGCTTCCGAAGTCAAAGCCAAGTCCGGCAGAATAACCGGTAAGTTCCCCAATTGTCAATTCATTTTTATAAGGACTTTCTTCTATTCGATATCCTCCTCTTAAACTTAGGCCGCCTACTCTGTATTCTCCTCCAACTTTATAAGTTGAAGCAGCTCTAAGATTTTCAGAAATTAAGTTGTTTTGGATCATAAAATCCGGGTCCCCTGAAGGTTTAAATTCTATGCTGGAGTAATCTTTGTAAGAATAATCAAAGCTGATCAATGCCATATCTCCTAATACCAGGGCAGCACTTCCCGTAATTTTTCCGGGAGTTTGTAAGGTGTAGTCAGGATAAATATTAACCACGTTTGGATTAACTGCAATATCTTCATTGAATTCTTCACTGTATGTGTCAAGACGTTGTGTTGTTCTTTCATTTATACTAAACCAGGTAGGGCTTTCATACGAAGCTCCTAATCTTAGCACTTCTCCTGCTTTTACTATCGCCCCCACCTGAGCTGAAAATCCGTTTCCAAGGGTGCTTAAATTATTTAGAAAGTATACTCTGTTGGTTTCACTACCTGGATTCGTATTGTTCTCAACCAATCGGGTTGCTCTGTCAAAATTTAGGAAATGGGCATTAAGGTTAGCTCCTATATAAAATACATCTTTATAGGCAGAGGCCAGGTTTAATGTAAATTTGCCGTTCAAACCGGTAGCAGCATAATCAAACTGCTGATTAAAAGTGCCGGCTCCTATAGCAGAGGAGTAGGAAGTGTTATCCAGCTCCGGGGAATCTGGATTAATTACAAATCCCTGGTATCCCAGAAAAGCCTGTTGAGCTCCAAAGCCTTCATTTTCCCCTAAAAATCTATATAGATCAGTTACGGTTTCATTATCCATAGTTTCCAATAGATCCAAGGGAACTCCATTGGCATAACCTAAAAAATACTGATCAATAGAATTAGGACTTGTGCCCTGGGCAGTAAAATTGTCGTCAAAATTACTGATTTGAGCATAATTTATTCCTACAGATAATCTATTCCAATCATGTTCGGGATCAGTATTATTAAACACCATAACTGCACCGGCCTGATCAAAATTCACATTGGAGTTTTCATTCATTGTTAACCCATTGTAATACTGGGTCTCATTTTTCCTCATGTTGTAATTAAATGTAACAGTGGAGTAGCTGTTCAGGAAAACCGCGGATCCCGCCGGATTTACGTTAATGGCAGAGAGATCTCCCCCAAGGGCTCCAAAGGCCCCACTCATAGCTCTAAATCTTGCTGTTCCCGATAGCCCATCATCTGAATATCTAACAGCATCTGTGATATCCTGTGCCTGCGAAAAAGTCACAGCCAATAAGGCTGTGACCAGTAAATAAATCTTTTTCATAATAAATAACTTTTTTATGGATTATCTATTCTCTAATTTCCTCTTCCTCTGGAAGTCCCACCTGAAGATCTAACTCCACCAGATGAACTTCTCACCGCTCCGGAACTTCTTGAAGAACCACTACTTCTCATAGTTCCAGAACTTCTGGATGTGTTGGTACTTCTTCTCATAGTTCCTGAATTTCTGGTTGCCGGAGCCTGAGATCTGGAGTAGGTGTTATTTGAAGACCTACTGTTAATTATCCGGCTTGATGATCTGCGGTTTGTGTTGTATTCAGTATTACTTCGGGTACTGTATTCCCGTCCCACCGTTCTTCTGTTAACGCCGTAATTATCATTTGAACCTCTCAAATTTCTTATGCTTCTGGAATAACTTGATGTCCTTCCTCTTGAGTCTATGATTGCAGCACTTCTGTATGCAGAAGTGTTACTTCTGTTACCATAAGTGGAAGTGGCATTCCTTCTTCCGGTATTGTAAGATGTATTTTGACGATAATTATTGGCATAACCGTAGTTGTTCCCAAAATTGTCATATGGGCTGTAAAATCCACGTCCGAAATAACCCGGACCAAAACCTCCATATCCACCATACCCATAATGAAATCCGTAAGGCATGAATGGACCAAATCCGCCAAACCCAATTCTCCAGTTATTACCCCACATTCCGGGTCCCCAATATCCAGGGCCATAAAAACCTGGGCCCCACAATCCCGGGCCAAAGAATGGATCAAAAGCCAGACCTCCACCCCAATAAGGGTTGAAGAATCCACCGTGGAATCCGTTGTTATAAATATTTACGGTATAGGTATCAGGGTCCTCTCCCCAGGGAGCTTGTCCACCCTGGTAGTTATACTGTTCCCCGGGTTGATATTCGCCTCCGGTAGATGAGTAAGATTCTACATCTGTAAATATTGCATTATCAGAAAGGATGTCTCCGTAGAGTGCAGCTTCTTCTGCAAATAAATTTTGGTAATAACTGCTGTTATCATCATTTTGATTTGCATTTTGATTTTGCCTTTCGTTAGTAGTTGTACGATTAGCCTCTCCATAAATTCCATCTTCATAACCGGAATATTGATAAGAGCCACAAGATGCCAACAAAAAGAAAGACACAGGAGCTAAGAAAAAAAGAATGTTTTTTTGAAGTATATTAAAATGTTTCATTAGCTGTGTATTTAATTGTTGAACAATACAAAAATAGTTAGTTTTGCGCTAACTAGTTGTACCTTTAACAAAGACACAACATCTAATAAAGACGCAAGTTTTGTGCCAAATTAACACATGGGTAGTAAATTAACGACACGTAATCAGGATTATTCGAAATGGTATAACGAATTGGTTGTCAATGCCAATTTAGCTGAAAACTCCGCAGTAAGAGGATGCATGGTGATTAAACCGTATGGTTATGCGATATGGGAAAAAATGCAGGCTGAACTCGACAGGATGTTTAAGGAAACAGGGCACGAAAATGCCTACTTCCCACTTTTTGTTCCGAAGAGCCTTTTTGAAGCTGAAGAGAAAAATGCAGAAGGATTTGCCAAAGAATGCGCTGTAGTTACTCATTACCGGTTAAAGACAGATCCTGAAAATGCTTCTAAACTTATAGTAGACCCTGAAGCAAAACTGGAAGAAGAACTAATTGTAAGGCCAACTTCAGAAGCAATAATTTGGAGTACCTATAAAGGTTGGGTCCAGTCATACAGGGATCTGCCAATATTGATCAATCAATGGGCTAATGTTGTGCGATGGGAAATGCGCACAAGACTTTTTTTAAGAACAGCCGAATTTTTGTGGCAGGAAGGACATACGGCACATGCTACTAAAGCTGAAGCGATTGCTGAAGCAGAACAAATGAATAATATATATGCAGATTTTGCCGAAAATTTCATGGCTATACCCGTGATCAAAGGGACAAAATCTGAAAATGAACGCTTTGCTGGCGCCCTGGAAACCTATTGTATTGAAGCCCTAATGCAGGACGGTAAAGCTCTACAGGCTGGAACTTCTCATTTTTTGGGACAAAACTTTGCAAAAGCTTTTGATGTGAAATTTGCCTCCAAAGAAGGTAATCTGGAATATGTATGGGCAACATCCTGGGGCGTATCAACCAGGCTTATGGGCGCTTTGGTAATGACCCACAGCGATGACCAGGGTTTAGTGCTTCCTCCAAAACTGGCTCCAATACAGGTTGTTATTGTTCCTATTTACAAGGGAGAAGAGCAACTGGCGCAAATATCTGAAGTTGCAAATGAAATGGTTGATAAACTTAAAGCAGAAGGAGTATCTGTAAAGTATGACGATAGGGACACCCAAAAGCCGGGATGGAAATTTGCGCAGTACGAATTGCAGGGAGTTCCCGTGCGAATTGCCATAGGCCCTAAGGATCTCGAAAAAGGAAGCGTTGAACTTGCAAGAAGAGATACATTGACCAAAGAGATCGTTCCGCAGGAGGAAGTGGTAGAAAAAATTAAAGGTCTGATGATAGAGATCCAGGAGAATCTCTATGAAAGGGCCAGGATCTTTAGAGATGACCATATTACAGAAGTAGATACTTTTGAAGAATTTAAAGAAGTATTGAAGTCTAAAGGCGGATTCATTTCTGCGCATTGGGACGGAACCTCAGAGTCCGAATTAAAAATCAAAGATAAGACTAAAGCAACCATTAGAGTCATTCCTCTGGATGGTAAAAAAGAAAATGGAGCTTGTATATTAACAGGTAATCCTTCCACACAAAGGGTACTCTTTGCAAAAGCTTATTAGTTCATTGGTTACATTTATTGTCCTTTTCTGCTGTAATATAATAATGGGCTTTATCCGGATGTTTTTGTACAGTAAAAATAAGATTCTGAAATCACAAAATTTTCAGATCAAAAAGGTTTCAAGGCTTGAAATTGTTGAGGTTGTTCAAATTTTCTAAAATATTTAGAAAAAATGAGATGAACATTTGCGGCATTGAAAAATAGTTGTATTTTTGCATCCGCATTAAAACAAAAAATGGTCCGTTCGTCTAGGGGTTAGGACGCCAGGTTTTCATCCTGGTAACAGGGGTTCGATTCCCCTACGGACTACAAAGTGCAATTTAGGTTGCTTTTTCCTGCAAAGGCAGGAATGTCTGCTTCAGAGCAGGCTCCTTTTTGAAATGATAATGGTCCGTTCGTCTAGGGGTTAGGACGCCAGGTTTTCATCCTGGTAACAGGGGTTCGATTCCCCTACGGACTACAGTAAAAAATTAATTAAATAGTATTTGTAATGGCAAATCATAAGTCATCGTTAAAAAGAATTCGT
>JAGXIL010000087.1 GCA_024635655.1 Gillisia sp. | reverse complement strand
CCTCACATTGTATACAAGATCAATTACCATCCTGTGCACCGAATCTGATCTTCGGATATTTCAAATAACTATGTTGCACATTTTATTTTCTCCTGTAAGGGAGCTTGCCCGGTGATATTAAAAATTTTACCTTGTCCCTTCAACAATACAAATAAAATGAGTGAACCTGTAATTTTTACATCCAGCTATTTTTTGCGCGGTATAAAAGGGGATCTGCATCCTTTTACCCCAAACGTTTTAGTCATTGACGAGGAGCATATTGAATTCCGCAGAAAGAACTGGCATCTTATTTCAGAAGACAGCGAAACCTTGCACTTTAAAAATATAACCGGTATCACCCTTGACAGTCACCTTATGGGAACCACCATTACCATCAAGAGTACAGGTAACGATCCTATTAACGTGGAAGGTTTCTGGAAGAAAGAAGCCAAAGAGATCAAAGAATTGTGCGCAAAACATATTGAAGCCCATAACAAAAAGAATAGCAGTGAAGCTATGGCAGGTTCTTTTGCCAAAGCCATGGAAGGAAATCGCGGAAACTATAGCGTGGCCGATGAACTGGTAAAATTAAGGTCCCTGCTGGATCAGGGTGTGCTCACGCAGGAAGAATTTGATGTCCAAAAACAAAGGATCCTTCAGGGGTGATGTTCTGTTCATAAATTTTTAGGCACCCACACTACAACGACAGAATTTGTCCGATGAACCTTTTAACTTTGTAGTATCTGAAATTCCGAAAAACTATTCATGAAAATACTTCATACTGCCGACTGGCACATTGGGAAAAAACTTCATAAACACGATCTGTCCAGGGATTTTGATCTTTTCATCACCTGGCTTTGCAAAACTATAGGAGAAAATGCGGTTGAGGTCTTGCTGATCTCAGGAGATGTTTTTGATCTTGCAAATCCTTCCTCTGAAGCCAGAAAACAATATTACCGGGCGCTGATGCAGCTCAAAAAGCGTAACTGCAGGATCATCCTCACCGGCGGAAATCATGATTCTCCCGCAATGCTCGATGCCCCTAAAGAGGTCCTGCGGGAACTGGAAATGCACGTGATCGGCGGACTGCCGGAGGACCTGAATGATGTGATCATTCCAATAAAAAACCGGTCCGGGGATACGGAAGTAGTTATCGCTGCCCTCCCCTATCTCAGAGATGCCGATCTACGAAACGCTGCAGACGGGAATACTTATGAGGACAGGCTTGAGGCCACCCGAAAAGGGATACAGCAAACCTTCGCCCTGGCCGCCGGAATCTGCGAAGAGCAATTTCCCGGAGTTCCTGCATTGGCCATGGGCCATCTTTTTGCCGCGGGAGCTGAAACTTCAGAAAGTGAACGCGATATTCAAATAGGAAATCAGGCTGCCTTTAATGCCCTGCAATTTGGAGAATATTATAGTTACATAGCTCTTGGCCACATTCATAAACCACAAAGGGTGAATGCTGCGGTACCCACCTATTACAGCGGCTCCCCTATTCCGCTTTCCTTTAGTGAAAGAAAAGATGAAAAACGTGTCCTGCTCCTGGATACTAAAGAAGGATTTGAACCGGAAAGCATTCCCGTTCCCGCTTTTAGAAGTCTGTTGAAGATCAGTGGGACCCTGGAAGAGCTTCAGCAAAAACTGGAGGATCCGGGAGCGGTGAGAGACCTGGAGTCCCTGCTGGAGGTAGAACTTATTGAAGAGCATTATGATGTGAACAAGATCTCCCTTCTTGACACCCTGGTGACCAGCTATGACAAACCCGGCTTTGTGATCGTAAAACACCGGGCCACATTTAAAAATCAGTTACGTGGTGCCGGGGAATTGTATAAAGATCAGCACCTGGAAGATCTAAAGCCCAGGGAAGTTTTTCTGGAACTTGTAGGGAAAGACCAATATGACGAGGAAACCAGGCAGGAGATCATTAGTGCCTTTGACGAACTGCTGGAAGAATTACAGCAATATGAAAATCCGGAGGCTATATGAAGATCCTGAAAATTGAATTTCAAAACATAAATTCCCTTCGCGGAACCCACAGCATTGATTTTACTGCAGCTCCATTCACCACCAGCTCGCTGTTTGCCATCACCGGCCCAACCGGAAGCGGAAAGAGTACCATCCTGGATGTGATCTCCCTGGCACTTTTTAATCACGTGCCCCGCCTTGGGAAAATTAGCCGGAGCGAGATCATTAACAAAGGTGCCATCCTCACCCGCAATCAAACGGAAGCTTTTGCAAAAGTTACCTATGAAAGCAAAAGTGGCCTTTACACCTCCCACTGGAGTATTTCTACCGCAAGGACGGGAAACCTGCGGGAGTATGACATGGAGATCATCGATGAAGCTACAGGGGCAATTCTGGACCTTCGGAAATCTGACGTGCCCGGAAAGAATGAGGAGCTTATAGGGTTAAATTACAACCAGTTTATAAAATCTGTTTTACTCGCCCAGGGAGAGTTCGCTCAATTCCTTAAAGCTAAAAAAGATGAACGCGGGGAATTGCTGGAAAAGATCACCGGCACGGGGATCTACCGGCAACTGGGTAGAAGGGCCTTTGAGAAATACAAACAGGTGAACTTCGAGATCCAAAAGCAGCAGGATGCCATAGCGGTGATCAGGCAGGAGCTTTTGGAGGAAGAAAAGGTGTTGGATTATACTGAAGCACTAGCCTCTAAAGAATCGGAATGTAAACCTCTTGAGGAAGAGATCAAAGCTTTGGATAAGAACCTGGAGCTCAAAAAAACCATAGAATCTCAATTAAAGGAGATCGACAGGATCTCTGCTGAAAAAGAAACTTCAGACATTAACCTGAAAGAATTCGATGAAGCTTATGGATTAAGCCTCAATCAACACGAAAAAGTAACTCCTTTTGCCGATGATCTAAGGAGCTGGAGCAGGCTGGCTAAAGACTGTGCCGATCTGGATAAAGATTTCTATACAAGAACAGAAAGAAAACAAGCCAATATTCAGGAGCTGCAAAACTGCCTTAAGGAAGTTAGCGGACTCACGCAAATTGAAGTGGCCCAGGAAGAAGTTGAGTCCAGGCTGGAGGAATTTTCGAGGAAAGTCCGTGGCCTTCAGGAAGACCTCAAAGACAAACTCACCGAATACAAAAACCTCGAGAAGCATTTTCATACAGAAACCCGGGAACTGCCCTGCGAGTTAAACAAGAAAGATCCCGAAGCTACCCTGAACCAATTGAAAGAGCTGAAAACAAATTCAGAAGCAAAACTGAAAGAACTAAAAAGGCAACTTCAGGACGTGGACCTGCAGGAAGCCGCTTCTGAAACTATCCGTATCAAAAGATACCTGGTCGATGCCCGGGAAGCACGGAATCAGGTAGAGAAAATGAGGGGATTATCTGCAGAGATCAATCGGCTACAATCAGAAATAGAAAGGTTGACTCCTTTGGTAAAAGAATTACCCAAAGATATCAGGCACAGTGAAGACCAGGTAAAGATCTTTAGGGAAAAGCTGGAGAACATCAGCTTAAAAAAGCAGAACCAGCTACTGCTGGCAAATCTTGAGGAGCATCGGGAAAATTTAGTAGATGGGCAGCCTTGTCCGCTTTGTGGTGCGGCTCATCATCCTTATGCGGAAGACCTTCCGAAGAAAAATGACCAACTGGACCGGGATTTCCGAAACACCGAAAAAGAATTGATCAAATGGAACCAACAACTGGCAGGAAATATAACCACCCTGAAACATTATGGGAAAAACCTTGTGGAGGTAACAGAGAGGAAAGAGCTGCAGGCAAAGGAACTGCAAAAACAGGAAACAGCGTTTTCAGAAAATTACAAGCATTTAGAGGTCAAAGAGGGAAGTGACTGGAAAGAGATCTGTGATAAATATGACCATAAACTTGAGAACCTGGAACAGTGTCAAAAGATCACCCGTAGCCTGGAATGTGTGGAAACCGGGGTCCCTATTCTTGAGGAAATGATGAAGACCAGTAAACAGGGAAAAGAGTTCCGGGAGAGATTAGAAGCGGTGTACAAGGGACAAAATCTCAATGGAGATACCCAAAACCTGCAAACCCGCTGGACCCGGTTAAAGGAAATCGAAAAAGGCATAGGAGAGCAACTGCAGGAACTGCAGGATAAGATCACGCGAAGCAAAGATGAACTTTCGGGACTGGAAAGGGAGCTTACCACCACTGTTACTGAAAAAGGATTTGAAAATATCGCCCAAGCCGGAGAAGCACTTCTTCCGGAAACTAAGTATTCCGAATTAAGAAACGGACGGGACCAGATCCAGAGAGAAATAGCAAAAAACAAGGAGATCTTAAAAGTCCTCACCACCCAGCTGGAAAGATCCAGGGCCGGGGATGTGGCTTCTACCATTGATGAATTGCAGCTGCAGCAACAGGAAAAAAATACCGGATTGGAGAAAGTCCGGAAAGAATGTGAGCACCTTAAAAGGCTGCTGCTCAATGATAAGGAAAACCGGCAAAGGCTGAAAAAGATCAGGGAAGAGATCGCTGAAAAAGAGAAGAAAATAAGACGCTGGGACTTGCTCAACAAGCTTATTGGGGATTCCACGGGGAAGAAGTTCAACGATTTTGCCCAGGATCTCAGCTTGAGCCACCTTCTGCAACTGGCCAATGTGCGGCTTCAGGATCTTAGTGACCGGTACCGCATTGATAAACCCGCGGAAGATGAAGATGACGGACTCGTGGCAATCGACGACCACATGGGCGGGCAGCGACGCTCTGTCAAAACCCTCTCAGGTGGGGAAACTTTTATTCTAAGCTTGTCCATGGCGCTGGCCCTTAGTGATCTTGCATCAAAAAATGTCGAGATCAACAGCCTTTTTATAGATGAAGGCTTTGGCACCCTTGATCCTGAGACGCTGGATCAAACCCTGGATACTTTGGAAAAACTGCAGGCAGAGTCTTCAAAGACCATAGGCATCATTAGCCACGTGGATTCTTTAAAAGAACGAATCTCAACCCAGATCCAGCTCACCAGGAACGGGCAGGGATACAGTAGCCTGGACGTAAAAGGGTAGTAAGAGCATTAGATATCCTGTATATAAAATCTGTAACCTTATAGTAAACTGTTGCAAATAAGGATAATAACATTCAAAATCTTCTGAAGAAATTATCATTTGCCGTATATTTAGATATAAAAGTAAATTCCTTTAAAATGAAATGTTTTCTTATCCTCTGCTTTATCGCTATTAGCCTGAATCTTAATGCACAGGAACAAAAGCCGGAGATCCTTTCTCCCGAGATCCAGATCGAAACGGCATTACTTGCTGCACCCGAAGAATACCGTGGTGAGGCTTTGGTATATGGTTATGATGACCAGGGTAATTTAATGGTGCTGCGGGAAGGAACCAATAATATGATCTGTCTGGCTGACGATCCCAATAAAGAAGGTGTTCAGGTAGCCTGTTATGATAAAAAGCTGGAGCCTTTTATGGCCAGGGGAAGAGCATTGATCGCGGAAGGCAGATCTGAAGAAGAAAAAAGAAATATCCGGGAGCAGGAAGCCGAATCGGGAGAACTGCAAATGCCGGATGCACCAAGTACTTTGTACGTGTTCAGCGGAAAAGATGAAAATTATGATAAAAGCACAGGGGAATTAAAAGACGGATTTTTAAGATATGTGATCCATATCCCCAACGCCACTCCCGAATCTACAGGATTACCTGCCAGTCCGGATTTTCCTGGAATGCCATGGCTTATGGATCCCGGAACTCATCGGGCCCATATTATGATCACGCCGGAAAGAAAGAACTGAAATTAAATCTCAAGCACCAAATTCCAAAATCCAATTTTTAAGTTCAAAATTCAAGGTTTCAGGTTTCAGGTTTCAGGTTTCAAATTATTTTTTAAGTTCCAGGTTTTAAATCCATTTTATCTGATTCATAATTTGTTTTTTTGGAATGGAATTTGGTGCTTGGTGCTTGATTTTTGGTGCTTGAAATTTGGTGCTTGGTGCTTGATTTTTGGTGCTTGGAATTTGGTGCTTGGTGCTTGAATTTTAATAAAGCACCCTAAACCTTATAGTATGCTCAATTTCCTTTAATTCCTTAATAACTTCCGGTCCATAGGCTTTATCGATATCTGTGATCACATATCCAATGATCTCATTGGTCTTTAAATGCTGGCCTACGATGTTGATATCGTGGGCGGCGAGGATGTTGTTGATCTTTGCGATTATCCCCGGTTTGTTGTGGTGAATATGGATCAACCGGTGCGCATTTTCCAGGATGGGTAGCTGCAGATTCGGAAAATTGACGCTGTTGGTGGTGCTTCCGGTATTGATGTATTCCATGACCTTTCCGGGGACAAAGTTTCCGATGTTTACCTGTGCTTCTTCGGTACTTCCTCCAATATGCGGGGTGAGGATCACATTGGGCAAATTGCGGAGCGGAGATTCGAAACTATCTGAATTGGTTTTTGGCTCTTCAGGAAAAACGTCTATCCCTGCTCCTATTACTTTTCCGGAATTGATATTCTTCACCAGGGCATCGATATCAACCACGTGCCCACGGCTCAGGTTGAGAAAGATCACTCCCTCTTTCATAAGATCAAATTCCTTTTCACCTATGATTTTCTTATTCTCCTTACGTCCGTCAACGTGAAGGGTCACGATATCGACTTTTGATAAAAGTTCAGCTAAGCTGCTACATTTGGTTGCGTTTCCTAAAGCTAATTTTTCAGCCAGGTCATAATAGTACACATCAAAGCCTATCGCTTCAGCAACTACGGAAAGCTGGGAGCCAATATTTCCGTAACCCACGATCCCGATCTTTTTTCCACGGATCTCCTTGCTGTTCTTAGCCGATTTATCCCATTCCCCCTGGTGCATTTTTATGATCTTGTCCGGCAGGTTCCTGGTAAGAAGAATGATCTCTCCAATCACCAGTTCTACTACAGACCTTGTATTGCTGAAAGGCGCATTAAAAACGGCAATTCCTTTTTCCGTGCAGGTATCGAGATCGATCTGGTTGGTTCCTATACAAAACGCGCCCACAGATATCAACCGCGGTGCATTGTCCAGGACTTTTTTGGTGAGCTGGGTTTTTGACCTAATCCCCAATACAGAAACATCCTTTATCCTCTCTGCCAGTTCCTCCTCATCCATGGCTCCGGAATAAGTTGAAACATTATAGCCCTCACTTTTCATCAATCCCAGGGCATCGGGATGAACATTTTCAAGAAGTAAGACTTTAATTCGGTTTTTAGGGTAAGAAATAGCTTTGTTCATTTTAAAGAGATATAAGAATTCATCCATACTGGGAGTAATGTGATCTGCTTTTTTCAGCACACTGTCCCGCTCTATATTTTCAGTAAAAGCATAGAATTTATTTGCGAGTCCGGCGGCTTTCACCTCGTAATCAGTATAGCCATCCCCTATCATGTACACATCTCCCTTAAGATCCAGAGTTTTTAATGTGGCAACTTTTCCTCCGTTGGAAGAAAGCACGTTGCTGGTGTCAAATCCCACGATCTTATCCTGCTTATCAAACCTGAAAGTATTGGCAAAAACATTTTCCTCCCTTATCCCAAGTTCCTGTACAATGGGTACAATAAATTCTTTAAATCCGTTACTGATGATGTAGATGTTATCGCGGTTTTCCTTAAAAAATTCTTCGTTCCGAACAAAAGAAGGTGAAATCTTTCCTTTCAGGATCTCGATCAAAGGGTCAAGATGCTTTTTTTCGGCATTGAGAATATCAAGCCGCTGTTTCAGGGATTCCCTGAAGGAAATATTCCCCTCCATTCCCTGGTTTGTCAAATCTTCCAGTTTGGTAAGTTTTTCCTTTTTATCCTTTTCATTGGCAAGAGAGATCTCTCCCAGCACATCCAGAGCTTCCACCTGGGTGAAGGTACTGTCAAAATCAATTACGTAACTCCTGTTGTTATCCATGCTTTAATTTTTCGGGGAATAAGTGCCAAAAATAAGATATTTAGATAAACAAAAAAGGAATGTTGAGGAAAACTCCACAAAGAAATCCGGCATTTTTTGCACAATTTCGAATCCTTAAAATAGCTGAATTACGAGTTTCGCAATCTTACCTGCTCCTTATTCCATAATTCTCAATTTGGGGCTCATTTTACCTGCCACATCTCTCAAATAGGGGATTTCATTACTTGCTTTTGGAGGCTTCAAAACTTATCTTTAGAAAAAAAAGAAAATGCATCATTTACATAAAAAAATATTTAAAAATGATTTTGTCAACTCTTTTGAAGGAGATGAAAGCGGAGATCTTTCTCCGCGGCAAACTCCCGGAGTTCTATACAGCAAAGCCATTCCAACACCTGTTCCAAAACCTAAACTCATTGCATGGTCTGAGGAGCTGGCCCGGGAATTGAATATTGCAAAACCCAATGAAGAAGACCTGAAGATCTTAGGCGGAAATAAAGTAACTACTTCCATGCATCCCTACGCTGCATGTTATGCCGGGCATCAATTTGGGAATTGGGCCGGGCAGCTGGGAGACGGTAGGGCAATTACCCTGGGGGAATGGGAAACACAAAAAGGCAGCTGGGAATTTCAGCTGAAAGGAGCCGGGCCAACCGCATACTCCCGAAGAGCCGATGGTCGAGCGGTCTTAAGATCTTCAGTACGGGAATACCTTATGAGCGAGGGAATGCACCACCTGGGTGTTCCTACCACCAGGGCATTAAGCCTTGTCACCACAGGAGAAGATATTCTGCGGGATATGTTTTACAACGGAAATCCGGCCTATGAGCCGGGAGCTGTAGTATTAAGGGTATCCCCCAGCCTCATACGCTTTGGGAACTTTGAGATCCTTGCTGCCCGAAAGGAAGTTGATAATCTTAGGAAACTTGTAAATTGGACCATTGACAATTTCTTTCCCCACATTACGGGGGAAGACAGGATCATAGAATGGTATACAGAGATCATTGAGAGAACCGCTGCCCTCATGGTAGAATGGCAACGGGTAGGGTTTGTACATGGGGTGATGAATACCGATAACATGTCAATCCTGGGGAAAACCATTGATTATGGCCCCTACTCTTTCCTTGATGATTACGACCCGAATTTCACCCCAAATACCACCGATCTTCCCGGCCGCAGGTACGCCTTTGGAAACCAGCCTTCCGTGGCATACTGGAACCTGGGGAAATTGGCCAGTGCGCTGTTACCACTTTTTGAAGATTCCAAAGAACTGGAAGGAGCTTTAAGGACATATGAAGACAGCTTTTGGAACAAATATTATGAGATGATGAGCAATAAACTGGGCTTAGACGAAGTAACAGAAGAAGACAAACACCTCCTGGCCAATTTTGAAAAAGTACTCAGCACCACAAAACCTGATAAAACCATGTTTTACAGACTTCTGATAGATTTTCCTCTTGAAGAAGTGGAAGATGAAAAGGTGCTTATATATTTTGGGGATATTTTTTATGATGAAACCGATGCTTCAGCAAAAACCGGCTTTGTAAAACTGCTTCAGCAATATGCCCAAAGAGTAAAAGCAAATAATATTTCCAGAGAGGAATCCCGGGCTAAAATGAAAAAGGCAAATCCATATTTTATTCTTCGGAATTACCTCTTACACCAGGCCATTGAAGAACTGGAAAAAGGACAGGATACCTTGTTCAGGAAATTAGAGAAAGCTATGAAAGATCCATATTCCGCTAAAGCGACAGAATTCTTTAAGAAGCGTCCGGATTGGGCGAGTAAAAAGGCAGGATGTTCGATGCTTTCCTGTTCTTCCTAAGAAGGTGTTCTAATAGATGTTTTGTTCACCGGGGTCAGCTAGTAAATCAGCTTTTACAGATAAAATATTTTAAAAACTGATCAAATTAAAACCCTGTCAATATAATATTGACAGGGTCGGGAAAACAAATGTGTTTGGGCAAAAAATTATCCGCTTACTTCTTCTTCATTGGTTTCATAAAATTTCTTCTGCATCCTGGCCTGTACACTCTTTGGCATTACCCTTCGGGAAAAGGTCATGATCTTATTTGAAGCCCCGGGGATGAAAACCCTTTCTCCATCCATTAAAGCATTGTATCCCCCTTTAGCTACCTCCTCAGGGGATTGCATAAGTTTTTCTTTATGGTGTACCACGTTGGTGTTTTCCATATCGGCCCTGGAAAAGAAATTGGTATCTGTAGGCCCCGGACATAAGCAGGTAATGGTTACTTCACTACCCATATCTTTTAATTCTGTAGCGATGGCTTCAGATAGGGAAACAACGTAGGCTTTTGTTGCATGGTAAACCGCAAGCAGAGGCCCCGGTTGGAATCCAGCCACAGAACCCAGCATAAGGATCTTTCCTTCGTTACGGGCCACCATTTCTTTTAAATATAATTTTGTGAGCTGCGTGAGGGCGAGAATATTTAGGTGTACCAACTCTTCATCTTTCTCAAATGGAATATCGACAAAATTTCCCCTTTGTCCTACCCCGGCATCATTGACCAAAATGTTTATGGTGCGGTTATGTTTTTTCACCTCCTCGTATACCTCTTTCCCCGCTCCATCGTGAGCAAGATCTTTTTCGATAGTAAATATTTCAACCTGGTATTTACCTTTCATCTCCTGGGAGAAACTTTTCAATGTATCCCCGTTTTCGGCAACCCCAATAATGTCATATCCATCTGCAGCAAACTGATGGGCCAGGGCTTTTCCTATTCCACTGGATGCTCCTGTAATAAGTACCGTTTTTCTTCTGTCATTTTCCATAGCATTTTATTTTTTTAATTCTTATTCACTTTAGCTATAAGGTAATGATTGGTTTAGAATACCAGCGTCAAAGAATTCTTAAAACATTGGGATCAAACAAATTCCTTTAAACTTGATTAAACTGATTAGTAGCGTCTAAACAGTAACCAAAGGAATGCTATAAAATTCCTTTGATTCAATTATTCTATATCTTTATGGAAACGTACTGCATTTATGGAAGATAAATACAGAGTACCTGCACAAACCCGGATTGGACACGTGCATCTAAAGGTGGCAGACCTGGAAAGGTCCCTTGCATTTTACCGGAATCTTTTGGGATTTGAAGTTACTATGATGTACGGAGACCAGGCTGCATTTATTTCGGCAGGAGGATATCACCATCATATTGGTTTGAACACCTGGCACAGCAAAGACGGATCTCCTGCACCCCGCAATGCCACCGGCTTATATCACACAGCTATCGTATATCCGGAACGTAAAGACCTTGCCGCAATTGTAATGCGGCTCAAAGATGCGGGTTACCCCTTATCAGGGGCCAGTGATCACGGAGTTTCAGAAGCTATTTACCTGGACGATCCCGACGGTAACGGCGTACAATTATACTGGGACCGGCCAAAAGAAAAATGGCCACAAAAAAGTGATGGCAGCCTGGAAATGTACACCCGCTCCCTGGATATTACAAACCTGCTGAAGGAAGTGCAATAAGCTAATGCTCAAACAACGGGAAACCCCTGCAGATTAAAAATTCAAATAATCCCAGATATACTTTGAAAATTCTAAATAAGCAGTTTAATTTGCACTTCCTAAAACAGATTGTTCAGGTTTTTTAGAGCAACATCTTTTAAGGAAAGAATCGGGATGTGGTGCAGTCCGGTAGCATGCACGGCTGGGGGCCGTGTGGTCGCAGGTTCAAATCCTGTCATCCCGACAATTTAACATGTCATTTTAACACAAACAAAGGGTAATTATATGATTTTCACATAGTTATCCTTTTTTTGTTGGTCAAAATTTAACAAATAACTATAAATTTATCGTGAGTAAATCGTGAGTTCACGGCTAAATTGTGAGTAAATCGTGAGCATTTTTATTGTATTTTTATAAAGCCGATGCTTTACCAATCTGTATTGGCAGTTTGACTTCGTACTCTTAATAATTGTTTAATTTAAAGAACAAAGCAATGCGTACCAGTCAAACATTTTCTATTTCTTTTATTGTCCGCAAAAAGAAACAACAACCAGATCTATCCAATCTTTATACCCGAATAACCGTTAATGGTAAATCTCTGGAAATTAGTTTAAAACGAACTATTTCCTCAAATAAATGGAATCAGGCTGCCAATAAATTGAAAGGGAACAGCACGGAAAGTCAACAGATGAATAAAAAAATAGATGAAACCAGAGCGCGTTTATATGAAGTTTACGACCTACTTATGAAAGAAGACCAAATTATAACTGCTCAGGAAATTAAGACCAGATACCTAAAAAGTGATCAAAAGTATTTTACGCTAACCTATTTAATAAGTTACCATAAAGAAAAAATGAATAAAGTTCTAAAGTATGGAACAATGAAAAACTATAATACTACGGAAACCTACCTCAAAAACTATCTAAAACATTTAAAAGTACCTAATATTTATTTGAAGCAAATAGACTATCAGTTTACCTTAGGATTTGAGAGTTTTTTGCGGGGTTTTCCAGGTCTTCGAAATAATGGGATCATGAAACATATGGAACGTTTTAAAAAGTTGATGCGCCTAGCCGAAGATTTGGATTGGATTGAGAAGAACCCCACAAAAAAATTCAAGCTACGTTTTGATCCAGTGGATATGGTTTATCTAAACAAACCAGAGCTTGAAAAGATTAAAAATGAAATTTTAGAAAAACATGTATTAAATATTAATAGGGATATTTTCATTTTTTCCTGCTACACAGGCTTGGCATATGCTGATGTCAAAAATTTAAAGAAGAACCACGTGCAAATTGGAATCGATGGTGACAAATGGATTTATACCAGAAGAATTAAAACTAACACAGCCGTCCGGATTCCGATTTTAAAAGAAGCCCAGGAAATTCTAGATCGTTACAAAGAGCATCCAAGAATAGATGGCACAGAAAAATTATTACCGGTTTATTCCAATCAGAAAACTAATCAGTATCTAAGAGAAGTTACGGAAAAAATCAAAATTAAAAAGAAATTGAGCTTTCATACCGCCAGGCATACTTTCGCCACTACCGTAACCTTAGCAAATGGAGTACCTATCGAAACGGTTTCCAAGCTTTTGGGACATCATAAAATATCCACGACTCAAATCTATGCCCGGGTAATTGATACCAAAATTTCTAGTGATTTCGATAATTTGAGAAGAAAATTAAACAACCAAAATAAAATTAAAAGTTAGAAAATTGATCACTTTAGTGGCCTGCATTGACCAATTTTACAGTTCATTGAGCGTAGAAATTAATGGAGTTTATTCAAGTGGAAAATTGTAGGTAACTTCTCGTATAAAAACTGTGCGAGCTGGCGAGCGTGATTGTCTGCAGGACAATCCGCTATGTAAGCGAGCACAGAGTTTCGATTCGTGACAGGTTTAAGCATTTTATTTATACGTTGTTAGCCAATGGCTTTTTTTACTCGTCCACGCGGTCAGATATCTGTTCTCTTACCCACTCAACATTTCTTTTTTGTCGGAAGTCAAACCATTCCTGCCTAAAATCCAATTCGTGGATCAGATAATTGAAATTCCTAAAAGGTTTTGGTCGGCTTAAAGCAGCAACTAACTTTTTGCGAAATCCGTCATCTTCCAATTGTTCCGCAAAAGATTCCATTACAGCATAAGATTGATTGGAATTCATTGGCTCGATCCGAATGTAATCATCCCAATTATTCTCGAGTTTATCTATTACTTCTTGCCAAGGATTCTCCTCGTCCGGAAAAAAGTCCATTTCTGACGGATGATATTCAAAATCACCGGTTATTGTATTTAGAAAACAAAGATTTCCGCACAAAAGGTGTTCTGCCATTTCTCGAATATTTGCTTCCTTAACTTTCATTTTTTCCGCTATTGGCCAACGTCTCGTATAAAAACTGTGCGAGCATGCGAGAGTGATTGTCCGCAGGACAATCCGCTATGCAAGCGAGCACGATGTGTGGATTAAAGACTGATTTAAGCATTGTTTTTATATGTTAATGTTGTGTGCAGTTATTTTTCCACTTTATATATCATGTCATAATCATGAGCTGTTACTAACATTGGAATTTCTGTCCATTGTTTATTTTTGTTTTCAATAAATGTATGTTTAAATAACTCTTGAAGTTTTAGGATAATAATGAGCTGACATATTTCCATTGATTTTTTTTCGTTTTCATCATTTTTTTCAGAATCCTCCATATAATTTTTAAAAGCAGTTTGAAGGTCTTCCAATCCTGTTATTGTCAAACTATTTTCGGATTTAAATTTAAAATCACAAAGCCAATTTAAATCTTCAAGGTTATTTCCTTTATAAAAGTCAAATGCAAATAAGTCAATATACCATAGTTCATAATTTATACTAAATCCATTCATTTCACAATAAACTGCTTTTAAATTCCTGTTTGGATTAAATTCAATTACTTTCTTTTTTTTACCGAATATTTTTTCAAGGAAACCAATATTTTTGGGATCAGGCTTATTTTTGAAAAAATTGGACGCAGAGTTATTAAAAGTCTCCAGATAAATCGCCAAATTCGGTTTTAAGTGCAAGAGGTTTTTATCCAGTACTTTATGAAATTCAGTCGTCGGAAGTTCATTCAATTTGCTTTCCGCTAATTCAATTGCTCTTTCAAGTCTATTCTCTTGAAGTAATTCCGATAATTTGTCTAATAAATCAAAGTTCATATTTTTTTATAAGGTTGGTTTTATTGCACACAACGTCTCGTATAAAAACTG
>JAGXIL010000086.1 GCA_024635655.1 Gillisia sp. | reverse complement strand
GGGTACGGGAACAGATGTAGCAATAGAAAGTGCGGGTATTACTTTGGTTAAAGGAGATCTCAAAGGTATAGCCAAGGCAAAGATCCTGAGTCAAAAAGTAATGAAGAACATAAAACAAAACCTGTTTTTTGCTTTAATCTATAATACTCTGGGAATACCTATTGCTGCCGGATTGCTGTATCCGTTTTTCGGAATGTTGTTATCTCCAATGATCGCGGCATTAGCAATGAGTTTAAGCTCAGTTTCAGTAATAGCAAATGCGCTAAGATTAAGAGGTGCTAAAATTTAAAATTAGTTTAGAAAAAACACAAATCAAAAAACACCTCCGAAGAGGTGTTTTTCAATCAAACAAACTAAAAAAACAGGGGTACAAACTTTTCTTTTAAACTTTGAAACTTCTCATTTCGTGTAGATCAAAAGAGGATAAAAAAATTTAATGAAAGAACAAAACGAAAAACGTTGTATTACAGTGACTGGTAATAAGACCAATAAATATGCAAAAGGTTTAATGAACTTGTAAAAAATAATTGAAAATTCTGAGTAGTTGTTGTTATTCGGAATGAAAATTAATTCAACTTTTATCTACTACCATCCCTGCCAGGTTTTCTTTTCACCAATTCAATTTCTGCGCTTTAGATAGCCACATTCCTAATGTTTCTATTGCGGTATTAACTTCTGATAGTGCAAAAAAAGAAAAGCCCGGAAAGTTCAGAAACTTCCCGGACCTTCCTATTAAACTTATTTTTCTGGTTTTCTACCAATTATCGGTATAAACTCTGAAAGCATTATATTCATTTTCATCGATAACCCCGTCATTATTCACATCCCAGTCGGTATATAGTCCGGTATTCCACTCGGTTTCTGTTACGGAAGTATCAGCATCGGCGTCGTAAGTGGTAAACCACTCAGTATCTGCAAATCCTGCATTCCATTCCTCTGCACTTAGGCCACCATCAGCATCTGTATCAAAAGTGGCAAAGTCAGTATCATCTACATAATTACCATACATACTTGAAAATCCCTGGTCCCACTCATCTTCATCGATGAAATCATCATCGTCCACATCAGTATTTGCAAAGGTAGTGTTAGAGAACTCTTCCTCGTTTAGACCCCCATCAGCATCTACATCCCAGGTGGTAAAATCATTTTGGTATGTATCACCAATCTCATCTGCATCAAGGAATCCATCTTGATTTGTATCAAAATCGCTAAATGCCTGCCCGTCTGTATCATCATCATCTACAAATACGGTAATAGTCTCAGTCACCAATAAGTCATTTTCATCTCTAATTGGATCATCAGAAGGATCCCATATACCCGGAGTACCTAATATCTCATCGTCGGCATAAAGCTTTATGGTAATTTGATCTCCGGTTTCCCCTCCGGTAAAATTCACGTCGTCATTAATGTCTAGCTCCACGTCAGAATTAGATCCCTCTTCCACCATTACCGGCTCAGTAATAAAATTATTGGTATCTTCATCTCCGGCCATAACGGCTACTACCCAGCTATCCTGACCTACTGTTACGTTTTCAATAGTAATTTGGTCATCGGAAATTGTTTGATTGTCCTGCACTACTATTGAGCCTGTAGGGTCCACAATAATAAGATCATCCACATCATCATCATTACTACAGCCGGTGAATCCAACTGCAAAAAGCGTCAATACAAAATACATAAGGTACTTTGAATAATTTTCACTTAAACTGTTCATACTGTTCATGTTTATCTTTTTAGGTTAATAAATTATTTAGGCAAAATTCAGGAAAATATCTTCTGCGAAAAAAATTTTAAGACCGGTAGCATCAACATTTATTGGATATTTAACTACTTTCTTAATACCGTCAAAACATAAGGATTGCTGAGGTAGTTTTATGTGAAAATGCGTTAATAGTCAATGTTTTACATATTAAAAAAGAAAACAAAAAAAACCTACCGCGTAGGGGCGATAGGTTTTTAAGCGTAATCAGAATTTAACTTTATTATCCTTTTGCGATAGGATCTAAGATCAATTCAATTCGTTTAAGTGCATCCTGTAAATGATACCTGGTCAAATCATCATTGCTTCTGTTTACAGCATTTCTTATACTGCGTTGTAAGGTGGTTAATTCTCCTCTCACAACCGGCCGTATATCACTTTGCGCAACATCTATTCTTGAACCGGCAGATCCCCATCCGCGAGCGGCTGGTTGTTCCTGGGTCATTAAATGTTCCATTCTTGAAAGGTAAGCACGTTGTAGATTTCTTCTGTATGCATCTATAGTTCCACCACGATTTAATTCACTCCAGATCCCGGTGCGTACATCGGTCATCATGTTCATCAAAGAATAAGCTTCATTTCCGTTAATTTCACTGTTTTCCATAAGTCTTGCCATTCTTCCGAAGTCAAGGATATTAGAAAGTGTTCTTTCCTGAAAATTACGTACTCTTTCCATATTACCGTCAAATTCAACTTTATTGAAAATGTTCTGGTCTATTAGCCACTCCGGAGTTTCGAAAAGTTCTGCCTGTAAAAAGTTCATTGCATTTTTCTGAGTCTCAGTATCTACGTGAGAATATACAGCACCTTCCTGGTCGTAGGTTTTATAATTTTCATATACACCACCAATATTAGCGGTAACATGTCCCATATATCTGTTGTACTGTCCAAGTACCTGCCCATACATAGTTTCCAGATCGTCGTAATTCTTACCATCTTCAGCAGTCCATTCGATCAGGTTAGGAACTATGCGCTTCAGGTTTGCAATACCATACTGGCTGGCAAGAACGGCATCGTCTCCCAGGTCTTCAGTTTGAGAACTTGGATCAATTACACCCCCTTGTTGTCTTCCGAAACGGTACATAGGATCACCTGCGTGTTCCAAAATCCACTGGTCAAGGATTTCCTTTTCTTCTTTTCCTTTTTTATCAAGGATTGGTCTGTAACCCCATGAAACAGAGTATTTGTCATAGATCCCAATTTCAGGCATCATTGCAACATCTCCATCCCCCGGTTGAGCGATATAATTGAAACGGGCATAATCCATAATTGAAGGAGCTGTTCCAAATTCTTTAGTGAATTCCGGATCTCTTAATTTTTCAACCGGATAAGCAACACTACTACCCATGTTATGTGGCAGACCAATAGTATGTCCTACCTCATGGGAGGATACAAAACGGATCAATCTTCCCATTACTTCGTCTTTGAACTGTACCCCACGTGCATCTTCATTGATGGCTGCAGTTTGTACGAAGTACCAGTTTCTCAACAGGGTCATTACGTTATGATACCAGTTGATATCAGATTCCAGGATCTCTCCGGAACGTGGGTCACTTACGTGAGGTCCGTTTGCATTAGGGATAGGAGAAGCCAGGTAACGCACTACAGAGTAACGCACATCTTCAGGACTCCAGTCCGGGTCTTCCTCTTTTGTTGGAGGATCTTTTGCAATAATTGCGTTTTTGAAACCGGCAGCTTCAAATGCTACCTGCCAGTCTTCAATTCCTTGTTTAATATAGGGGATCCATTGTTCCGGGGTTGCTCTGTCTATGTAATAAACAATTTGTTTTTTAGGTTCAACCAGTTCTCCTCTTTCAAATTTCTCGATATCTTCATCTTTAACTTCCAGTCTCCAACGGTCAAGATATCTAACGGTTTTTGATTCCTGATTTTTTAAACCATAATCTGTTTGTCCTCTTGCAAACCAACCTACTCTTTCATCAAAGTAACGACGTTCCATAGGAACCTCGGGAAGCAGGATCATAGAATTACTGAATTCAAGGGAAATCGAACCTGTACTTGCATTGGAAGGAGGATTTCCTGCATTGTAGGTTTTAACGTGACGTATCTCGATATTTTCCGGGTAACTTCGAATAGTGTCTATGTAGGATCTGCTGTCATCAAGCCTTGAAACCTTGTATTGTTTTCTTGAACGATCTGGCAATCCCAAAGTTTGCACATCTTTAGTATAAAGATCTGTAACATCGATAACATAATTTGTTGACGTAGAATCTTTTCTGATCGCTTTAATAGCAAATGAACCTACAATTGGTTCAAAATTTGAATTTACAACTGCCTCATGAATAGGCAGGGAATCGGCTGCATAGATCTCGTGAGAAACCGTGCGCAATAAGATATTATTGTTCTTTCTTTCCCATTTGTGCACTTCGGTATTTTGCTTTCCACCACCAAAACCTATTCCGGTGGCTGTTTTTGATATGCGTGTAACGGTTAGCATTTCGCGGGTTAAAAGACTGTCGGGGATCTCGTAGAAGTAATTATCACCAACTTTATGTACTGCGAAAAGACCTGCATCAGATTTTGCCTCATTGGTGATTACTTTCTTGTAGGGTTTAAGCCCATTTTTTTCCTTGGCTGCCGGTTCTTCTGAAGCTGTTGCCTGTCCGTTATCTTTCGACTGAAAAACGGCACAACCTGAAACAGAAAAAGACAAGGCCACAATAAGGAGCTTGTTCGAAAAATGTTTAGTCATGAAACTTTTTTTATTGATTATAATTGAGTGAAGTATGAATATTCTAACAATACGCAAGCAAAATCTTTGCCTGTGTTCTTTAGACGGCAAAATAATTAAAAGGTTTAAAGAAAGGTTAAATAAAAATCGTTTTTAACTTTTGTTCAAACCACAGGTCTTTAACTGCTTTGCCGGCAATAGGCATTTATTATCTACGTGATTATTGGCAGAAAAGAATTTTAAAGGGCCGGATTAGTCTGTGAATGTGAAAAAATGATGATGTAAAAGTGTTGGTAAACTTGTGTTAAGTACGACATTGTGCTATTAAGATCCTCCTGAAATCTGTAATTTAATAGCTCACCAATAAAAATTATGACTATGCAAAAGATCGTGAATTTAGTGGCTCAAAAAGCAAAAATATCAGATGAGCAGGCAAGGACTGCAGTTGACACTGTAGCTTCTTTTTTAAAAGATAAACTTCCTCCGGGAGTTGCGGGGCAGGTAGATAAATATTTAAATGATGAAGAAGGTACTGCAGGTGCTGGAGATAATACTTCCGGTGGTGTTGGCGGAATGGCCGATAAGGTTGGAGGTATGTTCGGAAAGAAATAAATGCAGGAGAATAGATAGAAAAGAAAAAGCCCTCTTCTCAATTGCGGAAGAGGGCTTTTAATATTATAAATTTTTAGAACTAATTCTCAAACCAATTCTCAACTTCTTCAAGCTGAAGGGCCGCAACGGGAAGTTTATTCTTCTTTCGTATACCATTTAATTTTTGGTGTACCTGTGTAGGTTTGTTTTCTTTTAATTTTGAAACACTGTGAAATTCGTGCATCACCGTATCTACCCACTCCTGTGGAACTCCGAGCTTGATGAAATCTTCAGGTTTTGGAGTAGTCCCTTTCTTTTCAGGTTTCATTTGAGGGAAGAAAAGTACTTCCTGTATAGATTGCTTATTGGTAAGGAACATGATAAGCCTGTCCATTCCAATTCCCAGTCCCGAAGCAGGAGGCATACCGTATTCCAGGGCTCGTAGAAAATCGTGATCTATGAACATCGCCTCATCATCCCCTTTTTCAGATAATTTCAGCTGCTCTTCAAATCTATCCCGCTGGTCCAGTGGGTCATTAAGCTCGGTATAGGCGTTGGCAATTTCTTTTCCGCAAACCATAAGTTCAAAACGTTCGGTGAGTTCAGGGTTTTCCCTATGGGTTTTACATAACGGACTCATTTCTTTAGGATAATCTGTAATAAAAGTGGGTTGTATAAATTTCCCTTCACATTTCTCTCCGAATATTTCATCAATAAGTTTCCCTTTTCCCATGGTGTCGTCAACATCAACTCCCATATCACGGGCAGCTTCAAATAGTTCTTTTTCAGATTTACCGGTAATGTCAAAGCCTGTAAATTCTATAATGGCATCGGTCATGGTCACCCGCTTATAAGGCGCTTTAAAATCTACGTGGTGTGATCCAAATGTAGTTTCAGTAGTTCCGTTTACCTGAAGGGCACAATATTCCAAAAGATTTTCAGTAAACTCCATCATCCAATTGTAGTCTTTATAGGCTACATAAATTTCCATAGCGGTAAATTCAGGATTGTGGGTGCGGTCCATTCCTTCATTTCTGAAGTTCTTGGAAAATTCATAAACGCCGTCAAATCCGCCTACGATCAGCCTTTTCAGGTATAATTCATTAGCCACCCGAAGATACAGGGGAATGTCCAGCGCGTTGTGATGCGTCATAAATGGCCTTGCCGCAGCACCACCGGGAATGGACTGCAACACCGGGGTCTCTACTTCAAAATAGCCCTTTTCATTAAAGAAGTTACGCATTGCGGTAAACAGCTTTGTGCGCTTTACAAAGATCTCCTTTACCTTAGGGTTTACCACCAGGTCTGCATACCGCTGCCGGTATCTTTGCTCAGGATCATTGAATTCATCATAGGTTTTTCCTTCTTTATCTGTTTTTGGGAGAGGGAGTGGGCGTAAAGATTTACTCAACAGCGTAAATTCCTTTACCATAATGGTTTTTTCACCTACCTGGGTGGTGAACAATTCTCCTTCTATTCCAATGAAATCGCCAATGTCCAGCAATTTTTTGTAAACATCATTGTATTTGCTTTTATCTTCCCCGGCACATATCTCATCGCGGTTAAAATATACCTGGATCTTACCTGCAGAATCCTGGATCTCAGCAAAAGAAGCCTTTCCCTGGATCCTTCTGGACATCAATCTACCTGCAACAACTACTTTTTTTCCTTCTTCAAATTGAGATTTAATTTCCGAAGAAAGATGAGTAAGCGGGAATAAAGCTCCCGGAAATGGATTAATGTCTAGTTTTTTTAATGCGGAAAGTTTATCTCTGCGTACAATTTCCTGTTCAGATAGCTGCATAGTGGAATTTAAATTATAATGCTCACCTACTGTGATAAGCAGGTGCAAATATAAGGACATTAGGTCAACCAGTCAATTCAATTTTTAGCTGTAAGAGAGAGGGGGTCAAAGTCTTTTTCAAACAAATAATAATTGGTATCTTTGCCTGGAATTTAGCGTGCAAGTTTATGAGTGTTTGGAGGGTAATTTTATCGGTTTTGTTTCCGCCACTTGCGGTCTATGACCGGGGATGCGGTTCTATTCTTATTGTTTTGATCCTTACTTTACTGGGTTGGGTACCGGGAGTTATTGCCGCCCTGATCATTTTAAATAAGCCAAAGAAATAAAGGTTTGGTTTGAGAACGTCATTAGTAGCTTATACTAGTAAGTATTCAGAAGATATAGACTGCAAAAAAATGATGCTGTAATTTGCTTAAGGCACTAGAATTATTTGTACCCCGCAACATATCCAGTACAGTATTTGTTAATAGCAATTAGAAGTAATTCCCGCAAGACTGTTTTCGGGAGATTTCATTTTTCCCACTAATATTTATTTTATTTTGAATAAAAAAATACAAGTTCAGCATTTAGGATTGAAGGATTATAAGGAAACCTGGGATTATCAGGAGCAACTTTTCAAGGAGATCCTGGATTTAAAGATCAGGAACAGGAGGGAAAATTTAAATGTTGAAACCCCTAATTATTTATTGATCGTAGAACATCCCCATGTATATACGCTGGGAAAAAGCGGGGACGCATCTAATTTATTACTTTCTGAAGAGCAGCTGGCAGCGAGAAACGCCACTTTTTATAAAATAAACAGAGGGGGAGATATCACCTATCACGGTCCCGGCCAATTGGTTGGTTATCCTGTTCTGGACCTTGACAATTTTTTTACAGACATACATAAATATCTGCGGTTTTTGGAAGAAGCCATTATTCTCACGCTGCAGGAATTCGGATTAAATGCGGAAAGAAGCAAAGGCGAGACCGGAGTTTGGCTCGATGTGGGAACTCCTTATGCCAGGAAGATCTGTGCTCTTGGCGTGAGGGCAAGCCGCTGGGTCACCATGCATGGGTTTGCTTTAAATGTTAATGCAGATCTTGGGTATTTTGATCATATCGTTCCCTGTGGCATTAAAGGAAAGGCAGTTACTTCCTTAAATGTTGAACTGGGGGTAAAAGAAGTTCCTTTGGAAGAAGTTGAGGGAAAATTGGTAAAATATTTTCTGCAAATTTTTGAAGCGACCGGGATTGATCATATTCTTAAAAAAGAGAACTAACTTATTTCATTTCGACATTTTATTTTCCATATTTTCTTAACGTATTTAGATTTCTTTATTAAAATACTTTTTACTTAAATTCTAATTATCTAAATATTCTTCATCATCCAGGACCTATAATTAAATTATTAGGAGGATAGCTTGTAGGAGTAGGGAAAATTTAAGATTTTTGGGCCGGCTAATTCAAATAAAAAATCTAAATGAAAGTAAAATTAAATTTTTTTGTAACCCTGTTGATAGGGTTAATTGTGCAGTTTAGTTATGCGCAGCAAAAAACCGTTACAGGTACTGTTATCGATGAACAGGGAATTCCTCTTCCGGGAGTAAATGTTATTGTTGAAGGAACAGTGACTGGAACACAAACCGATTTTGACGGAAATTACAGTATTAATGGGGAGGTAGGTGAAACTATAGTCTTTAGTTTTGTTGGTTTTCAATCAGTAGAACAGGTACTTGGCACCTCAGATACAATAAATGTCACTTTAGTTGAAGCTACAGGAGAACTTGAAGAAGTTGTAGTTGTAGGGTATGGTACTCAAAGTAAGAGAAAATTAACCGACAATATCTCTAAACTTACTTCAGAAGATATCAGTGAGGTCCCAACCCCCAGTATACAAAATGCTATTGCCGGAAAGGCTGCGGGTGTTCAGGTATCACAGGTAAACGGAAAAGTAGAGGGTGGAGTAAATATTAGAATACGTGGTGTAGCCAGTATTGGAGCCGGATCAGAACCTCTATATGTTTTGGATGGTGTGCCGTTAATTAACAATAATGAATCTAATAATGGAGCCCCAACAAATCCCCTGGTGACTTTAAGTTCTAACGAAATAGAGTCTATAGATATTCTTAAGGATGCGTCTGCAGCTGCTGTTTATGGCTCAAGAGGAGCTAATGGAGTGGTAATTATTACAACTAAAAAAGGAAAACAGGGAAAAGGAAGATTTAGTTTAAATTATTCTACAGGAGTAAGTGAACCAACCAATACCAGAGAATGGTTAAATTCCAATGAATATATTGAATTAATGACAGAGGCCGCGGTCAATTCTTTTGGAGAAGCTGATGGGACTGAATATATTGAAGGTATTTTTGATTTTCTGGCAAATGGAACTGACTGGAGGAACAGAGAAGTTGATACTGATTGGCAAGATCTGGCTTTTCAAAATGGTCAAACTACAGATGCTGATGTTTCAGTTTCAGGAGGAAGTGAAAACACATCCTACTTTTTTTCCGGAGCATATAATAATACAAAAGGTATTATAACTGGTAATGATCTTGAAAGAGTAACCGCCAGAGCCAACATTTCGCATAGGGTTTCTGATAAATTCAATGCAGGTATGAATATAAGTTTTTCGCGAACTGAAATTGACAGGATTGCGAATGACAATGCTTTTGTAAATCCTATTCAGGCTATTGCGCAACCGGCTATCTCTCCGGCTTATTTGGAAAATGGAGATCCAAACCCGAATACAATATATCCCAACTTCCTTTTACAGGAGAAGCATGCATTTTTTAATACTAATATTAGAAGAGTAACAGGAAAGACCTTTGCTGAATATTTGTTTTTTCCATCCTTAAAATTCAATACAGATTTTGGATATGATCTATATTACCAAACTGAGGACAATTATGTGGGAAGATTAGCTCCATTTCAATCTACGAATGGTCAGGCTTATGCTTCCAGTGTTGGAACAGAATCATATGTTTCCAGTAACTATTTTACATATGATAAAAGTTTTGGAAATGTTCATGATCTTGAAGTGGTAGTGGGTGTGGAATATAATCATACCAATAGAAGATTTCAAAGTGTAACCGGGATCGAGTTCCCTACAGATGATTTTACCACCATTGCAAGTGCCGCGGAAATTACTGCAGGAAACGGGGAGCTATCAGGGAACAGGTTTCTTTCTTATTTTGGAAGGGCTACTTACTCCTTTCTTGACCGCTACTTATTTAAAGCGAGTATAAGACATGATGGTTCTTCAAGATTTGGAAATGAAAACCAATTTGGAACATTCCCTTCACTTGCCGGTGGTTGGATTGTTTCTGAAGAAGAATTTCTTAGAGAGAATGATGTTTTATCTTTATTAAAATTCCGTGTTAGCTGGGGAAAAACCGGAAACGCGAATATTGGGGATTTTGCCTCAAGAAACCTTTTTACCGGTACTTCGTATAATCAACGACCTGGTATTGCCCCTTCACAGGCAGGAAACACTTTGTTAACCTGGGAAAATGTTGAACAGTACAATTACGGTGTTGATTTCGGAATTATTAACGACAGGATATCCGGATCAGTAGATTATTACGTTAAAAATTCTGACGGACTTTTGTTTTCCGTGCCTTTACCGGGAACTTCAGGTCAGGATGTTATAACCCGTAATATAGGTGTTATGCAAAATAGTGGAATTGAATTCGCTTTGAATACAGATAACGTTGTAAGGGAAAATTTTACCTGGTCTACAAGCTTCAACCTGTCACAGAACCGTAATGAGGTAAAAAGTTTACCTAACAATGGAGCAGATATAATTACCGGCCAGAATATCTTTAGAGAGGGACAGCCTATTTCGGCATTTTACATGCTGGAATACGCAGGAGTGGATCCGGAAAACGGGGATGCTCTATACTTTACCAATGAAGAAGGTGGAGTAAGTGGAGAAACTACCAATAATCCTAATGATGCACGAAGAGTAGTTGCGGGAAGTCCTTATCCTTTGTGGATTGGAGGTTTAACCAACACTATGAATTTTGGTGGGTTTGATTTTAATTTTACTTTCCAGGGAGAGTGGGGTGCCGATATTTACAATGCTGGTGGAATTTATCAGTCTGCCAACGGAGATTATTTTGACAACCAGTCAAGGGATCAGCTTAACAGATGGCAACAACCGGGAGATATTACAGATGTTCCACAGGCCAGGCTTTTTGGAGCAAATGGAACTGTTCAATCAACAAGGTACCTCCAGAATGCTGATTTCATAAGGCTTAGAAATTTAACCTTTGGATATACTATACCAACCCAGGTGACAGAAAATCTTAAATTAGAAACATTCAGAGTATATTTTACAGGATTTAACCTGCTAACATTTACTGATTATGATGGATATGATCCGGAAGCCAGGAGTGATGCCGGGCAAGGTGCAGGGGTTGACTTTTATTCGCCTCCACCTGCCAGAACCTATTCTGTAGGTGTAAACATTAATTTTTAAAAAACAAATTATATGAAAAACTATAAATTAATTCTGTCTTCACTTAGTGCGGCTTTATTGTTCGTGGGCTGCGAAGACAACCTAAACCTGGAGCCGTTCCAGGAAATTTCAACGGAAGTAGCCATTGCTACCGGAGAAAATATTGAGAATATTTTAATAGGAACCTATGCCGAAGCAGGAGAAAATGATTCTTATGGCGGGGATATACAAATGTTCAGCGACCTTTATGGTTTCACAAATGAAGCCACCTGGGGAGGTACTTTTTCTCAACCCAGGGAAGTCTTTAATAAAAGGATCTTTACAGATAATGTCTATGTGAGAAACATCTGGTTAAATGGTTATGAGGTTATTAACGGTGCAAACCTGGTGATCGATAATTTAAGTCTTGTAGACGAGGAAAGACAGGCAACAGTTGAAGGAGAGGCTAAGTTCTTAAGAGCTTTGGCCTATTTTGATCTGGTTCGTTTGTTTGGACAACAGTATGAAGCCGGTGAAGAAAACACTCAACAAGGTGTTCCTTTAAGTTTGCAAGGGATTACAGACTATTCCGGAGATTTGAATATTGCCAGAAGTTCTGTTGAAGAAGTCTATTCTCAGGTAGTTTCAGATCTTACAGATGCCTATGAAATGCTTCCGGAAACCAATGGGATATTTGCAGATAAATATTCAGCACAAGGTCTTCTTGCACGAGTTTATCTACAAATGGGTAATTATGAAGGAGCCAGAGATGCTGCAGATGATGTGATTGAAAATAGTGGACACTCATTAGCGGCTAGCTACGCAGGTGCTTTTAATAATGATGCTGACTCTTCTGAAGATGTTTTTGCTTTCCAGGTTACCTCACAGGATGGAGATAATGACCTCATTGTTCATTATGCCGATCAAGCTGCAGGTGGTAGAGGTGGAGATATAACCATCAATGACGCGTTTGTAGATAAATTTGATTCTGAAGAAGATGAACGAGCAGATTTTTTCTATGAAAGTGCTCAAAATGACGGAAGGTTGACAGGGAAATATACCAATCAGTTTGCAAATATTCCGTTTATCAGACTCGCAGAAATGTATCTAATACGTGCAGAAGCTAATTTCAGGTTAGGTACGGAAGTAGGTAATTCCCCGGCTGATGATGTTAATATGGTGCGAAACAGAGCAAATGCATCCTCTTTATCATCTGTTGACCTGGAAGACATTCTTCTTGAAAGAGAACTGGAACTGGCTTTTGAGGGTTTCCTTATCCACGACCTTAAGAGAACAAAAAGATCAGTTGGGGAATTATCATATGATGATCAGGCCCTGGTTTTTCCTATTCCACAAAGAGAAATTGATGTAAATACATTATTGGATCAAAATCCCGGATACGGTATTTAATTTATTCTGAAAATTTATTGAAAAAAGACTGTCTGAAAAGGCAGTCTTTTTTGTTTTTAAACATTATTAATTTAAGATTATTTGATTTGAATGTGGGAGAATAGAGTGAAAAGTTCTGAATTTACATAGGGAAATTGAAGAGGAAGATTACAATTTTTAGAGTTCAGAACAAGTATTGGAAACACCTGCTAATTCTTTAGTATTTATAAATAGAAACATTTAGAGGTTGATCTTATCCATCTCCTCATTCAAAAGTAGATAAGCTTAATAGAACGCGTATTTAGCCTTTCTTAGAACTGATAGAGTATTATTTCACCTTCCCCACCAAGGACAGAAATAAAATGCGCTCCCTCAATTGATATTAATTCAGCTTCTGAAGTTCCATAAACAGGGAATCCGTCTAAAAGATATAAGTCCTTGTCAAAAACATACACCTTTTGAGCCTGAGTATCAGTTATGGAAATATAGGTTTTACTATTTGCAGAGTGTATTGCCGGAGCCGTGTACAGCCCGTAATCCAGGGTGATCTGTTTATCATTTATCTGGAGAATATTTTCTGAAAGTTTCGCAAGGGTACTATGATTGGCCGTTACTAAAAGATTGGGTAAGGCCGCTTCTTTTTGAATATTCCCTGCTTCATCTACATATAGTAATTCTCCTTCTGAAGTTGCAGAAGTAAACCTGTTTTGGTTTGCATACCAGGGATTTTCAGAAAAATCTATTTCTCCTTTTACTGAAATTCTGGATTTCCCCTGCCTGCTCAGAATATTTAATTTCCCTCCGGCTTCGGGAAAAACAATATAATCCTTGTTGTTGAAACGCATATGTTTTGGGGGCTGAATGATCTCAGAATTTGCTTTTTTAAAATCAAACCCGGTAACCGATCTTCCTTTTGAATCGTACATTAACAGATCATTATTCTGAGTGATGACAAAGCGATAATTATGATTGTTATCATAATCAAATACACCTAGAGGTTGTGTGATTTCATCCCTGAACTCCAACGGAAAAGGTTTAACAGGATTTCCATTTCTGTCCAGGACCTGCAGGGTGTTGAGGGTAGTAAAAGCCATTTGAAGATTTCCGTTCCGGAACAAATCTACCTGCCGGATCTCTCCTGTGATTCTGCTGGGAAATGATTTCTTCCACAACAAATTTCCGGTAGATGAAAACATGTGTAGGACGTTCTCCTCATCCTGCACGGCTATCTCTGCCTGGTTGCTGGTGGGATTTTCCAATAAGAATACAGATGTTCCGGGAGTTGAACCAAGATCAAAAGTGGCTATTTGATTTACCTTGTTATTTTTATTATTCCCATTTTGAGACGTGCTAAATACTCCGTGGATATGGGCAAAATCCCTCTCCTGCACAAATTGTAAAGCCAGGATTGGATATGAGTCTAGATTTAGTTGTTCTACTTCTTCAGAAAATTCTTTTGAGGCAGCATCCTTCAGAAGAGGTTTTATATTTTTTGAATTTCCCACCATTAATATAGAAGAAGCACCGGCAAGATCCTGCATAGCCTTGTTATAATATTCCTGTTCCCACAGGGTGGTTTTATTGAGGTAGTTAGAAATTATAGATTCCAGCGGTTGAGGGGTTTTTGAAATCACAAGAAAATTATCAAGCCAGGTGAAATAGTTATTTTCAAATGCCGGGAATAATGGGTGGAGGAATTCAATATAAGCAGGAAAATTTTCGGAAGTAAAAATGGGCACCCCCCGATATTCCTTTGCCTCGTTTTGGACTGGAACAAGTAATTCTTTTGCCAATTCAGCATCTGTAGCTTTTAGGACGAAAAAGTTTCCTGCTTCCGTATATATCATTCCTGCTTCTCCCATAAAATTAAGCAGATGGTTTTCTGAAAATTCCAGGCTGCTTTGACGGTAAGTATTAAGAGCCTGATGTAGCGAAGGGAAGTTGCTGTAGGTAATGGAGTAAAACCCTGCAGAAGAGGTTGGGGCTATTTTTGCCAGTTCATTAGGCTGGTTGCCTGCATCTGAGAAGACCTGTAGTAAATTGTTTTCAGAAGTACCCGGGATGGAAACTCCATTAAAAACCATGGTGTTGGCATTAATATCTGCCTCTACCACACTCCAGGCTGCAAGGTCCGGGAGAGGAAATGTGCCTGAGGGAAATGCATCTTTGTAGAACAGGTCGAGATATGAGTGGCTTAAAAAGATGGAAGTCCCAGATGGATCGGCGGCTGCACTTGCCCTTTCAAACTCTTCTTTTCCTTCAAAAATTTCTTTATCGCTTTTGACGATCATCTCCATTTGATCCCTGGAATTACTGGCTATAAATACACCCTCCTTGTAGGTGGTATAAGTAATAAAATTTTCAATATTATATTTTTGGATACTGTAATCTTCAAATTGTATGGTCTCCAGTGATTTGTTTTGAAGAGAATCAATTTGAAGCGTTTGCGGCTGCTCCCGACTTATAAAGGTAAAATTATAGGGGCTGTTATTTATTTTGGCAAAACTAAGCACAGATGGCCCGCCATTCGTTATTTGAAAAAGCTGGATTAGGTGTTGGTGTAAATTCTCAGGAAATAAAAAAATGTTATCATTAATTATTTTCAGACTATCTGTAACAGACAAAAAAGCGGCCAAATCCTGTAGCTGGATTATAACAGAACTATTGGCAGGAATAAATTCATCGGGATTGGAAAATCTTTCCTGGTCATCTTTGCAGGAGAAAATCGAAATGAGAAGGAGGTAAGCGAAACATAAGGTTTTAACAGGGCTATTGTGTAACACAAAATTTTGCTTTAGGAGTATTTACCAAAGGTACTAAGTTACACCTCAAGTTTCAACTGCTGTGGTAACAACTTAAAACTTTGCCTGTGATACCTGGTGATCCCATACTTTTCTATAGCTGCCCGGTGTTCTGCCGTAGGATACCCTTTATTTTGTTTCCAGTTGTACATAGGGTATTCTTCGTGGATTTTTTCCATATAAGCATCCCTATAGGTTTTTGCGAGAATGGATGCTGCAGCAATATTTAAATATTTGCCATCTCCTTTGATCACACATAGGTGAGGGATGTTTTTAAAGCAGTGAAAACGGTTTCCGTCTACCAGGATGTGTTCAGGTGTGACCTGCAGTAACGCGATAGAGTTGTGCATTGCTTGTATGGATGCATTTAAGATATTGATCCGGTCGATCTCAGGATTGTCGATGTGAAAGATGGCGTATCCCAGTGCTTTCTTTTCAATCACATTCTTTAATAAAAGCCTGTTCTTCTTATTTACCAGCTTGGAGTCGTTAAGTATTTTGTTCCTGAATCTTTTAGGGAGGATTACCGCGGCCGCAGTAACGGGTCCTGCAAGGCATCCTCTGCCTGCTTCGTCAGTACCGCATTCTACAGCATTTTTTAAATAGGAATTCAATAGCATCCTTTGCTTTTTATAATCAAGATGAATTATTAAACAAATGTAAAATTTTGATCCTGCTAATGATAAAAAAATATACATTTTTATAACATCCATTCAATGTCGAACAATATCCTCATTAGTAATAAAAAGATATTTAAGAATTTCAAAAATGAAGTATTAAAATCAAAATTTTTTAATTGAAAATTGATCATTTCCTACATTTATTAATTAAAATTTTAAAAAAACAATAATTGTAAAGTCTTGATTTTCAGGTTCCTGCGCCTGCGTCCTTAACATTTTATTAAAATAGGTTTAACTTTTCTTTAGGGTGTGGCCGGCGCAACCCTTTTAAAATTTTTGCATCTCTATTTTAATCAAGGCTGTCAAAAGCGATACTAATAATTTACAAATTCTTTTAATACTAATTCATGAGAGTTTTAGAAGAGGCTAATTCAAAAAATGTAAAACATGAAAAAAAGATTTAATGCTGTTTTAACACTTTTGCTAGTGTTTGTGGTGCAGATGACATTTGCACAGGAAAAAACGATAACCGGGACGGTTATAGATGACCAGGGTTTACCTTTACCTGGGGTGAATATTGTGGTGAAAGGTACGGACAGGGGTACTCAGACAGATTTTGACGGGAACTACAGTATCCTGGCTCAAAGTACAGATGCCCTTGTATTTACCTTCGTAGGTTTTGATACCTTTGAAAGAGTGGTAGGTGATGCTACCCGAATTGACGCCACTCTTTCTCAGGATTCAGCTGAACTTGAGGAAGTGATCGTAATGGGATATGTTTCCAAAAGAAGGGATGATGTGACCGGTTCTGCTGTTCAACTTGGGAGTGATGAATTAAGACAAACAACTACTGTCTCTGTAGATCAGGCTTTACAGGGTAAGGTAGCCGGTTTGAACGTGAGTACCTCTTCAGGTACACCCGGAGCTACTGCTGATATTCGTATTAGGGGTCGTAGCTCTATTACAGCCGGTAATGAGCCGTTATACGTAATAGACGGGGTGCCAATTATAAACGATAACGTAAGTGGAGCTGCATCCGGTTCCTCACTTACTGCGCTTGCAAGTATCAATAATGAGGATATTGAAAGTATTACCGTTCTTAAAGATGCATCTTCTACAGCTGCATATGGTGCACGTGGGGCCAACGGGGTAATAGTAATTACAACAAAATCTGGTGCAGCTGGCAAGACAAGGTTTAATGTAAGTTCAAACTATGGTTTTGCAAATGATGCCATTGATGGGCCACAGGTTCTTACGGCTGCAGAGAGAGAAATGCTCTTTTACGAATCTCTTTATAATACTTATGGAGATTCCTTTGATTTTGGAAGAGATGGAGCAGAGCAATTTTATTTAGACAATACTGCTTCTTTTGGAAATGATTACGTACAATGGAATGAAGCCGGAAGGCCAGAAGGAAACTGGGCGGGTATAATTACCAATCATGATGCTCCTGTTCAGGAACATAACATTTCTGCTACAGGTGGTGGTGAAGATTATACCTTTTATACTTCTCTTGGGTATTTTGGACAGGAAGCTACGGTAATTGGTTCAGAATTCGAGAGGATCACCGGATCTTTAAATTTTAGTAAGGATATGACTGAAAACCTTACTTTCAGTACCTCAAATACCGGTTCTCACAGTTACCAGGATGGTACTTTGGAAGGGAGTGCATACTTCTCTTCCCCGCGAGCCATAAAATATTTTATGCCGGGTATTTATACTCCATATAATGATGATGGAAGTATCAACGTAATGGGTACTATTCTTCCTAATCCATTGTGGATTGCACAGGAGGATATTGATGAAAACAGGTTTACCCGAGTCTTGTCAAACAATGAGCTTGCATGGGCCACGCCTATTGAGAACCTGTCCTTTTCAAGCAGGGTATCCATTGATTACCAGGTTACAAATTATAAGCGATACAGAAATAGAATTAGAGGGGATGGAGACGCCACAAGTGGATACGGATGGCAGTCGCACAACAGCTCTACAAGTTATGTTTTTCAAAACAGACTGGATTACCTGTTTATGACAGATGACCATTCTCTTGATATTACTGTTTTGCAGGAATTTCAAAAAAACAGGAGATATTTTCTGGAAGCAGATGCTAATGAATTTGGTACTGATGGCTTGACAAATTTAAATACAGCCGGTACTCCTACTACAGCAAACTCATTCTTTACAGATTGGGCTGTAGCTTCTTATATGGGAACTGCATCCTACTCCTTTAACAACAGATATGTAATTAATGGTACATATAGAAAAGAAGGAAACTCCAGATTTAGTCCTGCTAACAGATGGGGAGATTTCTATTCGGTAGGGGCAGCCTGGAACCTGCACAGGGAAAACTTCTTTGCTGATTCAGATGCGATCAACACGTTAAAGTTACGGGCTTCTTATGGGGTGACAGGTAACGCTAATATTGAGCTTAACCAGTATCAGACTTTATTTGGATATAGTTCAAATTATGCGGGAACTGCAGCGGCTTTCCCATCTTCTTATGGAAATCAGGATCTTACATGGGAAACTAACCACACACTAGATCTTGGTATAGATTTTGCTTTCTTCCAAAACAGGCTTGACGGTTCTCTAGCTTACTATTCAAGGGAGTCTAAAGATCTTTTACTTAATGTTCCTCTTTCAAGAACTACAGGATTTCCAAGCCAGACAAGGAATATTGGTAGAATGAGTAATAAAGGTTTTGAAGCTGAAGTGCAGTATCAGGTAGTAAGGTCTGATGATTTTAACTTCTCAATTGGCGGTAACGTTGCAACAAATGAGAACGAGGTTCTGGAACTTGCTAAAGATGCAAATGGGGATGACATTAATATTGCTACTACTACTCAGAGAGTAGAGGTAGGTCACCCTGCATATGGGTGGCATATGCCTACCTGGGCAGGAGTTAATCCTGATACAGGAAATGATGAGTGGTATGTAAATGGGGTAGACGGAGAAACGACTACTAACTTTAACTCTGCGCAAAGAGCATGGCAAGGTGGAAGTGCATTGCCAACGCTTTCCGGAGGTGTAAATATTCATGTTGATTTCAAAGGATTTTTCTTAGATGCAAGTGGATTTTACCAGGGTGGACATAAAGTTTACGAATCCTGGCACTTATATACTCATCAGGGAAATGCATATTCTTTAAACCTTTACCAGGGTATCAATACGGTATTGGACAGATGGCAGGAGCCGGGTGATATTACCCGTCATGCTAAAGTTCAATATGCCTTTGAGCCATGGAGATATAATTCCAAATTCCTTTTTGACGGTGCTTTTGCCCGATTGAGAAACATCACTATAGGTTATGATTTTACGGAGCAAATAAATGAGGCTATTGGAATTACAGGAGGACGACTTTATGTAAGGGGTACAAATCTTGCGACCTGGGTAAAAGATGATGATCTTGTATGGGATCCGGAAGTAGACGCAACAGGATTTACTGATATGTTTACTCCACCAGCAAAAACGGTTGTTTTAGGTTTTAATTTTAATTTTTAATATATTATGAAAAGAATAGTAAATAGAATTGTATACTCGGTTCTTATTGCCGGTTCAGTAGCATTAAGTTCTTGTACAACAGACGACTTAAATCCGGCTCTTGAACAAAATAAGGAAGGAGCAGATGGGGTAAGAACTGCTGCAGATCTGGAAGGGCTTGTTAAGGGTGCTTATAACCGTATGACCGCCTCCACATATTACGGAAGAGATTATATAGTTACCAATGAGGTTCGTACACCTAATACCTGGGCAAACGGAAGGTCCGGGCGGTTTACAACAGAAGGTAATTTTGCATACAATGATAATGGCTTATACATATGGGCGCAGGCTTATGCTGTAATTGCCAATGCAAACATTGTAATCAATGCAGATCTGGAGTCATTAACAGATGCCAGTGATAATAGTGACTATGCAAGACACTTGCAGGGGCAGGCATATGCAATACGTGCGCTCGCTCATTTTGACCTTTTAAAGGTTTATGGTCAGGAGCATGTTGAAGGTAACCTAGGTGTTCCTTATGTCACCGAATTTCAGGGTGAAGATGAGATCCCGGGTAGGGGCACTATAGAAGAGAACAGAGCTATGCTTTTCTCTGATGTTGAAACCGCATTTGATTTAATGAGTGAAGACTTTTACGATCCATCTAAGGAATTTATGTCTAAATATACTGCTAAAGCTCTTGAATCGAGAATGGCTGTATGGTTCGGAATGTGGGAAGTAGCCCGGGATGCATCTGAAGAGGTAATTGAATCTGGTTTATATTCAATTATTCCGGCTGATAATTTTGTGGCTTCGTATTCAGGTGAAGGTGCTCAAAACTCCATTTTTGAACTCGCCTTTAGTGATGTTGACAATGCCGGAATTAATGGCCTTGAATACATCTTCAGAGGAGCTTCTTACGGAGATATTTCTGTAACACCTAATACATTCTATGATCTATATGATGAAGGTGATGTTCGTGCTGATGTTTTTGGAACTGAAGTAGTAGGATCAAATACCCGATTGAGAAATATGGGTAAATTTCCTTCCAGAGCTTCTAACGTGCCGGTTATCCGTTATGAGGAAATTGTCCTCAACTATGCTGAAGCTTTACTTGAGCTTGGGGATGGAGATGCATTAGAATGGTTGAATATGATTCCTGAAAACAGAAATGCTGACACATATGATACTGCAACTGTAGAGAATATTCTTGAAGAAAGAAGAAAAGAATTTCTTTTTGAAGGATTGTACTACTGGGATCTTCAAAGACGCCAGCTGGATATTGAGGTAATAGATGATGAACAAAATATAGATGCCGCTATACCTTATGGTGATACGCGTCGCGTTCATCCTATACCCCGGGCTGAAATTGATGCCAATTCTAATATTGAGCAGAATCCTGGTTACTAAATAGTGTAAATAGTGGCAATGAATTTGTCCGCTAGTTAAGGCTAATATGTAAAGCCGCTCCTTTTATGGGAGCGGCTTTTTTTTAGGTATTAATTTAGTTGTATGAAGAAAATGATGACTTTCATATGGCGTCGAAGAGTATTATAATAGCGCATCTTGTTAGACGTAAAAATTATGATTATGCACTTTATCCATCCTTTGTTGATCTTCTCACGTAAAGCAGTCTCAAATTAAGGTCTTTTTTAAATCCTCAGCTAACCTGTCCTTTTTATTTAAGCCCTGGGAGAGTTTAGCAGCTTGTACTGGTTAGATAATAATAGTCAGGCATTATTACTTTTAATTTAAGGCAGTTGCAGATGATAGATGTTAGGTTTAAATTCAAATTCATAGGCCAGATTAATTTAATCTATTATGTATATAGATTATTAGCAAAGTGAATCTTAAAAAGAAAGCAGGAGTAGGAAGTACTTAAATCAAGCCAAGGCTATATTTGCTTGTCATACCATTCCAGCATTTTTACAAAATCTTCAATATCTTTAAATTTGTTGTCAGATAAATATGTGTTTAAAGCTTTAGAGGAAGGTAGGGCCTTTTTAAAATCTTTCTTTTTAAGTTTAACCTCTTTATTTGTACCATCCACAAAAGACAGGTAATACTTCTCCTGAAGAATTATATGGCGTGGCCGATCCTTTTCATAGCCCGTTTGTGCCTTATAAGGTTCGGTAATGGTAGCCGATAATTTTTTGAGCAAACTCATGTTCTCTCCCTTAAAATACTCCTGAAAATATCCTTTTACTAATTTTCCATTGTTTGGAATACTCTTGTGCAGGAACTTTATGGAATCTATTATATATTCTGTCCTTCTTTTATCCGGAAGTACGGAAATATTTGCTTGATTAATTTCGGTTTTAATCTCTATTTCGTCATTTAAAGCATCATATCGTAAATAGGCATTTACAGGTTCATTGCCTTCCATAACTATTTTACCGGCTCGAAATTCTTCATTTTCATATGGAGACCCGGCAAGGCCGTTAGCTGAATTTCCTTTTTTAGTCTGTAATTGCATCTTTCCATGCTGCCCGCTATCATTGATTACCTGGGCAGTTGCAGGTGCTATTGTTATTATCCAGAAGCCAAATATTAATATTAGAAAGTTTTTCATTGAGTTTGATTTAATGTTAAAATAAGTCTCTGTCCACTTTGGGTAGCCTAAGTTTATTCAAAGCAGTCATCATTAAAAAACAACATATCACTTGATATAATTTAAATAAAGGTATTAATGTAATAAAATTCGATCAGTAATAGGTTAGCAATTCTGTTGGTTCGTAAACAGGAGCAGGTATTATTATCATTTTTGCGACAGGTTTGATGCTGTTAATAAATTATTTTTACTTTTTCTTTCCTGCCAATGCTGTCCAAATTTAAAATTTTATCAAGATTCCCCGGAAATTATACAGATACAAAGGCTATGCCCAAAAAATGTTATTCAGCAGAAAAGGTTAGTGGTTTCCCGGGCTAATTTTTCACCCGGCGTTATTTTAACGATGATTTAAGGGGCATTAGCAATTTACCTGGAGTCGTAGTTAATAATGGGATAATTCATAAAATGATTTTACAATTTTTAAAACTACTTCATTTACATGTAGTTAGGAATTATTTTAATACCAAAGTCTTTTATATCACCTAATTAATAAAATGTAAATCGCTGACTGCAGGTCATTTAACAATCATCTGTTAGAAATATCTTAAGTGCTACATCAGTTAATTCAGTATTTTTTAACAAAATTTTAAGGATTGTTGGTTCCTGCAACTTGCCTAAAATTTAATCAATAAAAAATAAAGTTTTTAGAACTATTTTGAGCAAATAAATCGTTTATATGCCGTTTATATAAAATCGGATAAGGATTATTCCCTTATATTTCAAGTATTTCCGAATTTTATTCCCTGTAAAAAATTGACTGTCAGCATTTTAATATTTATTTAAAATATTAACGCAACCTATTGGTTAATTTTGCATCTACCCTACAGCGGAGTGTTAAGAATTTAACACATCAGAAGTGAAATTAAATTTTCGTTATTAAGAATTTATTATCACTTTTGGCGCTGGCTAATTCAAATTAACAAAATAATGAAAAAAAGATTAAATGGAATTCTAACACTATTATTAGTGTTTTTGGTGCAATTAACCTTTGCACAGGAAAGAACGGTAACAGGTACTGTTGTCGATGACACGGGGTTACCACTTCCCGGGGTTAACATTATTATTGAGGGTACCAACAGTGGTACTCAAACAGATTTTGACGGAAGATACAGCATTCGCGCCAATGCGAACAACGTGCTTGTATTTACATTTGTGGGTTACGCATCAGAAGAAATACCAGTAGGTGGTAATTCTACTATCAATGTCACTTTAGATGTTGATGCAGCAGCTCTTGATGAAGTTGTAGTTCAGGGATATCGTACTTCTACTAAGGAGAAGTCAAATATTGCTTCTGTAACTATTTCTTCCCAATCAATTGAAAACAGGCCTAATGCCAACTTTGTACAGACCCTATCTGGACAGGTAGCCGGTTTGAACATTTCCACAAGTTCAGGACAGCCGGGAGCTGCCTCGAACATTAACCTTCGTGGGGTAACTTCTATTAATGGTAATACGCAGCCATTATTTATTATTGATGGAATTCCTGTTGATGAAGGGAACTTTAGAAGTTTAAACCCTCAGGATATTGCTTCTGTCTCTGTACTTAAAGATGCCGGTGCAACTGCTATTTATGGAAACCGTGGTGCAAATGGGGTAATTATTATTGAGACCAGACAAGGTTCCTTTAATGCGCCATTAAAATTGACTGCAACTTCTATTCTTTCGTTCAACACGCTTCAGGATGCAGATTACGATTTGATGAACTCTCAGGAGCAACTTGAATTAACAAGAACTTTTGGTAACGGTAGAGGTAATAACCTTACTGATGCAGAAATTGCAGAAGCTACTACAACCGAATGGTTGGATGTATTCTTTAGAACAGGGATCACCAGAAACAATACTTTAAGCCTTTCTGCCGGTGGAGATAAATCTACTGCTTTTACCTCTTTAGGATTTTTCGAAACAGAGGGTATCCTTAAAGGATCAGATCTTAAAAGATTCAACTTCAGGAATAATATTACCGGAAGATCAGATAATGAGAAATTCAATTATGGAACCAGTGTTTCCATAAACTACTCCAAATCTAATGAGCCTAACTCTGTTGGTACAGGTGGTATCAACCAGAACTTTGTTTTAGGAGCTTATCAATCTGCACCTTATATTTCACCAGATGATTATACTTCAGGGGCTGAATTGGTTCAGGGAATTTCCTTTTTGAATACTCCGTTATTCTTAATGGATAAGTTGATGAACTTCACAAGATTTGACGAAGAATTGAAGATTTTAGCCAGTGCAAATGCAGGTTATAAATTAACAAATGATCTTTCTGTAAATGCAACTTTAAGTTCTGACTATACAAATGAAATTTTCACAACTGCTGACAGATCAGATTCATTTAACGCTATCCTTTTTGGTGGTGGTGCTAATCCTCTTGCAGGATTCCAGGCACAGCAAACTACAAGGATCTTTACCTTTAACCAGGTAACTTCTTTGAATTACAACAAAAATTTTGGAGAGCACACTTTAGATGCAGGGGTTTATGCTGAATATTTTAAGGCTCACTTAAGAGGTTTTGGTTATACTGCTGATGGTATTGACTTAAAAACATTCTCCCCTGGAGATGGTGCAGGTTTTGTAGATGATAATTCAGATAATGATTTCTTTGCAGATCAGGCCAATGCCATTCAGAGAAATGCAGGTTTGTTTTCATATTTTGGACAGGTAGATTATGATTATGCTACAAGATATGGTATTACAGGAACTGTAAGGAGAGATGCATCATACAGATTTGCTGAAAGTAACAAATGGGGAACATTTTATTCAGTAGCCGCCAGATGGAACATTAGTAATGAAGATTTTATGGATAACTCGATTTTTGATGTCCTAAAATTAAGAGCGTCTTATGGAACTGCCGGAAACCAAACGATTTCTGGAAGCAGTTACTTCTCTGCACCCGATCTTACCCGTAACTTCTTTGGTACAGGTGGTGGGTATGCAGGACAAAACTCTATCTTTTTATCCCAAATCGCTAACAATACTTTACGATGGGAAACAGTAACTCAGGCAAACGTTGGTATTGATTTCGAAGTTTTCGACAGAAGGTTGAGAGGATCGGTTGACGGATACGTTAAAGAAACCACAGATCTTTTCCAAAGTACTCCAATCTCAGCTATAAATGCTGTAACATTACTTAATGCCAATACAGGAACTCTTTCCAATACCGGTGTTGATGTTAGTTTAAAGTATGATGTAATACGTGGTGGCCAGAAAGGCTTTAACATGGATGTTATGTTCAACGGTAACTACAACAAACAGGAACTTGGAGATATACCAAGAGAAGATGGTGAGTTGATTGGAACAGGTAGAAATGGTGGTAAATTATTTGAATACTATACCATTAGATATGCAGGTGTGAATCCGGCAAACGGAAACTTATTGTTCTTAACTGCAGATGGAGATGTAACAGAGAATCCTAATGCAGATACAGATCGTGTATGGTTAGATAAGAACATCTTCCCTGACTATAATGGTGGTTTTGGATTGAACATGAGCTACGGAGGATTTTTCCTTAATACCCAGTTCAATTATGTGATGGGTGTAGACCGGTATGATTTTGACCTTGCCGGATTCCAGAGCCCGAATAACATTGCTCAGTTTAGAAATTCAAGAGACATTGCAAGAGCATGGACTCCAGACAACAGAGTAACTGATATTCCTGCTTTGCGTGCTACAAATTTAAGTGCTGTAGGTTCTGACCAATATCTTAGAAACGCAGATTTCTTAAGACTTAGATTTGCAAGTTTTGGATATGCAGTTCCTGCTGATGTAATTGAGAATATAGGTATCTCTTCCTTAAGAGTATTTGCCAACGGAGAGAATTTGTTTACCTTGAGTGAATGGAGAGGTTTTGATGCGGAAGCTCTTAACAATACTTCAAGAATATACCCTACCCCTAGAATTATTTCTGTAGGAGTTGAATTTGGACTATAAAAAATAATAAGAAAGATGAAAAAAGTAAATTTATTTTATATTTTGAGCTTGCTGTTTGTTGCGGTGAGTTGTAACGATGCCATCGAGATCGACCAGCCCGGTAGGCTAGATGAGGACGCTGCCTTTCAAACGGTAGACGATTTACAGGCCGGTTTATTTGGTGTGTATAACAGACTTGATATCACTCCGGAAATCGCCTTCACCTCTGTCTTTACAGATGAGCTTGCTATTGGGTTTGATAGTGGAGGACAGGGATTACAGGATTACGGGTTTACATTAAACGCCGGTTCGATAACCCCTTCAGCGATCTGGACGAGAAGTTATGCTGCAATAAATGCCGCAAACAGATTGATAAGAGCTGCAGATTTAATTACTCCTGAAGATGGAGAGCAGGCCGAATACAATAGTATCCTCGGCCAGGCCTATGCCATAAGAGCGTATCAACATTTTAGACTGCAATCTTTTTTTACTACAGATCTTACTGATGATAGTGCTTTAGGTGTCATTGCCGTTGATTTCGTTCCTACTATTGATCAGGAACTATTAAGAAATACAAACGGAGAAGTTTTTAGTTTAATCACTGCCGATCTTGACATGGCACAGAGTTTAATCACAACTCAGGATGATCCTATATATATTAGTCAGGATTTTGTTAAGGCTCTTCGTGCAAGAATGGCTGCTTACAGAGAAAATTATGCTGTAGCAGGTCCTTTGGCTGAAGAATTATTAAACAAATATGGTCTTGCAACTCAGGAAGAGTATGAAGACATATGGGTGGATGAGAGCAATGCAGAGATCATTTTCAAATTGGAAAGAACAATTGGAGATTATTATGATTTTCAAGCGCGTGCAGGATTACCAGGTACCGGTTCTCCGGGACGAGTAGGTTGGGCAGGTGCGGCTTTTGCTTTTGTAGGCCCAGGAGTAGATGGATCTCCTTATTTTGAAATGGGAAGATCTTTATTTAATCTTTTGGATACTGCAGATGTTAGATATGAAGCTCTAGTTCATCCTTCCTCTGTTGTTGATCCTGATTATGCTTCAGGTGAAGGTGCTGAAACTAATGATATTTTAGTAGTTGATAAATATCCTGGTTCTGAGGGAAGACCTTTAATGAATGATTTAAAGGTATTTCGTTCTGCTGAAATGCTTTTAATTCTTGCTGAAGCCAGAGCTGCTGCAGGGGATATCAATGGAGAATCAGGTTCTACTGCTTCCCTGATCAAAAGATTAAGAGATGCAAGATTCGACGATGATACTGCCCTTCCTGTATACGCAAATCAAACTGAAGCATTTGGGGCTATCCTGGATGAAAGAAGGATTGAACTTGCTTTTGAAGGTCACAGATACCTGGATCTTAAAAGAATGGGTGAGCGTGGAAACAGAGGAGTACTTAAAGATCCTGTGGATTGTGCCTTTAACAACGCTTGTTCTTTACCAGCTACAGATTACAGATTTACATTTCCTCTACCTATTGTAGAATTTAATGCAAATCCTGGTCTTCGTGAACAACAAAACCCAGGTTACTAATTCTAATAAAAAATTATAATGAAAAATTTAATATATAGATTTTCAGTAATAGCATTGATCTTCACTACTATTGTAGGTTGTGAAGAGGAGCTGCTTGTTTACGATGTGGACAATGGTCAGACCTTAATAAATTTTGCTAACTCAAGTGCGACTTTACCTGTGCCCGAAGATGGTGCAAGTTATATTGTAAGAGTAGAGTCATCTACCAGGTCTGATCAGGATAGAGCTATTCAAATAAGCGTTGATCCCAGTTCTACAGCAGAACCTGCAGAATACACTATTGATCAAAGTACATTGGTCATTCCTGCAGGAGAATTTGTTGGTGAAGTTAAAATAACCGGGAATTTTGATGAAATTCCTGATCTAACTACCACCACCGTAGTTTTAAACCTTGATGGAATAGACGGAGAGGCCTTGGTTGGACCCAGATCTACTTTTACTCTAAGTATGTTTAAGAAGTGTGATTCTGAACTTGAAGGGGTTTATACTGCTGTTAGCGCAGGTGAATCTACAGATGGTGCTCCTGTAAACAATCCTATTGAGGACTTCTCTTACACGGTGACAATCACTAAAGATGAAGGTTCAGATCTTGACTATACTCTTTCAGATGGGGTTGCAGGATTGTACATCGAATGGTACGGAGCTCCTTATGGTTATACCTTTGAAACTGAAGGAAAAATGCAGGATGTTTGTGGTAATCTATCAGGATCATGGGCAGATGCTTTCGGTTCTACAGTTCAATTATCGGGAACTGTTAATGAAGATGGAACCTTGACTATAAGCTGGGTAAATGGTTTTGGTGATTCTGCAACGGCAGTTTATACAAGACAATAAAATAAAATATTTTCTTAATTAAAAAGGCTGTCTGAAAGGGCAGCCTTTTTTTTGTTTATATGTCCTGTCCTAAAATTGGTGACAGGACACCCATATTGATTCTTGAAGAAAAGTTCAAACCGAGGAATTTACAATAAATTGTAGCCTTTTTCTTATCACTTGAAAAGGCATTTATGCACGAAAAAGATTATAAGGCACTGCTTTATTACACCTATATCAAAAGCATCAGGAATTTTATAGTTCGCAGACAATGTCTAAGACTATTGCACTATATTAATTCGATGTCGACGGGTTGCAAAAGCGGAAAAGAATAGAAATATCAGGAACAAAATCAATGCTGATTTTTCCGCTGGTGAAAAATTGTTTGTAGTAAAGAAAACAGTTGCTGTGTTGGTAAAAAAGAAGGAAATAAAACTATTGGATATTTCTTGGACTGCGATGTATGCTTCGTATATCTCTGGCAGGTTCGCCTGGTTCCATGCTAATCACTTATTTTTGTCAAAAGAGGGATACCGTATTAAGGGAAGTTTCTGGTATATAAAGCCGATATGGTCTTTTTTAATGCTTCAAAATAGTATTCAAGAAAAAACCTGTGAAGATTTTTCACAGGTTTATCGTAAATTTTTAATGACCAATAGACTGTTGTCCAAGTGTGATTAAAACTTTAGTTAATAAGTAGCTGTCGCTGTTAAATGGAGTTTAAATAATCCATAAGCTGAACAACTTCTTCTTCTTTTTTCAATTTCAATTTGTTCTCCTTCACATAGTTCTTCGCCCGGTCATCATCAAGTATGTTTAAGATCGATTTTTTTCGCAATTTAATTTCTTCAGCTTTTCCATCACCTTTTTTAATGTAGTATTTTGTATATGGCACCAGAGATGCAGGTTTGCTTTGAGAGTAGCTGCTTGACGCTTGTTGAGCCTCCTTATATTCTATTCCTTCATTTTTTAAAAACTTATTCTCTCCTTCGGCCAAAATAACGAAATAACGTTGTTTTGACATGTCATTTCCATCTAGAAAAGTTTCTATTTTATGCTGTTTCCCGTCCAAGGTAACCTTAATGTCGGGCCTTCTTATAAGGGCACTTATTTCTCCAGCCTGGTTTTTTATTTCAAATACATCTTCCAGACCATTGTAGCGTACATATGTGTCAAATGATTTATCGGCAATAGTTACAGTTCCTGGCTGAAAATTTTCATTGTGATATGGACTTCCGGTAACATTAGTTTGACGATCATTTTTACCATCTAGAGTGTTTCGAATAAAATCTGTAGGGAGATCTACGTTTTGAGCACTTACAGCAAATGCGGAAAGGAAAAGGGAGCTAAACAAAAATTTTTTCATAGTTATATTTTAAATAAGAGTGGCTAAAATAGAAACTTAAAAATGATCAGCAAAATAACTGTTATAATATTATTTGACTTAACAAAATATCTATTTCTTTGGATTTAATCAAGTATCCTGCCAAAATTAAATAAATCCCTTATTTGAGCTTCTTTATTAAAAGAAAATATAACGCAGATTAGATGGGGATTTAAATGGATTAATTAAAAGGAGAGACAGTATATTAAAGGGCTGCAGTATATTTAATATCTAATCTGAAATTTTATACTCCCTTAAAAGGATGCAGAATAATAATGTTAGTGCATATTAAAATTCCTCTAAACTGAAAAATAAAATGCGAATTTCAACGATACTAACAGGAGGAGTAATTAGGACGGTTTTTATTTAGAGATCGCTTTTGTTTCAAACCATTGGTCGCAGTTCATTTTAAAATTTTACTTTTACACCGCTACTTCAGGCCCATGAAATATTTTCTATTATTTATTTTCTTTGTTTGCTTTACTACTAATGCTGTAGCTCAACGCCCATTTCCAGGGTCAGGAGATCGCGAAATTTCTGTACAGCGCGACACAGCACAAAAACCGCCAATTTCAGCTTACAAGATCATTTCGGTAAATGGAGACACTACCTATGTGGATACTTCATTGACAATTCAAAAAGATTACAGGTTCAACTACTTGAGAAGAGATAATTTTGAATTCCTGCCTTTTGCAAACGTGGGGCAAACTTACAATCGGCTGGCGCATTATTTTAAAGGGGAAGAGCTTATCCCTGAATTAGGTGCCCGGGCCAGGCATTTTAATTTTATGGAGGCAGAGAACATTAATTATTATGAAGTGCCAACTCCTTTGACTGAACTATATTTTAAAACTGTTCCCGAACAGGGGCAGAACCTGGATGCTTTTTTTACCACCAATACTTCCCCAAGAATTAACCTTTCTATAGCCTACAAAGGCTTAAGGTCATTAGGAAACTATCAAAACTCTCTCACCAGTACAGGGAATTTCAGGACTACGCTCAGCTATGCTACTTTAAACAACCGGTACCGGATGAAAACCCATTTTGTATCTCAGGATCTTCTGAACAGGGAAAATGGAGGGCTTAATGCTCAGGCCTTACAACAGTTTGTTAATAAGGAGGAAGAATTTGAAGATCGGTCCCTGCTGGAAGTTAAATTTGAAAATGCGGAAAATGTGCTGTTTGGAAAGCGGTTTTATTTAAACCACGAATTTGACCTCCTGCCCAGGGAGCAGAACAGGATCACCCTTCATCATGTCACGGATTTCAGTGATAAAAAATATGTATTCAGGCAGGATGCCGCGTTTCCTTTGTATGGTGAGACGTTCAGTAATTCAAATTTAAATGATGAAGTAAAATTGCGGCATATAAATAACAGAGTAGCCGTGTCCTTCCAGAACCCAATTTTAGGAAGGTTGGCGGGCAAGGCAGGGCATTCCTATTATAATTACGGCTATAATTCTGTTATTGTAATTGGAGACCAACCGGTTCCCAACAGGTTGCTTGGGCATAATTATTCTGCGGGAGCAGAATATTCCAATGCTTTCGGCCCTTTAGCGTTTTATGGAGATTTAATGGTGAATATGCTGGGAGATTTCTCGGGTTACTTCCTTACAGGGGGAGTCAATTACCGCATCAATGCTGCAAATTATTTAAATGTAGAAGTAAACAGCAATGAACGGGCTCCCAATTTTAATTTTTTACTGTATCAAAGTGATTATTTAAATTATAACTGGCGGAATGACTTCTCTAATCAATCTTCCCGGGTGCTCAGTGCGAATTTAATTTCGCCTCAGTTGGTTAATGTAGAAGCCTCGCTTAATCAGGTGGATAATTACACTTTCTTCGGAAGAATGGCGGAAGAAGGCACAAAACCAATGCAGTATGAAGGAACATTAAATTATATGAGTATCAAGGCCCAAAGGGAGATACAATATGGAAAATTCAGTCTTGACAATACCGTAATGTATCAAAAGGTAACTGAAGGGGGCGGAGTTTTTAACGTGCCGGAACTTGTTACAAGAAATACCTTATACTTCAGTGATCATTGGTTTCAACGGGCCCTGTTCGTTCAAACAGGAGTTACCCTCAAGTATTTTACTCCTTACCAAATGGATGGGTACGATCCCGTTTTAGCTGAATTCTTTGTGCAAAACGAAGTGGAGCTAGGGGGATATCCCGTAGTTGATTTGTTCTTTAACGGAAGGGTGCGGCAAACAAGAATCTTTTTTAAGCTGGAACACCTGAATTCTCTTATTACAGGAAACAATAATTTCTCGGCCCCTGATTATCCCTACAGGGATTTTCTGATCAGGTTCGGGCTTGTTTGGAATTTCTTTCTTTAGCTTTCTCTGTATTTTAATGATGTGCGGAGACTATTATTGAGATCAGGTATTGTATATTTTCAGTCGGACCGTCTAATTTGTTTATTTCTAAATAGCATTATTTCAATAGGTTAAGCAGAAGTAGAAATATTATAGAAAGATAACCTCAATTTTGTTTGGTGGGTACTAAAAAAGCAGTGTATATTTGCAGCCGCTTAGCGTTCAAGTAATGTGAAACAAAGGCGGTAGTTCATTGATTATTAGTGGGTTTGGCACGGGATTTGTAAAATTTCACTTCGCTCATTGTGATGTGAAAATAAACTTGAAATAGTTTTTTGTTTATAAAGAATTCATAGTATATTTGCACCCGCTTAATTACGAAAGGCGGGCATGTTCTTCTCCAAAATTTTTCCTTAAAAAAACTTTAAAATAAAGTTTGGTTGGTAAAGAAAAAGAGTTGTATATTTGCAGCCGCTTACAAAATGAGCGACTAGTTGTTTAAAGAGCAGCGAAGTTCTAAATAAAAATTTTGAAATTAAATCCCGGGTGGGTAATTGACAGAAAAGGTTCGACTCCTTTTATTTTAACAAGTGCCG
>JAGXIL010000085.1 GCA_024635655.1 Gillisia sp. | reverse complement strand
TCTTCCCAGATCCCGGGCACGGTAAGTAATACTGTCTAAAAAATTATCACTGGAAATGGGAGTTTTTGGCTCATCACTTTTTTCATTAAAGAATTGGGTTTGATATGCTTTAACTGCTGCCACTTTGATATCAATATAACCGCTGATATCGACCACAATATCAGGCTGCAGATTTTTCCATTGGATATAATGGTATACATTTTTTGGCCTCCAGGCTTCCTGTTGCTCCCCGTCAATATTGGTTTCTATTTTCCGGAGTCCACTTAAAAAGCAGGCGTCACTAACCAGATTTGACCCTCTCCCGTGGTCAATATGCCTGTCATCGATGGCATTACAAAGAACAATTTCCGGACGATATTTTCTCAGGATCTTAATGATCTCCATCTGGTGCTCTTTATTATTCTCAAAAAATCCGTCACTGAACCTCATATTATGACGCATCTCTAAGCCCAGTATTTTAGCTGCATCTGCAGCTTCTCTGTCTCTGGTCTCGGCTGTTCCCCTGGTTCCCAATTCTCCCCTAGTAAGATCCAGAATACCTACCTTTTTTCCTCTGTCAATTTCCTTTGCCAGGGTTCCTGCACAACTTAATTCTACATCATCAGGATGGGATCCAACCGCTAAAATATCTAACTTCATTTTTTGTTTTTCTGATTTACCTTATAGTATCAATTGAAATGGCCACAAAGAGCACGAATGTCTTCTGTTTCATTTTTGTATAAAACCCTCTCCACTTTCCACTCTCCCACTCTTCACTCTCCACTCTTCACTCTCCACTCTCCACTTTCCACTTTCCACTCTCCACTCTCCACTTTTCCACTCTTCACTCTTCACTCTTCACTCTCCACTTTCCACTTTCCACTCTCCACTTTCCACTCTCCACTCTCCACTCTCCTTCTTAAATTCTCACCTCAGAATTATTGATCTCTTTCAAAGCCTGTTCAATATCCTGAATGATATCTTCCTTTTCTTCGATACCTACTGAAAACCGCATTAAATTATCTTTTATCCCCTGTTTCTCCCTGTCCTCGGGAGATAACAATGCATGGGAGGTCAACGTGGGAGTAATAATCGTAGATTCTACACCGGCAAGGCTCATACTGGACTTTATGAGCTTTAATTTCTTCTGAAATGTACTGGCATCTAATCCTTCTTTCAGCTCGAAAGACAACATTCCCCCATAACCTTTCATCTGGGATTTTGCCAGATCATGATCGGGATGGGATTTTAGCCCCGGATAATAGACCTTCTCTACATCGGGGTGATTTTCAAGATATTTCGCGATCTTTTTCGCATTTTTATTCTGCGCTTTAACTCTTAATCCCATAGTTTTTATACTCCTTTCAAGTAACCAAACTGTATAATCACTCAGGCTGCCGCCGAAATTTTTCGCCATTTGAAAAACCGTATCGATATGGGCTTCAGTAGAAATTACAGTACCTGCAAGGATATCGCTATGTCCACCCATATATTTGGTTGCTGAATGAATTACCACATCTATCCCAAAATCTATTGGATTTTGATTTACGGGAGAAGCGAAGGTGTTATCTATCATACTTACCAGGTTATGCTTCCGGCAAATTTCAGCAACCGCCTTTAGATCTGTAATGGTTAATAAGGGGTTGGAAGGGGTCTCAATATAGATCACCTTTGTATTATCTTTTATTTCAGCTTCAAAACTTTCAGGGGAAAAACCATTTGTAAATGAAAATTCTATCCCGAATTTTGGAAATTCCTCTATTATAAAGTTTGATGTGCCGCCATAAAGCGTATTTTGAAAAACCACATGATCTCCACTATGTAAAAAAGCCAATAATGAGGTACTTATAGCCGCCATTCCGCTGCCAAAGATAAGTGCTGCTTCCCCGTGCTCCAGGGCAGCCATCTTTTTTGCTAATGCTACCTGATTGGGTGTATTAAAATAACGGGGGTATCTTTTCACTTCTACATCTTCAAAAGCGTAGGAAGTAGACATATATAATGGAGAAACAGCTCCTTTGAACTGAGTGTCTTTTAGTTCTCCTGTGTGGGTGCAAACAGTATTTATTCCGTAATATTTATTATCCATAATTTCAGGTAGGGTGTTCGTTTAAAATTTTGCTCTAAGGTAAAAAGAATAATGATAAATTTCCTTTTTATTGATGCTTCCTGAAATAACCTGAAGTTTCCATAGAAGTGTAAATTCCCTAAAATAATACTGAAGAAGTGGCTTATAAAATAGTTTTATATTCAATTGTGAACTATCGTTAAAATAGGTTAAACACGCTTAATCCTTAAGCACCCCAAGGCATTTATTGTATTTTTGAACAAATAAAAATCAGCTATGAGTGAAGTAAAAGCATATGCCGCAAAATCGGCAACAAGCGATCTTGTGCCGTTGGAGATCACCAGAAGAGATATTACCGCAGAAGATGTTGAGATAGAAATTTTATATTGCGGAGTTTGCCACAGTGACATTCACACCGTTAGGAATGACTGGAAAAATGCGAAATATCCATCGGTACCCGGACATGAAATTATTGGTAGGGTTACCGGCACAGGAGACCAGGTTACCGAATTTAAAGAAGGAGACCTGGTGGGGGTTGGCTGTATGGTAGATTCCTGCCAACGATGCAGTGCCTGCAAGGAAAATCTCGAGCAATACTGTGAGAACGGCGCCACCTTTACCTACAATAGTAAGGATAAACATCTGGGCGGACATACCTTTGGAGGATACTCAGAAACAGTGGTAGTAGATAAGAAATTTGTCCTTAATATTCCGGAAAATCTTGATATCAAAGCAGTCGCCCCCTTACTTTGCGCCGGGATCACTACCTGGTCTCCTTTACAACTCTGGAAAATTAAAAAAGGAGATAAAGTGGGTATTATTGGACTGGGAGGTTTAGGCCATATGGGGGTGAAATTTGCCAATGCCATGGGAGCTCATGTAGTAATGATCACTACCTCACCTTCTAAAAAAGAGGATGCTAAAAAACTGGGAGCGCACGAGGTGCTTATCTCTAAAGATAAAGAGCAAATGAAGGAGCATGCAAATTCTTTTGACTTTTTGCTCAATACAGTTCCTGTTGGCCATGATGCCAATCCTTATATAAGCTTGCTAAAAAGAGATGCAACAATGGTTCTCGTTGGAGCAATTGAACCCCTGGAGCCTATTCACGGTGGTGCCTTGATTGGAGGCAGAAAAAGAGTGGCAGGATCTGTAATTGGAGGTATAAAGGAGACCCAGGAAATGCTGGATTTTTGCGGAAAGCATAATATAGTTTCCGATGTGGAGATGATAGATATTCAAAATATTAATGAGGCCTACGAGCGGGTAGTTAGTTCTGATGTGAAATACCGCTTTGTAATCGATATGAAATCTTTGAAAAACAGCAACTAAAAAAAGAAATGTTTTAGCAGAAGACCCCACAGTTTTTTAAGACTGTGGGGTCTTTTTGCTTCAGATTTTATACATTTATTCACTGAAATTTAGTTCAGCTGAAATATTTATACATGAAATTATTGTTCACCAACATTAAGGAATTGGTTCAGGTAAGAGAAAAACCGGTAGAAAAAGTCTCGGGGGAAGAGATGAAAATTCTACCCTGCCTATCCAATGCCTGGCTGTTGACCCGGGACGATGAGATATTTGATTATGGCCAGATGAAGAATCTTCCTGATCTTAAACCCGATGAAACTTATGATCTTTCAGGAAAATTTGTGCTGCCTGCCTGGTGTGATTCCCATACCCATCTGGTTTATGCAGGAAACCGGGAACAGGAATTTGTAGATCGCATCAACGGATTGACTTATGAAGAAATAGCCAATCGCGGTGGCGGGATACTCAACAGTGCAAAAACTCTTCAGCAAACTTCAGAAGAAGAGCTTTACAGGCAATCTTCCAAAAGGCTGGAGCAGGTAATGCAGTTGGGAACTGGTGCAATTGAAATAAAATCGGGATATGGACTCACAAAGGAGGCGGAATTAAAAATGCTCAGGGTAATTAAAAAGCTGAGGGAGCATTACGGGCTTCCTGTTAAAGCAACTTTTTTGGGAGCTCATGCCCTTCCGAAAGAATACAAAGGAAACAGTGAAAAATATATTGATCACGTCATCAGGGAAGTCCTTCCTGAAGTTGCCAACCTGGAGCTGGCAGAATATATAGACATCTTTTGTGAAAATGGATATTTTACGATCGAAGACACTGATAAATTACTGAAAGCGGCAAAGAGCCATGGATTAGTACCTAAGATCCACGTTAACCAGTTTAATGCAATTGGCGGAGTTCAGGCCGGAGTTAAAAATGAAGCTTTAAGTGTTGACCACCTGGAGATCATGAGGCCTGAAGATCTTGCAATACTTAAGAATTCCAACACAATTCCTGTGGCTCTTCCGGGTTGTTCCCTGTTTCTTAACATACCTTACACCCCTGCCCGCGCCATTATCGACTCCGGATTACCACTGGCACTCGCTACAGATTATAATCCCGGCAGCGCTCCAAGCGGTAACATGAACCTCGTGGTTTCCCTTGCCTGTATAAAAATGAACATGACCCCTGAAGAGGCTATTAATGCCGCTACCATTAATGGGGCTTATGCTATGGGACTGAGCAAGACCCACGGGAGCATAAGTAAAGGAAAAAAAGCGAATTTTATAATAACAGAAGAAATATCATCCTATGCCCACCTTCCCTACTCCTTCGGAAACAGTGAAATTAACTCAGTTTATATCAACGGAAAACTTGTAAATTAATGAAAGGTTTAAAAATCTATAGTTTCAGGGATGTTGAAAAATTGATCAACAAACGTGTAGGGGAAACAAAATTTGGAGAAAAAATAAACTTTATTGAAGACCTGGATCATCTTTCAGGAAGCAAGGCCCGATTTGTTTTATTTGGTATTCCCGAAGATATCGGGGTAAGGGCAAATTCGGGAAAAGCCGGTACAGCCAATGCATGGAAAGTTTGTCTAAATTCTTTACTCAATGTGCAGGAAAACAAATATACTTATGCTCATAACGTACTTCTTCTTGGGGAAGTAGATTGTTCTGAGTTCATGTCAAAAGCTTCCAATATCTCTCCGGAAGATCCTAATTATTTAGCCAAACTGGGAGACCTTGTAAGTATGCTGGATGAGGTAGTAAGCAAAGTTGTCTTTGAAATTATTTCAGCAGGAAAGATCCCGGTAATTATAGGAGGAGGGCATAATAATGCCTTTGGAAATATTAGAGGTACGAGCAAAGCCTTAAAAAAACCTGTTAATATTCTCAACATAGATGCCCATACAGATCTGAGGATCCTGGAACATCGCCACAGCGGTAACGGATTCAGGTATGCCAGGGAAGGAAAATTTCTGGGCAAGTACAGGATATTTGGCATTCATCAAAATTATACCCCTGCATATATCTTTGAAGAATTGGATGCTTCACAGAATGACCAGTACCGGCTGTTTGAGCACCTTATGTTGAAATCTTCCCGGGAAATAAGACAGGCATACCAGGAAGAGCTGGATTTTGCGTCCCAGGAAGAGTTTGGATTAGAATTGGATTGTGACGCTATAAGAGATTTTCCCAGCAGCGCACAAACTCCCAGCGGATTCTCCTTCAATATGGTACGGAATTTTGTCATTACTGCTGCTGAAAAAGAAAATATAAAATACCTTCATATTTGCGAAGCCGCACCTTCTGCTTCTACAGAAAGTAAAGTGGGAAAAGCACTGAGTTACTTAATAACCGATTTCATAACCCATAGCAATGAGTGAAATTATCCATGAAATAATAGATTACACGGCATCAGGAATTGAGATCATAGGAATTTTAATTATCACATTAGGAGGCCTGCTTGCGCTGGGAAGATATGTATTCAAAAAACAAGGCAAAAATTATCGCTCATTTCAACAAATAAGAGAAGAACTTGGGAGAGCTATTCTATTAGGACTTGAATTTTTGGTAGCCGCAGATATTATAGCAACGGTTGTCTTTGATTCCTCGATGGACCAGATCTTAAGATTAGGTATGATAGTACTAATAAGAACATTTTTAAGCTTTACCCTCGAAATAGAAATTGAAGGTAAATTCCCCTGGAAGCAGGGACCCCATAAAACTACCGGTATAGAATGAAGATAGAAATTATATCCTATGAGCCTCAATTTTCCCAAATTTTTAAAGATCTTAATATCGCATGGCTCCAAAAATACTTTTGGGTAGAACCTCACGATGAAGAAGTCCTCGGAAAACCGGAAAAATATATTATTGAACCCGGAGGCAATATTTTCTTCGTAAAGGAAGGCGAGCAAATTATTGGTACGGTGGCTTTGATGAAGATGCAGGAAGGGGTTTTTGAATTGACGAAAATGGCAGTTACCCCACAATCCCAGGGAAAAAAATAGGCCAGAAACTAATGGAACACACTTTGGATTATGCCCGGAAGCAGGGTTGGAAGAAGCTTATCATTTATTCAAACCGCAAGTTGGAAAATGCGATTTATATTTATAAAAAGTATGGATTTACAGAAATTCCCATTGAAGGAAATAATCCTTACTCCCGCGGAGATATCAAAATGGAACTGCAGCTTTCTTAATAATCCTCTAAAAATAAGCGTATATTCATAAGTTTCGTAACTTTATAAAAAAAGAAGAATTATGAAACAGTTAATTACATTTTTTATTCTCACAATTTTCTTTACAGGCTGTAAGGATGGAAACCGTGAAAATGATCCCGAGTACAATTCCGAAGTAACCGAAGCTTCTAAAAAAATTGAACAGGAAAGAGATTCAGTTAATATTGAAATTGATCCTGTATCTCACGCCACTGCAGTGGTAAATTGGGGTGAGACAGTGATCTATCTCGATCCCACTGGTGGAGCTGAAGCATTTGAAGGAAAAGAAGCTCCGGATTTTATTTTGATCACTGATATTCATGGGGATCATATGAATGCAGAGACTTTACAGGCTCTTAATTTAGGCACTACTCCTATTGTGGTACCACAAGCCGTAAAAGATGAACTTCCTGAAGAAATGCACGCCCAAATGGTGGTCATTGGCAATGGGGAAACTACAGAACATATGGGCTTTAATATTGAAGCTATCCCTATGTACAACTTACCGGAGGATGCAGAATCGCGACATACAAAAGGCCGTGGAAATGGGTATGTGTTAGAAAAGGATGGAAAAAGAATGTATATAGCCGGGGATACTGAAGATATTCCGGAAATGAGAAATCTGGAAGATATTGACATGGCTTTGATCCCTATGAACCTTCCATACACTATGGACGTAGAAAGTGCTGCAGATGCAGTTCTTGCCTTTGAACCGGCGCAGGTATATCCGTACCACTATAGAGGAACTGATGGATTAGCAGATGTTGTTAAGTTCAGGGAACTGGTAAGAACCGGAAATGAAGATATTGAAGTGGTACAACTGGAATGGTATCCAGACCGGGAAGAATAAACCCACAGACTATAAAAGTACAAGGGAAACTCTGCGAGTTTCCCTTTTTTGTTTTTAAAAGGTAAGGCTACCCATGAGAATTTCTGAAACATCCCCGTCACTATCTGTTACCAGCAAAACTTTTGCATCTCCCTGTACATAAGGAGGAAGCACAGTGGCCGATTCTACTTTGACTTTAAGTGTCTCTCCGTCTTTTTCTATTGCTATAGCCTCGGGGATGGTTACATTTCCCAATTCACTCAAAAAGATCAATCCCATGAAACTCCCCAACACCTCCCCATCATCTATCCAGTTTGAAGTATCTTCAACGGTAGCGGTAAATAACAAGGCCTCTGCTCCGGGAGCATAAGAGACGCCGGAAAAACCGGCTTCTATTCCGTTTATTTTTGGTAATTCAAAATCAAATACTTCAGGCACAGGGATATCACTGCCATTTTCCAAATGATCGGTAAATTCAGATAAAGAATACCTTAATATGAGATTCCGCCCCCGGTTTAGCAGGTATAGGTGATCATTAACAATTTCCGCTCCTTCAATATTTAATTCAGCAGCCGTAATTTTTGCAGAAGATCTCAATGTACTGTAAAATTTCTCCATCGAATATTCCCGGGTAGTAAAACCTTCAGAAAGATCTACCTCTAACAGTACATCCCGTTCAGGAGACTTGGAACCAGATCCGAAGATGAACATCTTTTTACCGGCTGCATCCATTTTACAAATGGCCTCAAAATCCGGTTTTACGAGTTTTTCAAAAATACTGTCCGGCAGGGTCCTTTCGGGAAGCAATTGAAATCTGTCCCTGATCTCCATCTCCTCATTTAACTGATACAACCATGGAGAATTATCACCTATTACAAAAATTCCTGAATCTGTTAATTCAATTCCTGAAGCTGAGGGTATTCCTGTAAGCTCCTGCTTTTTTGCCAGCTCAAATTTCATTGGTTCATTTTTACAGCCTCCTGCCAATAATATGGACATCACAAAATAAAAATTGCATGCTCTCACGTGTTATAAAATTACTCTTTGGCTAATTTTTGATAAACTCCGTTGGTCCAGCCAAACCCATCCTGGGTAGGATACTCTCCTCCTCCACTTTCTTTGGAAAGATCCTCTACATTATACTTCTCCAGCAATTTATAAGTTCGCTTATAAACCCTGGTGTTTAACTGTAACCAACTGTTCTTAATATCGGTTGCCAATGCACCATGTCCATAGTTTCGTAAACCTTCTATAGTGATCCACTGCAAAGGTGCCCATCCATTTGGAGCATCCCATTGCTGTCCGGTATTATTTAATGTGGTTACCACCCCACCGGGCTTGTAAAATAGATCCTCCACTTTCATAGCAACTTTATCAGCCTGAGGACTATCGGCTATTTCAAAGAACAGCGGATACAATCCTGCAAGTGATATAACTTCAGTTGCTTTTTCATCCCTGAAATTATAATCCATAAAGTACATTTCAGCATTGTTCCAGAAATATTTATTGATCGCTTTTTTCCGGTCTTCTTTTATTATTTGAAATTCCTCGGCTTTGGAAAGGTCTCCCGCCAAAAGGTAGGTACGAGCCAAAGTAGATTCCAGGTTATAAAGCAATGCATTGAGATCTACAGGTAAAATATCTGTAGTGTGAATGGTAGAAAGTTGGAAAGAGCTATCCTGCTCCCGTACCAGCCATCTGCTGGAAAAATCCCATCCCGACTCTGCTGCAGCTCTCAAATTGCGGTAAATTTCTTCCCGGGATTTCTCCGGAAAATCTAGAAGGGCTTCATCAGCAGTCTCAACATCTTCCCGGTAGCTTTCCGGCCTTGGAGTACTATTTTCATCCCAGTATCTATTCAGGATCTCCCCTCCGGGCATCAATACTACCCTCTTTGAAGTGGCATTTGCCTCAGTTAAACCTTCACTGCCCGCCATCCAGAAGGCGTATTCTTTTTCAAGCACAGGAAGGTAATCCAAAAGAGTTTGCTCTCCTTCAATCTCTGAAAGCAGCTCAACCATTTTTGCATAGAAAGGAGGTTGTGAGCGGCTTAAGTAGTAGGTTCTGTTTCCGTTGGGAATGAAGCCATAGGTGTTGATCAAAAAAGAAAAATTATCAACCATATTCTTAATGGTTTCCGTTTCCCCATCTACCTGCAGCCCAAGCATCGTAAAGTAACTATCCCAGTAATATATTTCACGAAACCTGCCGCCGGGAACAATATAAGGGTTGGGCAATGGAATTAATGTTCCGGAGAGCTTCTCATCGGAAGGTCGTTTTAATACCTCCCAAAGTTTGGTAATGTGCTGCTTGATCGAAGAAGAATCTGTTTGGTAGAAGTTATTGCTTTCCGGTATCAGGAAATGGTCTTCCACAAAAGCGTATAAATTAACCGTTGATGTATTGGGAAGTTGATTATACCGCTCTCTTATTGTTTCAACATCATAAATAGGAACTGCATCTACAAAGGTTTTACTGTCCGGGAAAAGCTCCGGGTTTGACTGAACTTCAAAAAACAGGTCCCCGTACAATTCTTCCGGCGGAAGTATGGTAGCCTCGCTTTCGCGGGTGGTTTCCCTTACCTGAGCACAACTGAAAGTCAAAAAGACAAGGATCAGGGAAAGGATCCGTGGAGCTGAAGCTACTGTCATATGATCATATTTATTGTCTAATTTAAACATTTACAAATTATGCCATACTTCGGGCTGGAAAAGTTTTAAATTAAGAACAACCAGATCCTAAAGGGAAATCCCTACATTCCAAAAAAGACTATTCAATGTTGGTGTAAGCTCAGTGATCAAACTGGTTTTACCTAATCTAAATTTTAAACCCATTCCAACATTAAGGGTAGGTAAAAATTGGAAATCTGTTTCTGTTCCCGGCTGCTCTAAATGAACCCCCACATACTCATCTTCCATGATCACCCCCAATCCTAAACCGGCATATCCATAAGGCTGCACAATTTTGGTATTTCCGTGAAAGTTGATTCCCAGGGGAATTATATTCAAAAGATGCCACCGGTAAGATGGATTTAATTCGGGATCAATAGAAAGATCCCTACCCGCATTACTTCGGTGGTGATATACCAGGCCCTGCATAAAAGAAAAATTGGTAGTGCGTTCTACCCTACTTTTTTGGCGGTAAACTCCAACTCTAAAGTGTAGTTCTTCTGAAGAATTTAAGGGTAAACCTGCGAGAATATCATAATTGTATCTAACCTGTTCCCGATATACTTTCACCGGATATTTTTCCTCAAATTTCCTGTTATATTCTATAATTCTGCTCTTGATTTTTTTTTCTGAAGATTTTTTATTCCGGAAAATTTCCCGAACAAAAGAGGAATCTTGATTGGATAGATTTACGTTTGGTGATATTTCTGAATGTGATACTTGTAAACTATCCTTTTCCTTATAATTCCTGTTTTGGGTTTTGATCAACGATATAAGTTCATTGGTGCTATTATTGAGAAGAAAAATATCTGGTTTGGATTGATGGGCATACCTCCTTACTAAAAGGTCAAACCTGCCCTCAACTAATTTTTTACCAAATACAAAAACTGTGTCTTCTGCAGAGACAAGTGCAGGTATTTGTTGAAAAACTCTCCCATGATCAAAACCAAAACCTGAAAGTTCATTTGATCGAAAGGTTTTTATAACCGAATTTTTATCAGTCTTAAACTGAATTTTTCGGGCCATTTCTGCATCAGTCTTTTCAAGTATATAGCCATTTATGGTATCATTATCCCGGGTAATGATATACGCAGATTCAAATGCGCTTTGGGCGACAATTTCTGAAATGGCCACCACAGATAAAATTAAAAAGAAGTAAAATTTCATCCTCTAAATATTACAAAAAGATACAAAAAAAGGAGTGTTATTTCTATTACACTCCTTTAACTTTCTTTCTATTTAATATCTACATTTTGAAGAGAGGCCTTCCCTGCATTAAGGCAAGAACCTCATCTTTCACCCCGGAGATCTTATCATCATTTTCAAAATTGCAGATCACTGCATCTATTAGGTCCACAATTTTTGCCATATCTTCTTCCATTAATCCACGGGTGGTTACAGCAGGAGTCCCAATACGTACTCCGGAGGTCACGAAGGGGGATTTATCATCAAAAGGCACCATATTCTTATTTACGGTAATCTCAGCTTTACCCAAAGCTTCTTCCGCTTGTTTTCCGGTAATGTTTTTATTTCTCAGGTCTATCAGCATCATGTGGTTATCTGTTCCTCCTGAGATCACTTTATAATCCTTCTGCATAAATGCGGCAGCAAGGGCTTTGGCATTTTTCTTTACCTGCACGGTATAATACAAAAACTCATCTGTAAGCGCTTCTCCAAAAGCTACTGCCTTGGCAGCAATAATATGTTCTAAGGGACCTCCCTGGTTACCTGGAAAAACCCCGCTGTCAAGTAGTGAAGACATCATTTTTAAATTTCCGTTTTTTAATTTCTGTCCGAACGGATTTTCAAAGTCTTTTCCCATCATAATAATTCCACCCCTTGGCCCGCGTAAGGTTTTGTGGGTGGTAGAAGTTACTACATGGCAATGAGGAATGGGATCACCCAATAATCCTTTAGCAATAAGACCCGCAGGATGAGCGATGTCAGCAAAAAGAATGGCCCCTACACTGTCTGCGATTTCCCGAAAACGTTTATAATCTATTTCTCTTGAATAAGCCGAAGCCCCGGCAATGATCATCTTTGGCTTTTCCCTTTCAGCAATTTCAGCAACCTTATCGTAATCAATAAGTCCGGTTTCCTGCTCTACCCCATAAAAAACCGGATTGTAAAGCCTTCCTGAAAAATTCACAGGAGAACCATGCGTTAAATGCCCCCCGTGAGACAGGTCAAAACCTAAAAACTTATCACCCGGTTGCATGCAGGCATGAAAAACTGCCGTATTTGCCTGAGATCCGGAATGTGGCTGTACATTGGCATATTCAGCATTAAATAATTCTTTTAACCTTTCTATAGCGAGGGTTTCCACTTTGTCTACCACTTCACAACCTCCGTAATACCTTTTTCCCGGATATCCTTCAGCATACTTATTGGTTAAAACAGAACCGGCTGCTTCCAGTACCTGGTCGCTCACGAAATTCTCACTTGCAATTAACTCCAACCCGTTGGTTTGGCGGCTTTTCTCTTGTTTTATTAAATCAAAAATTTCCGTATCTCTTTGCATGATAAATTTTTACGTTAAATATTAATCAAAAGTAATAATTACATTCGGTTCTTACAGGGAAAATAATATATTTGAATGGAATACAACTCAGATTAAAACCAAAAAATTTATGCCTATTACTGCAAATGACCCCAATAGAAAAACCTGGCTGGACACTGCTGAAAACACAGATTTTCCAATCCAAAATATTCCTTTTGGGGTGTTTTTGACAAGAGATGATATCATCACTATCGGTACAAGGATTGGAGATTATGCTATTGATTTGGGGGCCCTTCACCAATTAGGATACTTTGAAGGAATACCTTTGACCGATGATATTTTTCTACAGGATACCTTAAACGATTTTATTTCAGACGGAAAGAAAACCTGGCGATTAGTGCGCAACCGAATTGCCGAGATCTTTGACGTTAAAAATGATGAACTTAAGAATAACCAGGACCATAGATCCATAGTTTTATTTACGCTTGATGAAATTGAAATGCAGCTGCCTGTTCAGGTTGGCGATTACACCGATTTTTATTCCAGCAAAGAACATGCTACCAATGTAGGTAGCATGTTCCGGGATCCTGAAAACGCCTTATTACCAAACTGGCTTCATATACCTGTAGGGTATCACGGAAGAAGTTCCTCGATAATTCCTAGTGGGATCCCGGTACACAGACCGCAGGGACAAACCTTACCTCCGGGAGCAAGTGAGCCTGTTTTTGGGCCTTCCAAAAATGTGGATTTTGAACTGGAAATGGCCTTTATTACAACAGATGCAAATCCTTTGGGAGAACCAATTCCTATTGAAGAGGCCGAGGAGTATATTTTCGGATTGGTGTTATTCAATGACTGGAGCGCCCGGGATATTCAAAAATGGGAATACGTTCCTTTAGGTCCGTTTTTGGCCAAAAACTTTGCGTCTTCGGTTTCGCCATGGATCGTAACTTTAGATGCTCTTGAGCCATTTAGAACAAAAAGTCCGGCACCTGAGAAAAAACTGCTTCCTTATTTACAATCTGAAGGAAAGAAGAGCTACGATATAAAATTACAGGTTGCCCTTCAACCTGAAGATGCTGAAGAAACAGTGCTTTCCAATTCCAATTTTAAATATATGTACTGGAATATGAGTCAGCAACTTGCGCATCACACCATTAACGGCTGCCCGGTAAATTCAGGAGATATGATGGGGTCCGGAACTATTTCCGGTGCTACTCCAGACTCCTACGGTTCCATGCTCGAACTATCATGGAAAGGGGAAAAACCTATTAAACTAAAAGATGGTAGTGAGCGCAAATTCATTGAAGATAATGATACTGTGATCATGCGGGGCTACTGCGAGAGCAAAGGCAGAAGAATAGGTTTTGGTGAGGTGAAAACCAAGATTTTGCCTGTTTTTCAACCTAAGAAAAAATAAATTTTTCTCGATACAAAATTAACAGATACAAAATAAAAAGATCCACCAATCAATGTGACCGGTGGATCTTTTTATTTACGTGGATCTTTTAATAGACAAGACCTACTTTCTTTCTCTTGGATTATTGTCCATATCTTCATTTTCACTTCCCCGGCTCTGCTGGCGGTTAGACATATCTTGTCCTTCCTGACCTTCCTGCCGTGGCTGTCCTCCATAGCCACCTTTCTGCTGCTGTTGGCCTTGCTGCCCACTCATTTGCTGCTTATCTTGCTGGTTTCTATTTTGCTGACCCTGCTGATTTTGCTGTTGCCCACTTTGTTGACCACTCATCCTATGCTGGTCCTGCTGATTTCGGTTTTGCTGGCCTTGTTGCTGGCCTTGTTGCTGGCCTCCCTGCTGACTGCCCATTCGTTGCTGATCCTGCTGGTCTCTTTGTTGCTCACCTTGTTGCCGACCACCCATACGCTGCTGTTCTTGTTGCTGATCGCGTTTTTGCTGGCCCTGCTGCCCAGTATTCTCATTGTAACTTCTGGGGCTGGCCTGTTGGTTCCTTTGTTCCTGATCAAAATTCTTATTTTGTTCTCTTCCCGATCCTGATTCCCGGCTTCCAGATTGCTCTTGTTGCCTACCCTGGGATTGATGCTGATTTGGTTTTTGGCCTTCGGCTCTTCCCATATCGTCATTTTGTCCCTTCTGTTCTCTGCCCCCGCGGCTCTGTTCATTTTCCATAATATAAATTTTAAGGTTAATATATACCCTATCAATTTATCACCATGAACAACTACTTAAGCCAATGATTAGCAATATTTAACAGCCGATTGCTAATAAAAAGAAAAAATGAAATACAAGAATTTTACTTAAATCGATTTAAACTCTCAGCCGAAATTTCACTATGCGAGGCATCGTAAACTACGTTTCCGTTTTTGATAATGATCAATTGCGGACTTTGATGTGGGACATTAAATTTAGAGGCAATTCGATTGGAGATCTCTCTGTATTTTAAAAGATCGAGGAAATATAATTTCACCTCACCCTCATTAAGATCATATTCTTTTTCAAAGTTTCTGAGAACCATTCTGCTTATTCCACAGGTGGTGGAATGTTTAAGAATAGCCACCGGCCTTTCCTGGGATTGTTGCGGTATTTCATCCAGAGTAGCTAATGACGTAAGTTCCTCCCAGGGAACATTCTTAATTTCTTCTTTAGCAATATCATCTTCGCTTTTAATCTTTTTTAATTTATCGAAAAAACCCATAGTATCCATTTATTTGAGAATTGTAAAAATAATTTTTATATATATAAAAGTACCTTATCAAATTATTAAAGTTTTAAATTCCCGGATTAAAGGCCTACCTTTAATAATCAAACAAGCCAATTTGTCTGCTATACAAGACCTTAAACGGTCATTTTGACTGGCTATTTCCGCTGGTACATCCTTTGTTATCCCTAAACAAATATTTTGCTATTCCTGAATTAAAAATTTATAGTTATGAATTTCAACAATTTCACCATAAAATCACAGGAGGCAATCCAGCAAGCCCAACAAATGGCTCAGGAACTTGGCCACCAACAAATAGAAAATGAACATATTTTCAAAGCCGTTACAATGGTTGATGAAAATGTGACCCCTTTTATTCTTAAAAAACTGAATATCAATGTAAATCTTTTTAACCAGATCCTGGATAATACCCTGCAAAGCTTCCCCAAGGTTAGCGGCGGGGATATTATGTTATCAAGAGAGGCGTCTAAAACGCTTAATGAAGCCAGTTCTATAGCCAAAAAAATGGACGATGAATACGTTTCAGTAGAGCACCTTATCCTGGCTGTCTTTAAATCTTCCAGTAAAGTAGCGCAGATCTTAAAAGATCAGGGAGCGACAGAAAAAGGCCTTAGAGCGGCAATTGACGAACTGAGAAAAGGAGATAAGGTAACGTCACAAAGTGCAGAGGAAACTTATAATTCCCTGAACAAATATGCCAACAACCTCAATAAAATGGCTGAGGAAGGAAGACTTGACCCGGTGATTGGGAGAGATGAAGAAATTAGAAGGGTATTACAGATCCTTTCCCGAAGAACAAAGAATAATCCCATGCTCGTTGGGGAACCCGGAGTAGGAAAAACCGCAATTGCGGAAGGACTTGCACATAGAATAATAGCTGGTGATATTCCTGAAAATCTTAAGGATAAACAGATCTATTCTTTGGATATGGGGGCTTTGATCGCAGGTGCTAAATATAAAGGAGAATTTGAGGAAAGGCTGAAAGCTGTTATTAAAGAAGTGACCGGCAGTGAAGGGAATATTGTTCTTTTTATTGATGAGATCCACACCCTTGTTGGAGCCGGTGGCGGCCAGGGAGCTATGGATGCGGCCAATATTCTAAAACCTGCGCTTGCCAGAGGAGAATTACGTGCTATAGGTGCCACTACTCTTGATGAATATCAAAAATATTTTGAGAAGGATAAGGCTCTTGAAAGACGTTTTCAAAAGGTGGTTGTTGATGAACCGGATATTGAAAGTGCTATCTCCATCCTTAGAGGGATCAAAGAAAAGTATGAAACCCATCACAAAGTGCGCATTAAAGATGAGGCGATCATCGCCGCCGTGGAGTTATCCCAGAGGTACATTACCAACAGGTTTCTTCCTGATAAGGCCATTGATCTTATGGATGAAGCTGCCTCAAAACTTCGGATGGAAATAAATTCCAAACCTGAGGAGCTTGATGCGCTGGATCGTAAAATCACCCAACTGGAAATAGAACTGGAAGCTATAAAGCGGGAGAATGACGAAACCAAATTGAAATCCCTGCATGCAGATCTTGCTAACCTGAAGGAGGAAAGAAATGAGCTTCACGCAAGGTGGAAGAATGAGAAAGATGTGGTGGATAATATTCAAACTGCAAAATCTGATATTGAGCAATACAAACTGGAAGCGGAAAGAGCAGAACGCGAAGGAGATTATGGAAAAGTTGCTGAATTGCGCTACGGAAAAATTAAAGAAGCCCAGGAAAGCCTGGAAACTCTTCAACGGCAACTGGATGAAAACCAGGATGCCCATACGCTCATAAAAGAAGAGGTCAAATATGAAGACATTGCCGAGGTTGTGGCCAAATGGACCGGGGTTCCCGTAACCAAAATGCTGCAAAGTGATCGCGATAAATTATTAAGACTGGAGGATGAACTTCATAAAAGGGTAGTTGGCCAGGAGGAAGCAATTCAGGCGGTAAGTGATGCAGTACGGCGTAGCCGGGCAGGATTACAGGATGAAAAAAAACCTATAGGCACATTTTTATTCCTGGGAACAACAGGAGTTGGAAAGACAGAACTTGCCAAAGCCCTTGCCGAATATCTTTTCGATGATGAATCGGCTATGACCAGGATCGATATGAGTGAATACCAGGAACGCCACTCGGTGAGCAGGTTAGTTGGTGCACCTCCGGGATATGTAGGATATGAAGAAGGTGGCCAGTTAACTGAAGCGGTTCGAAGAAAGCCGTATTCAGTGGTTTTACTTGACGAGATTGAGAAAGCACATCCAGATACATTCAACATATTGCTGCAGGTACTTGATGAAGGAAGGTTAACCGATAACAAAGGAAGACTGGCCGATTTCAAAAATACCATAATCATTATGACTTCCAATATAGGTTCTCATTTGATCCAGGAAAAATTTGAGACCATCAAAGACCTGGGTACCGCCATTGAAAGTGCCAGAACAGAAGTTTTAAACCTGTTGAAGCAAAGTGTGCGTCCGGAATTCATAAATCGTATAGATGATATTGTACTGTTCACTCCGTTATCTCAAAAGGACATCAAAAAGATCGTAGACCTTCAGCTAAAAGGAGTGAAGAAAATGCTTTTGAAACAGGGAATTGTCCTTGATGCCACTGATGAAGCTATTAATTACCTCGCTAAAAGAGGCTTTGATCCGCAATACGGGGCACGTCCGGTGAAGCGGGTGGTACAGCGAGAAGTGCTGAACAAGCTTTCAAAGGAGATCTTATCGGGATCGGTAACTACAGAAAGTATCATCCTGTTGGATGAATTTGATGACAACCTGGTCTTCCGGAATCAGGAAACTGTGGCGGAAAACAAAATACAATAAAGATTATTTACTTATATACTGAAAAGCGGCTGAACCTTCAGCTGCTTTTTACATTTATGCCTGATGAGAAGATTAAAAGGGGGTTACCTCCACCATATACACTTCATAGGATTTTATAACCAGTTCTCCCCTGGGGAACCTTAAATACAGAGGATTCACAATTAGAATTTAAACAAAAAAAGAGGGCTGTTTCAACAGCCCTCTCGTATTTTTAAATGAACCTGGTTTTACAACCTGTCAATTTCTTTCTTTAATTCTTCTTTAGACTTCCCGGTTTTTTCCTGCAGACGTCCTAACATTTCATCAAATTTTCCTTCAGAATAAGTGGTGTCGTCATCGGTAACATTTCCGTAACTTTGTTTAAATTTACCTTTAACCTGTTTCCACTTACCTTCTAATTGATCGTTGTTCATAATTAAGTTTTTAGTAATTAATATGAGGTAAATCTACATCCTGAAGAGTTAAAAAACTCTCAAGGAAATCCCATTTTTATCCTAAGGGTTTGTTATTTTTATTTTTTTATGAAAATTTATGAGAAAAATATTGTTTTATCTCCCATTGGTTCTAATTTTATCGGGATGCGGCACCTCCAAAAATGTCAGTACTGATAATATACAATTAAAATTCCTGGATGATTTCATTATTGCTGAAGATCTGGAAATTGGAGGGACAAAAGTGGGAGGTTTATCAGGAATTGATTATTACGAAAATCAATATCTTTTGGTAAGCGATCATCCCGGTAATCCCAGGTTTTACAAAACAGAAATAAAAATTGATCAGAAAAAAATAGATACTGTAATTCTTTCTGAGGTCATAGAACTGGACAGGTCTTCAGAATTCCTAAAAGGCAAAACCCTCGATCTCGAAGCTATTCGATTTGGATCAAATAAGGAAGATATTATCATTACCAGTGAAGGATCTATACAAAATGGCAAAGATCCTGCAATTTTTAAAGTAACTCCTGATGGGAAATTTATCTCAGGATTTACACTCCCCTCCTATTTCAAAACTTCCGGAGAGCAGGAACCTCGGAATAACGGGGTATTTGAAGGATTATCAAGGAGTATCGATGGAACCGGATATTGGGCAGGAACGGAACTTCCGCTAAAAAAAGATGGTTCTAAGCCAAAATTATTTCCCACAAAATCTCCTGTAAGGCTAACCCATTTCAACAGCAATGGGAAACCTACCAGGCAGTTTGTTTTGCAACTTGAAGGCATAACAAAGATCCCCTGGCTCTACTTTGCTATAAACGGATTAACAGAATTGCTTGAATATGAGCCGGATCGATTCCTGGTTTTGGAGCGGGCTTTCTCTGCCGGGCACGGTACCGGGAGTAATACCGTTCGGATCTTTGATGTGGATGCCCGTAATGCAACAAATACTTTGGAAGAGGAAAATCTTCGAAAAGCCGATTTTACCGCTGCAAAAAAAACCTTGATCTTTGACTTTAAATCGGTTCGAAAACAACTAAAGGAGGAAATTATTGATAATTTGGAGGGAATGACATTTGGGCCTGATCTTCCCAATGGGAACAAAACGCTGCTTCTGGTGTCAGATAATAATTTTAATTCCCTGGGGAGACAAATTTCCCAGATCATTCTAATGGAATTCAGTTTATAAAATTTAATATCATGAAAAAATTAATTTTAATCTTCTTACCTTTTTTCCTGGCCTGTAATTTCAATAATTCTGAAACCTCAGCTATTAAAACTATGGCGGCTATGGAAGAAAGTTCAAAAATTTCAAATGAAAAGGACATAACCACGTACTACTTCATTCGCCACGCGGAAAAACAAACCACAGATCCCAATGAAAAGGATCCGGAACTAACAGAGCAAGGGATTCGGCGCTCCGAAAACTGGGCGCTGGTTTTTAAAGACGTTCAGTTTGATATGATCTACAGTTCAGATTATAAACGGACAAGAAATACTGCCAAAAGAATTGCCGACTCCCAGGAGAAAGATATCCAGCTCTATGATGCAGGTAAATTAAATGATCTGGATTTTCAGGAAAAAACCAAAGGGAAGAAGGTTCTTGTGGTTGGCCACAGCAACACCAATCCTGCATTTGTCAATTATATACTTGATGAGAATAAATACACTGATATTCCTGACACTGAAAGCGGGAGCCTGTTCATAGTGCAGGTGCTTCCTGATGGTACAAAAATATCGGAACTGCTTTATGTGAACTAGGTGAGATATGGGATCTAAAGACAATAAGATAAACCTTATCTTTGCAGATTAAATACAGCTTCTATGTTATTTACTGAATTACCACTTTCCCAACCCATACTTGATGGTATTGCCGAACAGGGACATACTACTGCCACTCCTGTGCAGGTAAAAGTTATTCCTGAAATTCTGAGGAGAAATGATGTTCTTGCATCGGCTCAAACGGGAACAGGAAAAACAGGAGCTTTTGCAATTCCCCTGCTTCAGCTTTTAAATAAAAAAATAGGTGACGAAACGAAGCCGAAAGAGCTTTCGGTTTTAATTATAAGCCCTACCCGGGAACTTGCTGTTCAAATCGATCAAAATATTAAAGACTATGCAAAATTTACCAATATTAAGTCGGGAGTGGTGTTTGGCGGGGCATCTATGCAACCCCAGATCAATCTGCTCAAAAATGGGCTGCACATTTTAGTGGCCACCCCGGGAAGGCTGCTGGACCTTAGAAAACAAGGCTATGTGAATTTGGATGAGATCTCTGTCCTTGTGCTTGATGAGGCAGACCTTATGCTGGATATGGGCTTTATTGATGAAGTTCAGAAAATCATCAGATTATCTCCAAACCTGGAACAACGGCTTATGTTTTCTGCTACCATCCCTCCAAAAGTGCAGGACCTGGCTAAAACGCTACTTCAAAATCCGGAAAGGATAGAAGTAAGTGCCAACTCATCTGCAGCTAAAGAAGTAGTTCAGAATTTGTACCTGGTGCCCAAACCCGATAAAATAGAGTTGCTCCTTTTCGTCATGCGAAATGTGATCAGGGAAAGATCTGTATTGATCTTTAGAAGGACAAAGTTCGGCGTTGAAAAAGCCCTGGAATCTTTAACCCGCAACGGATTTAAGGCCGATGCACTACACGGGGATAAAGCTCAAAGTGACAGAACAACTGCTTTGAACAGATTTAAAAACAAAGAAGTGAATATTCTTGTAGCTACAGACCTTGCTGCAAGGGGCTTAGATATTGATCTTTTGGATTTCGTGATCAACTTTGATATTCCCAGCCAGCCGGAAACCTATGTACACAGGATAGGTAGAACGGGACGTGCCGGAAATGTAGGAGCTTCTCTTTCCTTTTGCAGCGCTGATGAAAAAACCTATGTCAAATTTATTGAAACGCTAATGGGCGAAAAAATTCCTGTAGAAGAGAATAATCCTTATCCGCTGGATAAAGATGCGAAACCCGTAGTACATAAGAAGAAAGGTAGCAAGCACAAGCCGGGAAGAAAAGGAAGTGGTTCCAAGGCCAATAAAAAGAGGTGGTACTAAAAGAGGTTTAAGGTTTCAGGTTTAAAGTTTCAGGTTCCACAATACAAGTTGTTGGTTCTCGGTTCTTAGTGCTTGGTTCTCAGTTCTCGGTTTTCAGTTTTCAGTTTTTGGTGCTTGGTGCTTGGTGCTTGGTGCTTGGTTCTTGGTTCTTGGTTCTTGGTTCTTGGTTCTTGGTTCTTGGTTCTTGGTTCTTGGTTCTTGGTTCTTGGTTCTTGGTTCTTCTGTAAACTAAAAAACTCCGGAAATTCCGGAGTTTTAGTTTTTAGAAGCCAATATATTATCGAACCAGCTTCTTATATTTAATACGCTTCGGCATCAGGTCCCCGCCAAGGCGTTTTTTCTTGTTTTCTTCATAATCAGAAAAACTTCCTTCGAAGAAATAAACCTGGGAATTTCCTTCAAAAGCGAGAATGTGAGTACATATCCTGTCCAGGAACCACCTGTCGTGGGAGATCACTACGGCACAACCTGCAAAATTTTCCAATCCCTCTTCCAGTGCCCGCAAAGTATTTACATCCAGGTCGTTGGTAGGCTCATCCAGTAAAAGCACGTTTCCTTCCTCTTTTAGCGTCATGGCTAGGTGCAATCTATTTCGCTCTCCTCCGGAAAGGGTACTAACTTTTTTATTCTGTTCGCTTCCGCCAAAGTTAAATCTGCTTAAGTAAGCGCGGGAATTGACTTGTCTCCCTCCCATCATCACAAGTTCCTGTCCGTCACTAAAGTTTTGCCAGATTGATTTATCGGGATCAATATTGGAATGTGCCTGATCTACGTAAGCGATCTTTACGGTCTCCCCTACTTCAAAATTCCCTTTGTCCGGATTTTCTTCATCCATTATCATTTTGAAGATGGTCGTTTTACCGGCACCGTTAGGCCCAATAACCCCAACAATTCCCGCTTGCGGAAGGGTGAAATTAAGGTCTTCATACAGCAACTTGTCATCAAAAGCCTTACTTACGCCTTTGGCTTCAATAACATTGGTTCCAAGTCTGGGCCCGTTAGGGATATAGATCTCCAGCTTCTCATCCATTTGTTTTTGATCCTGGCTCAATAACTTATCATAATTGTTCAAACGGGCTTTTTGTTTTGTTTGTCTTCCTTTTGGTGACATACGGGCCCATTCTAATTCCCTTTCCAGGGTTTTCTGACGCTTGCTGGCTTGTTTTTGTTCCTGTGCAAGTCGTTTTGATTTTTGATCCAGCCATGATGAATAATTTCCTTTCCATGGAATTCCTTCCCCGCGGTCCAATTCCAGAATCCAGCCAGCTACATTGTCAAGAAAATACCTGTCGTGAGTCACAGCGATCACAGTGCCTTTATAGGCTGCCAAATGGTGTTCCAACCAGTGTACAGATTCCGCATCGAGGTGGTTGGTAGGCTCATCCAGCAGCAATATATCCGGCTCCTGCAAAAGCAGTCGGCATAATGCTACCCTCCGGCGTTCCCCTCCTGAAAGAAAGGAGATCTTTTTATCAGGTTCGGGAGTTCGCAAGGCATCCATGGCGATCTCCAGTTTTGTATCCAGTTCCCAGGCATTCGAGGCATCGATCTGGTCCTGAAGTTTAGCCTGCTTGTCCATTAATTTCTGCATCTTATCTGCATCCTCGTAGACTTCCGGAAGACCAAACATATCGTTGATCTTATTGTATTCATCAAGAATGGCAACCGTTTCTGCTGCCCCCTCTTTTACAATTTCCAGGACTGTTTTATTATCGTCCAGTTTAGGCTCCTGTTCCAGGTAACCAACAGAATAACCGGGGGAGAAAACCACATCTCCCTGGAAATTTTTCTCTTCTCCTGCGATAATACGTAACAAAGTAGATTTTCCTGATCCGTTAAGACCCAGGATCCCAATTTTAGCCCCGTAAAAGAAACTTAAGTAGATATTTTTTAGCACCGGAACATTCGCCCCGGCATAGGATTTAGTAACTCCGCTCATGGAGAAAATCACCTTATTATCATCTGCCATTTAATTCTCTTTTTAAATGTTTATATATTCATTTTAACCAGAAAATTTGGTTCCAATGGTTCTTTTTATTGCCTTACAAATATCCGAATTAAAAACAGATACTAATCGCTGAGCATAAAAATATTATCCCTGATGCAGCCCCAAATTCCGGAGAACAACCAGCAACTGTCCGGAATGATATGCGGTGTGCTCTATTACCAGCAAAACTTCTCTTAATAATGTATGTTCAGTATCTATACGAACCGGTGCTAAAAGACCGCTTTCTGGATCTAAAAGGAGTTCAGAAAATTGCTGCCTTTCCTCAAAATAATGGTTTTTCAATTGTTCCCACTCTTCAGCAGATCCGGGAGCTTTATATTCCGGCCAGTAATCTTCTGGCCAGTTATGGGATTTATAGTCTTCCGCAGTACAATAGTCCAGAATATCTTTTTGCGCAAACCGCATATGGTAAAATAGTTCATAAAAGGAATAGGGTAAATTGCCCGGCCTCTCCCCAAGTTTTGAAAACTTTACCTCCTTCAGCATTTCATCAACAGGCAGGAATGCTTCTCCCCCATTTAGATGCGCTGCAAGTTGTTTTTTTATTTTTGCTGTATTTTCCAGTTTACACCCTCCCTTTTAAAGCGTTAAATGCCCAGGACATCACAAAAAAACCGATTCCTACCGTAGAAAAACCTATCGCATAGTCACGGTATTTAAGCACACCCAGGAGCACCAGGGCTATGCCAATAAGCAGCAAAAAGAATGATGCCCAGGCAAATATGCTATTCTTGTTCATCCCCATATTTCCTCGTTTTTCCTGAATTTAAAGTTATTTAAAACCTGCCTAAAAATTGCCATTTGACCCGATTATTTTGCATTTAACCTATTTTGTTGCCGTTTTCGCAATTCTATCCTGCTGCACATAAGAATTTAACATATATTTATTTTAACTAACCACAACCAAACCAACACATTATGAAAAAATTTCAATTATTAAGCCTGCTCATGGCGGCTCCCATTCTTTTTACAAGCTGTGCCTCCATCCTAAATGGAAAACAACAAAAGATCGCTGTACATACAAATTCTGAGGACTCGAGAGTTTTACTGAACGGGAAACTGGAAGGAGAAGGTAAGACCGTTGAAACCTTAGTAAACAGAAATGCTGAAACCCAGCAAATAACCATTGAAAGAGAAGGTTATAAAGATCAAAACATAGTGATATTTCAGGATAGAAAATCTCCATTATACATCCTTTCCTGGGTTCCTTTTGGAGTTCTTCTGTATCCTCCTTTTTACGATGTGGGACCTAAGAGTTATGATTATAACAAAGAGGTTCTTATAACAAAAGAGGACCAGATGATCGACTCCAGAAACGATTCTGAAAAATATGTCTATATCCAGAAAACGGGTTTTGACCTCGAGGAAGAAGGCTTTAAGATCAAAACTATTACACAAAGAAACTACCGGAAGGGAAAGCAGAAGTACAAGGAATTAAACAGTAACGATGAAAAAATTGCATTTGACAATTCCATTTTTTCCAACACGCTTAATGACCTTCTGTTAAAGTATAACTATATTGACACCACCGGCACTATCTTAAAAAAGAAAACAAACTCACTCTACGTTAATGCTTCTGTTAAGAATGTCGACATTTTTGATGTTACCAATTATATAGCAAGAAAATATCAGCCTTACATGACTTCAGAAGTAACTATTGAATGGGAATTAACAGATATTTACGGCCAATCGCAATTTAAGAAAACAATTAAAGGTGATTCAGGGGAATTTAAGGTCCTGAGCGACCAACAGGAATCCCTTTTTAACTGCCTCAACGATGCTGTTACTTCCTCCTACCTTAAATTTATGAGTGCACCGGAATTACGACAACTACTTAATAAGGAAGAGAATAAAAATCTTAACTTCGAACATATTGCATTATTAAGAGGCACCAATCCCCTGGAGATCGAACAGGCTATGCAGGCATCTGTCACTGTAAAAACAGACTTAGGGCATGGGAGTGGCTTTGTAGTAAGTTCAGACGGATATATTGTCACTAACCTGCACGTTGTGGCCAATGCAAAAAATATTGAGGTATTGTCAACAGACCAGATTTCTTTACAAGCGGTTTTAATAAGGCAAAATGAATACAAAGATCTTGCGCTGCTCAAGGTAGAAAAAGCTTTTCCATATTCCTTTCCAATTTCAGCTGAAAAAAATTATAAAATTGGAGAAGATATCTTTGCCATTGGCACTCCTAATTCTATAGAACTGGGACAAAGTCTTAGTAAAGGCATCATTTCCGGTGAGAGGAATAGTGAGGAAGAGAATTATATACAAACAGATGCCAGTGTAAATACCGGAAACAGCGGAGGAGCTATGATCAACGGGCAGGGAATGCTTTTGGGGGTTGTAAATTCTAAAGTGAGCGGAATAGGAGTTGAAGGAATAGGTTTCGCAATTCCCGCTTTTGAAATAGGAAAGGCGCTGTTTATTAAGTAAAAAAATCATACTTTCATATTTTCATCAACTAAGGCAGCTGTAAAGAGCTGCCTTATTTCATTCCACGAAGAATTCATGTATTTTTACGGCAAAATTTATTATTCCCATGGATATTAACTTCAATAAAAACGAAGATCACAATAAACTCTTAACCTCTACGCTACGGCAAAAGCTTAAGCAAATACAGCTGGGAGGAGGAGAAAAACGAATAGAAAAACACCACGCCAAAGGTAAAATGACTGCCCGGGAGCGAATAGAATATTTGCTTGACGACCCCACAGATGCTTTGGAAATAGGTGCATTTGCAGGTGATGAAATGTACAAGGAACACGGCGGGTGCCCAAGTGGCGGCGTGGTTGTAAAGATTGGCCGCGTTTCCGGGAAACAATGTATCGTGGTGGCCAATGATGCCACGGTTAAAGCCGGGGCCTGGTTTCCCATCACCGCAAAAAAGAACCTCAGGGCGCAGGAGATCTCCATAGAAAATAGATTGCCAATTATATACCTGGTTGACAGCGCAGGAGTATATCTTCCTATGCAGGACGAAATATTTCCTGATAAAGAGCACTTCGGAAGGATCTTTAGAAACAATGCCGTAATGAGCAGTATGGGGATCACCCAGATATCTGCTGTAATGGGAAGTTGTGTGGCCGGTGGGGCTTATCTTCCTATTATGAGCGATGAAGCTATTATTGTAGAGAAAACCGGAAGTATTTTCCTTGCAGGAAGTTATTTGGTAAAAGCTGCTATAGGAGAATCTATAGACAATGAAACCCTGGGCGGTGCGACAACGCATTCAGAGATAAGCGGCGTTACAGATTACAAAGCCAAAGACGATAAAGATGCTTTAGAGACAATCAAAAATTTGATGGACAAGATCGGAGATTTTGATAAAGCCGGATATAGCCGGAAAGCTGCGCTGAAACCAAAAGAAAAAGAGGAAGAGATCTATGGGATCCTTCCTAAAAAACGCACAGATCAATACGATATGCGGGAGATCATTAGCAGACTGGTTGATGAATCCAAATTTGAAGAATATAAAGAAGGTTACGGCCAGACGATCATTACCGGGTACGCCCGAATAGATGGCTGGGCTGTGGGTATTGTAGCCAATCAACGAAAGATCGTGAAGACCAAAAGCGGTGAAATGCAGTTTGGAGGCGTGATCTATTCAGATTCTGCCGATAAAGCAACGCGGTTTATAGCCAATTGCAATCAGAAAAAGATCCCGCTTGTATTTCTTCAGGATGTGACCGGATTTATGGTAGGTAGTAAAAGTGAACACGGAGGAATCATTAAGGATGGTGCAAAAATGGTAAGTGCGGTAAGCAATTCTGTAGTTCCAAAATTCACAATCATTATAGGAAATTCCTACGGCGCAGGAAATTATGCGATGTGCGGAAAAGCCTATGACCCGAGATTAATCGTCGCCTGGCCAAGTGCAGAACTTGCTGTAATGGGTGGCACCCAGGCCGCTAAAGTTTTGGCTCAAATTGAAACCGCTTCCATGGCTAAAAAAGGTGAAACTGTAAATGAAGAAAAAGAAAAAGAGGTCTTTGATAAAATTAAAGCGCGTTATGACGCACAAACATCTCCTTATTACGCCGCTGCACGATTATGGACAGACGCTATAATAAATCCTTTAGATACCCGTAAATGGATCTCAAATGGTATTGAGGCAGCAAACAATGCCCCTATTACCAAAAACTTCAACCTTGGAGTGATACAAACTTAAATCTATGAAATTACCATTAAGCCTTTTATTGATTTTCCTTTGTATGGCCGTTTTTTCTCAGGATATTCCGAATGAAAAAACCGTCCAATCATTTTATATCCCACTTCAGGAATATAAGGAACTCGGAAAAGAACTTACCAAACAGGACAGCCTGGATTTCCGATTTCACCGTGGAGATACCCTGGTAAAAATGCCCACGGATTATATTCCGCCAAAGTATGAGAATGGATTTGAAATGAACTACGAGTTCCGGAAACCTGAATTCCTGGAATTATATAAGGACATAGTTTTCTATAATGACAGCCAACATTTAAGATTATGGGAAGATGAAATTAAAATATTTTTTAATCCTTCTGTTCCGGAAAAACACAGAACGGCGCTTCAAAATTTTACCAGGGGGTTATCAGCGGGGGTAGATTCCTTAACAATTAGTGAAGTCCAAAAACTGGAAGATGCAAACTTTCATATTTATTATACCAATTCCAAAGACACTGTAAATTATGAACCTCATCTAAATTCATTTACAGCGGGATATTATGTTTACTGGAATAACAGGAATAGGTTGACAAAAGGCTTTCTTAAGGTTGACACAGATGCAATCAGGGATCCGGTTCATCAAATAGCTAATTTGAAGAACCAGTTCTTTAATTCCCTTGGTATGTTCCACGATTCAAACCAAATCAAATCTCCAGCCTATCTCTCCGGATTCAAAGGTATAAGAAGTCTGACTTCCATGGATATGGAAATTCTCAAATATCATTATTCCTACAACAAGCCTAACGGAGTTGATAGAAAAGGTTTTGACAAATTTCATCGCGAAATGCAGGAGATATACCAAAAAGATCCTTCTGCAAAAATATATATTACTCCATCACAATAGCAATATGAAAAATCTACTGCTCTTCGTTTTTACTATATTCTTCACTACCTGGACTTACTCCCAGGTCCTAAGTAATAAGCAACAAAATTATACCGAAGCCGATTCGCTGCGTGGTTCATTAAGAACGGAAAGATCTTATGATGTTTTAAAATATCATCTTCAGGTACGGGTAGACCCTGAAGAGAGATTTATTTCGGGATTCAATACCATTACATTTCAAACTGGAGAAGAGCTGCCGGTAATGCAAATCGACCTGTTTGAAAATATGTTGATAGATTCCATAATCCATCAGGATAAAGAATTGCAATACGACCGAAAATACAATGCAGTTTTTGTGGAATTTGATGAACCCCTGAAAAAACTGGAAAAAGATTCCATTCGGGTATATTATTCAGGGCACCCCTTAATTGCGAGAAATGCCCCCTGGGACGGCGGGTTCGTTTTTGAAAAGGATGAAGAGGGAAATCCGTGGATAGCAGTTGCTGTTCAGGGCACAGGGGCGAGTTTGTGGTACCCTAACAAGGACCATCAAAGCGATGAACCGGAAGAAGTTTTAATTGAAGCTGCTGTTCCCAACGGCCTGATGAATGTTTCCAACGGAAGGTTCCTGGGGCAAGAAGACCTTGGCGACGGATATACCCGCTGGAGCTGGAAAGTAACCAATCCAATCAATAATTACAATGTGGTATTAAACATTGGAAATTATGTACATTTTAATGACTCCTACGAAGATCTGGATCTCGATTATTATGTCCTTCCATACAATCTGGAAAAAGCGAAAAAGCAGTTTGAAGAGGTAAAGCCTATGATGGATTGTTTTTACGAAAAATTCGGGGAATATCCTTTTGTGGAAGACGGGTTTAAACTGGTGGAAACTCCCTATCTGGGTATGGAACATCAAAGTGTGGTGGCCTATGGCAATGAATATAAAATGGGTTATTTGGGAAATGATCTTTCCGGAACAGGAATAGGGTTAAGATTTGATTTTATAATAATCCACGAATCGGGACACGAATGGTTCGGAAACAGTATTACCGCAGAAGACATAGCAGATATGTGGATCCATGAAGGGTTTACGGCTTATTCTGAATCTGTTTATATTGAATGCCGCTGGGGAAAGAAAGATGCTTTGGAATATTTAAAGGGAACGCGAAGAGCAATAGGTAATGATTCACCCATAATTGGAGATTACGGAGTTAATTCTGAAGGTTCCGGAGATATGTATTACAAAGGATCAAATTTGCTGAACAACATCAGAAGTATTTTTAATGATGATGAGCTTTGGTGGAAAACTCTAAAAGATTATACCGAAACCTATAAACATCAAATAATCAACACGGAAGCCACTGAACGCTTTTTTAATGAAGCAACAGATGTTGATCTAAAACCTGTTTTTGACCAGTATTTAAGACACGCAGGATTGCCCCGGCTTCAATTTAAAAAGGAGGGTAATAGTGTCTCCTATCGTTGGGAGGCTGATGTTGAAGATTTTGAAATGCCCGTTGATGTTTTTATTAAAGGCAAAGAAAATAGATTACACCCTACCAAAGATTGGCAGATGTTAGAACCCAAAGTTCAGGATAAGAAAGACATAGAGATAAATGAACAAAAATTTTATATCGAGTCTTCTTTTTTAGAATAAAATCAGCTTAACAATCATCTTAACCTGCAGCTAAACAACTGCGGGTTTTATATTTTTATGCTCATGAGTAAATCCTCGCGTATGTTTGAGAACTATAAATATTCTCCCGTTAAATTTTTTTTAATCCACTTAGATTCCCCTGCTGTTCATTAAATAATTAGTAATTTAAGTACCACTACTACTAGAAAAATGTAGCGCTTTTTTATAAGTGCACCGTTAAATATTAAATTAAGAGATGTCAAAACTAAAGAACCTGAATTTTGAAGCCGTCATCCTGGATCTGGATGGGGTTATTACAAAAACTGAAACGGTACATGCCAGGGCCTGGAAAAAAATGTTTGATGATTTTTTGAGAGAAAGACAGGGAGAAGGTTTTCGGCCTCTGGATATTAAATATGATTACAATAAATACATAGATGGTATTCCCCGCCTGGATGGAATTCGTGGTTTTTTAAGATCGCGAAATCTTGAAATTCCGGAAGGTGATCCCAATGACGATCCTGAAAAGAACACAGTTCATGGAATGGGAAAAAGAAAAAACAGGATGTTTAGAGAGGTTATAGAGAAAGAGGGTGTAGAGGTTTATGAAGATGCATTGAAAATGATCGACAAATGGAAAAAAGAAAATATTAAACTGGCCGTGATCTCCTCCAGTAAAAATTGTAAATATATTTTGGAAAAAGCCGGGCTTGAGGACAGGTTTGAAGTCAGGGTAGATGGAAATACTTTAGTAGAAAAAAACATTAAAGGAAAACCGGAACCCGATATGTTTATAAAAGCAGCTGAATATCTGGGGGTGAACATAGCTGAGACTATTGTTATTGAGGACGCGATCCAGGGCGTACAAGCCGGAAAAAAAGGAAGTTTTGGCTGTGTGGTTGGGGTGGCAAGAAATGGAAAAGAAGAGGCCTTAAAAGAAGCCGGGGCAGATATTGTAGTTAAAAAACTCACAGACCTTTTAGAAATTGACCGGGAACCCCATGAGAATCTTCCCCATGCAATGGATGAAATTGAACACTTATTTGAAATAAAGGGGGAAAGGCAGTTGGTCGTTTTTCTTGATTATGACGGAACCCTGACTCCTATAGTTAGAGATCCTGAAGCCGCAGAATTACCGGATGATAACCGTGAAGTTATCACACATCTTTCTACCCGTATCCCTGTAGCGGTCATAAGCGGTCGAGACCTTCAGGATCTAAAAAGTAAAATAAATATAGAAACATTGATCTACGCGGGAAGTCATGGTTTTGACATTTCAGGGCCTGATGATCTGAAGATGGTGCATGAATCAGAAAAAGAGATCACTCCTGCCCTTGATGAAGCTGAAAAAAGATTAAATGAACATTTAAAGAATATTCAGGGAGCAAAGGTTGAAAGGAAGAAATTTGCCATTGCTGTGCATTACAGAAATGTACAGGATAATGAGATGGTGCAAACGGTGAAAAATGAAGTACAAAAAGAAGCAGACAGGCAGGAGATCTTAAAAACAGGAAGTGGTAAGAAGATCATGGAATTGAAGCCTGATTTAGACTGGAATAAAGGATATGCTATAAACTGGCTCACAGAAAAAATGAACTGGAAACCGGAAGATTACCTTCGCATTTATTTGGGAGATGATATTACAGATGAAGACGGATTTGAGGCAATTAAAGAAGATGGGATTGGAATTCTTGTAGGTTCTCACGGTGAAAAAACTTCCGCCTCATTTGCCCTTCGTGATACTGATGAAGTATCAGAATTCCTGAACCATATAAAGCAAAGGATCATATAGAAAAAAATTAAAAAGTGCCCCACGTAAAATTAATAAACTATGGCGGCTTTTTGTATAACCTATAATAAATGGAAACCTAAAGAACAAAAACTTCGTGAAGCTCTATGTACATTAGGCAATGGGTATCTGGGAACCCGGGGAGCTGCTGAGGAGAATCCCAATAATGATTTTAATTACCCCGAAACTTATGTGGCAGGGGGTTTTAATCGTGCGCATCAGGCATTTCTCACCCGGGAGGCTATACAAGAGGATATGGAAACTACCCTGGAAAATTTACGGGCATGGGCAAAAGGGGAAAAGGCTGAAAATGAAGTTTAATAAATAATAATTGCCCCCCTTGATCTTATTTTTTTGACGGGATCACATGCATTTCTGTTTGTCTTCCATTGACATACCTAAAACCATCTTTCCCCCAATATCCTGCCTCTTCCAGCATGATGCGGATATCTTTTTCCCATTCCGGGATTTCTACTGTGGTGTTTAATTCAATGGCATAAACGGTATTGGGAAAAAGCGGGTAATCCCCGGTGCCTTCTACCCCACCCTGGGAATCCCACATTCCTATGGTTGGCCCAGAAGAATGTCCATAAAGTCCTAAGGGATGTGTATAAATGGATGGACGTAAACCTGCCTCTTTTGCATTCGCTAATGAAGCCAGAAGAATCTCATTTCCGGAACTTCCCGTTTTAAAATTCCGGGTGAGGAAATCCTGAACTTCATTCCCCTTTTCCAATGCCTCCTGAAGAAACTCCGGAGCTTCATTTTCTCCGGATTTTAAAACATAAGCGTGTTGCTGGCAATCTGTATTCAGCCTTAAATAGGTAATTCCAAAATCACAATGCAGCAGGTCCCCCTCCCGGATCACTGTTTCGCCATAACCTGAGGAAAAAGCCTCAATGTGATCTTTTAAAGCCTCGTCATTTCTTTGAATATCCACGGTAGGATGAAACCAGGTTTCAAGCCCAAGATCGGTTACTTTCTGGCGCATCCACCAAACTACGTCTTCAGAAGTTGTTTCTCCGGGTGTGATCACTTTCTCACTAAATGCTTCTGCAATTATAGAATGTGTGATTGCCACAAGCTCCTCGTATAGCTCCATTTCCTTTTCTGTTCGCGATTCTATCCATCCTATAGCAAGATCTTCAGCAGAAACTACTTTATTCTGATAACTTTGAGGTAAAACCTCCATAAGATCCTCATGATCTGTCTTTACCAGGCCATCAGCAATTGCAAAATGTTCAGAAAAGTTTAATCCTATTTTATCTGGATCCCTGTCCTCTATTATTTCTACCAGGGCCTGCCATTGGTCCGGTTGAGATTCAGGATTCCAGGCAGAGGTGATATTTTCTCCAATATTATAACGGGCAACCGCAAGCCTTTCCAGAGTATCTTTAGGTTGATCACGATAAAAAACAAGGATTGTGGTACGTCTTGCGTTTAACCAGGTAGCAGGCAACATCGTCCTTAAAACAGGATCTTCATTGTATTCCCTGGAGATCAGGATCCACATATCGATATCTGTTCTATCCATTAAATCAGGTAATAGATTTTCAAATCTATCCTTAAGGATCTCATCTACAAGGGATGCACGTTCTTTTTCGGGTAACACCTGGGAGTAACAAGATATGCCGCATAGCAACAATAACAGGAAATAATTTTTCATAAGATTAGAGGTGTAGGCAAAAAATTATTTTTTTCTGCTGGTGACAGTATTTTCCCTGTGGATCTTACCGTTAGGGGTTTCTTCAAATTTTTGAATAAGGTAAATTTTCTTCGGAACTTCGTACTTCTCCAGCGATTCGACAGATTGAACCTGCTTTTGAAGTTCCTCCAGTAGATCTTCAGAAAAATCGGCTTCTACAAATAATACCAGTTTTTCTCCCAGCGCATCGTCAGGCATTCCGGTTACGAAGAAACGTCGGTCAATAACGCTGTTCAATTTAGATTCTATTTCTTCAGGAAAAAGTTTTATACCTCCTGAATTTACCACATTATCAATCCTGCCTTTCCAAAAAAATTTTTTATAAGTTATAATTTCAACCACGTCATTTGTAATTATAATATCTTCAGAAAGTTTAGGAGCATCAACTACCAGACATCCTCGCTCATCAGCTGATACACTTATATCAGGCAGGACTTTAAAAGGTATGAGGTCTGATCTTTTTTTTGCAGGATTCAATCTTTTTGCAGCGATATGGGAAACGGTTTCCGTCATACCAAAGGTTTCGTATACCTTAGTATTTATTCCCTGGACCATTTCCTGCAAAGGAGAGGAAACAGCCCCTCCACCTACAATGAGTTTTTTTATTAAATGTAACCTTCCCAGGGAATTATCCAGTTGAAAAGGCGTCATGGCGCAAAAGTCGTAGGTCTTAAATACATGGTCCAAAGGATTGGAGGACGGGGGGATCAAATCCATTTCCCAGCCCAGAACCATGGCTCTTACCAACATCATTTTACCGGAAATAAAATTAGCCGGCAAACACATCAATGCGGTAGATTTTTCCGGAAGATCAAAAAATTGCCCGGTAGCCATAGCCGAATTTACCATATGTTCTTTTTTGATCCTTATTTTTTTTGGATTGCCTGTAGAGCCTGAGGTTTGAACCTCCAGGTAAGGGGATGGTTTAACCCAGTCTAATATAAAGTCGCCAATGAGCCCTTCATAGTGCTCCCCTTCTTTTATATAGTTGTAAGCTACCTTCTGAAGATCAGAAATGGAAAAATAAAGTTTGTTTAACTTAAAATCGGGATGAACTTCCGGTACGTCAAATTTTTCATTCATATAGCTTTTATTAAACCGACTTCTTAGGTGAAGTTCTAAATTTAACAAAATATATAAATTAAATTAAAATTCTTCTGAAGGTTTTAACGTTTCAGGGCGTGCAACTTTCCCGAAAAGTTTTCCTTTCCAGTCGGTCCAGTTATACTTTCGGGCTAGAATAAACAGATAAATAGGGTAAATAACCACTACAGGAGTTACAATATCTAATCCTGCAGAAGGCTCAGAAATATCCCGGAATAGGGCAGGAACCTGGAAGGCAGTCCAGTCTGCAGTTACCAGGATGGCTGCAAAAATGTTATTGGCGGCATGAAAACCTAATGCCAGCTCCATACCCTCGTCCATCAAAGTCATTATTCCAAGAAGAAATCCTGTTCCTATATAAAAGACCATCATAATATATCCAAGTTTCTCAACTTCAGGATTTAAACCGTGCAGCAATCCAAAGAAAACAGATGTGAGGATCAACGGCACCCATCTGTTCTTTGCCATTACCCCGAGGCCCTGCATAAAATAACCTCTGAATAAATATTCCTCAAAACTCGTTTGCAGCGGAAGAAATAAAATTGCGATAACCAGAAGAATGACAAAGGGAACAGGATCAAAATTCCAAACAAGATCTTCCGGAGAAATTAAATATCCAATAATGAATAATGGTAAATTCACAGCGATCACCATAAAGAAAGCGAACCATATACGCGACCAGTCTACCTTTTCACGGGTAGTGGTTACATCTTTAAAAGATTGCTCGTGCACATATTTAACCGCAAACCATAATCCCAGTAATCCGAAAGTAAATGTAAGTATGAGTAAAAACAAAAACAGGTTTGGATCTATTGCCAGATCCATAAAATTATTTTCGGCAGCAGCAAAAAATACTTCGAAATCCCCGGCGGCCACATAGGCCACAACGGTTAAAGGAATAACTCCAAGCAACTGCCATCCCAAAAATATAATTACGATCCCAATGATATATCTCCACCAGTCTGTTTTTCCTTTATAAGCCTGTTCTATAAACATAAATTCTTTTATAAATTAAAATCCCAGCTCTTATTGGGATCATATTGTAATGTTCCATTTTGTACCTCTAAAGGACTTTCAAAATTGTTGGTATATAAACCTCCGGTTCCCAATCCCTGTGGAAGCGGAGACTGAAGCGTATATGTCCATTGGCTAATGGCATTTAGGCCAACATTGCTTTCGAGCGCACTTGTTACCCACCACTCGCAATTATTCTCCTCCGCCAGATCCAGCCATTCTGTAGTGCCGCGAATCCCACCTATCAAACTGGGTTTAAAGATCAAATACCGGGGTTTAATCATTTGTATTAGTTCCTGCTTTTTAGTAACAGAAGTTATTCCTATTAATTCCTCATCAAGAGCCACAGGTATTGGAGACTCGCGGCAAAGGTGAGCCATTTCAATCCACTGGCCGGCTTTTATTGGTTGTTCTATACTATGGATCTCATACCTGCTCAATTGTTCAAGTTTATTTAATGCTTCTGTGGGAGAAAAGGCTCCATTGGCATCTACTCTTATTTCAATTTTTTCTGAAGAAAACTCCTTGCGAATATATTTTAGAAGATCAAGTTCTGCCTGAAAATCAATGGCTCCAATTTTCAGTTTAATACAATTAAATCCGGAATTAACTTTCTCTGAGATCTGTTCCTTCATATATGCTTTCTCTCCCATCCATACCAGGCCATTTATAGGTATTGCATCTTTTCCGGCGGTAAATTTTGAAGGATATAATAAAAAAGGATCTTTAGATTCAAAAGATCGAAAAGCAATTTCCACACCATACTGAATGCTGGGAAATTCCTGAAGTTCTTCCCATAGTATTTCTGCACCTAAGCTTATTTTTTTACAAACCCACTTAAGTTTCTCTTCATAATCTGGCCTGTCATCAATGCTGAGGGAGCGCAGGATCCCACACTCTCCTATTCCGGTTTTTTCTTCAGATCTAAGAATGAGAAACCAGGTTTCTTTGGTAGTAAGAACGCCCCGGGAAGTTCCGCTGGGGCGTTTAAAATTTAAAGAATATTTGTAGTAATCTGCCTGCATATGTAGGGTATCAAACTCCCCCATGATCGAGGGTTAAAGAAATTATTATTTAAAGTTCAATACTCTCTCCTATTTCAAGCAACATCAGATCTTTTCCTTTTTCGTAAAATTTCCGTTTTGCCTCTTCGTGATCAATTTCAATGTATCCAAAGGTATCGTAGTGACACCCAATGATCTTATCACATTCCACAAAATCACTTGCAATAATCGCATCCTCTACTCCCATGGTAAAATTATCTCCAATAGGTAAGATTGCCAGGTCAAGATTTGTCCTTAACGGGATGAGTTTCATATCCATGGTAAGGGCAGTATCACCTGCAATATAAATATTCTTGTGTTCACTCTCTATTACAAATCCTCCGGGTTGGCCTCCATAGCTCCCGTCCGGGAATGAACTGGTATGAATGGCATTTACGTATTTCACATTCCCAAATTCAAAATCCCAGCTTCCTCCGTGGTTCATAGGATGCACTTCAAGACCTTTGCTCTCATAGTGATTAGCGATTTCATAATTGCTTACAATTACTGCTCCCGTTCTTTTTGCCAAAGCTTCGGCATCCAGGGTATGATCCTGATGCGCATGAGTCAACAAAATATAATCTGCCTCAAGATCTTCCAGATCAATTTTATCTTTTACAAGATCATTTCCGGTAATAAAAGGATCTATAATAAGGTTTACATCTCCTATTTTAATTCCAAAGGAATTATGGCCGTAAAAGGTAATTTGCATGGAAAGAATTTTAAAGGTTAAATATAAAAATAAGCATTGATCCTGTATTTTACCGCTCCGAGGGAAAAAAATTTAATGTTCCTTAAATTATAAGATCAATCCTACTCCAAATAATATGGAAATTAAAAAAGTTGTTAGTGCCAGAACTTTTAGTTCCGGATCTAAAAGCATAGGATTTTGATTCTGCTCCACTCTCTTTAGATGCAACATAAGTGGAATAAATCCTAGTAGATATAAAAAATCACTTAATTCTTCTGCTGTAAGTACAGAAAATATTACCAGGCATAAAACAGCTCCAATAATTAAAAAATAATGATAATTCCTTGCCTTTTCTTCCCCTAGTTTTACAACCAGCGTATTTTTCCCTGCTTTTTCATCACTTTGCCGGTCCCGCATATTATTGAGGTTTAAGACTCCGGCACTAAAGAAACCAATGGCCGATGCAGGAAGAAAAACTTTCCAGTTCAGCTCTAAGGTATATAAAAAATAAGATCCGTAAACTCCTACCAAACCAAAAAAGAGGAATACAAAAACATCACCAAGGCCTCTGTAGCCGTAGGCGTTATTTCCAACTGTATACTTAATGGCAGCTGCAATTGCCCCTAATCCCAAAAGAAAGAAGATAACGGCATACAGAAAATTTCTTGTACCGAATGCGGTATATATTAAAAGAACTGCGAGTAAAAAAGTAGCAACTGCAGTGGCTGTGATCCCAAGTCTCATTTCTTTCCTGGAGATCAACCCGCTCTGAATGGCCCGTGCCGGACCTACCCTGTCTTCGTTATCTGTACCTTTTACTCCGTCTCCATAATCATTGGCGAAATTGGAAAGGATCTGCAGTCCAAGGGTGGTTCCAAGTGCAAGAATGAATATTACAACACTAAAGTTTCCTTGCTGCACAGCAATGGTAGTTCCAACGATAATTCCTGAAATGGATAAGGGAAGAGTTCTTAATCTTGCTGCACTTACCCAGGTTTTAAGTTTTACCATCTATCGCATGATTTTTACCATAAGTTCTTTTAAAAGGTCACCCTGCTGAATATTCGCCGCTCCAACACCTTTCCCTTTAACGTCGGCTTCCCGCAGGTAACCTATTGCGTGGCTGGCCTTTTTCATTGGATAATTATTTGCAGCAACTATGTAATCTGATACAAAATAAGGACTCACCTTTAATTGTTTTGCGACATTGGCTTTAGATTTATCTGTTAAGCCGTGATATTGTAAGATCTGGGAAAAATAGGAAAAAAGGAGGGATACGGTAACAACCATAGGATTGTCCCGCGGATTCTGGGAAAAATAATTTATGATCTGGTGTGTTTTAAGAACATCTTTTAATCCCACCGCTTTCCGAAGTTCAAAATTGTTGAAATCTTTGCTAATTCCAATATTCTCTTCGATCAATTCCGGAGTGATCAGGGAACCGGCGGGTAAAATAAGTTGAAGCTTCTGTAATTCATTATCGATCTTACTCAAATCCATACCCAAAAATTCTACCAGCATTTGAGCCGCTTTTGGAGATATTTGATAGTTTCGGGATTTTAAGGTTTTCTGAATCCAGCCTGCTACCTGATTTTCATATAATCGTTTTCCCTCAAACATGACCCCGGTTTTAGAGATCAGTTTGTACAATTTTTTCCGTTTATCGATCTTCTTGTATTTATAACAAAAAACCAGGGTGGTTGTGGCCTGAGGATTTTCTGCATAAGGTTCAAGCTTGTCAATGCTTCGGGAAAGGTCCTGTGCTTCTTTTATGATCACTACCTGCCGCTCTGCCATCATGGGATAGCGTTTGGCATTGCTAATGATCTCATCAATACTGGCATCCCTTCCGTAGAGCACCATTTGATTAAAACCTTTTTCTTCTTCTGAAAGAAGGCTTGCTTCTATAAACCCGGCAATTTTATCAATGTAATAGGGTTCCTCCCCCATCAAGAAGTAGATCGGTTTTACCTCTCCTCTTTTTATCGCCTGAACTATTTGTACTGCTTCTTCCATGGAAATTTTTTATGGCCTGGAAATTATTTTTTTAGACCATCGGGGTATAATCCTGCCACGCGGGGAAAATTCTGCTGATTTCTGTTGACAGAACCCCTAATAAATTTGTTAATTTGACCTTATGCAAAAACTGAATTTTCCAAATTATACATTTCGGTTCAAAAATAGCGAAAATAAAATAGCCGCTTTTGATCAGGTACGGAAAAAGTTTATAATTCTTACGCCCGAAGAATGGGTCAGGCTTCATACGGTTCAATACCTTATTACCGAAAAATCTTACCCACTAAGCCACATTAATGTTGAGAAACAGTTAAAAATTGGTTCAATTATCAAACGGTACGATGTAGTGGTATACAATTCCGGGGGAGAAATTCACCTCCTGGTAGAATGTAAAGCCCCCGGAGTAAAGATTACCCAGGCTACTTTTGACCAGATCGCGCGTTACAACATGGCAATTAGGTCTAAGTATCTAATGGTAACCAATGGCCTGGAACATTTTTATTGCCGGATGGATTACACGGAAGAAAAATATATTTTCCTGCCGGATCTTCCCAACTACGAGTTTTAAATGTCCCTTCATCTTTTCTGAAGCTATAACCTGTCATTATTATTGTACTTTTGAACTTTTATTTTCGGTCTTACCTACTTACAAAGAATTTTTCAATGACCATAGGAGTTGTAATTTTAAACTGGAATGGAAAACAATTGCTAAAGCAGTTTTTACCAGATGTTGTAAAATTTTCCCCCGAAGCAACAGTATATGTTGCAGATAATGCTTCTTCAGACCGTTCAGTAAAATATGTTACCGAAAATTTTCCAACTGTAAAGATCATTCAGAATAAGGTCAACGGGGGGTATGCCAAAGGCTATAACGATGCCCTTGCCCATGTCGAAGAAGACATTGTTGTTTTACTCAACAGCGATGTACAGGTCACACCGCATTGGCTTGAAGCCATTTTATCTGTTTTCAAATCCCGGGAAAAAGTAGCCGCGGTGCAGCCAAAAATCCTGGACTTCAAAGATCCTGAATATTTTGAATATGCCGGGGCAGCCGGAGGGTTTATTGATCGATTTGGGTATCCTTACTGCCGGGGAAGAATTTTTGAATCTTTGGAAAAAGATCATGGGCAATATGATGATGAGGCCGAAATCTTTTGGGCAAGCGGTGCCTGCCTTGCCATAAGAAAAAAGGCTTTTTATGAAGTTGGAGCACTTGATGAAGATTATTTTGCACATCAGGAGGAAATAGATCTTTGCTGGCGATTGTACAATGCGGGTTACACTGTGATGTATACCTATAGATCTGTGGTATATCATGTGGGTGGCGCTACTTTGAGCAGTATGAATCCTAGAAAGACATATTTTAATTTCAGGAACAGCCTTTTTAACCTTGTTAAAAATCTTCCTTCCCATGATCTTTTCTGGGTAGTGACCGTAAGAATGATCCTGGATGGGTTGGCAGCTCTCAGATTTTTATTCTCCGGCAACTGGGGGCATTTTTCTGCTGTGTTCAAGGCACACCTAAATTTTTACCAGCACCTGCTGCTGCTGCTAAAAAAGCGAAAAAAAAGCACTCAAAGGTTGGGATATTTTTCTAAAAATTCCGTTGTTTGCAATCATTATATACTAGGTAACAATAAATACCCAAAGCTCTAAGGTTTAACGTTAAAAGTTAGTTAAATGGCATTAGATTTGATAGCTTTGGAGAATCTCTAACAATAAATAAAAAAACGAAATTATCCCAATTATGAAAAAATTCATGCTTTTATCTGCGACCGCGGCGTTGCTGTTTTCTTCTTGTGTATCTCAGAAGAAATACGCCCAATTGGAAGCGGAACACCGTACAACTCAGGATCAGTTAAATACTGCAACTGTAAAATTAAATTCTTGTTTAGATGAGAAAGACCGAATAGGTACTCAAATTAAAACACTGAACAATCAAAATGCAGCATTACTAAACAACGTAGGTGATCTAGCAACCCTTTCTAAAAAAGAAGCTGAAAATCTTGAAAAATCTTTAGAGAGCATCAAAGAAAAAGATATGAAAATCCAGTTGATGCAGGATGCCATTACCAAAAAAGATTCTGTAACCCTTGCTTTGGTTACCAGTCTTAAAGGGGTTCTTGGAAATATGGACGATGAAGACATCCAGATCAATGTTGAGAAAGGTGTGGTTTACGTATCAATTTCTGATAAACTTTTATTCGAAAGCGGAAAATGGAGTCTTAATAACCGTGCTAAAGAAGTACTTGGGAAAGTTGCAACAGTAGTAAAAAACAGACCAAATATTGAATTTATGGTAGAAGGACATACAGATGACCAGGCTATTAAAACCAATGTTATAGAAGACAACTGGGATCTTAGTGTTAAACGTGCTACTTCTGTAGTAAGAGTTCTTCAAAATGATTTTGGAGTGCCACCAGAAAGAATGACTGCAGCCGGAAGAAGCTATTATATTCCACTTGCTACCAATGAAACTGCTGATGGCCGTGCGGCAAACAGAAGAACCAGAATCGTTATTCTTCCTAAATTAGACCAGTTCTACGACCTGATAGATGAAGGTATGGAAACTGCTAAATAATAAGAAAAATCTTCTTGAAAATTTAAAAGCCTTTGCATTTTGCAGAGGCTTTTCTTATTTCCAATTTTTAACCTCAGCCTGTTTTTTTGCCGGGATGAAGGAGTAATTATTTACTTTAAATTATAGGATTTTAATCCAGGGCAATTTTTAAGCATAGAAAAACCCGCACGTGGCGGGATTTTGTGTTTAAAATAATTTCTATTACATAATCTCAAGGCTTCCTTTTCCCTGCCTTATGACCTCAGGAGAACTGGTGGTTAGGTCTATTACCGTGGAGGGAGTATTGTCTCCGTATCCCCCATCAACCACGATATCAACAAGTTTGTCCCACTTTTCAAGGATAAGCTCAGGATCTGTAGTATACTCGATCACTTCGTCTTCATCTCTTATGGAGGTGGAAACAATTGGGTTTCCCAATTGTTTTACGATCGCCATGCAAATATTGTTATTCGGTACCCGTATTCCTACCGTCTTTTTCTTCTTGAATACACTCGGCAGATTACTGTTTCCCGGTAAAATAAAAGTGTAAGGACCCGGAAGACAGCGCTTTAATATCTTAAAGGTCTGTGTATCGATATGTTTTACATAATCAGATATATTACTTAGATCCTGACATATAAAGGAGAAATTAGCCTTATCGAGCTTTACGTTCTTAATTTGGGCGATCCTTTCCAGTGCAGAGGTATTGGTGATATCACAACCCAACCCATATACTGTATCTGTAGGATATATGATCAATCCTCCGTTCCTAAGTACATCGACAACTTTTTTAATATCCTTTGCGTTGGGATTCTCTTCATAGATTCTTATTAATTCTGCCATTTCCATGTGTTTTAATAGGCGCAAATTTTTATTTCACCCTTGTTTCTAATCCTCTAACCGCTCTACTTCACTTTCCAGTTTCAAGACTTCATTCCCATTTTCCTGTTGAATAAAAAGAGCTTTATTTCCGGGTTCCCCGTTTCTGGTTATTTTACTTCCTTTTATTTCAGTAGAGATCTTTCTGTCAAAAGTGTCTTTGACAGTTCCGGTGGCCACTCCTTTGCCCCACTTCCATTTCACTTTGCTCCCTACCCTTATCATTTTTTACTTTAATGTAGTAAAACACTAAAATATTCAGGTGCAGCCTAACAGAATTTTAACGATTGTGAGAAGTTAACTTCACTAAAGCAACTTTAATTTCGCAAAACGCAGTAGCAACTTTTTAATACCACCATTTTCAAAATTTATCTCTGCTTTCTTATCCTGCCCTACTCCATCTATTTTCAGGACCATTCCTTTGCCAAACCTTATATGTTCTACCTGGTTTCCCTCCTCCAGTTTTATTCCATCTGTATTTCCACCAACTGATGGGGCAGGACTTGCAGGCCTTAGCTTCCTTAACTTACGCAACTGCTCTTCACTAGGCTTATGAGCCGGTGGCGGGGAGCCTGCGGTGGGTTTAAATTGTCTTAATTTACTCTTGTCTACTTCTCCAAAAATATCTGCATCAATAAGGGGTTTATACTTATAATCATCCTGAGGGATCATATAATCCAGGAAATCTGCTTCAATTTCTTCTATAAATCGGCTGGGTTCTGCATCAATCAGTTTTCCCCAACGGTACCGGGACTGGGTATAGGTTAGGTAAGCCTGTCTTTCAGCTCTGGTAAGAGCCACGTAAAAAAGGCGACGTTCCTCTTCCAGCTCAGAACGGGTATTCATACTCATACCAGATGGAAAAAGATCTTCCTCCATCCCTACTATATACACATACGGAAATTCCAGCCCCTTTGCCAGGTGAATGGTCATAAGCGCTACCCTGTCATCATCTCCTGTATCCTTGTCCATATCAGTAGCAAGGGCAACATCTTCAAGGAATTCAGTCAAAGATCCTGTTGCATCGGCTAGTTCTTTCTGTCCTTCCACAAAATCCCTGATCCCGTTGAGCAATTCTTCAATATTTTCAATTCTGGCAATTCCTTCCGGAGTACCATCTTTTTTTAGCTCCTGGATCAATCCTGTTTTCTTTGCCACCGTTTCGGCAACAGTAAAAGCATCGGCATTTTCATTGAGGATCGTGAAGCTTTTGATCATGTTCACAAAATTCGTGAGCTTATTACGGGTTCCGGAATTTATTTTGATATCTAATTGATCGATATTATCAATAACCTCAAAAATGGATTTCCCGTATTGATTGGCTACAATGGTCAATTTATCTATTGTAGTTGAGCCTATACCCCGGGCGGGATAGTTGATCACCCGTTTTAAAGCTTCCTCATCATTAGGATTTACAAGCAGTCTCAAGTAAGACAGCACGTCCTTGATCTCCTTTCGCTGGTAGAATGAAAGTCCGCCATAGATCCGGTACGGGATCTCCCTTTTCCGCAAGGCATCTTCCATAGCACGGCTTTGTGCATTGGTTCGGTATAGTATAGCAAAGTCGCCATTGTTAAGCTGATTTTGCATTTTATTTTCAAAAATAGAACTTGCCACAAACCTTCCTTCTTCTCCATCATTGATCAGCCGGTTCACCACGATCTTGGCGCCTTCATCATTGGCTGTCCACACTACTTTATCGAGTTTGGTCTTATTTTTTTCGATAATAGAATTTGCGGCTTCTACTATATTTTTGGTAGATCGGTAATTTTGTTCCAGCCTGTACATCTGCACATTATCGTAATCCTTCTGAAAGTTCAGAATGTTATTGATATTCGCTCCCCGAAAGGCATAGATACTTTGGGCATCATCACCCACAACGCAAATATTCTGAAATTTATCTGAAAGTGCCTTAACGATCAAATACTGGGAATGGTTGGTATCCTGGTACTCATCAACCAAAATATACCTGAACCTGTTCTGATATTTCTGCAGTACCTGTGGAAACCGGTTTAATAATTCATTGGTCTTCAGCAAAAGATCATCAAAATCCATTGCACCGGCTTTAAAGCATCGATCTACATAATTCTTGTAGATCTCACCCAGCCGTGGTTTTTTAGACATGGCATCTGCCTCCATCAATTCCGGATTCTGAAAATAGGCTTTTACCGTTATTAGACTGTTCTTATAGGAAGAGATGCGGGAATAGACCTGTTTGTATTTATAAACATCCTTATCCAGCGCCATTTCCTTGATGATGGCACTTATAAGCCGCTGGCTGTCCTGGGTATCATAAATGGTGAAATTGGAAGGATACCCAAGTTTATCTGCTTCAAACCGCAACATTTTTGCAAAAATGGAATGGAAAGTACCCATCCACAAATTTTTCGCCTCGCTGCTCCCTACGATCTGGGAAATTCGTTTTTTCATTTCCCGGGCCGCTTTATTTGTAAAGGTAAGGGCCAAAATGTTGAAGGGGTCAACCCCCTTGCTCATTAAATATGCGATCCTGTATGTAAGAACCCGGGTCTTACCAGATCCCGCACCTGCAATTACTATCATTGCCCCGTCTTTTTGAAGGACCGGCGCCCGTTGGGCATCATTCAATTCAGCTAAATAAGATTCCAAAGTTCCTGCTTTCTTTTATGCCGTGAATTTAACCAAAAATTGGCTTAGGATAAAATCTAAAACCCTGTTACTTGTAAACAAATTAAGTCTGCAGTATGCTCACGTTGTTATTTTAAATATATTTAGGGTCTGTGCGTTCAGCTTTACGAAACTATGATCAAAAACCTGCATATTCTATCCATTCTTTCTGCCTTTTTTATTTTCTCTGGAAGTTACGGACAAGCACAGCCGGTTAAAGGAAAGGTAATTCCTGAATACGGCGCCACTTACAAAATAGAAGATCCGGATTTTCCCACGTCCATTTCTGAAAAGTACCGCGTGGTATTCGACATTGCTGAAGCCCCGGAAGATCCTTCCCATTTGAACCGGCTTGTGGAAACGGTAGCACGATTTATTAATATGCATGCTGAATCGGGGAAACCGGCGAATACCATGGAAATTGCTGTGGTGGTGCATGGAGAAGCCGCTCATGGCCTTCTTAAAGATGAGCATTACCGCGAGATCTATCAGGTCGATAATCCCAATTTAGAATTATTTGAAGCCTTACATCAAAATGGGGTTCAATTGATCTTATGCGGCCAAACTCCTATGCACAGAGGAATAACCAAAGAAAAAAGAATCCCTCAAACACAAATTGCACTATCGGCAATGACAGCTTTAATACAATTACAAAATTCAGAATATCAATTAATAAGTTTTTAATAGAATAATTAAAATTAGCAATATGAAAAACAATAAATCCAGGATCCTGGCCTCCATGCTCGGATTTCTCTTTTGCGGTACTATATCTGCGCAGCCACAACAAATCGACCCGGAGATCAATGCAGCCGCAGAGATTATTGAGGAACAGGTAATTGAATGGAGAAGGGATTTCCATCAATATCCGGAACTGTCCAACCGCGAATTCAAGACCGCCGAAAAGATCGCAGCTCACCTTAAAGGTCTTGGGATGGAAGTACAAACAGGAGTCGCAAAAACGGGCGTTGTGGGAGTTCTTAAAGGAAACAATCCCGGAAAAGTAGTAGCCCTGCGTGCCGATATAGACGCACTACCGGTAACAGAACGCAATGACCTTCCGTTCAAATCTGAAGTCACTACAGAATTTCAGGGAGTTGACACCGGGGTAATGCACGCCTGCGGCCATGATACGCATACCGCTATTTTAATGGGTGTTGCTGAGATCATGTCTCAAAATAAGGATAAGATCAATGGAACCATAAAATTCATCTTCCAACCTGCTGAAGAAGGGCCTCCTGCCGGGGAAGAAGGTGGGGCTTTTTTAATGATTAAAGAAGGAGTGCTTAAAAACCCTGATGTTGATGCCATTTTTGGTTTACACATCAATTCCAGTACACCTGTGGGAACTATTCGTTACAAACCTGAAGGAATCATGGCCGCGGTAGAGGAGTTTGTAATCAATGTTCAGGGTAAAGGTTCTCATGGTTCGGCGCCGTGGAGCGGAGTTGATCCTATCCTGATTTCGGCCAAGATCATTGATGGTCTGCAAACCATCATTAGCAGGGAAGCCAAACTTGTTGACGCCCCGGCGGTTATTACAGTTGGAAAGATCACAAGCGGCACAAGGTTTAATATTATTCCGGAAACAGCAGAAATGGTGGGAACAGTAAGAACTCTGGACCCTGATATGAAGGAAATGGTTCTGCGAAGAATGGGGGAGATGATTCCTGCTATCGCTGAAGCTTATGGGGGTACTGCTACCCTGGAGGTTCGAAATAACACTTCTATTACCTTCAACGATGTTGCACTTACCGCGCAAATGCTTCCAACTTTGGAAGGAATTGCAGGAAAAGAAAAAGTTGAACTTATGAAAGCCACTACGGGAGGTGAAGACTTTTCTTTCTTCCAGGAAGAGATCCCGGGGTTCTTTTTCTTTTTAGGAGGACAACCGGCCGGAACCAAAGAAGCAGCTCCACATCATACCCCCGACTTTTTTATTGATGAAAGCGGAATGTTGCTGGGAGTGAAAGTAATGTCACAACTGGCACTGGATTATTTAAACCAAAAACCGGAAGTTTTACCGAATTCTCAGTAATTCCTGAAGGAAATAGTAACTTTACCGAAAATTACAATAATTCACGCCGGAAGCCTTTCCGGCGTGAGTCATAATAGTTAACTATGATAGACAATAATATCTTGCAATTGTTCTTTTACCTGTTACCTGCCCTGGTGGTAGGAGTAATCGCCTTTTATTTTTTCCAAATGCATTTTAAAGATCAGGAAAACAGAAGGAGATTTCTCCTGAGGCAGGAAAACCAAAAAACTGCTTTGCCATTGCGCCTGCAGGCTTACGAGCGTATGGCCTTGTTCCTGGAACGTATTTCTTTAGGGAAACTGTTGGTAAGAGTAAAACCCGCGGGAAACAACACAGAAGATTACGAAAATCAGCTCATTCAAACCATTGATATGGAATTTGAGCACAATTTGGCACAGCAGATCTATCTTTCAGGAGAATGCTGGAACGTGATCAAGACTGCTAAGAACGCCACCATAGGAATGATTCGAAAAGCCGGAAAAATGGAAGAGGTAGAAAGTGCCGATAAACTAAGAGAAGTTCTTTTGACTAAACTTATGGACCAGGCTTCTCCTACAGATGCTGCACTGGATTATATCAAAAAAGACGTAAGGAATATCATTTAAAAAAAGCTTCGCCAGAAGGTTTTGGCAGAGCGCCGCTCTTCCAGGTCACGTTCCTGGGCATATTCAAAGCCCTGTTGCCACCAGGCCTTCATTGCCGTTTTATTAAAGACCAGGGAATTTTCAGTGAGTTGAACCGGGGTGTAATAAGTGGTTAATTTCACCTTTTTATTCAGAGCCGCTAGTTTCCCCTCTACCACATCGTGATATTCCACCTGATCCTGTAAAAATCCGAAAAGATTGAGCATCAGGGAAAATGGATTTTTCCCCAGTACTTTGTGATACTCCATGTTTTCCGCTTCCAGAATAATAGCATCAACTTCTTTAGCACCTCTTTTTATGGCCTCCCGTATGGGAACCACACAACCCAACCCCCCATCGGCATATTCATAGCCATTCTTAGTGGCAAGGCTCATAAAGGGTATATAATTACAGCTTATCCAAATCCAGTCGCAAAAATCTTCATACCCAAAATCCTTTATGGCTTTATATTCAACTCTGTTCTTTGAAAGATTGGAAACTGTCACTACCACATTTGTAGCCGAACTTTGCAATTTCAGAAAGTCCTGTTCAGAAAAATGTTTTTTGATCTCCTTCTGTAAATTTTTGCTTTCCCCAAAGGTGCGTTTCTGTTTAAGAAACTGCCATATCATATTTAAGAAATTGATGGTCACATATTCCCGACCTTCTTTTTTCTTTACGATAAAAGGATTGATGCTGAAGATCTTTTTTTGGGTAACATTGGTATAAATATCATATACCTTCTGAATATTGTTTGCCGCCAGATGCGGAATTAAAAGACTTCCGGTTGAAGTTCCTAAAAATATATCGTATTTCTTACCTTTCTCCTGGATCAAAAACTGAGCTACTCCTCCGGCAAATGCCCCTTTACTCCCACCTCCTGATATAACCAATGCTCGCATTTTCTGATTCGGTTTATTTTATTCCTTCTCTTGAATTTGGCGTTCAGGCTTTATTTTTCACCACATTTCCATCTTCTCTATATCAAAAATAAGGGAATTGGTTGTTAATACGCGTGGTGGATAGTAAAAATTAATAACAACATGTTTTAAGGCTTTCTAAACACAGCTTTAAAATAAATGGATTTAAGGATGAATTGGCAGTAAGTTAAGCTGCCGGAATCAAATTATTTAGTTTGGTCAAGAACGTGCATTTAAAAAATTCAGATCTTTCTCTTCCAGGTCAGTTTTTAAAACGATAAATCGCTGGCTGTATTCTTCTTTTTGAAGTAGATCACTCAGTAAGGCCCGTGAAAAATCCCGGAACCTTGTGTTGTGATGTTGTCCGGCTTTGATAAGATCAATTAGGTTCTGGTCGCTAAAGGCGTTAATCTGGTATAAATAACCAAAAGCGTTTTGTCTTACTTCAAAGGGCCGAAATTCCCGGGTATATGAGGAAAGCTGCTCATAATACTCCTGTATCTTTACACGGTTTTCCACCGGAGTGACCAGGTTGATGACCAGCCATAACATTTCCACATTTTTATTGGAAAACCCTTCAATCCCTTTCATTTTATCCAGCCAGCGTTTTGTCTCTTTCGGAAATTGCAGCCATAATTTCAAAAGGGCATTTTCAACAGTAAGATAGGATTCGTCACCCAGCAGTGTGATGAAATTAGCTTTCATCTCTACCGGAATACTGTCCAGACTTGAAGCAATAGCTTGTCTTGTATAAAGATTATTGCTTTCAAATGCCTTTTTATAAAGACCAATTGCCGGCTCACCTGCCAGTTGATAAACAGCTTCCTGCCCTATATAATCATTTACCGGGATTGTCAGCGCTTCCTCCAGCAATTCCCTTTTGCTCTCTAACGGAACTTCCCGCAAAGCAGCTATTTTCATATAGTTCCTTAAGAATTCTGATTCTTTTAAGGATTCAAGAGCCTCACTCCCCTGAAACGCCGATTGTTCCAACCAGTCCGTCCTGAATTCTCCTAAAAATCTTCCGTACGACTCTTCCACTTCAGCAAGAAAATCATCAGTGGAAACACTTTGATAAGCATTTTTCAAAAGATAATTGGAAACAGCATCATTAAAGACCAATTCCCCCACTTTCTCTTTTAATATATGCAATGCCCACGCCCCTTTCTGATAATAGGTAAGGGAGCTTGCATTAGCTTTTAAAAGAGGTTCTCCCTTTCCACTATCACTTAAAGCCTTCAGCTCTTCGGCAGACTGGAATAATTTCCAGTAGTAATGATCTTCCCCAAATATTTCTTTTTCAGCCAGCAAAGCATAATAGGTTGCAAAACCTTCCTGCAACCAATGGTGTTCACTATTTTCGGCCGTGACGTAATTCCCAAACCATTGATGCGCCAGTTCGTGGGCATTTACGCTCACATAATTTCGGTCATAGTAGCCCACAGAATCTACTACGAGGGAATTGGCAAAAAGAGTGGTTTCAGTATTTTCCATACCTGCGTAGAGAAAATCCTGCACAGGAACCTGTCTGTAATTTTCCCAGGGATAAGGCACTCCAATTTCAGCTTCAAGAAAATCAAATATTTCTTTGGTATACCTGTAGGTTGGTTCAACCTTAAGGCTGTCCTTAGGCTCATAATATAAAGAAACCGGAATTCCGGAGGTTGTTTTCAATTCTTCCTTTTCAAATCTCCCTGCAGCCACAGCCACCAGGTAGCTACTCATTGGCTTTTCCATTGCGTAACTCCATGCCACCAGCGAATCATTGACCGCAGTCTTTTGCAGCAGCGTTCCGTTTGCGACCACATCATATCCTGTATTAAAGTTAATGGTAAGTTGAAAGACTGCTTTTTCCCTCACGTCATCAAAACTCGGCAGCCAATGCGAAGTATACTTACCCTGCCCCTGCGTCCATACCTGTCGTGGGGCATCGATCTCAGCCGGAATATCCCAATTGATGAAATACATCGTCTGTTCCGGTTTTGTGGTAAAATTCAGGGAAAGCTGATTTTCTTCGGAAGGTTGGAAGTCATGGATCAACCATAACCTCTTTGTATCATTTGAAAAAGTGATCTCATCCCCATTCAGAAGAACATTATCAAATTGCATGTTCTTAGCATCAATATATACTGAATCTGTTTGCTGAAGCACCTCAAAGCTGAAATTCATCTCCCCTTCAACCATACTATCGGAAGGAAAAATACTTATACTGGCCTGCACAGTTTTAAAATCAACTTTTGACAATTGATCTAAGTCAGGAGCTGTCTGGCTGAATCCGGTTAAAGAAAATAAAAAAAGGAATAACAGGAATTTGTGTTGCATAAAAAATTTAGTCGATAAAAAGTAAAATTACAAAATCGGGATTAATAATAGTCAATAACCGTGCAATGACAGGAAAACAGAAAGAGGAAAGCGCAAATTCTGATCCCTTTACAATTTTATATGCGAAGGATGTAATGTTAAAAAAAGGGATTTTTATATCTTCGTTCAATGAATTCTAACAACCTGCTGCAAACTCCTATTGACTATCTAAAAGGAGTTGGGCCAAACCGCGCCGATCTTCTCCGGAAGGAATTGGGAATTCATACCTACCAGGACCTCATCAACTTTTTCCCAAACAGGTATATTGACAAAACCCGGTTTTACAAGATAAAGGAACTCCAGCAAAATACAGCTGAAGTCCAGGTTATAGGGAAGATCATCAACATTAAGACCGTTGACCAGAAACGGGGCAGCCGCATGGTAGCCGAATTTATTGACGATACCGGAAAAATGGAACTGGTATGGTTTCGAGGCCAGAAATGGATACGCGAGAATATTAAAATTAATGTGCCCTATGTGATCTTTGGGAAAACAAACTGGTTCAACGGAATGTTCAATATGCCACATCCTGAAATGGAACTGCTGGAAGAGCATGAAAAAAATCTACGCACCGCGATGCAACCCGTTTATCCTTCTACTGAAAAACTTGCAAAAGCAGGAATTACCAATCGGGCAATTAATAAGTTGATGCAGCAACTTTTTATCGAGACCGGCGGAAAATTTTACGACACATTACCCGAAGATATCAAGGGAGAATTGAAATTAATTTCCCGGGCAGAAGCCATGTTCAATATTCATTTTCCTAAAAGTCAGGAGCTACTATCAAGGGCACAGATCAGGTTAAAATTTGAAGAATTATTTTACATCCAGCTTCAGCTTTTGATAAAAAACATGATCCATAAACAGCGTATAAAAGGTTTTGTTTTTGAGCAGGTAGGAGAAAATTTCGGGGAGTTTTATCAGGAGCATTTGCCCTTCGAATTGACCGGGGCGCAGAAGCGGGTGATCAAAGAAATTCGCGCCGATCTGGGAAGCGGCGCACAGATGAATCGGCTTTTACAGGGGGATGTGGGCTCAGGAAAGACCATAGTGGCGCTAATGTCAATGCTCATCGCACTTGACAACGGTTTCCAGGCCTGCTTAATGGCTCCGACTGAAATTTTGTCAGTACAGCACTACAATGGACTTGTTGAAATATGTAAAGAACTGAATACCAGTATTTTTATATTAACTGGCTCAACCAAAGCTTCAAAGAGACGGGAGCTGCACGAAAAATTGGAAAAAGGCGAAATAGACATCTTAATTGGCACTCATGCGCTGCTTGAGGACAAGGTGAAATTCAAGAATTTGGGCCTTGCCATCATCGATGAGCAGCATCGTTTTGGAGTAGAACAACGGTCAAAATTATGGCAGAAAAATAATTTACCGCCGCACATTTTGGTGATGACCGCCACCCCTATTCCGCGAACTTTAGCCATGAGTTTATACGGCGATCTGGATGTTTCCGTGATCGATGAATTACCTCCCGGAAGACAGGAAATAAAAACGGTTCACAGGTACGACAGCAACAGGTTAAAAGTGTTCAAATTTATTCGAGACGAAATTAAAAAGGGAAGGCAAATTTATATCGTATATCCGTTGATCCAGGAATCGGCAACCATGGATTATAAGGATCTTATGGATGGCTATGAAAGTATTGCAAGAGAATTTCCCATGCCTGAATACCAGATCTCGATCCTGCACGGGCAGATGAAACATGCCGATAAGGATATAGAAATGGAACGATTTGTCAAAGGTGAAACTAATATCATGGTTGCCACCACAGTTATAGAAGTAGGCGTAAATGTACCCAACGCCAGTGTGATGATCATAGAAAGTGCAGAGCGGTTTGGCCTTTCCCAGTTACACCAGCTCCGTGGCCGCGTGGGCCGTGGCGCTGAACAAAGTTATTGCATCCTCATGACCAGCCACAAACTCTCCCAGGATGCCAAAACCAGGTTAGAAACTATGGTTAGCACCAGTGACGGCTTTGAACTTGCTGAAGTGGACTTAAAGCTAAGAGGACCCGGAGACCTGATGGGAACCCAGCAAAGTGGGGTGCTAAACCTCAAGATCGCAGATATTGTAAAGGACAATCAGCTACTAAAAACCGCCCGATACCACGCCAAATTACTACTTACTGAAGATCCCGGAATAACAATGGAAAAAAACAAGACCGTAGCCTATACCTATCAGCAACTGGGGATACATAAAAACATCTGGAATTACATTTCCTAACCCACTCTTTGGTGTTTTGTTTTCAATTTGTTTGTGAATATTGATTCTTTAGTAGTAGATATTCAACACCCTGGGAATTTTTCTATAGTCTTGGTATTTCATCGAAAAAACCTAAAATTTTATCGAAAAATCAAGAAAATGCCGAAATTAGTGGGGCTTTTGATTTAGATTCATAATCTAACTATTAAAAATCTATTAATTATGAAAAAAATTATTTACTTATTTGTCCTTGCAATAGGATTTACATCCTGCAGTGTAGAATCCATAGATTCCGGAGAAAATCTGGAGACTGCTGATGCTTCTGCAAAATTAAATGCTACATATACTTCTAGTATGACTTTTCTAGAGGAAGTTTGTGCGGGTGAAGAAACAGAGATTACTGTAGATTTTGAACAAAGGACTAATCCTCAGGGGAAAAATCTTTCTACAAATATTAAAGTTGATTTATATATTGATGGGGAATGGGTAGAAATATATCAGGAAAATTTAAATAATGTAACCACGACATCCTTTAATTACACATTTGAAGAAGCAACAGACTACTCATTAAGGTACTCTGCAGAAAATGGGCCCTGGAATGATCCTCAAATTTTAACTGTAAAAGATTGCTGCACCGAAAGCTTTACTTATGTTGCTAATGCAGATGGAACTTATACCTTTACCTACACTGCAGGTGAAGACATGGTTAATGCAGAATTGGTATTCACTTTTGCACAGGCATCTTATATTTCCGGGTTAGGTGATGATTTTTCTCAAAATGGTGAAGGACAAACTTATAAAGCTGTAATGGACCTGGAGAAATGTGAAGTATTGGAATATATTGTAGAGCTTGATCCTAAATGCAGTGGTAATTCCGAAACCAGTAATGTTTGGACAGATTTTACAGTCAATAAAATTTCCCAAAAAGCAGACGAAGAAGATAAATTCACAGTGAGCTGTAGCTAATATTCAAACAAATATTTTTTTAAAAGGGCCTCTGGGGCCCTTTTCTCATTAAACATACTTAATGAAATGGTGGTTATCCCCTATTTTTGCTAATTCCATACCTAATGCGTCAACCTTCTATACTTATAAAATAACGAATTATGTTTAATCCTTTAGTCATCAACCTCCCACCTTTTAAAAAGGTATTTAAACTTTAATAAAAAAATTAAATTTTCCGTAGAAAATACACATACTTCCATATTCTACAAATTAGACCTACCCCCATAATTTGATCTGCTAATTTCGTAAATTTAGAAGTTAACCAATTAATAATCAATACTATGGAAACTAAATTCAACCTTAGCCAGGTTCTAAGCTTGTGCTTCATTTGCCTGGCCAGCTTTGTTTTCTCCCAGGAGGCAACAAACTCAAATTCTGTGGGAGATATTGTATATGAAGAATACCGTCAAAGCGGAATTAAAAGTGCAATGGAAAAGTACCGGGATCTTAAAGCCAATAATTCTGACCAATATAAATTTAATGAATGGGAACTTAACCGGATAGGGTATTTAGTTATGGAAAACGACGGGGATATGGAAGCAGCTGAAAAGATCTTTAAATTAAACATGGAGGAGTATCCTGATGCTGCCAATCCCCATGATTCTTATGCCGATTACTTTATTAAAAAAGGGGACAAAGAGGCAGCCAGGGAACATCTTGAAAAAGCTGTTTCTATGGCTGAGAATAGCACCAGGGAAGATGAGAAAGAGTTAATGAAAATGTCAAAAGCCAAACTTGCCAAGATTGAAAATAAGCACCGAAAACTTGATTTCTTAATGGGCGAATGGAATGTCACAGGCACAAGTTTTGCTGAAGGCATAGGATCCGGCGTTTTTACAGGAAGGGACGAGTATGTTCAGAATGAGGATGAAAATATGATCATGATCAACCACCTAAATCAGCGGGGTGAGGTGATGGGAAAAAGGATCATGGTTTATGATGCTGTGGAAGATAAGTACGATGTGGCTTATATTAATATCAATACACCAATGGGGATTAGGACTACTTCCCTTAAATTAAAGGAGCTTGGTAACGAAACATATGAACTAATAGAACTTGAAAATGACCAGGACGGGGACGATAAAAAGATGAGGCATGAACTAAAGAAAAATCCCGACGGAAGCCTGAACTGGGTGGTCTATGAATCTGAACCTGATAAAGAGGACTGGAAGAAAATGTATGCCATGGATATGAGCAGGAATAATCCATAAATTCTGAATTTAAATCATTTTAAAGGGGAATCGCAGGATTTCCCTTTCTTATGCCCGATTTTCTCATTAAAAATAAAATTGTAATTATGCCAAAACCAATGGTAATACTATCTTTACTTCCGTTAAAAAACAACTAATGAAAATTTCTTACAACTGGCTTAAACAATTTATTAAACTTCCCAACAACCCTGAAGAAACAGGCTTTTTACTTACCGATCTTGGTCTTGAAGTTGAAGGGATCAAAAATTTTCAAAGCATTAAAGGCGGACTTGAAGGGGTAGTAACCGGGCATGTGCTAAGCTGCATATCCCATCCCAATGCAGATAGATTGAAGGTTTGTAAGATCGATATAGGCAATGGGGAACAACTGCAAATAGTTTGTGGTGCTCCTAATATTGCCGAAGGTCAAAAGGTTCCCGTGGCTACTATAGGAACTACCCTCTATGACCCTAAAGGCGAGGCCTGGGAGATCAAAAAAGGAAAGATTCGCGGAGAGGCCAGTGAGGGAATGGTTTGTTCAGAAAGCGAACTGGGATTGGGGACCAGCCATGAAGGAATTATGGTCCTGGAAAATGACCTGAACCCCGGAACTCCTGTTTCTGATGTTTTTGAAGTTGAGACAGACCACGTGTTTGAAATAGGCCTCACTCCCAACCGGGCCGATGCCATGAGTCACTGGGGAGTTGCCCGGGATCTCAAGGCGGGTTACCAGCAGCAGGACCTAAGTCTGGAATTGATCACCCCATCGGTGAGCAGTTTCCACGTAGACAGCCGCAGTTTCAGGATACCTGTAAAGGTAAAAGATGCGGGCCTGGCTCCAAGATATTGCAGTTTAACCATTTCAGGTATTACTGTAGGTGAATCTCCTAACTGGCTTAAGAACAGATTGAAAGCCATAGGAATAAACTCAAAAAATAATCTGGTAGATATTTCCAATTACGTCCTCCATGAACTTGGGCAGCCCCTTCACTTTTTTGATGCCGAAAAAATTGAAGGACAAGAGATCCACGTAAAAACCCTTCCCGCAGGAACCAAATTTGTGACTCTTGATGAAGTAGAAAGAGAACTTCACGAGGAAGATCTTATGATATGTGATACCGAAAAACCTCTTGCCATAGCCGGAATTTTTGGAGGCCTACACAGCGGAGTAACAAAAACAACAACAAAAATATTTATAGAAAGTGCCTATTTTAATCCGGTTACGGTGCGTAAAACTGCCAAAAGGCACGGATTGAATACAGATGCCTCTTTTAGGTATGAAAGGGGAATTGATCCCAATATTACCGAATACGCTCTTAAACGTGCTGCTCTGCTTATTATGGAACTTGCCGGCGGTGAGATCACCAGTGATATAGAAGATCTTTATTTCAAAAAGATAGAAGACTTCCAGGTTTTTCTCACTTTTGAAAAGGTAAATAAATTAATAGGCCAGAATCTCGCTACCGAAACTATAAAATCTATACTCGCTTCCCTGGAGATTCGGGTGAATAACATTACAGAAACCGGTATGGGGCTTACTATTCCTTCCTACCGGGTAGATGTTCAGCGGGAGGCTGATGTAATCGAGGAGATCTTGAGGGTTTATGGGTATAACAATATAGAATTCGGGAGCAAGTTTAGTGCTTCGGTTTCCAATTCTACCCGCTTTGAAGATTACAAGCTTCAGGATCTTATTGCCAATCAACTCGTAGGGCAGGGTTTTTATGAAAGTATGGCCAATTCTCTTATTACCCCTTCCTATAACAAACTAAGTGAACAGATCAAAGAAGAGTATAATGTAAATATTCTAAACCCTCTTAGCCAGGATCTTTCAGTTATGAGACAAACCCTGCTCTTTTCAGGGCTGGAGGCGGTAAGCTACAATATCAATCGAAAACAGGCAGACCTGAAATTTTTTGAATTCGGAAAAACCTACCACAATTATGAGAGTGGCCGGGCTGAAAATAAGCATTTGAGTCTGCTGGTTTCAGGAAACAGAACTGCAGAAAGCTGGAGCAAAAGTGATTTTCCGGGGAACTTCTTTTATATCAAGGGAATTATTGAAAGGATCCTGGAACGCCTGGGCCTTGAGCCGCTAAAAACAGGAGAAGTAAAATTGGATGTATTTTCAGAAGGACTGTCCCTGAGCCTTGGAAAAATGAGGTTGGTAGAATTTGGGGTGCTAAAAAGATCTGTACTTAAACACTTTGATATTGATCAGGAAGTGTTTTACGCCGATTTTAACTGGGATCTTGTACTTGAAGCGGCCAGGACCCGGAAAACCAAATTTTCACCTATTCCAAGATTCCCGGTAGTAAGAAGGGATTTTGCCTTGTTGCTGGATAATTCGGTTAATTACCATCAGGTAGAAGAAATAGCCAAACAAACGGAGAAGAAACTACTAAAGGAAGTTAATCTATTTGACGTTTACCAGGGCGGCAGTTTACCTGAGGGAAAGAAAAGCTATGCTGTTAGTTTCATGTTTCAGGATGAGCATAAAACCTTAACTGATGCCACAGTAGATAAGATCATGAAAAAGCTTCAACAGCGTTTTGAGAATGATCTCCAGGCAGAACTTCGATAATTATAAAGAACAAATAAACAGAAAAGCCAATTTCAGCAATCTGAAATTGGCTTTTAGTTTTATTCCTTAAATTTAGGGTAGAATAAAACCTCTTATTTTGAAGGCAGTAAAACTGTATCCAAAACGTGAATCACACCATTAGATTGATTCACATCGGCTAAAGTTACAGTGGCAACATTTCCAGCAGCATCCTGTAATTTCACGTTATCCCCATCTAACATAGCTTTTAAATCTGTTCCATTCACTGTTTTAAAAGTAGCAGTTCCGTTACTTTTTTCAATTGCAGCAACTACATCAGCAGCTTTAAAATCACCGGCAATTACGTGGTAAGTTAGGATACCTTGCAACATCTCCTTGTTCTCAGGCTTCAATAAATTTTCTACAGTCCCTGCAGGTAATTTTTCGAAAGCTGCATTGGTAGGAGCAAAAACTGTAAAGGGACCTTCCCCTTGAAGTACTGTCACCAGGTCTGCTGCCTGTACTGCCGCCACAAGAGTGGTGTGGTCTTTCGAATTCACAGCGTTCTCTACAATATTCTTATTGGGATACATTTCTGCACCACCAACCATTTTAGAGTTTTCTTTAGATCCCTGGGCCTGCAGGCTCCCACTCATCGTAAATGTTCCGATCATTAATGCGATCGCTAAAAATTTGATCTTTTTCATAATTTTATTTTTAATTATATTCAAATTAACGTTGTTACCTCTTGGACGGTTCTTAATTTGTAGCAAATTGGGAGTGAATTAACTCATGTTCAGAGTAAAAAAATAATTACTACGAGCCACTAATTTTTTTTAATAATCCATTGTTTCTTCAGGATCAATTAGTTAATTTAGTTATTCAAAGATTGGATGATGAAATTGAAGCGAATAAACATTCCGGAAAAAATTCTTCAGAACAGAAAAAAGCGTATTGCTGAGCAGGATTTGCTTCAAACAGTTCATCAAATTTTCAGGGACGAAACCGCGAGAGAAGATAAGATCCTGAAGATCCTTCAGAATAATAGTGACGATCATATTTCAAATCCTTTTCTCCCGGACCGACTTCATCCTGACAGGATCTTTCACCTGGACGATATTGAAAAGATATGTGTGAATTACCGGCTCAGATTCCTCAATTCAGCATTATTTAAAGCCGAGCTGCCTTATGAGGCTATTATAAAAATAAAGGAGGTAGAAAAGGCTCACGATATTTCTCTCAAAGGATTTAAGATCATGGCACCTGCCAGCGTTTTCAAGTTGAAAAACGCCGATGATCCTTTACTTTTTGCTCCTATTGGCAATCAATATTACTATCTCATTCATTCCTGGGGCAGAGACCTGCACCCTTTGCGGAAGATCATGATGTGGCCTTTTCGTCAACTGGAAAATTTCATGTTCTTTTTATTTGCCCTGAGTTTAATTTTTACCGTTCTCATTCCTTCTGGGATGTTCAGCCAGGAACAAACTACAACTGAATTCTTTGTTCTTTTCTTTTTTATGTTCAAGTGGATAACTGCACTGGCCATTTTTTACGGATTTAAATTCGGGAAAAATTTTAGCTCAGCTATCTGGAACAGCATCTATTTCAATGCCTAGAACGTTAAACTCTTTTTAAAAACTTACCTCTTTCCATTGCTAATGTGTACATTGGTTTAACAAAATTTATCCCATGAGTACAGAAGAAGATTATGATTACCAAAGAGTCTATACAGGTTCTGAAGTAAATGTCAGTTACCTCGATGAAATTCTCAATAAAGAGGGAATAGCAACCCGAATACGAAACGACTTTGAATCTGGCCTGCGGGGAGGATTTGGAGGCGGATTGCCGGGACAGGTAATGCTGTTTGTTGACAAACCGCATTATGACATGGCACGTAAGATCGCCCGAACCACCTTTCCTGAAGATTTTAAGGATGGAGAATAATACTACCCCACAAAAAAGGAATATCTGGAATCTTATATTAGGAATTATTTTTTTAGGCTACGGCACCTATAGGGTCTACACGCTTTCCAGTGACTTTAATGAAAATATCCTGGGGTTTATCCTGGCAATAGCATTTATAGGATTTGGAATATACGATCTATGGAAATATTATAAAGGAATGTAATCTATATTCTAAAAACAAAAAATAGGGAACTACAGAAGGGTATTAAGCCTTTGTAGTTCCCTTTATTAATTTATTTAAATATTTAAACTTTTACCGAATACATTTTCTCCCGCATCTCTTTGATCTTCTTGTCGTCCATATATTCATCAAAGGTGGTATATCTATCGATGATCCCTGAAGGAGTTAATTCAACTACCCGGTTAGCCACCGTTTGTGCAAATTCATGATCATGTGTGGTGAAAAGAACTGTTCCTTTAAAGTTTTTCAACGAATTATTAAAGGCCGTAATAGATTCCAGGTCAAGGTGATTGGTAGGTTCATCCAGCATCAACACATTGGCGCGCATCATCATCATTCTGCTCAACATACATCTTACCTTCTCTCCCCCTGAAAGCACCCGGGAAGTCTTTAATGCTTCTTCCCCGCTGAAGATCATTTTTCCTAAAAATCCGCGGATGTGAACTTCTTCGCGTTCTTCATCTGTTTTTGCCCATTGCCTCAACCAGTCAACGAGCGTAAGGTCATTGTCAAAGAATTCTGAATTATCCAGGGGCAAATAGGATTGGTTTGTAGTTATTCCCCAGTTGAAAGTTCCGGAAACGGGTTTTTGATTTCCGTTGAGGATCTCATAAAAGGCCGTTGTAGCCCGGGAATCCCGGGAAAAAACAACAACTTTATCGCCTTTCTTTAAATTGAGGTCCAGTTTCTGGAACAAGGTCTCTCCTTCAGTAGCTGCAGAAAGCCCTTCAATGTTAAGGATCTGATCTCCTGCTTCTCTTTCTCTTTCAAAAATAATGGCCGGATATCTTCTGCTGGAAGGTTTTATATCCTCTATGTTCAGCTTTTCGATCATCTTTTTACGGGAAGTCGCCTGCTTTGATTTAGCTACGTTTGCACTAAAACGCATAATGAATTCCTGTAATTCCTTCTTCTTTTCTTCTGCTTTTTTGTTTTGTTGAGAACGTTGCCTGGCAGCAAGTTGTGAAGATTCATACCAGAAGGTGTAGTTTCCGCTGTAGTGAGTAATCTTTCCGAAGTCAATATCTGAAATGTGGGTACATACCGAATCCAGGAAGTGCCTGTCGTGAGATACAACGATTACGGTATTCTCATAATTTGCAAGGAAATTTTCCAGCCAGATGATCGCTTCATAATCCAGGTCATTGGTAGGCTCATCCATCACAAGAACATCAGGATTTCCGAAAAGGGCCTGTGCCAGTAACACTCTTACCTTTTGCTGCCCGTCAAGGTCCTTCATTAGAGAGTAATGAAATTCAGCCTTAATTCCCAGGTTAGAGAGCAGTGAGGCGGCATTACTATCGGCATTCCAACCGTCCATCTCTTCGAATTCCACCTGAAGCACCCCTACTCTTTCTCCGTCGGCATCATTAAAATCTTCCTTGGCATAGATCTCATCCATTTCCTTTTTGATCTTGTATAGAGGTTTATTTCCCATGATCACCGTTTCCAGAACGGGATATTCATCATAAAGGTTGTGGTTTTGTTCCAGGACAGACATACGTTTACCCGGTTCTAAAAAGACCCTACCACTGGTAGGTTCAGATTTACCTGAAATGATATTTAAAAAAGTAGATTTTCCGGCACCATTAGCACCTATTATACCATAAATATTTCCCTGGGTGAAACTTGTTGTAACTTCATCAAACAACACGCGCTTCCCAAATTGCACCGAAAGATTTGAAACTGATAACATATATAAATTTGTTTTCTCTTGTAAATTTTGGCAAAAGTAGCTAATATTGCCCACTTGCTGAAAGATTAACAGTTGAAAAAATCCTTTTAACGCTGAGTTAACATAGCACCGGAGTAGCAAAAGATATATTTGCCTGTTGCAGCTTTAGCTTACCCACTCCTTTAAAACCCCTAATGAAGTTTAAAATATTGTTACCCCTTCTTATCCTGTGCGCACTTACTGCGTGCAAGAAAGGCATTTCAACTCCTCAGGAAATGTATATAGGAGGCCTTATTGTAAATCCAACAAGTGATTATATAGTTCTGCTTCGGGAAAATGTTGTGGTAGACACCTTTTATCTCGATGAAAATAATCGTTTTGGGGGCAACCTCAGCTCTTCAGAAAAAGGTTTATATGTTTTAAAACATCCACCGGAAAACCAGGTGCTATATTTGGAGCCGGGGGACAGTATGATGGTTTTTGTCAATACCATGGAATTTGATGAATCGCTGGCCTTTAGTGGGGAGGGAGCTGAAAAAAGTAATTACCTGAACGAAATGTACCTCCTCAACCAAAAGAACAATGATTTTATCCTTGGTTCTTACGAATTAGACCCTTCAGCATTTGCAGATAAAACCGATTCTATAAGGGAGAACAGATTACAGGAGTTGAAAGAGCTGGATAGAAAGAATGATTTTTCAAAAGAATTCCTCAAAATTGCAAACGCTTCTATAAATTATGAATTCTATGATCTAAGAGAACGTTATGCGTATCTCGTTAGAAGGTATTCAAAGGATGATGTGGAAAAAATCCCTGCAGACTTTCACTCCTACCGGAAAGAGATTAATTTCAATGATGAAGAACTGGATGATTACTACGTTTATTTAAATCTTATTGATGATTATCTCAGGACCCGCTCGCTTGAAGATTGTAATATAGTTAGCTCAGAAAATGTAGGGTGTTTTAACCTTACCGATCATCAAAATATTAACAGGCGTATAACCCTTGCCGACTCTTTAATTAAAAACAAAAGAACCAAGAACCGCTTTATAGATCGTCTTGCTGCCCGGGGCATTATTTATTCGAAAAACCGGGAGCAAATCGAAAATATTCTTGCTCACCTCGAAGAGATAAATTATTCAGGGAAACGCACAGAAGATTTTCAGCAGATGGCAGGCTTGCAAAACGCACTCCTCCCGGGAAAAAGCCTTGGTCAACTAACCTTGTTGAATACACAAAATAAAAAGATAAGATTAAACGATATTTCCAAAAGATTCAAGATCACTTATCACTGGTCTGTCAATTCTCCTTATCACTATTATTGGCAGCAAAGTATTGTTACTGATCTGCGGGAGAAATATCCTGAAATAGATTTTATTGGGATCAACGTAGATAAGGATCAATTTGAAGAATGGAAAGGAATCATTAAAAATAATGGATATCAGGAAAAATATGAATACAAAATGACTTCTATAACCGTGAATGAAAAGCTGTTAAAGAATTACCTTAACAAATTAATGTTCCTGGATGCTTCCGGAAAGATAATAATTGGGAATATTAAAATGAATAGCCTTGATCTGGAAACCAGGATCCTGGAATTCCTGAGTGGAGAAGAAGGACAATATAGTTATCGCTAAATCGATAAAAAAGCCCTGAGGGATCTTCCTCATGGCTTTTTTACTTATAAAGCGGAATATATCTTAGTTCCCTTTTTTATAGTCGGCAAGAAATTTTTCCAGTCCACTATCAGTTAAAGGATGATTTAATAAACTTGTAATAGACGAAAGCGGCCCTGTCATCACATCAGCACCAATCTTAGCGCACTCAATGATATGCATAGAGTGTCTTACAGATGCTGCAAGGATCTGTGTTTCATAACCATAATTATCGTAGATCAATCTAATATCAGCGATCAGGTTTAAACCATCAGTAGAGATATCATCAAGCCTGCCTATGAAAGGAGAAACATAAGATGCACCTGCTTTAGCGGCCAATAATGCCTGTCCTGCAGAAAAAACCAGGGTACAATTTGTTCTGATCCCTTTGTCGCTAAAATATTTAATGGCTTTTATGCCTTCTTTGATCATTGGCACCTTCACCACGATCTGGTTGTGCAACTTAGCCAGTTCTTCACCCTCACTTACTATTTCATCAAAAGATGTAGCAATAACTTCCGCACTTACGTCTCCATCAACTATTTCACAAATTTGTTTGTAGTGATTTAAAATATTTTCTCTGCCGGTTATTCCTTCTTTAGCCATTAAAGATGGATTGGTGGTTACACCATCAAGTACTCCAAGATCCTGAGCTTCTTTGATTTGTTCAAGATTTGCAGTATCAATAAAAAATTTCATATCCTGTTTTTTAGTTGTGTTTTAAAATGATAAAATGAACTTTTGGTAGCGTAGTGTAAAATTACAACTTATAATGTTTAAGCAACATTTTCTCATAAACTTTATCCGGCAAAATACGCTTCAGTACAATTGAGAATTTTTGCAATGGCTCCCCTACCTTATAATGGGCTTTGGGATCTGGAGTTTGCATTACTTTAAGGATCACCTTTGCCATCACCCCCGGATCTTTGCCGGCATTTACATGCTCATTCATAATATCAAGGGTATTCTTATAGGACTTTTTGTAAGGAGAATTGTCAAGGACAGGAGCATGATATCTTCCTGCAGCAATATTGGTGGCAAAATCCCCGGGAGCCACGTTTGTCATTTTGATATTAAAAGGCTTTAACTCTATCCTAAAAGCTTCGGTTGTTAATTCCAATGCTCCTTTTGTAGCAGAATATATTCCGCGGAAGGGAAGGCCCATATAACCGGCAATGGAGGTAATATTGATCACTAATCCCCCTCCCTGCTTTCGCATATGGGGCAGAACTGCTTTTGTAACATTTATAGCCCCAAAATAATTGGTGTTAAATGCCTTTTTGATCTCTTCTTCCGGAGTTTCTTCAATAGGGCCGGTGATTCCCATTCCGGCATTATTTATAAGAATATCAATTCTTCCTTCCTTTTTCAGGATTTCAGAAACAGCATTATTTATGGTGTCATTTTGAGTGACGTCAAGTTTTACAAGAGCAAAAGGAAAATCGGTAAATTTGGAGGGGTCTCTGCTGGTGCCGTAAACTTTATATTTTTTGGTCTTAAGAAATTCGCCTATGGATTTTCCTATGCCTGAAGAACCGCCAGTAATAAGGACAACTTGAGAAGAAGTATCTGTTTTCATAGAGCACAAAGATGCAATTAAATTTAAATATCAGATACAAAAAATGGCAAGCGACCCACATCACACCGCTACGACCACTTACCCTTGCTGCCTTCCGGCCCTGGGGGATTCAGCAGGAGCTGGTTGTGTGGGACTTGCCGGTGCAAATATAGCTATCTTTGTTCCATTTCACAAGACATTTTTAAGTTAGATTAATTAATTTAGCCGCAAATATATTTCCCGTATTCATGAAGAAAGTTAACCTCCTGTATTTGTTTATTTTAACCCTTTTTCTGTTTTCCTGCGGAAGTAATTCTGATAAAAAAACAAGTGATTTTTCTTTAAGTATTTCAAACCCTCAATCACAATTTCAGTTGGGAGAAACCATTGAAGTAACCATAAAAAATCTGAAGAACAGGGAAATTGACTCCACGAGGTTTTATTTTGACGAGGAAGTATTACAACAGGAAGATAAAACTTCGGTAAAGATCCAACTGGAGGATCAAAAACTGGGAAACCAGCGCATTAGTGCTATGGTATATTCTGAAGGGGAGACAGACACCATTCACATTCCTGTGAAGATCTACAACAATACCGCTCCGGTGGTTTACAACTATAATGTTATTAACAGCTATCCTCACAACCGGGATGCCTATACCCAGGGGCTGGAATTTTATCGGGATACCTTATATGAAAGTACGGGGCAGTATGGAAGATCTACCCTGCGAAAAACGAATTTTGAGACCGGTGAAGTCTTGGAAAAGGTTGAAATTGCCGATAAATACTTTGGGGAAGGTTTGTCGATCTTAAACCATAAGATCTACCAGCTTACCTGGAATGAAGGCGAAGGGCTTATTTACGATGTTGAGGGTCTTGAACGTACAGGAGTTTTCAAATACAACCAAAGTGAAGAAGGCTGGGGTTTATGTAATGACGGCAGCCGGTTTTATAAAAGTGACGGCACTGAAAGAATATGGATCCTGAATGGAAATACCCTTGCTGAAGAATCTTATATTCAGCCTACCACACACAAATCTATTTCTACCCAACTGAATGAACTGGAATGGGTAGAAGGAAAAATTTATGCCAACACATATCAAAAGGACGGGGTAGCCATAATTAACCCTGAAAATGGGGCTATAGAAGGTTTGATCAATTTTCAGGGTCTCCGGGACCGGGTTACCCAACACGATAAACTCGATGTATTAAATGGGATTGCTTACAACCCAAACACAAAAAAATTATATGTTACCGGAAAAAACTGGGATAAATTATTTGAAGTAGAAATAGTAAGAAAATGAGCAGGAAACCCGAAATATTTGAAAAATGTATAGAAGTCACTAAAGACGATCTTGATGAGTTACAGCACGTCAACAATGTGAGGTACGTGCAGTGGATGGAGGACATAGCCAAGATCCACTGGAAAGAAAAAGCTCCCCGGGAGATACAGGAAAATTATTTTTGGGTGGTAGTGCGTCACGAGATCGACTATAAGGGGCAGGCTTTTTTGGGAGACGAGATCCTGCTTCAAACCTATGTAGGGGAACATACTCACGTAACCTCGCAACGACATGTGGTAATTCGAAGTAAAGCAACTGATAAAATACTTATCCAGGCAAAATCTACCTGGTGCCTCATGGATGCCGATACAAAAAGGCCCGTTAAGATTTCAGAAGAAATGTTCCGGGACTTTTATGAATAAATAGTTTTTCTAAAGATCTCTGGCTATCTTTTCAACCACTTCTATGGTTTTGTCCAGATCTTCATAAGAGAGGGCATCTGTAATAAACCAGGTTTCGAAAGCACTGGGAGCTATATAGATCCCGTTTTCCAGCATCCCGTGGAAAAATTCTTTGAAAGTGTGATTGTTACCATGTACTGCCGAAGCAAAATCCACCACTTCAGTCTCACAAAAATGTATCGAGATCATCGAACCTAATCGGTTAATGGTATGCTTTACCTCATGTTTTGCCAAAGCAGTTTCTATTCCTTTATGTAAATACGCGGTTTTTTCATCAATGCTTTTGAAGATGTTTCGGTTTTGGTCCAGCTCGGTAAGCATGGCCAATCCTGCAGCCATGGCCAGTGGATTTCCGCTTAGGGTCCCTGCCTGGTACACAGGTCCTATTGGGGCCAGAAAGTCCATTATTTCTGATCGGGCTGCAAATGCGCCTACCGGTAAACCACCGCCAATGACTTTTCCAAACATCACAATATCAGCCGGTACTCCGAACCTTTCCTGTACCCCACCGGGTGCAAGCCGAAAACCGGTCATAACTTCATCAAACAGCAATAGAATATCATTTTCATCACACAACCTGCGCAATCCTTCAAGGAATCCATTTTGAGGAGGAATACATCCCATATTTCCCGCAACCGGCTCAAGAATGATACACGCCACTTCGTCTTTATTAGCTTCTACCAATAGCCTCACACTTTCCAGATCATTGAAGGTAGCAAGTAAGGTGTCTTTTGCTGTGCCCTGGGTTACTCCGGGACTGTTGGGAGTTCCAAAGGTAATAGCACCACTCCCCGCCTGGATCAAAAAAGAATCGCTGTGACCGTGATAACAGCCTGCAAATTTGATGATCTTTTCCCGGGATGTAAATCCGCGGGCAAGCCTTACTGCACTCATACAAGCCTCTGTTCCCGAATTCACGAACCTGATCTTGTCAACATTGGGAACCATTTTTATTGCCAGCTCAGCAATTTTAGTTTCCACTTCAGTAGGTGTTCCAAAGGATGTACCCAATTTTGCTTTTTCAATAACTGCATCAACTACAGGTGGGTACGCATGACCCAGGATCATTGGCCCCCAGGAATTAATATAATCAATATAACGGTTTCCGTCACTGTCATATAAATATGCCCCTTCAGCACGTTCAATGTAAATGGGATCTCCACCCACGGCATTAAAAGCCCGAACAGGAGAATTAACCCCACCGGGAATTACCTTTTTTGCCTCGGCAAATAGTTCACTACTTCTTTTATACATCATCATTTTTTTATTTGAGCTCTACCGATAGTTCCTGACCAATGGAAATGGAAGTGTCTCTTAAATTATTAAACCTTTGCAGGTCTTCAACAGATACATTATATCTTCTTGCAATAGAATATAGCGTATCCCCTTTCTTAACATAATGAGTTTTACCCCCTATTTTAGCAACAGGTGCTCTTCGGGAATGATTGCTTGTAATTTCTGAATCGTAATTGTAGAGCTCATATCTTTCAATTAGATCAATTAATTTTCTTGGATAAAGCCGGTCTGTCGCATATCCTGCTGCTCTCAACCCCTTAGCCCATCCTTTGTAATCGTCAATATCAAGTTTAAACAGGGCCGCATACCGCTTTCGTTCTGATAAGAACAAAGAATGATCCCGGTAAGAATATTTAGGATCGTTGTATTTTCTGAAGCATTCTTTTCTTCGGTCATCATCGTGATAGACCTTATCTCCCTGCCACTCATGGCATTTAATACCAAAATGGTTATTGGCCCGCCGGGTGAGATCTCCTCTTCCGGCACCAGACTCCAGGATCCCCTGTGCCAGGGTAATACTTGCCGGAATATTGTATAAACGCATCTCTTCCTGTGCAATCTCAGCAAATTCGGCGATGTAATTATCTACTATATCGGCATATCTGGTAACCGGAAGATCTCCGTTTCGTGGAATACCGGCCGGTGCAACATTTCGGTCATTTTGTTGAGAAACTGTTTTTTTCTTACTGCCGCAGGAAGTGGCAAAAAGTACAGATAAAATCAGGATACACAAGTGTTTACTTCTCATCTTCAACATCAATTTGCGGTAAATTTTTCTTTTGTAACAGCATATTCATACCGGCAGTGCCCTGTAATCCTCCCGTATGAATTGCTAAAATACGGGAATTTTGAGGAAAAGCCGATTTTTGGATCATATCAAAAATACCAAAAAACATTTTGCCTGTATAAACGGGATCTAAAGCAATGTGGTATTTCTTTTGGAAATCATTTATAAATAAGACCAATTCCAGACTCATTTTAGCATAGCCGCCAAAATGATAATCCCTTTGCAGCTCCCAATTTCCCCCGGAGGTGTAGGCAGAAATTTCATGATGTAAAAAGTTTTCTTTAAGTGCCGGAAATCCCATTACTTTTTGATTATCCCGGGATGTGTTTATTATTCCTGCAATGGTTCCCCCGGTTCCTACGGGACAGCAAATAATATCAAATGCGGAATCGTTTTCGGTGAGAATTTCTTCACAACCTTTAACCGCAAGCGCATTTGTTCCTCCTTCCGGAATTAAATAAAAATCCCCAAACTCGCTTTTAAGAGACACCAAAAATCCTTCACTTTCTTTTTCCCGGTACTGGCTTCTGCTTATAAATTTAAAACGCATTCCCTGTGATTTGGCAAACTTCAAAGTAGGATTTTGATCTGGCGTTTGCTGAAGGTCCTTTTCCAGCTCTTCTCCCCTTATTATTCCAATGGTTTTAAACCCCAGCATCTTTCCCGCAGCCGCAACTGCTGAAATGTGATTTGAAAAAGCACCTCCAAAAGTAAGAAGCGTCTTGTGGTTTTGATCTTGTGCAGCTTGTAGATTGTACTTTAATTTTCTGAATTTATTTCCCGAAACTTCAGGATGCAGGAGGTCTTCCCTTTTTACATACAACGAAACATTAAAATTTCCGAATTTCCCTATCAGTTGAATGGGAGAAGCTTTTAGATTAAAATTCAGCATTTCGTTCATTCTGCAAGATTCAAAAAAAGCATTTGGGAAGGAAATCGCTGCCTTCATATTTTTCAATAGAAGAATTTTCTAAAACCCCATAATTTACGAGTTTTACAATACTCCAGATCCAATTCATTTTCATAGGCTTCCCGTTCGAAAGATATGTTCCGGTAGGCTTTATAAACATTGCGGTACTTTATGAACCGCAAACCAAATTCCGATAAATAAAGCAAATAAAACGGCAGGACCAGAAGCTCCTGCTGCTGCTTAAGATGTATACGCTCGTGGTTTATGAATACCGGGTCCTTAGCATCCTTCCTGTGGCGCAACACTACAAAGGGCCAAAGGCTGATCCCCTTAAAACCCTTTCCTAATAGATATTTGTTAACGATGAGGATCATGAATTAAATGTAAGAATTTGTACTTTTGCAGCATGGAATTCCCCAAGAAAAACATACCTCTGGAAGAAGGAGATTATTATTTAACTCCGGAAGGATACAGATGCTTTACAGAGCAATATCACCTTAAAAGGGGATACTGCTGCAAAAGCGGCTGCCGGCATTGTCCTTATGGCTATGATAAAAAGACTGACACCTTTAGGTAATCAATTAATTATTGTTTAAGTAACCGAAAATTGTTTCCGGGTTCTGCAGGGATCTCATTTCCGTTTGAATCCAGAGGAATTAAATAGAACTCGCCAATCTCAAGGCTCAGCTCCCCCTCCAAAGCAGGTAAAGAAATGGCTGTTCCCTGCCCATTCCATGAAAACGTACCGCTGGTTTCCTTTTCTTCACTTTCAGTGTCAATAGTTTTCACCCGGCGCTGCACCAATTCATAAGACAGATCTTCCTCTATGGTAAGATAGGTTTCGATGCCAGTACAATCTTCACAAGGCAATACTCCACTATAGGTTCCTTCCCAATCCAGCGAGACCCGGGGTGCAGGTTCATTCTCTCGTTGAGGATTTTCGGCATATTCTTCCATGCGATCATTGGCTTCATTATCTTCTTCTGTTGTTTTGCAACTTGTGAACAATAAGAAAGTAAGCATTATTAGCAAAAGGTTTTTCATATACAGGTTTTAAAAATTAGGAGTAAAAAATTGATCTTTAAATTTGCCCGGGTAAAAATAGTGAAATGCAGGAGTATTTATAATAAGTAATCTTAATTTTGTTAAAATGAGAATAGCATTATAACATCACTTCCTATGAATTTTAAAGCGCAAATCTTACAGGGAATCCCTGAGAAGCTACCTTCGGGATCAAATTTTGATCCCTCTGCCAACCATGCTCCCAAACGTAAGGACATTTTAAATAAACAGGAAAAAATTCTTGCTTTACGAAACGCGCTGAGATATTTTAAACCTGCTCATCATAAAACCTTGCTGAAGGAATTTAGAGAAGAGCTGCAAACCTACGGAAGGATATATATGTACAGGTTCATTCCTGATTACGAAATGTTAGCCCGGCCTGTTGAAGAATACCCGGGAAAGTGCCTTCAGGCCAAGGCGATTATGCTTATGATCCAGAACAACCTTAACCCTGATGTTGCTCAACATCCGCAGGAGCTGATCACATACGGAGGCAACGGAGCTGTTTTTCAGAACTGGGCTCAGTACCTGCTGGTGATGAAATATCTGGCCGAAATGGAGGATGACCAAACCCTGGTCATTTATTCAGGGCATCCGTTGGGACTTTTTCCTTCCCATACCAACGCCCCACGGGTAGTAGTTTCCAACGGGATGATGATCCCCAATTATTCAAAGCAGGATGACTGGGAGAAATTTAATGCCCTGGGAGTTACCCAGTACGGGCAAATGACTGCAGGCAGTTATATGTACATTGGGCCCCAGGGGATAGTACATGGCACCACAATTACCGTATTAAATGCCCTACGGATAATTGGAAAGCAGCAAAATGACGGGGCTTTATTTGTTACCTCAGGCCTTGGGGGTATGAGCGGGGCACAACCCAAAGCAGGAAATATTGCAGGATGCATTACCGTTTGCGCTGAAGTTAATCCAAAAGCGGTTCACACCCGTCATTCTCAGGGCTGGGTAGATGAAGTGATCAAAGATCTTGATGCGCTGGCCGCAAGGGTAAGAAAAGCCAAAGAAGAAAAAGAAGTAGTGTCCATTGCCTACCAGGGAAATATCGTAGAGGTCTGGGAGCATTTTGATAAGGAAAATATTAAGATCGACCTGGGAAGTGATCAAACTTCCTTACACAATCCCTGGGCAGGCGGTTATTACCCGGTGGAAATGAACCTGGAAGAGGCAAACCGGATGATGGCCGGGGAACCTGAGAAGTTTAAGGAAGAAGTGAAAAAAAGTCTTCGCAGACAAACGGAGGCTATCAACAATCACGCTAAAAAAGGCACCTATTTCTTTGATTACGGAAATGCATTTTTACTTGAGGCCGCCCGCGCCGGTGCTAAGATCTTCAAAAATGAAAAAGGGGATTTTACCAGTGCCCCTTCAGATAAGGAAGCTGAAAAAGGCTGGGCCTATCCATCCTATGTTCAGGATATTATGGGGCCTATGTGCTTTGACTACGGCTTTGGGCCATTCCGATGGGTATGTGCCTCGGGGGAGCAAAAGGATCTTGATCAATCTGATGCCATCGCTACTGAGATTCTGGAAAAACTTAAATTAAAGGCACCACAGGAAATTCAATCTCAGTTACAGGACAATATCCACTGGATCAAAAGTGCTAAAATGAATAACCTGGTAGTAGGTTCCAAAGCCAGGATCCTATATGCAGATGCCCTGGGAAGAATAGAAATAGCCACAGCCTTTAATGATGCCATTGCACAGGGAAAGTTGGGACCGGTGATCCTAGGACGGGATCATCACGATGTTTCCGGAACAGATTCTCCTTACCGCGAAACTTCAAATATCTATGACGGATCACAGTTCACAGCCGATATGGCTATACAAAATGTCATTGGCGATTCCTTTAGAGGAGCCACCTGGGTGAGCATCCATAACGGCGGCGGAGTTGGTTGGGGAGAAGTAATTAATGGCGGATTCGGTATGGTTATTGATGGTTCTAATGAGTCTGAAAAGAGGTTGCGTTCTATGTTATTCTGGGATGTAAATAATGGTTTGGCGAGACGTTCCTGGGCAAGAAATAAAGAAGCAATATTTTCTATTACCCGTGCCATGGAACTGGAGCCAAAAATGAAAATTACTGTACCGAATATTGTGGAAGATTCCCTATTTTTAGAATAAGACCACAACTTAAAAACCTGATTTATGAAAAGTTTAAAAATTACCGCCGTACTACTATTGTTGGCAGTTGTTATGACTTCATGTAGCTCTGTAAGGGTAGCATCAGATTATGATCAACAAGTTAACTTTGGACAGTACAACACTTATGCCTTCTTTAAACCGGGCATTGACAAGGCTGAGATATCTGACCTTGATAAGAAAAGGATCCTTAGGGCCATAGAAGAAGAAATGGCCGCCAAAGGCTTTACAAAATCTGAAGATCCGGACCTGTTGGTTAGTATTTTCACCAAAACCAATGAAAATATCAATATCTATCAAAACAATATGATGGGAATGGGATATGGTTGGGGATGGCACCCTTGGTATTGGGGAGCCGGTAACAATACCGTAAACCGAACCAGTGATGGAACCCTCTACCTTGATTTTATTGATGCAGAGGACAAAGAACTTGTTTGGCAGGGAATGGGAACTGCAGCTCTGGCTACAGATGTTGACCGTAAGCAAAAACGTATCAACAAGATCGTTGGTAAGATCCTTAAAAAGTATCCCCCGGAAATTAGAAGATAAAAAATTTTCAGCCTCCCTTTTTAGGAGGCTTTTTTGTTTTTAGCCCGGATCGCCCATTGTTATTTCCCGGTGCATTTTTGTACCTTTATACATCCGTAATACCTATCACTATGTTGGAAAAAATAGAATCAAATGAAATTCTGGATAGACTGCCTGCCCATTTACAGCAGTTTATCAAACCGCAGAATTATGAGGAATACAATGCTATAAATCAGGCGGTATGGCGATATGTAATGCGTAAGAATGTTGACTACTTAAGTAAGGTTGCTCACAATTCTTATCTCGAAGGTTTAAAACAAACCGGGATCTCCATTGATAAGATACCCAACATGTACGGAATGAACCGCATCCTAAAGGAAATAGGATGGGCAGCGGTTGCTGTAGACGGATTTATTCCCCCGGCCGCTTTCATGGAATTTCAGGCTTATAATGTACTGGTGATCGCCAGTGACATTCGCCAGCTAGACCATATAGAATACACCCCGGCTCCGGATATTATTCACGAAGGTGCTGGCCACGCTCCTATTATCGCCAATCCGGAATACGCTGAATATCTTAGACGCTTTGGAGAAATAGGTTGTAAAGCTATCTCCAGCGGAAAAGATTATGAAATGTACGAAGCTATTCGTCACTTATCCATCATTAAAGAAGCAGAGGACACGCCGGAAGAAGAGATCAAAAAAGCTGAAGAAAAGGTAGATTATCTCCAAAACAACATGGGAGAACAAAGTGAGATGGCTCAAATAAGAAATCTTCATTGGTGGACTGTTGAGTACGGTTTAATAGGCACCCCTGAGGATCCCAAAATATATGGTGCCGGATTATTATCCTCCATTGGAGAAAGCGCCTGGTGCATGACAGATAAAGTAAAGAAAATCCCTTACAGCCTGGATGCTGCCAATCAGGATTTTGATATTACAAAACCACAACCCCAGCTTTATGTCACTCCCGATTTTGCCCACCTTAGCCTGGTACTGGAAGAATTTGCAAACACCATGGCTCTTCGAACCGGAGGTTTGGAAGGCTTAAATAAATTAATTAACTCTAAGAATATTGGTACTATAGAGCTCAGCACCGGACTCCAGATTTCAGGAGAATTTTCCCGTGTGATTGAGCACCAGGGTGAACCCATGTATTTTCAAACTACAGGAAAAACAGCATTGGCTAATCGCGAAAAGGAGCTTGTAGGTCATGCCACCTACAATCATCCCGATGGTTTTGGTTCCCCTGTGGGTAAACTCAAAGGCATAAATTTGGCAATTGAGGATATGAGCCCACGAGATCTAAGGGCTTATGATATTTATGAGGGAGAAAATATCTCTTTTGAATTTGAAGGTGGAATAATTGTAAAAGGTGAAATTATAACAGGCAGCAGAAACTTACAGGGAAAGATTATTTTGATAAGCCTGAAAAACTGCAGCGTCACCTATTTTGATGAAGTTCTGTTTAAACCCGAATGGGGAAAATATGATATGGCCATAGGAAAAGAGGTGGTATCTGCTTTCGCAGGACCTGCAGATCCTCTTTCCTTTGATCTTATCACGCATACGCCGTCAAGCACCACAATTAAAAGCAAGAAAACACCCGAAAGACAGGAACTTGAAGCCTTATATGAATCGGTAAGCAATATCAGGAATGGGGAGAATGCAAAATTTTCGCTAAATGCAGCCTTTGACCTGGTCAAAAAATATCATCCCAATGACTGGCTCCTGCCTGTAGAGATCTATGAACTTGTTATAGGGCGGGAACTGCAATTAGCTGCAAATGTAAAGGAACACCTGGAACAAATAAAAAAGGATCGCCCGGAAGTGGGTCATTTAATTGATGGAGGAATTGAAATGATCGAGTCCTGTTTAGTAAATGAATAAGGCTGTATAAGTAACATTCCTTGATTCTTAATAGCCAATTCCTGGTAAAGATTAAAATATGTAAGGTAAGCTTGTGAATTTGGGAAAGACAAAATATTTAGAGTATCCTGGATTTTCACCACCAGAAATAATTCAACCAAAAATTTTGAAGTGAAGTTCATAATCCTTCACCGGATAATTTTTTGAATTGCTGCCGGCGGAAAATCAAAGCAACAGGCAGGAAAATTTAAAGCCTTATAGACTCCATCGCCTCAGAGCTGCTTATGGTGTTGCCATTGTATTCAAGGGTCCAGCCCATAGAATTTGTGAGGATATATATCTTTTGCAGTTCACTTACCAACCTGTTCTTCGCATTGGATTTTATGGTAGATTTCTCGATCTTTTCCATTAATGATTTCTTGATCCGCTCCTGGATACGGTTATAATCTTTGGCCTCAAACTGGTTTAAATAATCCTGGGTAACATCATAATATTGAATATTAGGATTAATGGCAATTTCTTCATCCGGAATATAAGTGATGGTAACCGTTTTTGTTTCAGGATCTACTTCGGTTTGCAACTTGCTGAGATCGTAGGCTACGGTTACATCTGCATTGACTATAATAAGGGCCTTTTTTCGGGCAGAAAGGACATCCAGGTAAAACTTTTTAGAATCATTGTAAGAGTACACCTGTGCAAAATTACCTTCTGTAACCACTAATTTTCCAACATTTTTGATTTGCTTCTGGATCAGATCCGTACTTTCAACCAATTGATCCCGTTGGCTGTCCCTGGCTTCAAAATATTTCCAGGCAAAGAAAGCAACCAATAATAGAAGTACAACAAAAATGATTTTCCTCATGCCCGAATTTTTAGGTAAAGATACAAATCATTTGCAGAGCGAAGAGATTGGAGTTTTAGAGCAAGGAAAGTATTAAAAATGCAAATGGACGGCCCCACCCGTCCATTTGCTTTTAATTCTAAAATCTACCCCAACAAATTTTAGAAACTTAGCTTTAAGACTACAGAAGAATGATAAATCACTCTTGTTATAGTTTCATTGCTTATATAAAAATACAATAATTTATCTTTCACGCAAATTAAAACAATATATAAATTTATGTTAATCAGATGTTTACAAAGAGTTAAATCTTTTTTGAACCTGGAGTGGGTATTCCAAACCCGTGTATTTCCTAAGAAAAGCAAACCGTAAAAATTACACTTAAAGCTGAAAAAAAAATTTAAAAAAATCTGATTTAAAGGTAAAACAAAATAATTTTTTCCAGACCCTTAACCCTTAAATTGCAAAATGGGCGGTCCCCCAACCGCCCATATACAATTTCAATTTGAACCCCAACAAAATGAAATCAATTCTCATGAGGATTAAAAATTTTTAGGATTTAAACTTCCTCATAATGACAACAAATTTATATAATACCAGGATTTATGATTAACGGAAAAACAGAAATAAAAGCAGCTTTTGTCAGAAAGTAGTTAATTTACTCTTAAACCCTTAGAAGGTTACCTCAGGGTATTGCTGATTAAACTCAGCAATTTTTTTCTGTGTGGATATCAGGAATTTTTGATGAGCTGCAGAACCTTCATCAAATGGACGGTGAGAAAGGGCTTTCCTTATTTCTTCTATTGTATTCATGGCCAAAATTGCTTCCGGTGAGAACCAGGCTTCTGAAAATTTCTCCCAGATATATTTCACGGCAATTGCATTTGGATGTATCATATCTTCAGCAAAGAAACGGTAATCCCGTAACTCATCCATTACGATCTCATAAGCCGGGAAATAAAAGGCACTTTCAGGAAAATCTTTAATAACGGCATGAACGGCAGTAAGCAAATGTGCTTTACTTAACTGGTTCTCAATAATGCCATCTTTAATATGTCTCACAGGGGAAACAGTGAATATAATTTTGGTCCCGGGATTAATACTTTGAATTTCGGATACCACGCTGCTCAGTAAAAATTGAACTTCAGAAGGTGAGGTTAATTCCCTGGAGAAATTTTTTTGAGGGACTTTATGACAATTCGCCACCCGCTCCTGAGAGGCTACATTCCTGTAGACCCAGGAGGTGCCCGGAGTAATGATCACGTGGCTCGCTTCCTTTAAATAGTTCAGGGTATTCTGAAGGTTTTCATTGAGACGTTGAAGCAAAGTTTCTTTATCAGAAGCACTCAAGGCTGAATGTACGTCAAAGCAATGCCAGCGTTCATTGTGAAAGAAAACATCTTCAGAGGTGTAACGGTAATTTCTATTTACCTTTTCCAGAAGATTTTTAATTGCAGCGGGATGATATAATATCCCAAAAGGATTCCGAAAATTATGAAGTTTATAGTAATCCAGTTTTTCTCCTATATTTTCCACAAAACATGAACCTGTTAGAAAGATCCTGGAATGATGATCTATCTTAGGTTCTCTGCTAATTATTGGTACCGGAGTCGTAAACTTCATTTGTTCTGAAATTTTATCTTTCTTATTCTGTACCGGCGAATAAAATTTATATAAAATCTATTGTATATAAGAAGCCGCATAATCTAATGCTTCCTCTATACCTGCCGGATTCTTTCCTCCTGCGGTAGCGAAAAAGGCTTGTCCTCCCCCACCGCCCTGGATATACTTTCCAAGTTCTTTCACCACTTTTCCCGCATGTAATTCTCGTTCAGCAACAAGTTCTTTGGAGATATAGCAGGATAGCAAAGCTTTTCCATCCTGTTCACTTGCCAATAGCAGGAAAAGGTTTTTTTCTTTTTCTCCAATTTGAAAAGCCAGGTCTTTTATTCCCGCTGCGTCCAGGTCTACTTTTTTTGCGAGGAATCTTACACCGTTGATCTCCCGGATCTCTTCCTGAAGCTCCCCTTGGAGATCCCTGGCTTTAGCCCTTAACAATGCCTCTACTTGTTTCCTGAGGTTTGCATTCTCTTCCTGAAGGGACGAGATCGCCTTTACCGGGTCTTTAGTGTTCTTAAGTTCAGCTTTGATCTGTTCCAAAGTTTCCTCCTGAAATGAGAAATACTGTTTCACAGCGACACCTGTAATGGCTTCTATTCTTCGTATTCCCGCGGCAACGGCTCCTTCAGAAATGATCTTAAAGTGCCATATCTCTGCAGTATTCTGTACATGGGTTCCCCCACACAGCTCCATAGATTCCCCGAATTGAATTGCCCGCACGGAATCTCCGTATTTTTCACCAAACAAGGCGATCGCTCCCTGTTCCAATGCATCCTGAAAGGAAAGGTTTCGCTGTTCAACAAGCGGGATCTGTTCATTGATCCTTTGATTGATGAAATCTTCTACCTGCTTTAATTCTTCGGGAGTTACTTTACTGAAATGGGAAAAATCAAACCTCAGATAGTCCGGACCAACCATAGAGCCTTTCTGTTCTACGTGAGTTCCGAGAACAGCCCTTAATCCCTGGTGAAGTAAATGGGTGGCTGAGTGATTGGATTGGGTTTTAATTCGCTTTGCAACATCTACAACCGCTTTTAGCCTAGCTGCAGGATCTGCAGGTAATTCTTTGGAGTAATGAATAATAAGATTGTTTTCTTTTTTGGTATCTGAAATTTCCAAAAATTCGCCGTCAGCCGTTTTCAAATAACCCTTATCTCCTACCTGGCCACCACCTTCAGGATAAAATGGAGTTCTGTTGAAAACAAGCTGATACAAAGCCCCCTCTTTTTTACTCTCTACTTTTCTATACCGGGTGATCTTCACATCGGCTTCAATATTATCATATCCTATAAAAGGTTCTTTTTCTTCCTTTCCAAGGATCTCCCAGTCTCCGGCGGTAACCACAGAGGCGGCACGAGACCTGTTCTTTTGCTTCTGAAGCTCAGCATTGAATTCCTGCTCATCAAGGGAATATCCGCGCTCTCTTAGGATAAGTGCGGTAAGATCTATAGGAAATCCGAATGTATCATATAGTTCAAAGGCTTTTTTTCCGGATACAGTTTGACCCTGCGTATTTTCAATAATGTTTTCCAGTAACACCAGACCCTGGTCCAGGGTTCTCAAAAAAGATTGCTCCTCTTCCCTGATCACATTTTCACATAGATTTCTTTGGGAAATGAGTTCGGGGAATGCTCCCCCCATTTGAATACTTAAAGTATCTACCAATTTATAAATAAAAGGTTCCTTCATATCTAAAAAAGTAAACCCGTACCGAATGGCCCGCCGCAGGATGCGACGTATAACATATCCGGCCCCGGTATTACCCGGAAGTTGCCCATCTGCAATAGAAAATGCCACTGCTCTTATATGATCTGCGATCACACGAATAGCAATGTCTGTTTTTTCAGATTTCCCGTATTCACTGCTGGTTACTTTTTCTATACTTTGAATGAGTGGTACAAAAACATCTGTATCGTAATTGGATTTTTTTTGCTGCAGGACCATACAAAGCCTTTCAAAACCCATTCCCGTATCCACGTGTTGATCGGGAAGTTTTTCCAGGCTTCCGTTTGCTTTTCGGTTAAATTCTATAAATACAAGATTCCAGATTTCAACTACCAAGGGGTGATCTGCATTTACAAGGTCTCTTCCCGGGATTTTAGATTTTTCTTCAGCAGAACGAATATCCACGTGTATTTCAGAACTTGGCCCGCAGGGGCCCTGGTCTCCCATTTCCCAAAAGTTATCTTTTTTGTTACCTAAAATGATACGCTCTTCAGGAACTATATTTTTCCAAAGCTCATAGGCTTCTTTGTCCATTGGAATATTGTCATCCTCACTACCTTCAAAGACTGAAACATATAAAATATCCTTATCAATTCCGTAAACTTCAGTAAGCAACTCCCAGGCCCAGGTAATGGATTCTTTTTTAAAGTAATCCCCAAAGCTCCAGTTTCCCAGCATTTCAAACATCGTGTGATGGTAGGTATCCATGCCCACTTCTTCCAGGTCATTGTGTTTTCCGCTCACCCGGAGGCACTTTTGAGTATCGGCAATTCTGGGGGATTTTGGCACGGTATTTCCTAAGAAATATTCCTTAAATTGGTTCATACCGGCATTGGTAAACATTAAAGTGGGATCATCTTTAACTACCATTGGGGCTGAGGGAACAATTGTATGGAATTTTGAGTTAAAAAATTCGAGGTATTTAGAACGTATCTCCTTGGATTTCATAATGCCGGCAAAGTCTTATAATTATTAAATTATGTGGATGAGAAAACAATTTTTATATTTGTTCGTTTCTCATTAGTTGTTGCAAGGTTTTTCACATCAACTAATACCCGCAAAAATAGGATATTTTAATTTATGTCGAAGGTTAAATATTATTACGATAGCGAAACACTTTCTTACCAAAAGATAGAGCGTAAAAAAGGCAGGAGAATAGGAATAGCCTTATTAAGCCTTCTGGCTTCTTTTCTTGCAGGCTTCATTTTACTGGTGATCTACCTTAACTTACCCCAGATCGAAACTCCCAAGGAAAAGGCTCTACAGCGCGAACTGGAAAACATGCAGTTACAGTACGGAATACTTAACAGAAAAATGGACCAGGTCCAGGATGTGTTGGTAAATATAGAAGATCGTGATGATAATATCTACCGCCTGTATTTTGAATCTAACCCTATACCCGATGAACAACGAAGAGCAGGTTTTGGAGGTATTAACCGATACAGGAATCTGGAGGGCTACGATAATTCTAGCCTGATCGTAGAGACCAACAAAAGAATGGACATCCTTACAAAACAGATCGTGGTACAATCAAAATCTCTGGATGAGATCACAGTTCTGGCAAAAGAAAAGGGGAAATTACTCTCTTCCATTCCGGCCATTCAACCGGTAAAGAATGAAAATCTCAAAAGAATAGCTTCCGGTTTTGGGTGGAGAAATGACCCATTTACCAAGGTAAAAAAATTCCATTACGGCATGGATTTCACAGCTCCCCGCGGAACTCCGGTGTATGCTACCGGAGATGGCCGGATTGACAGAGCAGACAACCGCTCTACCGGATACGGAAATCATATAAGAATAGATCACGGTTACGGCTATACAAGCCTGTACGCTCATTTGTATAAATACAATGTGCGGGTAGGACAAAAAGTAAGCCGTGGAGACGTGATTGGTTTTGTGGGAAGTACAGGCCGCTCTGAGGCTCCTCACCTGCATTATGAGATATGGAAAGATCAGGACCGCATTAATCCGATTAATTTTTACTACGGAAATCTTTCTCCTGAAGAATTCGATCAAATTCTTCAACAGGCTCAACAAGAAAACCAATCCCTGGATTAAATGCATATAGACCTGCCCGAAAAACGATATTATGCCATAGGGGAAGTAGCTGAAGCCTTTGGTGTAAACACCTCCCTTATCCGGTTTTGGGAAAAGGAATTTGAAGTGCTCAAACCAAAAAAAAATGCAAAGGGCAACCGGCTCTTTACTCCACAGGATATCAGGAACCTGGAACTTATTTTTCACCTTGTCAAGGAAAGGGGCTTTACACTTGAAGGAGCAAAGATCCACTTAAAGGAGGAAAAGAAAAAAACTCTTACTAACTTTGAAATTATCCGCAAACTGCAAAGCGTTAAAGCAGAACTAACTAATTTAAAAAACAACCTTTAATATGAAGAAGTGGCTCATACCTGTAATAGTTATTGTTGTACTGGGAATCATTTTTTATAGTCTGTCAATAGGATTTAACAATACGGCGATTGAAAAGCAGGAAGATGCAAGACTGGCGTGGTCTAATGTTGAAAGCTCATATCAGCGAAGAAATGATCTTATAACTAATTTAGTAAGAACGGTACAGGGAGCTGCAGATTTTGAGAGAGGTACACTTACCGATGTTATTGAGGCAAGATCAAGAGCTACAGGTATAAATATTGACCCATCAAATATTACCCCTGAACAACTGGAACAATTCCAGCAGGCACAAGGAGAAGTTTCATCGGCCTTATCCAGATTATTGGTTACGGTAGAGCGCTATCCTGAATTAAGGGCCACTCAAAATTTCCAGCAATTACAATCTCAGCTGGAAGGAACGGAAAATCGTATAAATGTTGCAAGGGACCGCTATAACGAATCCGTAAGGGATTATAACACCTATATAAGACAATTCCCTAATTCCATTTTTGCAGGCTGGTTTGGATTTGATACTATGGCACGATTTGAGGCAGACCCGGGATCAGAGGATGCTCCTGAAGTAGATTTTGAATTTTAAAACTTTTAAAAATGAGCAAAGTAGAAGCGTTTTTATCGTCCAAGGATGAAGAACAGGTAATTGAAGCAATAAGGACTGCGGAAAAATCTACTTCCGGAGAGATCCGCGTTCATTTAGAAAAAACTCATGGTGAGCAGGATATTTTTGAAAGGGCCATGGAAGTTTTCCATGCCCTGAAGATGGATAATACCAAATATTCCAACGGGGTGCTAATTTATGTTGCTGTTGAAGACAGGGATTTTGTGATCTACGGCGATAAAGGGATAAATGAAGTAGTTCCTACAGATTTTTGGGAAAGTACCAAAGATGCCATTGTTGCCCAGTTTAAAGCAGGAAATTACAAGCAGGGCCTTATAGACGGGATATTGAAAGCCGGGGAACAATTAAAGGCTCATTTCCCCTGGAGTGAGGATGCCTCAAATGAGCTCTCTAATACCATATCAAGAGGAAATGCACCAAAAAAATAAATCCCTTTTTACATTCACTTTACTGTTCTTTTTTGTCTTTACCCTTACAGGTTTTGCCCAAAGAGATATTCCTCCCAAACCTGGTGAGCAAACCAGTGTTTATGATGCTGCCGATGTGCTGACCCCTGAAGAGGAACGCCGGCTGGAACAAAAGCTTATCAATTACGCCGATACAACTTCTACCCAAATAGTCATTGCCACCATAGAATCCCTGGAAGGGGAATACATTGGGATGTATGCTCCCAAGTGGGCTCACGAGTGGGGCATTGGCCAGGAAGCCGAAGATAACGGATTACTGATCCTGCTATCAGAAGGAGACCGGGAGATCTGGATCACAACGGGATACGGACTCGAAGAATACCTTACCGATGCTACTACCAAAGATATTATCGAAAATATTATACTACCTGAATTTCGGAACAACAGCTACTACGGGGGACTAGATAAAGGTACTACGGCAATATTCCAGGTTCTGGATGGCACTTTTCAGGGCTCCAGGCCTCAGAGTTCAGGATCCGGAGGTATACCTGTTTCCGCTCTTATCCTGGGAATTTTCTTCCTGATCTTTTTAGTCTCATTAAGCCGCAAAAATCGCGGAAACGGAGGCCCCGGAAACCGAAGAGGCATGGGTGGCTCTCTTTTGGATGTCATTATTCTTAGTAGCCTTGGCCGTGGAGGTTTTGGCGGTGGCGGTATGTCCGGCGGCGGCGGATTTGGTGGTGGAGGAGGTTTCGGCGGCGGATTTGGCGGTGGTGGTTTTGGTGGCGGTGGTGCCGGGGGGAGCTGGTAGTACAAGGACTAAATTCCAATTTCCAAAAGGGAATTTAAAATTTAAAGTTCAAAGTTCAAAGTTCAATGTTCAAAGTTTTAAAATACTAGTACCAAAATCCAAGTTCCAGGTTTCAGGTTTCAGGTTTCAGGTTTCAAGCACCAAAAATTAAATTCCAAATTCCAAGCACCAAATTAAAAAGATCCCCTCCGGGGAGGGGTGTCCGCACGACGGGGTGGGATTTTTTTGTAGTAGTACTAATCAAAGATCTTATGAAAACCAGGGGCTGGAGGTTCCATTACTAATATCACAAATAATCTATTTTGAAAAATCCCACGCAACCACCCCGACCAACAAGTTGCCCACCCCTCCTTTAATAAGGAGGGGTGCCTTTTTTATTCCCCTCCGGGGAGGGGTGTCCGCAGGACGGGGTGGGATTTTTTTTGTATCAGTCTTAATAAAATCTAAAGACTCTGCCCCCTGCCCACTTACCACTATCTACCTAACACCACCACCCAACATTCGTGCATTCGTGGCTAACCTCAGGGAAAACAGAAAAGAAAATTCAAAATTTCAAGCACCAAATTTTAAGTTTCAGGTTTCAAGCACCAAAAATTAAATTCCATTTCCCAAGCACCAGGTTTAAAAAATCCCCTCCGGGGAGGGGTGGCCGCAGGACGGGGTGGGATTTTTTTTGTATCAGTCTTAATCAAAATCTAACAACTTTGCCCACTGCCCATTTACCACTGTATACCAATTACCACCACCCAACATTCGTGCATTCGTGGCTAACCTCAGGGAAAACAGAAAATTAAATTCCAATTTTCAAGCACCAAATTTCAGGTTTCAGGTTTCAAGCACCAAATTCCAAGTTCCAGGTTTTAAGTACCAAGTTAAAAAAATCCCCTCCGGGGATGGGTGTCCGCAGGACGGGGTGGGTTTTTTATATGAATTCGTGGCTATTTTTTGGGAAGGGGAGATTTCACGCAAGGAAAAACATCATAAAATTTTAGAGCGCGAAGAAAAGCACAGAAAAGGTTTTAGTCAATTGACTAAAGTCTTTTAAAAACATGAGTGGACCAGCTGATAATTACTCAAAGAGAATTACATTCTCCTGAATCTTGTTCCCCCATCATTAGGATCTTTTCCGCCGAACTTGCTTATTTTGTATGTAAAACTCAGCATTCCATATCTTCGTAGGATCAGGTTTTGAGTATCCTGTATAAAGTCATCGCCTACTGTACGCTGGGTAGATACGTTCTCGTTCAGCATATCGTAAACCTTGAATTTCAGGGTGGCATTATCTTTCAGGAACTTGTAGCCAAGGCTCACATTCCAGAGGAACGCAGTGTTGTCAAATCCTGCCGACAGATTTCCGTAGTAATTGTAAGAGATATCATTCCCCAAAACTACGTTTTTGGGCCAGAAGGTGGTGGCTTCAAGGGAAATCGTGTGGTTGGTGAAATTCTCGTTCCTGTTGGCATTAATATCGTATTGTGTTTCAGTGAATGCCAGCTGGTACCCCGGGTTAAAGGAAAAATAATCTTCAATGGCAAGGGTGAAATTAACAGACGGCCTTACAGTATATCTTTCCGCCTTATATTGTACCGCATTGGTAAATCCAACGTTCCTGTCATAATTTCCGTTGACCCCCAACCTATAGCTAAATTCCCGCTTTTCTTTTTTATACTGCTTAGAGAAGGACATACCCACATTGGAATTTATGGCTCCGTCTACATTGGCATAGGTCGTGGTTCTTACCAGGTCCTCATCTGTAGTAGTGACCGGGACTATACTGTTATCTGTAAACGTTACCGACCCATAACTGAAGAATCCGCTTCTTTTAGAGAAATCATAGTTCCTGAATCCTCCACGAAGCGTTTGGGTAAAAGTTGGGCGCAGATCGGGGTTTCCAACCACTATATTTAAAGGATTGGTCCTGTTAACCACCGGCTGCAGTTGCCTTATGGAAGGTATACCTGCATCGCTGTTGTAGTTTAAATAGATACTTTTCGACCTGGTGATCTCATATCTCACATTTCCTCTAAGGAAAAGATTATTGAAGTTATTGGAATATGAAATATCCTGCAGGAAATTATTGTTCTCCAAAGTAGTGTTCAACAGGCCAACTTCTGAGCCCAGCCTCCATTTTGTACCTTCATAATTTAAACCGACATTTGGAATATTCTTCTGGCTCCTGGATTGAAAATCACTACTTAGCAGATTATTAAAATCATTATATGCTCCACTTTCCAGATCCTGGTCATAAACATATCTGGTGTTGGTATTATTAGTTGCCGAAAAATTATACGAAGCATCTAAAAAGAATTTTTCCAGAAGAACAAATCGCTGCGTAACTCCTACAGAATATTCATTTTCGATCTGGTCTTCATCAATAAACTGATCCTGGATCTGTACATCTTCATCATCAAAGAAGCGGCTCTCAGAGAAAAAGAAATTCTCGTTTTTCTGTTTTTGGTGACGATTTTCAAAGTTAACCTGGGAATATGCTCCCCTGTTGCCATAGCGACGAATAAAGTCCAGCCTGTTGCTAAAACTTTGGCTTTCCAGGAATTCATCATCAATGGTTTCGGTAGCATTTACAAGCTCTCTGTTCTCATTTAATGATTCTGCATTATTACTTCGGTTGGAAAATGCTGTGTTGGAATTAAAGCGTGGAGCGATGGAGATGCGGGTGAGGGTATCGGGTTTATACTCAAATCTCGCATTGGCTCTGTGGCTGTCATTCACCAGATTACTTGCACTGGTGGAATTGTAAAAGAAACGGGAGTTGGGCAGGATATTTTCCCTTTCAATTATCGTTAGCGTTTCTGTATCGTTTCTTCCGAAGAAGTAATCGGCATTAAGCTCAGCTTTCTTACCCCACTCATTCACAAAATTGATTCCCGCTGTTTCAGCTTTAGTGATACCGCCTCCCCCGCCGAAGTTCTGGCCGTTGATCCCAAAGGATCCCCCGCTGCTGTTAAAGGAAAAGCTACGGGCATTTCTTCCCATCATATCAAAAACTTCATCAAAGCTAAAACCTGAACTATTGATGTTATTGGAGCTGGCCAGCACACTGATCCTCATTTTATCCTTAAAATAATTGCCTATCCCGCTCATTTCATAACGGTCATCTGTACCCCCGCCAACGGTTGCACGGGCAAAATATCCTTTATTCTTATCTTCCTGAATGGTAATATTTATGGTCTTATTATCAGGATCACCTGCTTTTCCGGTAAATTCTTCACTTCGGGTCTTGGTATCTGTCACCTGGATCTTATCTATGATCTCCTTGGGAAGATTTTTGGTCGCGATCTTAGGATCATTGCCAAAGAACTCCTTCCCGTTAACGAGGATCCGGGATACAGGTTTTCCATTAACGGTAATATTTCCCTGGGTATCTACCTCTACCCCCGGAAGTTTTTTCATCAACTCCTCTAAGTTGGCATCTGGCCGGGTTACAAAAGAGGAGGCATTGAACTCAAGCGTATCTTTTTTGATCACAATAGGTGCACGGGCGCCCACGAGGTTGATCTCATCTAAAGCATTATCTGCCTCCAACATGGCAATATCTCCTGTGTTTTTTATATAACCATCTGAAAAATCAATAATCTGCCTGTGGAGTTCAAATCCTGTAAAGGAAACTATGAGGGCGAGGTTTGGAGACCCGGTGTTTCCGGTAATTAAAAAATCTCCGTCGCTTTCAGAAATTGTGTAACTCACCAGGGTACTATCTGCAGGATTTTCTACATAAACAGTGGCAGCTTCCAGTGGTTGCTTAGTAGTGCCGTCTGTAATTCGGCCTGAGATTTCAAAATTTTGTGCAGTTAATTGAAGGGAAAGCAACAACAAGAGGGGGAGAAAATAATTCTTCATGAATGTGAAAAAGGGGTTGAAAACAAAAAGAGATCTTAACATTAGTTGTTAAGACCTCAATATTGTTACAAAGTTTAATGGTGTATCTATTTTTTTCTAAAATAAACCGAAACAGGTACCCCCGTAAAATCAAATTCTTCTCTTAATTTATTTTCCAGGTATCTCTTATAAGGCTCCCGAACATACTGCGGAAGGTTACAGAAAAATGCAAACTGCGGTTGCGGAGTTGGCAACTGCATGCAGTATTTGATCTTCACATATTTCCCTTTCCAGGCCGGTGGCGGGTAATGTTCTATTATGGGTAGCATGCGGTCATTGAGCTCACTGGTCTTGATCTTCTTGCTGCGGTTTTTATAAACCTCAACAGCAGTTTCAATGGCCTTAAAAATTCGCTGCTTTGTCAAAACAGACATGAAAACAATGGGAACATCTGTAAATGGTTCCATCTCTCTCTTTATTTTCGCTTCATAGTCTTTCAGAGAGTTTGTTTCTTTATCTTCTACCAGGTCCCATTTGTTGACAAGGATCACGACCCCTTTTCGGTTTCGTTGCGCAAGCCAGAAGATATTTTGCACCTGCCCGTCAAATCCGCGGGTGGCATCCAGGATTATCAAACACACATCACAATTCTCAATAGCACGTACAGACCGCATTACGGAATAAAATTCCAAATCTTCCTTTACCTTGGATTTTCTCCTGATCCCGGCAGTATCTACAAGATTAAATTCAAACCCGAAGCGATTGTATCTTGTATCAATAGCATCACGGGTAGTTCCCGCTATGTCTGTAACTATATATCTGTCTTCCCCAATGAGAGAATTTATAAATGAAGATTTTCCTGCATTAGGCCTTCCCACTACAGCAAATCTCGGCAAGTCTTCCTCTTCTGCTTCCTCAAGTTCCGGTAAAGCTTCAACTACAGCATCAAGAAGATCTCCGGTTCCACTTCCGCTGGTACTGGCTATGGGAAAATAATCTCCCAGGCCCAGTGAGTAAAATTCCACGGCATTTTCAAGACGCTTTGAATTATCAACTTTATTGACGACTAAAAAAACAGGTTTTTTCACTTTCCGAAGAAGCTTTGCAACATCCTCATCCATCCCGGTTATCCCTGATTCTACATCAACCATAAAGATAATGGCATCGGCTTCATCAATGGCCAGTTCTACCTGTTTGTCAATTTCGGCCTCAAAAATATCATCGCTACCTTTAATGTAACCCCCGGTATCAATAATAGAAAAGGTTCTCCCATTCCATTCGGTTTTTCCGTAATTTCTATCCCGGGTAACACCACTTACAGCATCCACAATGGCTTCTCTTCTCTGGATCATGCGGTTAAAAAAGGTAGATTTTCCTACGTTAGGCCTTCCTACAATGGCTACTATATTGCCCATATTGACTTGTGTCTTTTATTAAAGTGCAAAAATAGTGCTTTTTAATTGAATATATTCCCGGCCATTAGCGATTTTTAGATCCGCTTAGGCTTTGGAAAATTTCAACATTTCCAATCTTCTTCTTTCCCCTTTGCCTCGTTATTATTAAAACAATTTCCGAAAATTTTGAGAATTACACATGTTTTATAAAATATTTAAAACTATTTCCTTATTAAAAATTTATCTTAAAGCACTAAAAGATAATAACCTTAAATTAAAAATTGAAGATGGAAAATGTAAAATTAGCGATCGTTTATTACAGTTCAACCGGAACAAATTATCAGCTTGCGCAGTGGGCAGAAAAGGCGGCGAAGCAAAATGGAGTAAAAGAAGTAAAAATTTTGAAAGTTAAGGAAACCGCACCACAGGAAGCCATTTCCGAAAATAAGGACTGGCAGGCACATATCGAGGCCACCCGGAATGTACCCGAAGTTTCCCTGGACGACCTGGAATGGGCCGATGCCATTATTTTTAGTGCTCCCACGAGATATGGAGATCTTCCATCCCAGCTTTCGGCTTTTATTGATACCACCGGCGGACTTTGGTTTACAGGTAAACTTGCCAATAAGGTAGTAAGTGGGATGACCAGTGCCCAAAATATTCACGGGGGCCAGGAAACTACCTTACTCTCATTATATAAGACCATGTATCACTGGGGAGCAATAGTTGTAACCCCTTCCTATACCGATGAATCTATCTTTGGTGCCGGCGGAAATCCTTACGGGGTAAGCGTATCTGCAGGAAAGGAAAATCTAAACGAAAAGGTGGAAAAAGCTGTTGCTCACCAGGTAAAAAGAACCCTCACCACTGCAGGCTGGGTGAAGACCGGAAAATCTCAGCAGTAACACTGAAAATCATACTTTTAAAACATTTTCATGGATAACAGAAGAACCTTTATAAAAAAATCGGGATTATTCCTGGCAGCCACTACCCTTCCCTCCTGTAATTTTTTATTTGGAGGTCAACAGAAAAAGCTGGGGGTGGCTTTGGTTGGTTTAGGATATTACAGCACAGATCTTTTGGCGCCGGCACTACAACTTACAGAGCATTGTGAGCTAAGAGGGATCGTGACAGGGAGTCCTGATAAGATTCCGCAATGGCAAAGGGAATACGGGATCAAAGATTCCAATGTGTACAATTATGAAAATATGGACGATATCGCCAATAATGAAGATATTGATGTGGTCTACATCGTACTTCCTACAGGTTTACACGCTGAATATGCTATTAAAGCGGCTAATGCCGGAAAACACGTGTGGTGTGAAAAACCTATGGCCAAAACAGCTGAAGAGTGCCGGCAAATTATAAATGCCTGTAACAAAAATAATGTGAAGCTTTCCATTGGCTACAGAATGCAGCACGAGGCAAATACGCAAACCATTATGAAATGGGCTGAGACCAAACCTTTCGGAAAAATAGAAAATCTTGAAGCGGCCGCCGGATACAATGGAGCCACCATTACGCCATGGAAACTCGAAAAGGAAATGGGAGGTGGTGCTATGTATGATATGGGGGTTTATCCTTTGAATGCCACCCGATATACTACTGGAATGGAACCTGTTGCAGTAAGTGCCAGAACCATGACCAACCGGCCGGAAATATTTACAGAGGTTGATGAAACTACCATTTTTGACCTGGAATTTCCCGGTGGTATCATGGCCAGTTGCCGTACCAGTTTTGGAGAAAGCATGAATAATCTGGAAGTGAACTGTGAAGATGGCTGGTACTATCTGAGGCCATTTCAATCATACTCCGGCGTTCAGGGTAAGGCAAGTGATGGAACTGTACTGGAACCTTTCGGAAAGAATCAACAGGCCGTACAAATGGATAACGACGCCCTGGCCATCCTGCACGACGAACCGGTAAGGGTTCCCGGGGAAGATGGGTTAAAAGATATTGTTATTGTGGAAAAAATATATGAATCGGCAGCCAGGAATGGAGAGCGATTACAACTCTAAAACTGGTTTATGCAGGATTGAAAGTAAGGTAAAAACCCGGAAAGAAAATTCTCTCCGGGTTTTTTAATTTCAAATTTCATTTAATACATCCTCCTCCTAATTTAATTTTAAGTTTGTTCAATTATTTCAAAACGTTGAACCAAATACAATAAGAGTTATTTTATTCTTCTTCGCTAACTGCTTTAATTATAATACCTTGTCGGAAACTGTATTTTTCATGAAAACAAATATTATTTTACTCATAGCTGTTATTTTATTTGCTGCGCAATCCTGCAATTCAGATAAAGCAGAAGAAGCTTCTGATGATCCCGGCACATCAGATCTTTCTGCCGGGGAAAAAGTCTTTCCCCTTTCAAAAGAAGAATTTCCCCAGGAGTGGCAGCTGGTAACGATGAGCGGCATGTTGGCAAATTCTGAAACATCCGGAGAAGACATGATGTACCAGGAAACCTATCGTTTCTCCCCTGATAATACCTTTACCAAAATTCGACAGAATAACGATGAGGAAGTGGAAGCCTCAGGCACTTTTGAGCATGTTTCAACCGGGACAGGAGAGGAATACTATAAACTTTCTTACACCGAAGAAAATGAACTTATTGAAAATTGTGACGGCGGAAAGGGAGAGTGGTTACTTCTAGATCAGGAAAAAACCCTACGAGGTACTGCAAATGCCTGTGATCATATGACCAAAGCATATGAAAAAATATAGCTTCAGTATAAAAGAATCTAATCCAACTTAAAAACAGGACTTGTCTTAATTCCAACGAATTTTAGGCAATTGGTTTATTTTCTTTAAATTTATTGTCAGCACGAGCTATAGCGCCAAATATTATTTCTTCCCCCTGATATCATTAGAGCATTGCTTTACCTTCCGTATTCCAGACGAAAAACCTGATTTTCAACTGAACTCGCAAAAAGGCCACAAACAAAGTTACCTCCCTTTGGAAGATATTGAGATTTTTATGTACCCCGACTGGAAAAGGAATACCGAAGATTTCTTTGGTCTTCCTTTTTTCTTGTTTTAATTTCACATTTCAACTTGATCTTGTAAATGAGTTCCAGAGCTCACCGGGATTACACCGGTTCCAATATACCGTTTCATATAAAATTCACCTGATCATAGTAACCGGAAGATTTTCCTAAATTTGCACGACCTGAATAATTAATATGAATCTCAATAAACTGCGCACCGTCACCGTGACGCGTTACATCACTCCTTTAAGGGAAGGTGGGTCTTTACCTGCCCTTGCAGAGGCAGATGATGATTTTAAGTATGTACTGAAGTTTCGCGGAGCCGGCCACGGGGTAAAAGCTTTAATAGCTGAATTATTGGGTGGAGAAATAGCCAGGATCATGGGTTTAAGGGTTCCCGAACTGGTTTACGCTCACCTCGATGAAGCCTTTGGAAGAACGGAAGGAGACGAAGAGATCCAGGATCTTTTACAGGGAAGCAAGGGCCTCAACCTTGCGATGCATTTTTTATCAGGTGCCATTAATTATGATCCGGTCGTCACCATTGTAGATCCCGTTCTTGCTTCTAAAATCGTGTGGCTGGATGCTTATATTACTAATGTAGACCGCACATTCAGAAACACCAATATGTTAATGTGGTACAAGGAATTATGGCTCATAGACCACGGAGCCTCTTTTTATTTTCACCACTCCTGGACTAACATAGAAAAGAACGCCAAAAGCCCTTTTAGTTTTATAAAAGACCACGTACTCCTGCCACAGGCTGAAAAGCTTACGGAAGTTGATGCTGAAATGAAACAGCTTTTAACTGAAGGAAAATTAAAAGCCATTGTGGATCTTATTCCTGCGGAATGGCTTTCCTGGGAAGGCAATGAGGAAACACCTGAAGAAATAAAAGAAGCCTACCTGAAATTTTTACTGGTAAGACTGGCGAATTCTGAAATATTTATAAAAGAAGCTCAAGATGCAAGACAAACACTTATATGAATATGCAGTAATCCGGGTTTTGCCAAGGGTGGAGCGCGAGGAATTTCTGAATGTGGGGATCGTTATCTTTTGCAAAAGAGAAAAGTATCTTCAGATGAAATTTCGCCTGGATGAGCAACGTTTGCGATGCCTTTGCCAGGATTTTGACCTGGAGCAAATTCAGAAGAACCTGGAATCTTTTGAGAAGATCTGCCAGGGCGCTAAAGATGGTGGACCAATTGCCCAACTTGATGTGCCTTCCAGGTTCAGGTGGCTTACCGCAGTGCGAAGTTCAGTGATACAAACCTCCCGTCCTCACCCGGGGATGTGTGTTGCCATAGATGACACCCTGGAAAGACTTTTCAGGGAATTGGTCCTGTTATAGCATTTCATCCCTAAAAATTGATAGCTTAATTACGTTTTTAATTTAAGTTTTCGGTTTTCGGTTTTCGGTTTTCGGTTTTCGGTTTTCGGTTTTCGGTTTTCGGTTTTCGGTTTTCGGTTTTCGGTTTTCGGTTTTCGGTTTTCGGTTTTCGG
>JAGXIL010000001.1 GCA_024635655.1 Gillisia sp. | reverse complement strand
TTAAGAAACTTTCATCAACGCGTTTTCGCCGGGAAGAATATCGTGTGAGCATTATTATTAATTAAATACTATCGTTTTCTACAAATCCTTTCAACAACTCCAGGGCCGTTATATCTTTTTGCCAATGTTCTATTGGAGTAGCGTTCAATTGGATGTAATTAAAGATATGTAAAATCAATTGCCTGTTTTCCCAGTAACCCGGCAGCTCATTATGTAGCCAGTTACGCCCCTTTTGAGGGTCTTCTGTTTTATGAGTTTCATAAATAGCAAAAAGAAGGTTTCTCGTTATTGATTTTCCAAATCCCTCTGAACCTAAATCTTTATTCTTAAATTCTATAGGGGTTTTTAACCTGGTCATATTCGCCTTACCGGAATTTAGAAGATCTGTATATTCCCGAAGGCCAAAACCACGAGCCATTTCCTGATACACCCCACTCCTGTACTCGCCATGTTCTTCCACTTCAAGCCCTTTAAGATAAAAGCGCTCTTCTGCTCCCAGTTTTCTCCAATATCGTTCTTCAAAATTTCCCGGCACCAGATAATCCATCGCTACTTTTACCGCGCTCTCTATGATCTTTTGGATTTCATTTTCCTCTCCCTTTTTTCTTTCCCGGCTAAGCTCATAGGAGACGTTGATGTCTTCAATACTCTTATAACCGGTTAACACTCTAAGTGCAGCAGCATAAGCGGCCAGTTGAAAATCTGCATCTCCAAAATTAGGATCATCCTTATCGTCAACCTCGGTCATGAATTTAAGTTGCTCCTTGACCTCGTATTCCACATCTGCCTGAATATCACTTAAAAAACCAACTTCTTCACTGGTTTGTTTTCGCAATACCATAATTACCGTACCCTGGACGTAATTGCCTTTTTTAATTCCTGAAGATTGGGTCTCTGTTTGAATAGTCCAGGCAGCCGTTACCTGCAAACCGGAAGCCCAAAGGATTAAAGCTAAGTCTGCCCAAACTGAAGCATCCTGATGGGTAAACATCACCACCTGTGCCCCATTATCCGGCATATGATTCGTGAAATTACTATAGCATTCCACCATACTTTGGTTGAAATTTTGGCCAGTACCCTTTACAGCTAAAGCAGCTTTACTCTCATTGTACCAATCTGGAAAAAGTTTTGGAATACCATTTTCGTACCATGCCAGAAAAAAATCTCCGATTTCATGGTAGTTTACTGCATCCGCATAAGGCGGATCTGTAATCCAAAAGTCACTTATCGCTTGATTAATTCGAGAATCTTGAGTATAAACTGTAGATTTAAGAAACTTTTCTTTAAGTTCGGGTAAAGACAGTTGAACAGACTCCAAAGTTTTTATTGGTCGACAAGAGTAATTATATAAGGTATTCAAAGCCATATTGGCAAAGGTCTGTTTTCCTCCACCTGCTCCTCCGCTTTGAGAAGAAAGCCATTGCGTAATTCTCGAATTCCAATTAGCAAGTTTTCCTACAAATAAATAGCCACTAACCTTCTGATCATGATCTTTTAATAAATAGACGAGCTTATTGAAAAGCCCATGAACTAAAAGTTGTCTTGGATTAAATAAATGATGCCAATGCGTCCAGCCTCGTTCCCGGAATAGCCTATCAGTTTCTGCACCTGAGGAAATTTTTTTTGAAGGAATGTACCCTTCCTTTTGCCATTCCATAAATCGTTCCTGTAAAAGTTCGATTACTTTCCCCTCCCTTTGCAGATCTTCCTCATTGGGTTCTAAATAATGTCTTCTAAATTCTTTTTTAAGAATTTTACTATTCAATAAATCATTAAGTTCCTTTAAATTCTCTGCTTCTTCTTTATCGAGTTGTGCTCCTCTCTTCCAGCTCCTAATACCAGAATTGAAGTCTTTTTTAGCAGTATAATAAATCTCAATGTAACGGATACAATAAAGACGCTCTTGGACAGTGTCCTCCGATCGTGGTACTAGGTCATCATTTTCCCACTGACGTAGCCCATATTCCGTTTTACCATCAACTTTGCGATCTCCACGGATAGTGGCAATAGGTGTTTCACTGCCTGTTTCGGGACAAACTAAACGTCCATTTTTTACCGTCCCCTCCTTAGCTTTTTTAAAAGTCGCTACATCGGCGTTGGTTACGATCCTAATGTGATAACACTTATTTTCATGATCTGGCTCCAGAACACCACAAACCTTAAATTTTTCCGAAATCACCCAGCTTGGCGCCAGGGGTACCCAATAACCGGTTGCAGGACTTTGGGCTTCTACACAGTAGAGATAAGCATCTGCCCGCCAGCCCTTCTCGTTGTGTTCTATTCCCCATTCTGTGATCTGCTTATCTGCTTTCTCAAAAGCTTCTTCCTGGGCTTTTTCTACTTTTTCCTGTACTTCTTTGCCACCGCCAATTATATTAAGGGAAGCCCAAGTGAGCAATGCTGCAGCTGGATTGAGATCGCTGGCATAGGCCTCGCATCCAATTCGTGCCGCTTCAAAAGGAATAGAACCACCGCCTGCAAAAGCATCCCCCACACGAGGAGTATGACCAAACTCCCGCTGCCCAAGTTCTTCCACCAACTCCTGTAAAGAAAAGGCATTCGTCCTTAAATGTTTATTTATTTCGTTCCATGCTTCCGGTGAGGGGCCATCTACTTGCTCAGGTCGTAAACAGTAGGTAAGTTGATCATCATAATTAAGCCTTGAAAAAGCCGTTTTTTCCACCTCTTCTTTCTCTTCTTTTCTAAGGTGATTTTTCCAATCCCATATAACATTGTTATCTGGAGAATCAAAATATTTTTCTTTTTCCCCTGCAGTTAAATTATCTAAGACTTCTTCAATTTTAAGCTTCTTATTTTTCCGTTGCCACAATCCCTCATCATCCATCGTGAGGATCTTCAGAAAAATCTCCCGGTCTATTTCAGGTTCCTCACTTTTAGGCATTAATAATCCCAAGATAGTAGCCCGGACTAAAATGAGGGGTTTACGCCCCCACCATTTTCCTAATCCTGTTAAGGTTTGGCCTGAAACTGCTTTCCTTTCTTTATAACTTTCCTTGGATATTTTAGATACCGGAAATTGTGATTCTATAAAAGAATTAATCATTATATCTTTTCAGTTTAAATACTATCGTTCTCTACAAATCCTTTCAACAACTCCAGGGCTACTATATCTTTTTGCCAATGTTCTATTGGAGTAGCATTCAAGTGGATGTAATTAAAGATATGTAAAATCAATTGTCTGTTTTCCCAATAACCCGGCAGTTCATTATGAAGCCAATTACGCCCCATTTGAGGATCCTCGGTTTTGTAGGTTTCATAAATGGCGAAAAGGATATTCCTTGTAATTGATTTCCCAAAACCTTCTGAACCCAGTTCTTTATTCTTAAACTCTATAGGAGTTTTTAATCGGGTCATATTAGCCTTACTGGAATTCAAAATATGCGTATACTCCCGAAGTCCAAAACCACGGGCCATTTCCTGATACACCCCACTCCTGTACTCTCCATGCTCTTCCACTTCAAGACCTTTAAGGTAAAAACGCTCTTCTGCTCCCAGTTTTCTCCAATATCGTTCTTCAAAATTTCCCGGCACCAGGTAGTCCATCGCTACTTTTACTGCGCTCTCTATGATCTTTTGGATTTCATTTTCCTCTCCCTTCTTTCTTTCCCGGCTAAGCTCATAGGTGACGTTGATGTCTTCTATACTTTTATAACCGGTTAACACTCTAAGTGCAGCAGCATAAGCAGCCAGTTGAAAATCTGCATCTCCAAAATTAGGATCATCCTTATCGTCAACTTCGGTCATAAATTTCAACTGCTCCTTTACCTCATATTCTACATCTGCCTGAATATCACTTAAGAAACCAATTTCTTCACTTGTTTGCTTTCTTAATACCATAATTACCGTACCCTGAACATAATTACCGGTTTTTATCCCAGTTGCTGCAGTTTCTGTTTGAATGGTCCAGGCAGCCGTTACCTGCAGACCGGAAGCCCAAAGAATTAAAGCTAAGTCTGCCCAAACCGAAGCATCCTGGTGCGTAAACATCACCACTTGTGCCCCATTATCAGGCATATGATTAGTGAAGTTACTGTAACATTCTACCATGCTTTGGTTAAAACTTTGGCCGTTACCTTTTACCGCCAGGGCGGCTTTACTTTCAGCATACCACGCCGGGAATAATTTTTGTATAGGCATCTCATACCAAGACAAGAAAAAATCTCCGAGCTCGTGGTAATTGACCGCATCAGCATACGGAGGATCCGTTATCCAAAAATCACTAGTAACGGAAACTGTTTTTGCATCACTGGTTATTACAGAATTTTTTTCAACAAAAGATTTATTTTTTGGAAAATCGGAGATTAAAAAATCTCTGAGTCCTTCAATAGTTCTACATCCGAAATAATACTGTGTATTCAAAGCTTGATTATAGAAAACATTTCTCGTAGTCCCAGGACCTTTTGAAATGTGCGGATCCCATCCACATAGTCTGGAATGCCGATCCACTGTCGCCCCTACTGCCAATAATGCTCCAGCCGCAGCTTCATCCTCTTGAACCAAAATTTCTTTCATTATTAATCCTATAGTCAACAACTGCCTTGGATTAAATAAATGATGCCAATGTGTCCAACCTCGTTCCCGGATGGGCTGTTCGGTATTATACCCTCTTTCAATTTTCTTTGAAGGAATATATCCTGCCTTTTGCCATTCTATAAGTCGTTCCCGTAAAAGTTCGATTACTTTTTTCTCCCTTTGCAGATCTTCCTCATCGGGTTCTACATAATGTCTTCTAAATTCTTTTTTAAGAATTTTACTATCCAATAAATCATAAAGATCCTTCAAATTCTCAGCTTCCTCTTTATCGAGTTGTGCTTTTTTCTTCCAGCTTCTATTACCAGAATTAAATTCTTTTTTGGCAGTATAATAAGTCTCAATGTAACGGACGCAATAAAGTCGTTCCTGGAAAGTATCCCTCGGCCTTGAAACTATGTCATCATTTTCCCACTGACGTAGCCCATATTCTGTTTTCCCATCAACTTTTCGATCTCCACGAATAGTGGCAATAGGTGTTTCACTGCCTGTCTCTGGACATATTAACCGTCCTTTCTTCACCGTTCCCTCCTTAGCTTTTTTAAAAGTCGCAGCATCGGCATTGGTTATAATTTTTATGCGGTATCTTTTATTTTCATGATCCGGCTCTAGAACACCACAAACCTTATACTTCTCAGAAATCACCCAGGTAGGTGCGAGTGGCACCCAATAACCGGTTGCAGGACTTTGGGCTTCTATACAGTAGAGATAAGCATCTGCTCGCCAGCCCTTCTCGTTATGTTCTATTTCCCACTCTGTAATCTGGTTATTAGCTTTATCAAAAGCTTCTTCCTGAGCTTTTTCTACTTTTTCCTGTATTTCTTTACCACCACCAATAATGTTGAGTGAAGCCCAGGTGAGCAGAGCCGCAGCAGGATTTAAATCGCTGGCGTAGGCCTCGCATCCAATTCGTGCCGCTTCAAAAGGAATAGAACCACCGCCTGCAAAAGCATCCCCCACACGAGGAGTATTACCAAACTCCCGCTGCCCAAGTTCTTCCACCAACTCCTGTAAAGAAAAGGCATTCGTCCTTAAATGTTTATTTATTTCTTTCCATGCTTCCGGTGAGGGGCCATCTACTTGCTCAGGTCGTAAACAGTAGGTAAGTTGATCATCATAATTAAGCCTTGAAAAAGCCATTTTTTCCACCTCTTCTTTCTCTTCTTTTCTAAGGTGATTTTTCCAATCCCATACAACATTGTTCTCTGGAGAATCAAAATATTTTACTTTTTCCCCTGCAGTTAAATTATCTAAGACTTCTTCAATTTTAAGCTTCTTATTTTTCCGTTGCCACAATCCCTCATCATCCATCGTGAGGATCTTCAGAAAAATCTCCCTGTCTATTTCAGGTTCCTCACTTTTAGGCATTAATAATCCCAAGATAGTAGCCCGGACTAAAATGAGGGGTTTACGCCCCCACCATTTCCCTAACCCTGTTAAAGTTTGACTTGCACCGGCCTTTCTCTCTTTATAACTTTCCTTGGATATTTTTGATACCGGAAATTGTGATTCTATAAAAGAATTATTCATTACTTTTTTTTCTGCTTTTGTATAAATCATTTTCCTCTTCAAACAGTGTATTCTTTTCCTCATCGAGGAGTGTTTGGGTGTACCTGCCCTCGGGCACTGGATTCTCTGTAAGCGCAAATCTCAGCGCTTTGCGCCAGCCCTTACCTTTGTGATGTGTTGGATGTCCTGTCGCTGCATTGGTTATGGTGTACAACCACCAGCGCTCCTCAGGTTTAAGCCCTAGCCAGTTCTCAACTGCCTGAGAGATATCCCCGGGATTGGCATCTTCTATTGCCCAGGCCAAAACCATCAATTCTTTTCCAAAAAGCCGGTGAACCCTATTAATGCCTTTTTTCCAGCGAGCTGCTTTAATTCCACTGGTCCTCATACGTTGATTAAACTCTACTCGGCAAAAAGTTTCAATTTTTTGCCACTTTTCAGGATGTAACATTACTTTTCCGGTGTGCTGGGGACCAATAAAATTTGCCTGCATACCCTCTATTGACAGATCTTCCTGGTAATCTGAAATCTCGTGGACCGTAACTTCCTGTTTGGTAGATCTGGGAATAATTACCACAAAGTGGTGCTCACTTTGCAGGGCATCAAAACCAAAATCCACGACCTTATTTTTATCGTTTTTGCTCAATTTCTTCGGCTTTATAATCTTCAGATAAATCCTTGATAAAATCCAGGAAGAGTTGACCATTTTCAAAATCCATTTCAGAAATTGAAAGATTTAATTTAGAATCCGGTTCAGAATTATCCTGGATAAATTGAAGGAAATTTTCAATCTTATCAGCTTCAAATTTTCTCTCCTCATCTGCTGAAAGGTTCATCCACTTCCCATTCTCCTTCTGAGAAGCGATACTCACGCCTTTACCCGATACCTTAAACTTCTTAAGAGCAGATACAAACTTGTAACTTTCAGAAGTAGTGGTAAGATCTTTTTTTCTTTTCCATCTAAGCGGAAGTTGTTTATCTATTTCCAGTTTGCCACTTTGTGCAGGCGCTTTTATAGACCGTTTTTCTGATAAATACTCTCCCTTCACGCCCACCACCTGTATCAACTGGTTTGGTTCTACCTTAAAGGCTTCTTCGTAAACCCCTCCACTGGTTACCGGGTCACTACCATCT
>JAGXIL010000084.1 GCA_024635655.1 Gillisia sp. | reverse complement strand
TTTAAACTTATCATCAAACTCTTTTTTTAATAGTCTTGAAGTGAAATTTACCTGCATTGTGGTACAACGATCCCGAACTTCATTGAAGTAGTCTGAATAACGATTTAACTGCCCTTTTATAACTCCCCTATTAGATGCTTTACTTTTACCCTTTGAGTTAGGAATTCTACTTTTCTGGTCCCAATTGGCTGGTAAAATTGTTTCTCCTGTTGAATAGACAAACTTTTTACCCTCGTCCTTAAAGTAGCAGGAAAAGTAGATTAAAGATTCCTTCTGGGAATTTGGTTCTTTGAGATAAAATGTACTGGTCATTTGATTATGTTTTATCGGTCAGGTGACAATATTAGGTGACAATATCGGTGACAATATTACATAATATTACTATTAAATCAAATGATATTAATGTTAATTATATTAGTGTTAATAAGGGTTCCTACAAGTAATTATAGGAGGTTGGTGTAAATAAACTTAAATCCGTTCGATAGCCTCCGACTCCACAATCAAACGCAGCTATGCTGCGGATTTAAATCACAAAATTCCCGTCAGGTATTTTCACCTGAACGGGAATTTTTTATTTTAAGACGCCTGGCCTGCAAGGACAGCAAAGCATAGCGGCATTTGCAGAATGTGCGTCTCAGGGTTCTAAAAACCCTCCGACTCCAAAATCCAGACCCACAATGCGGCCCGGGAGGACCGCAATTAACGGCGGGAAAAAAATCAGGAGAAAAACCTGTGCATTAAACGTTAATATTTCCCCTACAGCATATTAAGTATGTTAACCCCACCACTCATTTAATTGTCCCCCAAAAGACCTTCTACCATTATAAAGATAAGTTATAAATTCCCTAATTATTAACGATTTTTTTTAATCCAAAACTTTGGCATATAACCATCAGTAATAGCCGTACCTTTAAAGAATTAGTACCCCAATTATGAATAAAATATCAACAGTTAGCAGTCAAATTTTAGAACCCTCCAAAAACGAATTTCCGGTTGTAGGGGTTGGTGCTTCGGCGGGAGGCCTTTCTGCTTTCAAGGAATTTGTGGGAGGAATTCCAAAAAATTCCGGGATGGCGTATGTACTGGTACAGCATTTAGACCCCCGCCATCAAAGCTTGCTTTCTGAAATATTGCAGAAATTTACTAAAGTTCCGGTACTTGAGATCACTGATGACATTAAAGTAAAGCCCAATCATATATACATTATCCCCAGCAATAAGATGCTTTTAGCCAGCGATGGGGTCTTGATGTTGAGCATGCGTCCGGCGCCGGAAAAAAATCAAAAAAACCTTCCCATAAATCTTTTTTTTAAATCCTTAGCAATAATTCACGGATCCCACAGCCTGGGTGTAGTCTTATCGGGAACCGCCAGCGATGGAACTCAGGGGTTAACGGATATTAAAAGCAGCGGAGGAATTACCTTTGCCCAGGATGAAGGTACTGCAGAATGGCCTCAAATGCCAAATAGTGCTATAAATGCCGGAGTAGTAGATTTTATTCTTCCGCCTTCTGAAATTCCAGCTAAAATAATGGAATTGATTAAAAATAAGAAGTCTAAAACTTATACTCAATCAGAGGTTGTTAAAGAAGGTGCAGGTACTCTTCGACAGATCCTTTCATTGATAAATTTGCGCCATAATACAGATTTCACTTATTATAAGGAAAGCACAATTAAGCGGAGGATCCATCGAAGGATGATAATTAATAAATTCACCAGCTCGCAACTATACCTCAACTTTTTAAAGGAAAACATCCCTGAAATTGATTTACTGTTTCAGGATCTACTAATTCATGTAACCAACTTTTTCAGAGACCCGCATATCTTTGAAAGCTTAAGCAATTCCCTCCTACCCCTTTTGATCGAAAGAAAAAAGGAGAATGAACCAATCAGAATTTGGATTGCCGGGTGTAGTACCGGTGAAGAAGCTTATTCTCTGGCAATTTGTATCCACGAACATTTAAGGAAACAAAGTTCTAATAACCCTGAGAAGCCTAAAAACCTGAATGGATTTAATGGGAATGTACAAATTTTTGCTTCAGACATTAGCGAACCTGCTATTTTATATGCCCGTAAGGGAATTTATAAATGGGAGGATGTCAAAAATATTAGTCCGGAGCGCCTGGCTGAATATTTCGATAAATCTAACGGTGGTTATCAAATAAAAAAAGAAATAAGGGAAAGCTGTGTATTTGCAGTACATAATTTTCTGAAAGATCCTCCTTTCGGAAATATGAATTTCATTAGCTGCCGTAATGTTCTCATCTATTTACAACCCTACCTTCAGAAAAAAGCCCTCACCACTTTTCATTATTCCCTAAAACCAGATGGTTACCTTTTATTAGGAAAATCAGAGAGTGCAGGTAGTGTTCAGGGATATTTTACGGCCACAAATAAAAAAGATAAGATTTTCAAAAAGAATAATATTCCCGGATCTTTTATTATTCCCAAGAGTAATACAAATCATCCGGTCAATCAGGCATTACAGATAAATAAGGACATTCCGGTAGAACGTACCGACTTTCAGCGAACTGCAGATGAAATTCTCCTGAAGAAATATACCCCGGCCAGTATTGTGGTAAATGAAGTAATGAATATCGTTCTTTTTAGAGGCAGTACTTCAAATTATCTTGAGCAGCAAAGTGGAGAGCCCAGCCATAATTTAATGAAAATGGCAAAACCGGGTTTAGCTTTTGAATTGCAAAATATTATTCGCAAAGTAAAAAAAGAGGGAAAGGTTATAAAGAAAAGCCTGGTTTATATCCTGCAAAATGGAGACCGGCAAATGTTGACTGTTGAAGCTATGGCGCTGCCAAAAGTAGTAGACCCCCATTACCTGGTGATTTTTCACCCCGCGGTTATCGCTTCTAAAGATCTGAAAAAAGAAAAAAAACTGGTAAAAAAGGATATAAAAGATTTGCGTATCCATGAGCTGGAAGATGAGCTCACGCTAAGTCGGGAAGATATGCGTGGCATAACAGAAGACCAGGAAGTTGTAAATGAGGAATTGCAAAGCGCCAACGAAGAATTGTTAAGTGGAAGTGAGGAATTACAAAGTCTTAATGAAGAGCTTGAGACGAGTAAAGAGGAGTTGCAAAGCACTAATGAAGAGTTAACCATAATAAATCAAGAACTCGGTACGCTCAATATGCAGCTTACCGAAGAGCGAGATTTTGCACACGCTATCACAAACACTACCCGAGAACCTTTAATTGTACTAAACGGCAAACTCAAAGTTGTTACAGCCAATAAATCATTTTATAAAGTTTTTTCCGGTACATCAGGTAATACAGAAGGTAAAAAGTTTTATGAGCTTAACAACAATCAGTGGGATATTCCGCAATTGCGTAAATTATTAGAATCCATCTTACCTAAAGATGAAAAGGTTGAAAATTTTGAAATTGCGCATACTTTCAAAAACTTAGGAGAACGCTTCCTGATATTGAACGCCAGGGAAATACGGCGTGAAAACAGAAAGAATAGCCTGATACTTTTGTCAATAGAGGATATTACCCATCACAGAACGATGGCAAGAAAATTAGAAGAGACTATGCATCGCTATGAAGAGATGATATTTTCTTCCCCCTCATTAATTGCCATATTAGCAGGCCCTAAATTTATTTTATCCATTGCTAACGAGCCATTTCTTACCCATTTGGGAAAAGGTGAGAATATTATAGGAACCCCTTATTTAGAAGCTGTACCGGAATTGGCAAACCAGGGCTTGGGGGCAATCTTAAAAAAAGTGTATAAAACGGGGAAACCAAATTATGTGCATGAAATGCCGGTAAACATAATTCGCAATGGAAAACCGGAACTTTCATATTTCAACTTCGGTTATCAGGCCCAACGTGATACTAAAGGGGTTATTGAAGGAGTGGCCATTCTCGCGAATGAAGTAACTGTGCAGGCAGAATTAAATAAAACAATAAGAGAAAGTGAAACCCGCTTTCACCAGATGGCAAATCTAACTCCAGATAAAATTATATGTGCAGATACTTCCGGAAAAATTTATTACTTCAATAAAAGTTGGTTGGATTTTACCGGTTTAAACCTAAAACAGTTAATTAAAAAAGGCTGGGAACATGTAATGCATCCGGAGGAACTAAAATTTGTAAGCCATCAATGGAACAATTCTATAACATCAGGTGATGTATTTGAAATAGAATTCCGATTGCGGGATAAAAATGATGGGTATAAATGGCATTTAGGCCGAGCCGTACCTTTAAAAGATGAGGGAGGGAAAGTTAAAATGTGGATTGGTGCAATTACTCAAATCCAAAAATTAAAAGAAGAAGAAGAACGGAAGGAAGTTTTTCTGAAAATGGTTAGCCATGAACTTAAAACTCCCCTAACTTCAATTAAAGGATACACTCAATTACTATTGGGAATGATGGGCGGAACTAAAGCGGATAATCCCCAATCCTCAAAATTCATCCCTCCTTTGGAACGCATTGATAGTCAAATTACCCGATTAACCAGATTAATTTCAGAAATGTTGGATCTATCGAAGGTGCAGGAAAGTAAATTAATCTTACAGTTGGAAAACTTCAACCTGAATACCATGGTACAGGAAAGTGTACAGGATATTCGATATTCTTATTCGACAGCCAGTATTAATGTGATCCAAAAATCCCAATTTTCTGTCCACGGAGACAGGGACAGAATTAGTCAGGTGCTTATTAATTTAATTACTAATGCCATTAAATATTCCCCAAATGATAAAAATATTGAAGTTGAAGTGTTTCAGGAGCGGGAAGGTTTGGCCTCTGTAAGTGTAAAAGATCATGGGATAGGGATCAACCTGGAAGATCAGAAAAATATTTTTGAGAGGTTTTTTAGGGTCACAGGAAAAGATGAACAAACGTATACCGGTTTTGGGATTGGTTTATTCTTAGCTAAAGAAATAATGACCCGTCACAAAGGAAATATAAGAGTTGAAAGTGAGAAAGGAAAAGGTTCACTATTTACCTTTTCAGTTCCTCATATTTCAAAAGAAGGAAAAGTTAAAAAGACCCGGAGTAAAAAAGAAGTTGCAGGCATTCCTGAAGTTATATAAGATTTTTTAAGGTCTTTAATCTTCTGTTGGCTACAAATAAGTCTTATATGGAAAAGTGGAAATGCTTTTGGAAAAGGTCCAAACTTAACGCTGTCAAATTAAAAAAGTTGATTATCACATCCTGAAATCTCCTGGTGAAATTAAATTTCTATTTTAGCTTTTCCAGCCATTGATACTTCCCTATTAATTATCAAGCTGAACGTAAAGAATATAATAGTACCAGTACATTAATTCACCCAATAAAAGCACCTAGTACTTTTATAGCGACTTTGGCAAATATTTAAAAATTAAAAATGAAAATCTTAATTTTAATAATTTGTCTGTTTTTCATCAACTCTTGCAAATCTTCAACTCAAGAGAAAAAAGAAATTGAAAATGAGAAATTAGCCGTAACGGAAAATAAAGATAATGAGAGGAAATCCAAAGTAAATCTAGAACTGACTACAATGGTCCCGACAGACTGCGAGCAATATTGGAATAATAGGTTTCCCAGCGACAGTTTAAAAGCTCATTATATTGATGAAATTTTAAATGAAAATCAAGTTTCTGAAAATAACAGGAGATTTCTAAACCTTCTAAAAAATGAAACGCAAAATAATTTAGCCTTTGAAAATGTTCTTTCTCCAATTTTTAGACTTTCAGAGGAAGAAATTGGAATATTGGCTTTTCCAAAATATAAGTCTGTTGACAACAGACTTATTCCAATTTCAAAAGAAATGGATTTAATTGAAAAGTTCGACAGAATAGAAGGAAACACAATGGAACATTTTGGGAAAATCAAGTTTTATCCCACGCTCCTAAATTCTTTGTTTGAAGAAAAACCTAAACCCACAGTATACTACTACACTACTAATAAAAGCGATTCAACACAAATATTAGAATTAGGATCATATGTGGACGAATGCTTAGAGTATTTTGAATATTCCATCGATACAGTAAATATCACAATAAAAGAGAAAGTATTATTTAGTAGCCCAATCGCAATTGACCTTGTTTTTCAAAACTATCCGGAAGTAGATTTACTCCTAAAAGGCGATTACAAGGAAGAGTGTCTAGATTGCCCGAACAGCACAAAACTTCAAAAATCATTTGCAAAAATCGAGGGAACTGAAAATTTATACTTTGTGTATGCTGATACTTTTCCTATTAATAACGAATTAGACACTCCATCCAGAGCATTAGTCTTATATACTGAAACGAATGAAATTATATATCTATGGTATAGCGAAATGGATCTATTTGGCTGTAGTTGCTTATAAAAATCAAAACGTTTGCCTTGATAATTATGCTTTCAAGGAAGGTCTTAACCCCACTCTTTTTATATTTGTTCCATTGTTAATAGAAAATTGAGGCTTATCTTTGCAGCTTATGCAAATTTTCAAAGGACATTTCAGCAGTCTATTAGGGCTATTAATACTTGTAACGAGCCTTCTACCGGCTCTGCATGCCTTTGATCATGAAGTGGTATCTGCTCAAGAAGATCTGGCATTAGATTTTAAATTATTAAAGACCAATGCAGATTGTGAATTATGTGATTTTCACATCTCAAATTTAGCTACGCCTCCGCTATTTTATTACGAGGTACTTCCTCCACAAAAGGAAACAGCCTATGCTATTTCCCTGGCAGAAAATGTAAATCTTTTTCCAAATCCCCTATTTTCCCTTAGGGCACCTCCAGTAGTTTAATTCCGGGTACTTTAAAAAGAAAAAGTCACAGACTTTATCTTTATACCCTCCATTTCCTATTCCTTTAAATTTTCAGAAAGATCTAATTGTTTTTAAAAAAAAAAGCAATTGCAACAACTCATTCTTAACATTGGGAGAAAATTCTTTAAAGGTCCGGGAATATTCCAAAGCATTTACTTTCCATTTTATAAATTTCTTTATTTAAACCTATGATACGCCACATTCCTACATCCAGATTCTATCTGTTATTTTCATTATTTGTTCTAACCTTTTTTTCAACAGCTGCTCAAACAGAGGATTTTATTTTTGCTGATCAAACATTTCAACCAGGCAGTAAATCTCAAATTCTCATTCCTGTAAAAGCCGGAAACGACAGCACGGTTATACCTGTTACCGTTTTCCATGGGCTTCAAAAAGGTCCGGTTCTGGGAATTGTTGCCGGAGTGCACGGGACGGAATATGTTCCCATCCTGGCTGCACAGCAACTGGCTAAACAACTGGATCCTAAAGAACTTTCAGGAACTGTGATCTTAGTTCATATGGCAAATGTAGAAGGTTTTTTGAAACGTTCTTTTAGGGTTAATCCTTTGGATGGAAAAAACCTCAACAGGGTTTTTCCCGGCAGCGAAGATGGAACAATGACAGAAAAAATTGCCTGGACCATTTCAAACAAGATCATTCCGCATCTTAATTTTTATGTAGATGTACATGCGGGAGATTCCAATAATGATTTAAGGCAATATTCGGGTTACTACAACTATTTTGATAAGCCCGAAGTTTCTAATAAAGCGAAGGAGATGGCTATAGCTATGGGCTTCCCTTATATAGTGCAATTTGGCAATGAGCAAAGCCTGCAGGAAGAATCGGTCTATACCTCCCGGGAGGCTTTTAAGCAAAATATTCCTGCGGTAGATATAGAATCTGGCCGAATGGGAATTGTAGAGGAAAAATATGTGGTTCGTATTCAGGATGCCCTATGGAGCCTGATGCAACATCTTGAGATCCTGGAAGGAACGCCAGATGCAGTGGAAAATCCCATTGTCATTAAAAAACGCACCAATGTTATAAGCGAAAATAACGGATTTTTCTACAGTGATTTCACCAGCGGTGATTACGTGAAAAAAGGAATAAAACTGGGGTACATAACAGATCTTTTTGGCAACCACTTAAGCGATGTTATATGCCCTGTAGATGGGGTTATCCTTTACAAAACCTTTAATCCTCCAATAGAAAAAGGCAACGGGCTATTTAATATTGGCCACCTGGAATAAAATTTATTTCCACAAAAAAATACCAGGTCAACCAACGGAACCGAGATCAATGGCGTACTTGTGCAACTGATAGAGAATCTAAAAGGCACAAATTTCAATACAGTTTACACAGGAATTTTATGATTTTGCTTTTTCCATGGGGTTTTTGCTTTTCAGGTTTAAATTAGTAACTGTAAAGTAAAATTTTGTTCCGGTCCAACATGGTGTTTTGCAGGGGGTGTCAGTAATCCATTCAAGGCTTAATGTGCTCATTAATTTTAACATCTAAGCAGAGCGCTCATTTTTCATAGGATGCACCTGTTTTTATTGTTTTTCGAGGAGGGCTTCTCAGAGTTCTATAAACCCTCCCACTCCACGATCAGGCGGAAATTCCGCTATGAATTAAAATGAAAAATTCCCGTCAGGTATTTTCACCTGATCGGGAATGTTTATTTTAAAACATCGACGGCCCAAGCCGGCGGGAAGTTCCATGTGCAGGATGTGTGTCTCAGGGTTGTATAAACCCTCCGACTCCATCATACCGCCGGATATATTATGTTTTACCGGTTTTTAGTGTTTCGAAATTACTCCAATTTAGATTTAGGCTTTCTAACAACTTTTTTCAGCTTTTTTAAAATCGTGTTATTTTCTTTTCCATCTCTTTCTTGTTCTCGATGAAGAAGGTAATTGATTATAACAAAGAAAAGAATTGCTTAAATAATAAGAGGAAAACCAATGAAAAGGAACAAATCCATATTTATATTATCGGGGTTCTTAATAAGAAGTGAAAAACAGTAGTAATATTACTAATAACGTTAAAAACAATTTAATAAGAAATTGGATTTTTTATGATTTATTATTAAAAATCATATCTTTGGTAAAAGTTATTCAATATGGGAATTAGAGTTATAAGTAGGTTTAATTCCAATTTGTTCAAACGAACATTTTTTATTCTTTTTATCGTTTTCTATATTACAGGTATCCTCTCCTTGTTTGATCTTATTGACCTGTATTTCCATTACCAGACATATTTATTTTTAGGTTCAATATTTTTAATCTTATTTATTGTCAGTCAGGTAATTTTAGTCTTCTCCTCAAATGAGAAAAATGCAACTATAGAAAAGCGCTTAACAAAATGAATTTCCCCTGGAATAAATAAATAATTTTTTAATAGTATTATTGCGAAGCCCCGATGAATTTACCTAAAGTAGTACCCCTACAGGTGAATTTCAGGAGGGCTTTGTTATTTTAAACTTTTGGGTTAAACCCAAAACAGGTGATTTTAAATTGGCTTCGGATAAGTGTTGACTGGCAGCTTCATCTTCAAACTACTTTGAATATTTAGTTAAAAAAGCAACAGTAAAATCTGCTCAGGAGTACATCCAGGCCAAGGTGATAGAAGTAGCCAAAGAAAAAGATTTTAAACCAAAGCAAATCTTTAAGTATGATTTGGGGTTGAAAATGAGGTGTAAATATCCCTTCATTTTTACCTGGTGGTTTAATTAAGTTCCCATAGCTAATTCTTATAAATTATTATGTTTAATAATAAGTAGAAGAAAATTCCGTAGTTCTTTTATTTATAAATTAATAACAGGTAATTTTTTGGCGTTGATCTCCTCTCAATTTATAACCCAATTTTTGGATAACTAACTACATAAAATAAACCATAGATATAGGAGGCATGATTTGTTACTCCTTTTCTATTTGATCCAGTAGTTCACGAACAGCTACATCAAGTTGACTATCCTTCTCAGTCATAGTTTCCCCAATTGGGCGGGTAATTTCTACATCTACAGGACGTGAATTTAATTCCATATTTTGCCCTGCATTATCAGTGATTTTGGTACGCGGCAAACGTAATGAAGTGCCATCAAAGAGCTGCGTGTTCCAGGTAAAAATTATCCAGCCTGAGGTCTTTTCGCCAACAACCTTACCTATTTCCAGCTCGCGGTAAGCTTCAGTTAGATCTTCCGCATCTGATAATGAATGTTGATTTGTAACAAGAATTGTTGGGCGCTCTAACGAACGCTGTCCTAAAGCACTGCGCGCGGGGGTTTCCCAAAGTCCTCGCCCTTCCATTGTTAAATAACCCTTCCTTGAAAATATATCAATTACATAAGGATTGATAAAGCCACCGTTATTATTCCGAATATCAACAACAACCCCCTGTTTATTCTGATTCTGGACATCCAGGTCTACATAAACCTGTGAGAGCGTATTGGCAGACATATCGGGAAGATGTATATATCCCAGTTTCCCACCGCTTATGCGTTCAACGTATTCTCTATTGTCTTCTACCCATTGTCGATAAAGCAACTGCTTTTCTGCTCCTGTGCTTACAGGTTTAAGCACAACAGTGCGTTTGCCTGCTCCGTTTGCAGATGAAGCTATTTCTATTTCGACACGCTTATCAACCTTACTTTCCAGAAGTTTATTGATGTTAGTCGAGCCTGTTATTTCTACTTTATCAACACTCAAAAGATAATCGCCCTCCTTTATTTCTTCAGAAACGGCAGAAGGGCTTAGATCAATGACTTCACTGATCTTTAATTGACCCTTATTTTCATATTCGCTGCGGTCAAAACGAAGTCCCAGTCTTCCAACCGGCAGTGCCTTAAATTCATTTGGCCCGGAAACTCCCAGGTGAGAAGCATTTAGTTCACCAACCATCATATTCATTAAACGTCGTAACTCTTCTATATTTTGGGAACCTCTTACCAGTGGTTCATAAGTTTTATAAACCGAATCCCAATCTACACCATGAAAATTGGGATCGTAAAAATGATCTCTCATATATCGCCAGCCTTGCTCAAAAATTTCCATTTTTTCCTCGGCAAAGTTGACATTGATGCTCATATTGACCGGAAGGGATCTGGTATTTTCTTTTGCAAGGTTTACAATTTTTATGCTTCCGCTTTCGAGATAATACACTTTGTCCCCTTTTGGCGAAAATTGTGCATCAAATTTAAAAGTGGGAGTTGAAGTTATTTGTTTTGGGGACCGGTTCTTAGCTAATTGGTCTAAATTGATTGTATATAGATTGAATTGTCCTTCCGCAGAAGCCGTAACCAGAAGGGTTTTTCCATCCGGGCTTATGGCGTGTTCATTAATTTCTACACCGGTATTAATAAAATCCAGACGCTTACGAATATCTTCAAAATCAATTTCTACGGGTTTGTTTTTTTCTTTTTTAGCATCTTTTTGAAGTACAGGCTCAGATTCCTCTGAAGAATCGGAATTCGGGGTGCTGACATTATCTTGTTCTACAACCGGATTCTCGGGATTTGGCGATGGATCAGGTTGCGGATTTTCCGGCTCAAAAAGGCCCCGGAATTTATCTTCATTAAAGACCGGTGTACCAAGCTTTAATGAGACCTTTGCCAGGGAAGGCGTCTCGGTGCGTTGATTTGTGTCAAATAATATATATTCCCCGTCAGGACTCCACGAGATCGTTCCGCTGGAAGAATTAGCTATAAAACTTATTGGCTGAACATCGCCCGATTCAACTGATACAACCGATACATTGGTATAGGAGCGGTTTTCCGGAGAAAGTGTCAAAAATGCGATCCATTTATTATCCGGGGACCAGGTAAATGTTCTTTTATCGGTAAGCGGTGGCAGATTGGTATAAATACCGGAGAGTTTTCGTTCCTTTTTTTTCTTTAGGTCATATAACCAGATCTCACGTCCGTTGCGGATAAAAGCAATATATTTTCCGTCGGTGGAGTATACAGGCAGATAATCTTTACCTGTTTTTGTTAATTGTGATTCGGTTTCTGTTGCAAAGTCATATTCAAAGAGCTGTAATTCCCCGTCTCTTTCAGAACTATATGCAATCTTTTTGCTGTCATGCGACCAGCTTGCGTTAGATTCAGGAGCCGCTGTGTTGGTTACCCGAACAGCTTCACCGCCCTCATCTGCCGCCCCTGCAAATATTTCACCATGTGCCACACCAACCACTTTTTTTCCATCTGGTGAAAGTGCAAATTCCTTTATTTTACCAGAAAGATCTTTGTTTTCAAATATTGGCGATCCCACACTTCCACGTAATGTTACCGGCAACTGCGAGGTTTCTCCGTTTGTAGTATTCATTTTCCAAATCTGGAAATCCCTCTCAAAAACGATCTCTTTCCCGTCATAAGATATCTTTGCCCATAGAACACGGCCGTCCTGGAAATTGGTCACTTGTTTTGCGTCAGCATTTAAACGTTGTGACCAGATATTTTGATTTCCGCTCCTGTCAGAAACGTAATAGATCATAGTACCCTCAGAATTCCACATAGGCCATTGCTGTTTAGAGCCTCGTTCTGAAATCTGGGTATAGGTATCCCCTTTCTTTAACCAAATTTCGGATTCGTCTAAATGGCTGCTGCCGTTCCTCCACCATTGACTATTGGAATTTCCCCTGGCCGAAAATATAATACCTGAACCATCCGGGGAAGGACCTGAAAAGAATTCATTAGTATAACGGTCATTGCTTACAGGCATTGGTGTTCCTCCTTCCGGACGAACCCGGAAAATATCGTTCATTCCGGCAATGTCCTGACTGTTGGAATGAAAATAAAGCCATTCGCCATCAGGAGACCAGGCATCGAGATTGTCTGCACCGTCGCTGTAAGTAACGCGGGTTAAGTTATTTGTCGCAAATTCCAAAACGTAAATGTCAGTATTTCCCGAACGGTTTGAGGTAAAGGCAAGTTTCTTCCCATCAGGCGAAAAAATGGGATGGCCTTCCGTGGCCGGGTGGGAAACCAGAATCTGCGCCGTCCCGCCCGAGCTGGGCACAGACCAAATATCTCCTCCCGAAATAAATACTATTTCCGAATTATCCGGGGATATTGAAGGTTGGGTTAAATAAGGAACCGAGGCCTGGGATAATACGTTGAAACTTAAGAAGAACAAAACAATTACCGCAAAAAAACTCTGATCAAAAAACTTTTGTACTGACATAAAATCAAATTTCAAAAATATAAGAAAGATTATTTCATCTAACTGAACGGTAGTTTTTGAGAAAACTTCCTTCCGTTTATAGATTTTGCAAATTTAAGTAATGTTACGGTAAATACATTACAGTTTTCCTGAAGAGAAATAGAAGAGAAATACTTTAAATGAAAATCTAGTGGAATCACGAGGCAGATAATTTTTTACCCCCGCGTCTTTAAGAAACGCCCGGGACACAGCGGCACATGCCTACAAAGGCAGGTTGTCGCATTGCGTCCCAGGGTTCTTTAAACTTTTATATTAAATTTTCAACTGAACGGGATTTTTCAATTCTAAGCAACACCTGATATAAATAACTTTCCCCAATTATCTATGGCTGAGAGAACTCGTGAAGTTCAAAGGGAACATTTCTAAAAATACCGTTTGTGATCTCTACAATTTCAGGGGTATCCATTCCTGTAAGATCTCCTTTTTTGTAAAACGTTCCGGAAAAGGTGCCTGATATCATTTCCGGTGTTGAAGAAGTTATATCAATTACTATATTGTTTTCCAGACCAAAATCCTGATTAGGTTGATGTTCTGATACAAAGGAGTCATTTCCCATTCCGTAATAAAATAGAAGGGCGGTATTAATATCATCTGAATAGGTTTGTTCAGTTAGTGTTCCATCCACTGAATCCAATTCATACACGGCTAGTTTAATTTTATATTCCTCATCATATGCCTCGAAACCGAACCTTTGTCCCTCTTCGGTAATAACAAGAACGTTAGCTTCAGCAATTGTTGTAGCTTCCCACGCAACCCCTCCAATATTTGCAGAGATCAGCGTTTCCTCCTCTAAATTAGGAGAATCATCACTACCACTACAGGCAATAAAAAAACACACTAAACTGCAGAGGGTAAAACACGAGATACATAAGACAAAATTGAATATTTCATAATATTTGGAAATTAAATTAGTAGTTATTTAAATGTACTATTTAATTTTAACAATTTTGCGTATAATTTTGTGTGTCAAATGGTTAAATAAGATCATTGTTTATACCTACGTAGTTTTTCATTAATGCCAGAGTATTCATTTACTTTATAGATTTCATTAGAATACAGGATAACCGAAATGTTATTTACAAAATGTAGATCCAAGGAGGTGAGATTTCCCTAAGTTCCTACGTATAAAAATCTTCTTCCCCCTGGATCACTTTGGTAAATTACCCTCCAATAAGTTATTCTTTTAAATATTATATTATTTATATCCGTTCAGATAGATCTCTGACCCCTTTTCCATTTTCAATTTTGATATTCTCGTTATTGTATTATTTATTTTATAACCCCTAAAAAATAACGGGGTAAAAATTAATAATTCAATAAATTTACCTAATACCCCCTATTTAATAAGGGGTGTAAATTTATTTTATTATATATTTGATCCTGTTCTTAATGATTTAAAAAATGAAAAAAATAGAGGCCATCATCCGTGAAGCCAGGTTTGAGGAGGTAAAAAAAGCGCTTCAGCAAATAGATGTCAATTTCTTTACCTATTGGGATGTAACCGGAGTTGGTAATGAGAAACACGGGCATGTATACAGGGGCGTTGCCTACAGCACAAGTGAGATTCCCCGGCGAATGTTGTCTATTGTAGTTTCTGACGAATTCCTGGAAAAAACTATAAATGTCATACTGGAACAGGCATATACCGGATCTATAGGAGATGGAAAAATTTTCGTTTCCAACGTAGAGGAAGCTTACAGGATCAGAACAAAAGAAACAGGAACCCCTTCACTGAATTAAGTATGGATAATGCAGCGTTTATAGCCAACAATTTATGGATGATGATTTGTATAGCACTGGTCTTCATCATGCATCTGGGTTTTTCCCTTCTGGAAATAGGGCTTACCAGGGCCAAAAACACCATCAATATTCTTTTTAAGAATGTGATGGTGCTAATCATAGGAATTTTAACCTACACCTTTGTGGGTTTCAGCTTAATGTATCCCGGGGAAGCTTTTGCAGGTGGTGTTTTCGGGTTCTCAGGATTTGGCCTGAGCCTTCCGGAAAACGGACTATCTGAGGCCTATGCAAACGGCCAGTATACTTTTTATACCGATTTCCTTTTCCAGGCCATGTTCGCAGCAACCGCAGCTACCATTGTTTCGGGTGCTGTTGCTGAACGGATCAAACTGTCCAGTTTTATCGCATTTTCAATCCTGTATGTTGGCCTTATTTATCCTGTTACAGGAATGTGGAAATGGGGAGGAGGGTTTCTTGATGACCTGGGGTTCTATGACTTTGCCGGTTCCACACTTGTACATTCTGTAGGGGGTTGGGCTGCGCTGGTTGCTGTTTTTCTTCTTGGCCCAAGGATCGGGAAATTTAGAGGAAAAGAGATCCAGGTCATCCCCGGCCATAGCCTTCCGCTTTCTACTGTGGGTGCTTTTCTCTTATGGTTTGGCTGGTTTGGATTTAACGGCGGATCTGTACTTTCTGCCGATCCTGCTGCCACTTCCCTGGTTCTGGTTACCACCTGTATCTCTGCAGCTGCAGGCGGGCTTAGTGCTTTTCTTTTTTCTTACTGGAAGTACAAAGAAAATGATCTTTCCATGGTCCTCAACGGAATTTTAGGTGGGCTGGTAGGTATCACAGCTTCTGCAGATGTTATGGGAATAACCGAAGCCTTGCTAATAGGATTGATCGCAGGAGGTTTAATTGTATATTCTGTTGCCGCCCTGGACCGGCTACGTCTGGATGATCCCGTAGGAGCAATTTCTGTACATCTCACCTGTGGTATCTGGGGAACACTGGCTGTAGGGATCTTTGGAGATCTGGCGGGTTGGCAGCAACTGTTGAACCAGTTAATTGGGATTACTGCTGTAGGAGCCTTTTGTGTATTATCGTCATTCGCAATCCTTTATCTCCTTAAAATATCAAGTGGAATAAGAGTGACCGAAAAAGAAGAAATAGAAGGCCTCGATAATCATGAACATGGAGCTGCAGCTTATTCCCAGCTTCAGTATGACTGAGCGGAATTCGGAAACATGTATCCTGAATAAGGAGGAAAAAATAAGTAGCTAAAAGATGTATTTCTGAATTGAAAAAGCAAAAGGTGCACTTATCGTTTTTAAGATCTGCTGAAAAGGATTAAGCAGTAATTTAATATCAAAATTCAGTTTTTGGAAGGTGATTTACGCTTCCCTTAAGCCTACACCCTAATCTCAAAATTGTGAATTTGATAATGAGTAGGAGGATAATTATCATTATGATAATTTGAAGCCTCAATTTTGATTTTATGTGAAATTTCACATCAAAACCATTGTTTCTCGTGTTTTAATGCAACAAAAGATATATTTTTGTGAAAATACGGTAAAACAAGGTTTATATGAGAATGAAGAAGCAGGGGCTGTATTCGCCCGAATTTGAACATGATAATTGCGGTGCAGGATTTATTTGCAATTTAGAAGGAAAAAGAACCAACGACATCATACATAAAGCCCTTGATATCCTGGTAAGGCTGGAGCATCGTGGGGCTGTTAGTGCCGATGGAAGAACGGGGGACGGGGCAGGAATTCTTATTGAAATTCCCCACGCCTATTTCAGGAAGGTCTGTTATTTTAACCTTCCAGAACCCACCGAATATGCAGTGGGTATGGTATTTCTTCCGCCTACTGCAAATCAACGGAAGATCTGCAGGGAAATTCTTGAAAAAGAAATTTCCCGCCAGCAACTCGGAGTCATTGGCTGGAGAGATGTACCTATTGATACATCCTGCCTGGGAAGCATCGCAGCCCTTACCGAACCTTTTGTTCAGCAGATATTTATAAGCAAAGGCGAAGAAATTTCAGATAAAGAATTTAACGCCCGGCTATTTGCCGCCAGAAAAATTGCAGAACACAAGATCGAAAAGTCCCAGCTTTCAGAATCACTTTATTTCTACGTTTCCAGTCTTTCTACCACTACCATTATTTACAAAGGCCTCCTGATGCCGGAGGACATCAATATTTATTATAAGGATCTCAATGATCCGGACCTGGTGACTAAACTCGCCCTGGTACATCAGCGTTTTTCAACAAATACCTTCCCGAGTTGGGATCTTGCCCAGCCTTTCCGTTACATGTGCCACAACGGGGAGATTAATACCCTTCGCGGAAACATGAGCAGGATGAAAGCCAGGGAAGAACTTTTTAAAAGTGAACTCTTTGGGGATTATATGAAAGAGATGCTGCCTGTGACTGCAGAAGGAAAATCAGACTCCGCCTCCATGGATACCGTACTGGAATTACTGCTGCATACCGGCCGTTCCCTTCCGGAAGCTATTATGATGATGGTGCCGGAAGCCTGGGAGAAGAATCCATTGATGAATGCAGATAAAAAAGCATTTTATCAGTACAATTCCTGTATCATGGAACCCTGGGACGGGCCGGCCTCGATCCCCTTCACAGACGGAAATTACATTGGGGCGCTTCTGGATCGAAACGGGCTTCGCCCTTCAAGGTATACGCTTACCAAAGATGGTTATGTGATCATGGCTTCAGAGACAGGTGTTATAGATATAGCACCTGAAAATGTGGAGCGGCATGGACGCCTGGAACCGGGCCGAATGTTCCTGGTAGATATGAATGAGGGAAGGATCATTGAGGATGAAGAGGTAAAGAGCAAAATTGTTTCAGAAAGACCCTATAAAGATTGGCTGAAAAATAATCTCTTGCATCTCTCAGATATTCCCTACACCGGAAATCTTTGTCCTGTGGAAGAAATTGATTACAAGTCCCGGCAAAAAGTTTTTGGGTATACCCTGGAAGACATCAGCACAATTATAGCCCCCATGGCAAATAATTCCAAGGAAGCCATTGGATCTATGGGCACAGATATTCCTTTGGCAGTACTTTCAGATAAACCCCAGTTATTGTTCAATTATTTTAAACAGCTGTTTGCACAGGTAACCAATCCCCCACTGGATGGGATCCGCGAAGAAATTGTTACCGATATAAGTCTGTCTTTGGGAGAAGACCGGAATCTTTTCGAGATCCTTCCCGAACACAGCCGAAGACTTCTTATTAAAAATCCGGTGATCTCTAATGAAGACCTTGATAAAATTAAAACAATTGACAGGCCGGGTTTCAAAGCAGCTTCTATTTCGATTCTTTACGAAGCTGAAAAAGGGCTGAACGGTTTGGAGCTTCGGTTAGAACAAATCCTTGAGGAGATAAAAAAGGCAGTGGACACCGGGTGCAACATCATTATCCTTAGTGACCGAAATCTAAAAGCAAACCTGGCACCCATTCCTTCCCTGCTGGCCTGTTCCTTTGTGCACCATATGGTGATCAAGCAAAACAAGAGATCTTCATTTGAGATCGTAATAGAATCTGCCGAGCCCAGGGAACCCCATCATTTTGCGTTGTTATTTGGTTACGGCGCAAGTGCTGTAAATCCATACATGGTCAATGAGATCATCTATCAACTGATGGAAAAGAAAGAGATTAATGTCAACGATCCCGAACTGGCAGTGCGGAATTTCAACACGGCAATAGGAAAAGGTATTCTGAAGATCATGAACAAGATAGGGATCTCTACCCTGCACTCTTACCGGGGGGCGCAGATCTTTGAGATCCTAGGTTTGAATAAAAAATTTACTGATAAATATTTCAGTAATACCCCTACCAGAATCGAAGGTATTGGGTTGTATGAGATCGAAAGGGAAATACAAAAACGCTATCAGCAGGCATTTCAACCCAAACAAAATTCTACAGATCTTGAGCTGGAAATTGGCGGGGATTATCGCTGGCGTAGGAACGGGGAAAAACATTTGTTCAATCCTGCCAGTGTGGCTAAACTTCAACAGGCAGTAAAGCAGAATAATCCCGCCAGTTACGACGAATATGCCAAACTTATAAATGACCAGAGCAAAAGTCTCATGACCCTAAGGGGAATGTTCAAATTCCAGGAACTGGATCCTGTGCTCCTCGAGGAAGTAGAGCCATGGACAGAGATCGTGAAAAGATTCAAAACAGGTGCTATGTCCTTTGGGTCCATAAGTAAAGAGGCCCACGAGAATCTCGCAATTGCAATGAACCGGATCAATGGAAAAAGTAATTCCGGCGAAGGCGGCGAAGATGAGAACCGCTATAATAAAAGCCAGGATGGAGACTGGAGGAATTCTGCCATTAAGCAGGTGGCTTCGGGAAGATTTGGTGTGACCAGTAATTATCTCACCAATGCCCGGGAGATCCAGATCAAAATGGCCCAGGGGGCTAAACCCGGGGAAGGTGGCCAATTGCCTGGACCTAAAGTGAATCCTGAGATCGCCAAAACCCGAAACTCCACTCCTTATGTGGGATTGATCTCACCACCTCCACATCACGATATTTATTCCATTGAAGATCTCGCTCAGCTTATATTTGATCTTAAGAACGCCAACCGGGAAGCAAGAATAAACGTAAAACTTGTATCCAAAGTAGGTGTGGGTACCATTGCCGCAGGAGTTGCAAAAGCAAAAGCCGATGTGGTCCTTATTTCCGGATATGACGGAGGTACGGGGGCTACTCCGTTAACATCCATGCGCCATGCCGGCCTGCCATGGGAACTCGGCATTGCAGAGGTACAACAAACCCTTTTGCTTAACAACCTGAGAAGCCGGATCGTAGTGGAATGTGACGGACAGCTGAAAACCGGACGGGATGTGGCCATTGCCTGTCTTCTTGGAGCTGAGGAATTCGGATTTTCAACCGCTCCCCTTGTAGCCACAGGCTGTATTATGATGCGTGCCTGCCACCTCAATACGTGTCCTGTAGGAATTGCGACTCAGGATCCTGAATTAAGAAAGAATTTTAAAGGTACGCCGGAGAACGTGATCAATTTTATGTATTTCGTCGCGCAGGAACTTAGGCAGATCATGGCCGACCTTGGCTTCAGGACGATCAATGAAATGGTGGGTCAGAGTCAAAAGTTGAATATGGACACTGCCATTTCCCATTACAAAGCCCAGGGAATTGACCTTTCGGGGATTTTGTACAAGCCAAAGATCGACGAGGACATGCCGCTTTACAACCAAAAACAGGATCACCGTCTTGATGATGTCCTGGATTTTGATATTTTGAAAAAAGCACATCCTGCCATCTTCCGGAAAGAAAAGATGTTCCTCAATTATCCTATAACTAATATTAACAGGGCAACGGGTACAATTCTCAGCAACGAGATCTCCAAGATCTACGGAGCAAAAGGTTTACCTGATCATACCTTAACCCTCAATTTCACAGGTGCAGCGGGACAGAGTTTTGGCGCTTTTGCCACTAAAGGCCTGGTTCTGAATATTGAAGGTAATTCCAACGATTACTTCGGAAAGGGCCTCAGCGGTGCAACACTTTCAGTAAGAAAACCCGCAAAAGCAACTTTTAAGGCCAGTGAAAATGTCATTATTGGCAATGTAGCTCTGTACGGGGCTACCAGTGGGGAAGCCTACATCAACGGAATTGGCGGGGAACGTTTTTGCGTAAGAAATTCCGGGGCAAAAGCTGTGATAGAAGGCATTGGTGACCATGGCTGTGAATACATGACCGGTGGCATCGCGGTAATACTGGGGGCTATAGGTAGAAATTTTGCTGCCGGGATGAGCGGTGGAGTAGCTTATATTTTTGATCCTCAAAATGATTTGAATGAGAAGAATTTTAATATGGAAATGATCGAACTGGAGACAGCTTCAACCCGGGATCTTATGGAATTAAAAACCCTGATCCTAAATCATCATAGTTACACCCAAAGTGTTGTGGCACATGAAATTTTACAGGACTGGGAGGCAAATTCAGCAAAATTCATCAAAATAATGCCCACTGAATATAAAAAGGCGCTGAAACTTTTGGAAGAAGAGAAAGAACTTAAAGAACAAATAGCATTAAAAACAGCATAGGAATGGATAAGTTAAAAGGATTTCTAGAATATAACAGAAAGGAAGAGGAGACCATTGCTGTTCCGCAACGACTGCAGAATTACA
>JAGXIL010000083.1 GCA_024635655.1 Gillisia sp. | reverse complement strand
TAATCACCAGTTAACTTACAATTTAAGGTGGCTATAGCAACGGGGCTCACCTCTTCCCATTCCGAACAGAGAAGTTAAGCCCGTTAGCGCAGATGGTACTGCTGTATTGTGGGAGAGTATGTCGTCGCCTTGTTTTTGAAAGACCTTTACTGAAAAGTAAAGGTCTTTTTTTGTTTATACTGTTTTTGAAAAGCACTTGTCGTAAGGCAGGTGCTTTTTGTGTTTATGCCTTTTAGTACCGTAAACTCTTTTCTCGCCGCGTAATGCTGAACCTGCTTCGCCGGCAGGCAGGCTCGTTTCAGCATCTAACGTAGTTGGTCAGTACCACCATTAAATGAATCTCTAGAGAGGTTTGTTTTAACATCTGGCATAGTTGATATTTTGCACATTCTCGCGAGGTCGTCCATTTCAACTCCAATAGACCCTGAAAAAATTTCAGGGTGACGGTACACAAGACATATTAGTATTTATTTCATTCTCGCCACGTCATGCTGAATTTATTTCAGCATCTACTTTTCTTGATCCGGACAAATCCTATCACCGGTTCACCCGATCCCAATTTATGAAAACAGGCCGTATGCTCTTTTTTTCGGGGTATAAAAATGCCGCTCCTCTGGAGCTAAATTGTGGAGGGTTTAAATTGTTCTATAAATATGCCGCTCCTCTGGAGCTTTGCTAAAGCCACCACTGATGTGTTTAAAGAAATACTGCATATTAGACAATTATATTTAAAAATTTAGAAGAATATTGGACTTGTTTCAGCTCTTGACGTAGTTGTATTTTGGATTATTCTTCCAAGGGCGATCATTTCAACGCCATTATACCCTGAAATAAACCTGCCTCGCCATCAGGCAGGTTCAGGGTGACGGTGAGGAGAAAGGTTTTGCGTGAAACCCAGCACCAAATTTTAACCACAGAGGACCCTGAGGAAAGGACGGAGTTGCTCAGGGAATAATGTTTAAGAAAGTAATTAATTTAAATAAATTACCTAAATTATCTCCTTAAACTTCTTAATCACCCTAACTATGAAATTACTATTATTCTTATTTACCTTTATATCTGTAACTGTATATGCGCAGGATATCCCCAGCAGGTGGGATGAACTAACGGCAAGTGACTGGCCGTTAGCCCTTGAAAAATCCAATAAAACAATTATTCTTCCTATTGGCATACTGGAAAAACATGGGCCTCATGCACCTATAGGGTCTGACCTTATAAACGTTCGTGCCTGGGCAGAAGGAGCTGCTAAAAAAGAATACGCAGTTGTTTTTCCCGATTATTTTTATGGTCAGATCAATGAAGCCCGTCATCTGCAGGGTACTTTTGCTATACCTGACGATCTGGCTTTCAAGCTACTGGAAGCGACCTGTGATGAAATGGCGCGTAACGGATTTGAAAAGATCTTTATCGTTAACGGGCACGGTGGGAATCCGCAGATGTTAAAGTATTTTGTGCAAACTCAATTAGCACGAAAGAAGAACTATGTGGTTTATTATTTTGATCCCGGATCAGACCCGGAATTTCAAGAGAAAGCCACCGCGATGAGAAAATCTGATGCTGGGGGTGATATGCACGGAGGGGAAAATGAAACTTCAGCTTTACTATACCTTCGGCCGGATCTTGTACAGATGGATCGAGCTACAAATGAATCTGGAGCAGATCAGGAAAGGCTTCCCGGGATCGAGAATGTGTATACCGGGATATGGTGGTATGCATCATTTCCGCATCATTATGCGGGGGAAGGGGATAAAGCTACAAGGGAATTGGGAGAATTAATTACTGAAAACAGAATTGATGCCGTTGCAAAAGCTTTAAAAGCTATTAAAGCTGATACCGAAACCCTCAAGATTCAAAACCAGTTCTTCGAAGATGTAGACGTAAATGCCAAACCGAACAGGTAGGTTTTTAGATCTCTTCTTAAGTCGTCGCGAATAGCAAAAAACAATTAGTGGATTCGCCGGGAGTTACTGAATTATTGACAAACTCTTCTGAAAAGATTAATTGGGTAAAATATAAAAGCAGCCTTTTCGGCTGCTTATATATTTAATAGAATATGAATTCCTACTGTCCTATTGAGAATTTGTAGAACGAATTCTTACTTGTTAAGAATACTTCTGGAAATTACAATTTTTTGAATTTCAGAAGTGCCTTCATATATTTCAGTGATCTTTGCGTCTCTCATTAACCTTTCTACATGGTACTCCTTTACATAACCATTACCTCCATGAACCTGTACTGCCTCTACGGCAACATCCATTGCAACTTTGGAAGCATACAATTTGGCCATTGCTCCTGAAAGGTCAAAATTTCCTCCGGTATCTTTATCCCAGGCCGCTTTCATCACTAAATGTCTAGCTGCTTCAATAGAAGTATGCATATCGGCAAGTTTAAATGCTATAGCCTGGTGATTGCTTATTTCAGTACCAAAGGCTTTTCTGACCTTAGAATATTCCAGCGCCAATTCATAAGCTCCGGCTGCAATTCCCAAAGCCTGGGCTGCAATTCCTATTCTTCCGCCGGCTAAAGTTTTCATTGCGAATTTGAACCCAAACCCATCTTCTCCTATCCGGTTTTCCTTTGGAACTTTCACATCGGTAAAATGTAGGGAATGTGTATCGCTTCCACGAATTCCCAGCTTATTTTCTTTAACTCCAATGTCAAATCCTTCCCATTCTTTTTCAACAATAAAAGCATTAATGCCTTTATGTCTCTTTTCACGATCAGTTTGTGCGATGATCAAATAGTAATCTGCAGAATTTCCGTTGGTGATCCAGTTCTTTGTTCCGTTAAGGATGTAATGATCTCCGTTTTCTATCGCGGTAGTTTTTTGTGAGGTAGCATCACTTCCTGCTTCCGGTTCAGAAAGACAAAAAGCTCCCAGTTTTTCCCCGGTGGTAAGTTTGGTTAAATACTTTTCTTTCTGAGCCTGATTTCCATAGGTGTCCAGACCCCAGCAAACGAGAGAGTTATTTACAGACATTACTACTGATGCAGATGCGTCTATTTTAGAAATTTCTTCCATAGCAAGCACGTAAGCTACTGTATCCATTCCTCCTCCGTTAAATTCAGGAGAAGCCATCATTCCAAGGAATCCAAGTTCCCCCATTTTCTTTACCTGAGTCGCGGGAAACTCCTGCTTTTCATCTCTTTCTATCACTCCCGGCAATAACTCACTTTTAGCAAAATCTCTTGCTGCATCACGAATCATTATGTGCTCTTCTGTAAGTTTGAAATCCATTTATATGTTTATTTTAAAATATTCGCTTTTTTTGTGACCAAAGATAAGATTTTGACACCTAATATTCAGCAAAGAATAATTAATTTTACGAATATGAAAAAATTGGAATATAAAGTTTTGGGAGTAATGTCCGGCACTTCCCTTGATGGAATTGACCTGGCATATGTTCATTTTAACAAGAATAAAGATTGGAGCTTTGAAATTGAAGTTGCTGAAACAGTTCCCTATTCAGCGAGCTGGAAATCCTCATTGGCTACCGCCATACAAATGGATACAGAAGATCTGCTACATCTGGATGAAACTTATACGGCACATTTGGCCGGTATTATTTTAGACTTTAAAGACAAGCATAAAATAACTGAACTCGATGCGGTGTGTAGCCATGGGCACACAGTTAAACATGAGCCGGAAAACGGGTTAACCCTGCAGATAGGCAACCTGCCCGAACTGGCTAGAATAACAGCCCAGAGGATCGTGTGTGATTTTCGGGTACAGGATGTTGCCATGGGTGGACAAGGAGCTCCGTTAGTTCCGGTTGGCGATGAATTTTTATTTTCTGAATATGATTATTGCCTGAACCTGGGCGGTTTTGCAAATATTTCAACCAACAACAATGGAAAAAGGATCGCCTACGATATTTGTCCGGTTAATACGGTTTTGAATCATTATGCTGAAAAGTTGGGGTATGAATATGATGAAGGAGGTGAAATAGCACGCACCGGGAATTTAAATGCAGAATTACTTGAAGAATTAGAAGCCCTGGAATATTATAAATTGCCTGCTCCAAAATCCCTTGGTATAGAGTGGGTACATTCCCACATCTTCCCATTATTGAAAAAATATGAAAAGGATATTCCTTCAGTCTTACGAACCTTTACCATGCACATAGCTTTGCAGATCTCAAGGGAATTGGGGAGTGAGGATTCTTCAGAAATACTCATTACCGGAGGAGGTTGCTTTAATACTTATCTCCTTCAGCAAATAAAAAAATTAAGTATTCCGCAGCTGGTTATTCCTTCCGTAGAGATCATTAATTATAAGGAGGCGCTTATTTTTGGGTTTTTGGGTGTCCTGAGATTAAGAGAAGAGGTAAATGTATTAAAATCGGTTACCGGCGCGGAAAAAAATCATTGTTCAGGAGTTATTTTTCTTCCTTAAAAATCCCGCCGTTAACAGGAACGGGGCACATTAGTTTTTTATATTTGCGAACAAATTACACTATACATGAAAGAATTACTGAATTTATATGAAAACAAATCACCTGAGATCGTTTTTAACTGGAAAGACAGGGAAACCGAGGCTGAAGGTTGGACAGTTATAAATTCATTACGTGGTGGTGCTGCAGGTGGTGGTACCAGGATGAGACCTGGGCTGGATATGAATGAAGTACTTTCTTTGGCAAAAACAATGGAGGTGAAATTTACCGTTTCAGGGCCGGCCATTGGTGGTGCCAAATCAGGAATTAATTTTGATCCCAAAGATCCGCGGAAAAAAGGAGTTCTGGAACGTTGGTATAAAGCGGTTTCTCCTTTATTGAAAAGTTACTATGGAACCGGGGGAGATCTAAACGTTGATGAAATTCACGAGGTTATCCCTATTACAGAGGATTGTGGAGTGTGGCATCCGCAGGAAGGAGTCTTTAACGGACATTTTCAACCTTCGGAAGCCGATAAGATCAACCGGATTGGCCAATTGCGCCACGGAGTGATCAAGGTGATAGAAAACAAGGAGTATTCTCCCGATATAAGCAGGAAATTCACAGTTGCCGATATGATCACCGGGTATGGAGTGGCTGAAGCTGTGAAACATTATTATAGTATCTATGGTGGCGAAGTTTCTGAAAAAAGAGCCATTGTCCAGGGATTTGGGAATGTTGGATCTGCAGCTGCTTTTTATCTTGCTCAAATGGGCGTAAAGATCATTGGGATCATCGATAGAGATGGGGGATTAATAAATGAGGAAGGATTTAGTTTTGAAGAAATCACCAATTTATTTCTGAATAAAACCGGTAATACCTTAAATCATCCTAATCTTATTCCTTTTGATGAAATGAATAAGAGGATCTGGAATTTAAATGCTGAAATTTTTGCACCTTGTGCTGCCTCCAGATTGGTAACACAATCCCAGGTAGAAGAACTGATTAAGGGTGGTTTGGAAATGATCTCTTCAGGAGCTAATGTTCCTTTTGCAGATAAAGAGATCTTCTTTGGCCCTATCATGGAGCATATTGACGGAAAGGTAAGTGTAATTCCTGATTTTATTGCGAATTGCGGAATGGCAAGAGTTTTTGCTTACTTCATGGAGAGAAGGGTGCAAATGACAGATGAAGCCATATTTAACGATACCTCAATAACTATTAAAAATGCGATCCAGAATACCTATGATAACAACAGCTCAAGAACCAATATTAGCCGTACTGCTTTTGAAATTGCATTAAAACAGTTGGTATAAATATTAGTATTACAATTAAAACTATAAACTCACGTTACATTAAAAAACCAAAATCATTATATGCTAAACTTATTCATGCAAGATGACCTGGCGCAAGCAGCCCAAGAGGTAGAGCCGGTCGTAGAAGAAAAAACCCTGTCTTTGTTCGATTTGATGATGAGTGGTGGCTTAGGAGGCCAGTTAATTATTGGGATCCTGTTTATCCTGTTATTCGTGGCAGTTTACATTTATTTTGAAAGATTATTTGCGATAAAAGCGGCAACTGAAGTTGATCAGAATTTTATGCTTCAAATCAAGGATAGTGTTTTAAACGGAAATATTGAATCGGCTAAGATTAGATGTGCACAAACCAATTCTCCGGTTGCGAGGCTTACTGAAAAAGGGATCTCCCGTATAGGAAGTCCGCTGGAGGATATCAACACAGCTATTGAAAACGCGGGTAGACTCGAGGTGTACAAGCTTGAGAAGAACGTAAGTATTTTGGCAACCATTGCAGGTGCAGCCCCTATGATCGGGTTCCTTGGAACAGTAATTGGTATGGTATTGGCATTCCATGCGCTTGCTACCACTAGCGGACAAGCAGAAATGGGTGTCCTGGCAGAAGGTATTTATACGGCAATGACAACAACGGTTGCCGGATTAATAGTGGGTATTATAGCTTATATTGGATACAACCATTTAGTTGTAAAGACAGATAAAGTGGTGCACCAAATGGAAGCCACGGCAGTAGATTTTCTTGACCTTTTAAACGAGCCGGTTTAATATGAACTTAAGAAGTAGAAATAAAGTAAGTGCCGATTTTAGTATGAGCTCAATGACAGACATTGTGTTCCTGTTATTGATATTCTTTATGCTTACTTCCCCGGCAATCACCCCGGAGGCACTGGACCTGATTTTGCCTAAAGCGCAAGGGAAGACCACCAATGTTTCAACATTGTCTGTGAGTATTACCAAAGATCTTCAGGTTTATATCAATGAAGAAAGAGTGAGCCAGTCTGCCCTGGAAAGTACGTTGAAACAAAGATTGGCAGGTGAGGATGACCCTACCATTATTTTACGTGCAGAAGAAGGAGTGCCAATAGAAAAGGCGGTAAACGTAATGGATATTGCCAATAGGAACAGATATAAAATTGTACTGGCTGTAAAGCCTGATACTAACCAACAATAGCAAAAAGCAGTGAGTTTTTTAAAAACCAAACACGAAAAAAAATCTTTTACCATCACGGTAACCATACACGTGTTGCTTATATTGTTGTTGTTGTTTTTAGGATTAAAATATCTGGATCCACCCCCGGAAAGTGGAATAGCAATTAATTTTGGAACTTCAGAAGAAGGATCTGGTGATGTGCAGCCTACAGAGGCGGTACAGGCAGCACCACAGCCTACTACCAGTCCGCAGGTTACACAGCCTGAACCTGTAGTTGAGGAAGTGGTAACCCAGGAAGCTGAGGAAGCCCCGGTAATTCAGAAAAAAGAAGAAAAGAAGCCTGTGGTCCAGGAAAAACCGGTAGAACCAAAGAAGGAAGAACCGGCCAAAAAACCTGACCCCACACCTGAAAAGGCTACAACAGATGCTTTAAGCAGTATCCTAAACGGCCCCAGAAGTGATGGCACTGCAAGCGGCGGGGAAGGAGATGACCAAACTGCAGGAGATAAAGGAAGCCCCGATGGAGATCCAAATGCCAGCGCCTACTACGGCAATGGCCAGGGCCTTGATGGTGACGGAAATTACAGGTTAGGTGGACGTAAAGCTTTGAATAAAGAGAGGATAGTTCAGGATTGTAATGAATCTGGAATTGTAGTGGTTCAAATTGAAGTTGATCAAAACGGGCAGGTGACAAAAGCCACCCCGGGAGTGAAAGGAACTACCAATGCTGCTTCATGTTTGCTGGATCCTGCAAGAAGAGCAGCCCTTGCTACACGTTTCAACAGTGATTCCAATGCACCTTCCAAACAGACGGGAACCATCATTTACAACTTCAAATTATCAGATTAAGTGCTAAATTACCATCAGACTGTTGAATGGATGTTTCAACAGTTGCCCATGTACCAGCGCATAGGTGCTGACGCTTTTAAAAAAGATCTTACCAATATCCTCAGATTTTCCGATAAGCTGGGAAATCCTCATAAAGAATTTAAAACTGTTCACGTTGCAGGCACCAATGGAAAGGGCTCTGTAAGCCATATGCTGGCTTCTGTTTTGCAGGAGGCAGGATATAAAGTTGGACTATATACATCTCCTCATTTAAAAGACTTCAGGGAGCGGATCAAAATAAACGGGAAGGAGATCTCTCAAGAACAGGTAGTTCAGTTTATTGACCAAAATTCATCATTTCTGGAACAGCACAGGCTCTCCTTTTTTGAAATGAGCGTAGGCATGGCATTTGATCATTTTCACCGGGAAAAGGTTGATGTCGCCATTGTGGAAGTAGGGTTGGGAGGCAGGTTAGATTCCACCAATATCATTACCCCGTTGCTTTCTGTTATTACCAATATAGGATTGGACCATACAGATATGCTGGGAAATACCCTTGCAGAAATAGCTTACGAGAAGGCGGGAATCATTAAACCAGGGATCCCTGTTGTCATTGGCGAGGCCCACCCGGAAACAAAGCCTGTTTTTGAAAAAACAGCTTTAAAAAAATCAGCTGAAATAATCTTTGCTGAAGATCTTGCTTTGGAAAAATATACCTCAGACCTCACCGGAAGTTACCAGCTTAAGAACATTCAAACTGTAATTGCTGCATTTCAGGTCCTGAAAGAGGAATTTTCGATTTCAGAAGAGAATATCGGGACGGGATTGCTCAAAGTTAAAGCAAGTACCGGCTTAAGAGGCCGCTGGGATATTCTGCATTTAGAACCAAAGGTTTTTTGTGATACCGCACACAACGCTGAAGGATTGTTTTATGCCATTAACCAGCTTTTGAAGGAGAAGTATGATCAACTGCACATTGTTATTGGAGTAGTTAATGACAAGGACCTGAAAAAGATCCTGCCGCTTTTCCCAAAAGAAGCCGTTTATTATTTCTGCAGGCCAAATGTTCCAAGGGGAATGGAAGCTTTGGTTTTAAAAGATTCGGCCTATCATTATGGGCTTTTTGGGGAGGTATATTCTTCAGTGTCAAAAGCCTACGAAGCAGCGCTCTCAGCGGCTTCTGCTGCAGATGTGGTATATGTTGGGGGTAGTACTTTTACTGTGGCAGAAATAATTTAATTTTTTTCTGAAATAAGTTTGCGGAATTGAAAAAGTGCTCTATATTTGCATCCGCAATCAAGCGATAGCGGGCAATTAGCTCAGTTGGTTCAGAGCACCTCGTTTACACCGAGGGGGTCGGGGGTTCGAATCCCTCATTGCCCACACAATTAAAAGCTTCCTTTTCCGGAAGCTTTTTTCATATTAGAATTTTTGATATCTTCGGATTAAGTTAAAGGGTGATTAGCTCAGTTGGTTCAGAGTATCCCGATTTAAATCGGGAGGGTCACTGATTTGACCCAGTATCACCTACTCTTTTAATTCCCTGATTGGGTTCCACGTGTAAAGTTGAAAAAATAATTGCTGAAGGAGGTTAGTCAGTAGGTTCAAAGCATCCCCAATTTAAATAGAGAGGGCCGAAGGTTTGAATCCCTCTTGCCCACACAAATAAAACGGCTTCCCTTTCCGAAAGCTTTTTTCATATAGGAAATTTTGATATCTTCGGATTAAGTTAAAGGGTGATTAGCTCAGTTGGTTCAGAGCATCCCGATTTAAATCGGGAGGGTCACTGATTCGGACCCAGTATCACCTACTTTTTTGATTCCCTGATTGGGTTCCACGTGTAAAGTTGAAAAAATAATTGCTGAAGGAGGTTAGTCAGTAGGTTAAAAGCATCCCCAATTTAAATAGGGAGGGCCGAAGGTTTGAATCCCTCATTGCCCACACAAATAAAACGGCTTCCTTTTCCGAAATCTTTTTTCATATAGGAAATTTGATATCTTCGGATTATATTAAAGGGTGATTAGCTCAGTTGGTTCAGAGTATCCCGATTTAAATCGGGAGGGTCACTGATTCTGACCCAGTATCACCTACTTTTTTAATTCCCTGATTGGGTTCCACGTGTAAAGTTGAAAAAATAAATGCTGAAGGAGGTTAGGCAGTAGGTTCAAAGCATCTTCAATTTAAATAGGTAGGGCCGAAGGTTTGAATCCCTCATTGCCCACACAGATAAAAACGGCTTCCTTTTCCGAAAGCTTTTTTCATATAGGAAATTTTTGATATCTTCGGAT
>JAGXIL010000082.1 GCA_024635655.1 Gillisia sp. | reverse complement strand
GTAAGAAAATTGATGATATTCGAAATAGGTAAGGATAAATTACCAATAATAAATTGAATAGCTAACATGGCCCCTAAAGTAATTTCCCCAGTAATTACGGCTTTTGCAGACCAGAAAATTATTAAAATATTCGTTAATTCATTTAAAAATAGACCGCCTTTTATTTGAGCCTGGCCTACACCTAAAATCTTTGACTTTATCCTGAAAAGGATGTTTTGATTAATTTCCCACTCCCCTCTTCTGCGGTTCTCTGAATTGTTCAATTTAATTTCTGAGACAGCCAGAATGATCTGCAGAAATAAGGACTGATCTTTCCTGTTAAGATCGAAAAGCTGGTTATCCAGAAGTTCTTTTTTCTTCATAAATAATAGTGACCACGCAAAAAAGAGGGAAGTTCCGGTTAAGAAGATAAGTGCAATTTGTGGATGAAAGTAGGACAAAACAATTCCGAATACTACAATAGAAAAGATATCAAAAGGGATGTTTAAACCACGGCCGGTTAAAAACTCGTCTATCCGCTGATGATCATAAATTCTTTGCATAAAATCGCCTGTATTTTTTGTTTCAAAATATTCTAAAGGAAGACTCAGCAGTTTTCCTAAAAAATCTGAAAGCATTTGAATATTCACACGAGTACTTATATACAAAAGAATCCAATCTCTGATCACCTCGGATGCAGATCGCGTAAAAAACAAAAAGAATTGTGATAATAATATAAGATTGATGAACCCAAAATCTTCATAATTTATTCCATAGTCCACCAGACTCTGTGTAAGGAAAGGAAGCATCAATTGAATAGTGGCCGCAATTATTAAACCCAGAAATAACTGGTTTATATATGCCTTATAAGGTTTGAGATAATCATAAAGAAATCCCAGCCCATTTCGCTTTCCTTCTTTCGGGGGTTCCTCATCCAGAAAATGATCAGTGTGCTCTACAAGAAGAAGAACACCTTGTTCATTCTCTGCCTCTGCCCATTTTCTAATAAATTCACTGTGGCGGTATTTCAATCTGCCATAAGCAGGATCGGATACATAAATGAACTTGTGATTAACTTTATAAATTATTATAAAATGATTCCCCTCCCAATGTGCAATTACAGGAAGAGGTATTTCTGAAATTAATTCCTCAAAACTTACCTTGATCCCGACAGATTCTATTCCCAATTTGTTCAATGCATTGGAAAGCCCTTCCAAAGAAGCTCCATCCCTTTGTAGAAAAGAGATTTGTCTTAAATATTCCAGATCATATTTTTTTCCGAAGAACTCTGTGAGCATCTTTAAACAAGAAGGCCCACAGTCCATTTGATCCAGTTGACGATGCACGGGAAAATCGATAGTCCTAAACATAACAAATGAAACTAATTACAATTAAATTTAATTTGGAATTGAATAGGTTCCATTTCAAATAATCGCTGATTTATAAATCACGTTCTAATGGAACAGAATAAGGGGAATATCTTTTCCTTAATGTGGCCTACTGTAAGATCTATTAAGCTCAGGACTTTTTCTTTATCTACACAATACGCTGGCTAGTAGAAATTTAAGAAATTAATTTATATGTTTTAAATAAATTTAGTATCCAAAAAGAGAAATTTTGAAAGCGCAAAATTTTAAAAAGATGCCCAAAATAAGGGTCTTCCAAAAAATAAGTTTATTTATACGTCAATATAAAAGCTTTCCCTGTTCTCAAATAGGTGAATTTTGTTTAAGAAAAGCTTGTATTCTTTATTCCACTTAAAAATCTCTTGCGATGTCATAACCTGCTTAACATTATTTTATTAGAATATGTTATTGAATTAAAGTAGATAATTTATAGTGCTTTAAAAATCTGTTTCACTGAAAATTTTGTACACTAATTATTGTATATTTGACTTGTACAGATATCAAACTGAGACAATACGTTCTAATTTTAATGTGAGTTAATCGTGAGTTCCGAAAAAGTGAATCTACGTAAACCCTTATCAATACTGCCGGGACAAGTGACTGTCAAGCGTCCTGTCATCCCGACAAGCACAAAAAGTGATGCGAGAGCATCACTTTTCTTGTTTCACGGCCACGCAAAAGGAATTTTTGCAAGTGGTAAGTGAAACGAGAAAAGTTGCAGGCCAAAGCCTGCAGAACTTTTTGTATTTCCAGCGTCGGATGTAATTAGGATTATCTAAATCCTGTCATCCGAAAAAACGCATTATAAGCGAATATAAAACACTGTTAATCTATTGATTTTCAGTGTTTTTCATTTTTTAGAATATCATATAATATCATTTGATATCTAAACTCTGGTGAACGATTCGGTGAGTTATTATTAGAGAATTCTTCCTTATTATAAATAAGTTTTAGTTAATTTGATTTTTGTCTTCTTATAAATTATTTCATTCAATTAAAACAAATGTAATATGCTTACTTACAGTACTTTTTCGGTGTTGTTTTTCATAAGGAACGGACGTCAATCTTCTGAAAAGAAGTCTATCTACGTAAGAATAACAGTAAACGGAAAGCGACCAGAAATTAGTTTAAAGGGTCTATTCTGATGAATCAATGAGATACTTCTAAAGGTAGAGTTCGTGGAAATATGCAAAATTTATGCAAGGGTTTTATATCAAAAATCAAATTCTGATATGGAGAATTTGGCTGGTATACTAGACAAAAAAGAAAATACTGTTAACATGAATCGCAGAAATTTAAGTTAATATCATATAATTTCTTATATAGAAATTGGAATGGCATTTTTGTAATATAAACCCTCTCATATTTTGTTATTATAATCCCTTACTTTTAATTTAGCCCCGCATATTTCGTACAGGTCCTAAATTTGTTTTTCTCTGTATTTTGGCCGCCATTAAAAAATAAGGGGGAAAATCCCCTTATATCCCTATGCTTTTTATTTTATATTAGATACTGATTACTAACATGTTATAAATGAAAAATTTAAAAATCAGCTATTTACTTTTTCTAATGGGGGCGTTTATATTTCAAGGATGCAGTAATGATAACAATGTCGTCAGTGCCCAGGAAGAGTTTGTAAAAGCAAAAGTAAATGGTGCGGATTATTTAGTAAAAAGTTCTGATATTATTGAATGTAAAAAAATTCTTACTAATTACGGGTCTATGAGTTTAACTGTAAAAGTTGAGAATGAGGAAGGAAATATTATGGAATTTCTCATTTTGAATTACAGTGGTGCAAATGTGTATCCTATAGGAGAAAAAACTTATTTTTTGGGAGGCTCTGGTGTAGATGGAAACTGGATGAAATATTCCGAGACTTACCCCCAGCTGGGTATTTGGATTACAAATAAAAATATACATTTAAATAATAGGGCTCATTTCGAAATAACAAATGATAACGGCAACTATTTAAGTGGTACATTTTCTTTCGATGCGGAAGATGTTAACGGAGAAACTCTACGATCCATTTCAGATGGCAAATTTTTATTTGAAATTGACAGGTAAAAAAATAGAAAAGAATTAGTAATCCTTTGTGAAAATTTTCCCAGAGGCACTTCCAATTTTCCGACGTCAGATTTCATAATATATACTTAACTGCGACATTAATCAGAAATTAAAAAGCAGGTGCATTTTTGCAGAAAAAATGGATTATTTTATTTTATTTTTTGCTGCTGGCATTTCTCAATAAATCTATTCAAACAAAACATATAAAAACGATGGAAGGTTTTTCAAAGTTTAACCAATATATATATGTGTAAAAATATTACAATTAGGCCTATTTAAAACCAAGCTTTTATTATCACAATGGCTTCAAGTTCAGGCATTCTTTGTGGTGCTGGAATTGAAACTCCTTCAGATAGACATCATGCAAGAGTTTTACAGCAACATCTTTCCAGTGTTGTGGAGCAAGAACATAAAGTTCCAACTCTGGAGTAAAATGAACCTCCTTCTCAAAATAGTCGGTGGCGTCCTCCAGAAATTATGAAATGTCTTTTGCTCTTTCTTTGTGGCCCGGGCTATATTGATAGGTTTGGGTGAATAGATTCAATTCTTCCAGCAGTGAGGGCTCGGTATTCTTTGCTGTTTCCTGTGCAAAGGAAAAATTGTAAAACAGTATTTATAATAAACTGAAATAGATTCTCTTTTCAGTTATTAAATAAGATAGTAGATGATAATGAGTTGTCATAAATATTTTTTTATAAAGGTTTATTGTAAGTAAACCTTATACATAGTAAAAAATCGACAACCTAAATAGGGAGGTCCTTTTGCATTCTCAATGGAGTTGTAAGCAGCTGCTGTTTGATAACTGAAGGATTTACCCCGGCAAATGTCTTAAAATCCCTGATCATATGCATCTGGTCATAATATCCTGCTTTGTATGCAATTTCTGTCCAATTGAGGTGGGGGAAAGCTTCGTGCAGCCTGTAGGCCTTTGAAAATCTTAAGATTCGAGCAAAGGTTTTAGGGTTCATTCCTAATCTTTTCTTACACTTCCTTTCGAATTGTCTAAGACTAAGGCAGGAAAGAGATGCTGTTTTATCCATAGACAAATTACCATGGTATTTAAAGAGGGTCTGCAAAGCCGAATCAAGAGGTAATATTTCCTTGAGGTCGACAACTTTCTTCAGCAGAAATTTTTCTACAATTTTTTTACCTTCCGCCAAATCTGGTATATGCTGAAGTTTTTCTTTGATAATTCTCATTTCTACACCGAAAAAATCAAGGGCATTAAATCCTCCATCAAACATTTCCTGCATGGGAATGCCCAAAATTCTATACATCCCTCCCGGAAGTAGATCCACCGAAATGCATCTGAGTCGATTGTAAACTTTTAGATTTACACGCGTGAATTGCGGACCCAGTACTACGGAAAGAGGTTGTTTCTCAAAATCCCCTTCGCCTGTTCTGTTCATAGATATTGGATTATTGCAGTAGAACAGGAGGGATTGAAAGGGAGTTGTGGGGAAAGGGGTTACCACATCTTTCATGCCCTCCGGAAGTAGGACATCTACAGTAGATATCCTAAAAACATATTCCTGTAGAGCCGGATGTGGGATGTAATTTTTAACCTCCATTGAAATGCATTGCCTTTTTAAGTTCTTCTTTCTTAAAGATAGTGAAAAAGCAGGAGTTTCCATTTGCTCTTCTCCGGACGAAAGTCTGTGAAGAAAAACGTACAAAAACAAGAGCTTAACTAAAACCCGTTAGAATGCAGCAGTTGAACTTTTCCTGAACAAGTTTTAAAGCCATTCCTCTATAATTTCGATCGTTTCCGCATCATGAAGGTCCCCCTCTACCAAACTTGGGATTGGTTTAGTGAGTAAACAATTGAATGAGCTGGCTGCTCTTGATATAAATTCCGCAAATAAATCAGGATTTAAAAATAAGCAAGGATCAGCTAGCTAAGTTTGATCATATCTCCCAGAGCAACAGGAGGTGGGACGAGTTCTCCCCTGGCATTTACCTGGTCAAAATATCGGTACCATCCTGCTTCATATACACTCTCCTCAAGCATGTCAACATGGTCTTTCGAAGGCAGTGTCCAGGCAGCAATATATCTGTAATCGCTTCGGTGCGGAGTTTCCTGATCATTCAGGGCAAAACCCACCAATTCTATTCCTTCCTTCATAAGCTTTTCAATCTCGCTTCCGACTTTTTCAAAATACTCGCTGCGCTCCTTTTCGCTCAGAGCCAGCCAGGCAGGTTTGGCATTCCATAGTTCTACATAAAGCTGCTGTTTTTTCTCATTTGAATTACTCATAATAAATGGTTTTTTTTCAGTTTGTAATTTGTGTTTAAGCCTCAGTTGCTTCCAGATGGTGCCGATCTTCGCCTCATCCAGTTCCATAAACATGGTGTCCTCCCTGTGATCTTAAGCAGAGAATTTATTTAAGGGCATTTTTGCAGGTTTGAAGTTGATTCCTAATTCTTTTTTCGCCAGGTCACATCGATAAATGATCTTTGCTTTGCCTTCTGGTTCCCGATCATTTAGCATTAGGGAAATGTCGGACACTCTATAGCTTTCACTTGACAGTAAGTAATTCTTACCATGAGTTCCTTTTGTTGTTGCAGCCTTATATACAGCATCAGCAATATCTTCCACATCCACGACGGCAAAGTATATATTTTTATCATAAAACATTTGAATAAAAGGATTAGGGGCGATTCTGTTTTTGAACAAAAATTGTAGTCCCATAGAAGTCGAATCCTCCCGCTGAGACATGGCCTTACCCATTACCCCCACGGGAGAAACGCTGGTTATTTCAAAATTTAGATAAAGATGTTCGTCTATAAATTTTTCAACTGTTTGATTAGCAATAAATTTTGCCTGAGCATAAGGATGGCTGTCATCACTTCTAAAAGGGGTGCTATTCTCAGTAATTGACTCATCCTGGCCAATATTAGAGGGAAGTAGTGGGAAATTTGTATTATATGCTGCAACAGATGCAATGAAAACAACTTTTTCAATACCTGGTAATCTTTGAACAATCTCAAGAAAGTTTTTAGTACCCTCTATTGTTGGATCCAGCAATTCAGCTTTAGGATCTTTAACGTCAAGTTGGAATGGAGTACCACCGTGTATGACGATATTACATCCTTCAAGAAAGCTTTTCAGTTCATCTTTGTTTGCAACATTCATTTCTACAATTTCCAAATTGTCCGCTTTAGGTAGAGATTCTAAATGTTCATATTTTTCTTCCCTGGAAAGATCCGTAGTGGATGCTTTTACTTTATATCCTTCCTCCAGGAACTTTTTCGTGTTATAGCTTCCAATAAAGCCTGAAGCTCCTATAATGCCTACTTTTCTCATTTTTTGATAATTTTAAATTTGACAAAAATATTTGTGCAGTCGTGATGTATCCTCATTTTCCTGACCTCAACGTTCCATTGATAAGGAAGACCAGTTATCTGCCAAATCTTAACCACCTTCAATGGAGACGACAGTTGCTTCTGAGCGAGGGGGACTAAAATAGATCCTCGATAAAAGGTTGACCTTAATCATCTTTGGTTCTCCGTTTCGAAAAACCTACCTTTCTTCCACCGTAGACTGATGCACCACATTTTGCATCCAGAATCGCCTAAAGCCGTTCTTTCTGAAGCTGATTTTCACTTAGTTATCCTTTGACTTTTCTTCAAATGTCGTAGCCCACTCCTTAAAACCGCGTTCCATCTTTTCAAGTCTTGCCAAAATAACCTCATTGGGAAGTTTACCCTCTCCTTCCGGGAAGTTTTCTTTCAATTCCCTTATGAAGGAGAAACCCCGCTCTTCATAAAGATCATTGGCTTTGCTTTCAAAATTTGCTTGATACCAACCATAATTATCCGCTCCAACCCCCACATAGTGTTCTTCAAAGTCTTCCAGGGTTCTGTAATTTGGTTCATAGTCATCCAAAATAATTTTTGTGGAGAGATCCCAGATTTGAGCATCTTTGGGATAGTTGGTGCGCAGGAAAGCATATAGAAAATAATTAGCGACAAATTCGTTGAACCAGCGTGCGGGTTGGCCAATTCCGTAAACATTTGCATAAGGATGCCCAATTTCATGAAATCCAATGAGGTCAACCATTTTATTTGAAAACCCCTCATAGGAAAAACCGGTTTCGGTCACTTCTTCACTGAGGTCTGAGGAAATCCTGTCTTTAAAAGATATCATCATATCATATACAACTCCATCCTGATCCAATGGCAGGAAGGCAATGGCCCGGGAATTTTCGGAACTTACGTGAGGAATGGCATAGGGATAATTGGTAATTTCTTTCCAATGTTCTTCCCTAAGCAGTGCCAAACGAAAATCAAGATCCACTTTCAGGGAATCAGAAAAGAACTCCAGAGCTTCTCCCAGCATAGGGCCTAATTCCCGGGCTCTTTCCTCCCCACCTTCAGGGAAATGGACAATAATACCATGACTGGCTGAATCCAAAGGAAGCGTGCGAACCTTTTCGAGTGAATTGTGATAATTTGTCTGCGCAAAAATATTTACTGGAAATAAAAATGAAAATACTGTTACCGCTAATAATAATTTTATAAAGGAAATAGATTTTTGCATTTTTCCGATTTTAAAGGATTTTGACTTCTGTAATTATGAACCGCAATTGATTCTTGACCATAATAAACAAAGGTACATTGGACACATTCCTTTAACATAGTAAAAAATCGACAACCTAAATAGGGAAGTCCTTTTGCAATCTAAATGGAGTCAAAAGCAGCTGCTGTTCAATGCGGAATTATTCCCCTTTATTATTGTCCGTCAGCTAATTATGATTTGCAGCTTAACAGTTGTTTTCATATATTAAAGAAATTACTGTTAAAAACCCCATATAAAAAGCTGTCTTATTTCTCCGGAATTCCTCTTCCCTACAGCACAAAACCGGCGGAATCTGTACCTGATCATTCCCTAAAACGGCAGGACTTGTCAGTTTCTATTAATCAATTAACATCTTAAAAAGTATATATTATGATGATTTCTAAATTTGTTTTACCGTTACCTGCTTTTCTTTTTATCTCTATGATGCTAATCGGTATTCAATCCCGGGCCCAATCAGCAGTACCTGAACCGAATTCACAATCTGATATAGTATTAATAACAGCATCAGATTATGCCTTTGATGCACCTAAGGAAGTAGCATCCGGGTGGACAACTTTCGAGTACAAAAATGAAGGGAATGAACCACATTTTCTGTTCTTGACCAGGATGCCGGAAGATGTAACTTTTGATGAATATGCCGGTGATGCACTTGTGCCATTTAACGCAGTCTGGTATGCTTTAAGGGATGAAGGAATAAACACTGAGGAAGTTTATGAGAGATTGGGAGCACAAATGCCCGACTGGTTCTGGACCCTCGAGTTTACAGGAGGAGCCGGTCTTATTTCTGCCGGCAGGACCACAGATGTGACCCTCAACCTGGAACCCGGTATATACGCTATGGAGTGTTATATGAAAACCGAAGATGGAGAATTACACTCAATGGAAGGTATGCTGCGAGAGCTGGTTGTATCTGATACGCCATCAGAGGCAGCTGCGCCAGAGGCCGACATCGCCATCACGCTTTCAAATTTTGAAATGGCTATCGATGGCAATCTCTCTCCCGGTAATCATACCGTCTCCGTTCATGTGGCAGAAAACCCGGAAGAAGGATACGGCCATAACGTACATGTCGCCCGCCTAACAGAAGACACTGACGCACAAGAGGTGGCTGAATGGATGAACTGGTTTGATGTTAATGGCCTGCAAAACCCGAGTCCGGTCATTTTTGCCGGAGGTATGCAACTGCTTCCTGAAGGTGGTACCGGCTACTTTAGTCTGGATATGGAACCCGGCCGATATCTTTTCTATTCCGAGTACACCGGCCATTTAGGTGTGTTCCAGGAAGTAACTGTGGAATAGAAGGTCGTTTAGAAGGCTTGACATCATTCAGCTATGGGTCTGTTTTAAATGGATTTTGAGCTGTGACAGAAGTCATTGATGCAACGTCTTTTTAATAGTGACCTGAAAATAAGTTATTGTTTTATAAGGAGATAATTAAATAACTAAATTAAGAGTTTATGAAGAGAATAAATTCGATAAGAGATATAATTCAGATGGTTACAGGTCTTCTAATATTTTGTTACTCACCCTTACAAGCCCAGAATTCAACAACAGATAGGGCAAATGGTAAAATTGAAGTAGTTGAGATTATTGCGTCAGATTATGCATTTGAAGCACCTGAGGAAATAGAATCCGGCTGGAGGAATATCCGATTCAGCAATGAAGGTGAGGATCCCCATCTTATTCTTTTTAGCCGCTTACCTGAGGGCAAAACAGTAGATGATTACTTAACTGAGGCCGGTCCCCCATTCAACAAGGCGTGGTATCAACTTAGGGATGGAAAAAAAACTCCGCAGGAGATAACTGAAATATTAGGTAAGACTGTTCCTGAATGGTTTTGGGGCGTAGAAAGAATGGGTGGAGCAGGTCTTGTAATGCCGGGTGGAGTAGCAGAGACTACCATCAATCTGCCTCCGGGGAATTATGCTATGGAATGTTATATTAAAACGGAAGATGGGGAGATCCACTTTATGGAAGGAATGGCCAGACCGATTCGCGTACTCGATAAAAATTTTGGTGGAACCGCACCAGAGGCTGACATTCTGGTCAAAGTCTCCAATAATGAGCTGAAAGTCCATGGAGATCTTTCTGCCGGAAAACGAGTAGTGGAGGTGCAGATAACCGAAAAACCTGATAAGGGTTTAGGTCATGATGTTCATGTAGCACGATTAGGTGCCGGCGCGAACCTGCAGGAAGTGGTGCAATGGATGAACTGGTATTCTCCGAACGGCATGCGCGAGCCCACTCCCGATCACACAACTTTTATTGGCGGGATGCACTTCCTGCCATTAAACAGACCGGGATATTTTACAATAGATCTTTCGCCGGGTCGGTATCTGTTCGTATCGGGGGCTACGGCGAATAAAGGCGTATTTCAGGAAATTAAGGTGAAATAGTCAAAATGGATTATAGGAAGCAGATATTATTTTTGTTAATCTCAGGAGTAGCAATAAGAATTACAAAAACAGCACTAACAGTTAAAAAAAGGAGAAAAGATGTTGAATTTATTTAAAGGTTTACTGTTTATCATAACAACCATTATTACGAGTTTAATTTTTTTAATGTCCGGCCTGGTATATGGACAATCACAGGAAGTTACTGTTCATGTGGAAGCTATGGATCACGCTTTTGATGTTGATGCACCCAAGGAACTTCCCTCCGGATGGATCACATTTGTTTTGAGTAATCAGATGGCCGGTGAAATGCACGAGATAAGTTTAGTAGAGCTGCCCGAGGGGGTGACCCATGAAGATTATCTTACAGATTATATGATCGGCTGGGAAACCGTTTTACGTGAATATCAGGAAGGTGTTATAGAGCGCTCCGAAATCAGCGATAGAACGAATGAACTACTGCCCGAATGGTCAGGTGGTCTTCGTTATGTCACCGAACGTGGACTGGCATCTCCCGGAAGAACTGCTGAAAGGACGGTTTACCTGGAACCGGGGGAGTATCTGTTGATCTGTTGGCTGAAAACGGAGGACGGAATTATACATATTATGCGGGGAATGCATTGGGAGTTCAACGTTAGTGGAGGTGCTGAAGACAATCCCTTGCCAAATCCGGAATCAAGAATTACCCTGTACGAAAATGAAATCGAAGTGGATTGGGAACCGATAAAAGGAAAACATGCCTTTGAGGTTGGATTAAACAAGAATTCCAATGGAGGATCCTATCATAACAATCTGCACCTGGTGCGCCTTGAAGCAGGAACAGACCTGGAAGAAGTAAATGAATGGCTGGATTGGTACAAAGTTGGCGGATTGAGATCTCCCTCGCCTGTAGAATTTCTTGGAGGTATTGTCGAGAGAGTAGCAGACACTGCATATTTTTCTGTGAATATTAAGGAACCCGGGGATTATGCATGGGTTGTTTTTGTGTCCCAAGGCAAGGGTTTGTATAAAATATTTACTGTAGAGTAAAGACTGTCATATCAAATTGGATGCAGTGACTGTGATCGCTCTTCCGGTAGTAAGAACCTGCAATGGAATTGATCAACACCTAATTCAACAAAAATGAAATTCAAAAGTTTTATTACATTTACACTTCCGGCATTTGCCACTTGTTGTTTATTGATCTTCACACCCAGCCATGCTCAGGAAGCATCCCCTCCACACGATGTGCATAATGATGACATGATCAATATAACAGCCATTGATTACGCTTTCGAAGCACCAGATGAGATTCCCTCGGGCTGGACGGCCATTGAGTACACCAACAATGGCCAAGAACCTCATATGCTTCTTTTCCATCGGCTTCCTAACGACAAAACTTTCGAAGACTTCACCAGTGAAGTATATCCGCAGGTAAATGACTTGTGGCTGGGAGTAAGGGATGAAGGCCTGAGTCTGCCAGAAGCACGACAAAAATTCGAATTGCCCGAATGGTTCAATGCTGCTAAACAATGGAGGGGCGGCGGCGGAATCATCGCGCCGGGATTTACCTCCATAATAACGTTAAACCTGGAGCCGGGTACTTACGCTATGGAGTGCTATGTAAAAACTGTAGATGGTGAACTTCATGCTATGGAAGGCATGATACGAGAACTTAAAGTCACCAATCATCGATCTGATACAAAACCACCTGAAGCTAACATCAGAATAACACTGACGAACAACAAGATGTCTATTGATGGCGATTTAACACCCGGAAAACATACAATAGCTGTTCATCATGCAGAGGGACTTATGCACAATGTAAATGTTGTCCGGCTTGAGCCAGAATCTAGTATTCACAAGGTAGTTGATTGGATGGACTGGCTAAACATTAGCGGCCTGTGGCCACCCGCACCCGCCAGTTTTCATGGAGGCATGCATATCCTGCAGCAGGGTGAAACAGGTTATTTCACGGTGGATCTGGATCCGGGGCGATATCTCTTTGTATCCGAGGCAACCGGTTCCCTGGGTGTCTTAAAAGAAGTAACAGTGAAATAGTCAAAAACAATTATATGAAGCAGAAAGTATTTTTAGTAATTTCAGTAGTAGCATTATTGTTCACAATTGTTTATAGTACAGCGGGAGGTGCTGAGTTGCCCTTTTATGCTCAGGAAAAAGAAATTGAAAACTCTTCCAAAATGATAAAAAGTGAGAAGAAAGTAGCCGGACATCCGGTGTTAAAAAACATTTCTTCTGAACCGGGAATTGTGGAAGTGGAACTTACTGCATCTCCGGAGCGTCTTTCCCTGAAACCCGGAAGCGAATCCAACGTTTATGCCTATAATGGAACTGTTCCCGGACCTATGCTGGAGGCATTTGAAGGCGATAGTATTATTGTGCATTTCACAAACAATCTTTCTGAGATGACTACTGTACACTGGCACGGGCTGCATTTACCTTTTATCATGGACGGCAGTCCATTTCACCCAATCGCAGCCGGTGAATCCTTCACCTACCGATTTAGATTGCATGAAGGTACAGCGGGTACTTACTGGTATCATCCTCACCCGCATCACCGCACCGCCTGGCAGGTGGGAATGGGACTCTACGGCGGTATTATTGTTCGTGATCCGAACAATCCACTGCCTAATACTTTGGAAGATAAGCTGCTTATTCTATCCGATAACCGATTTGATGAAAATGGAGAATTAGATTTTGCGAAGGCCAATACTCGTCAGAAGCAGGTGGATGACATGAACGGACGGGAAGGGGATGTTTTGTTTGTCAATGACGAGATTATGCCGGAGCTGTCTATCCGTAGCGGCGAGGTTCAGCGTTGGCGAATTGTGAACGCTTCGGGTGCCCGAACCTTTCGACTTGGCATTGAAGGCCACAAATTCACACATGTTGGAAGTGATGGTGGACTTTTTGAACACCCGGAGGTAATAGATGAAATTGTACTTGCCAATGGAGAACGGGCCGAAGTTCTTGTGCATGGAACAGCTGATCCCGGAAGTAAAGTTACGCTGCAGGCACTTCCCTACGATCGTTATATGGCAATGTGGCGACCTGAGGACTGGGACAAAAGGCGGGAACTTTTGAAACTCACTTACACTTCTGAACCATCGGTTGAAAAACAATTTGTAGTGCCGGAAACCTTGCGTAAAATTCCAACATTAAAGATTGAAGATGCGACAGAGACCAGAATAATGCGTATGAGCAATGGAAAGATCAACAGTAAGATCATGGACATGAAACGTATAGATGAAACCGCAGAACTGGGAGCGACCGAAATATGGGAAATAAGGAATCTTGTAGGAATGGATCATCCATTTCATCTGCATGGTTTTCAGTTCCAGGTTATCGATCGTAACAATGTTCCGGTATCTCAACGGAAATGGGAGGATGTAGTAAATGTTCCCGGTTTTGAAAAGGCCCGCTTTATTGTGCGTTATGATAATTACAAAGGAAAATGGATGTATCATTGTCACATTCTGGATCATGAGGATCAGGGAATGATGGGGGTATTGGAAGTTAAATAAGCGACTCTTCAGTCCGGGAGAAGGAAAGTCCTGCCAGAGTCGTGGATTTCGATTTTAAGCTATGAATCGCAGATGAATCAATAAAAAAGACTGTTGGACGGTGATGTCCGGAATATATTGACACTTAAATAACAAAACCATGAAAGGTCCCTGCGCTCCGTTTTTATAAGTCTTACCTATATTAAAATTAGTGATGTTAAAAATTCTTTAAGAGCAGGTATTGAGATGTTGCTCATAGGAGGATCTGCCGCTTCTGTAGCTTTTTTTATAGGAAGGCTTATTGAACATTGGCAATAGGGACCCATTATATTGTGATTCAAGGGTTAATTGATAATTTAACCAGGCCCAAATTTTCTACCTGAACCGATTTTCAAGACCTTAATCTTGAGAAATAATTTATAATTAAGAATCATAAAACAAATGTTAAAAAATAGTTAAGGCGCAATTAAATAACATATATTCGTTGGATCATTTAACCGATAATCGGTCAGGTTTTATCGATAAAATACTTAAAAAATGTTTTTGCAAATTCAATGTGCTGGTAGATCTTGCCAATTTTAATTTTCCTTATCCATAGCGATGCTGCTCTAGACTTTTCCGCAAATCATCACAGGAATGTGATTAAAAAATTATAATGAAAAAAGTTTATGAAAGGAATCCAATTTCCGAAAATGGAGAGGTAATAACAGCCCTGAAACTTTCTCGAGAAGCATTAGAATCCATAGATGAAGAGAAAAATGAAATTGCCGTTAAACTTGCAAAGGCTATAAAGGAACTTTCATTTCAAATTGAAGAAAAAGAAAAAAGAGCCGATGAACTTATAAAAGTCAATGAGGAACTCGCCTATCAAATCCGGGAAAAGGAAAAAAGGACAGTAGAACTTGAGGAGGTCAATAAGGAACTGGAGTCTTTTTCCTACTCTGTTTCCCATGATTTAAGGGCGCCATTAAGGGCAATTTCCGGATTTTCGGAAGTATTGTCAGAAGATTATGTAGATCAGTTGGACGAAGAAGCAATGATCCTTTTTTCAGAGATTATTCGTAATGCAAGAAAAATGGGAGAATTAATTGACAATTTACTGGAATTTTCTCGCCTTTCAAAGCAGGATATTTTTCGAGGGACCATTGATATGAATGAAATTATAGGGAACGTAGTTACAGAATTAACGAAACTTGAGCCCCTAAGAAAAATTGATCTAAACATACAGGAATTACCCGAAGTAGAAGGTGATAAAAATATGATAAAGCAACTGTTCTTTAATCTTGTTTCCAATGGATTCAAATATACCGGCAGGAAAGTAAACGCTACTATTGAAATAGGAAGTTTCCCCCGCGGCATAGAGCAGGTGTTTTATGTAAAAGACAACGGCGCCGGTTTTGATCCCTGTTATTATAACAAACTGTTTGGAGTATTCCAACGGCTGCATAGCAGTATGGAATTTGAGGGTACAGGAGTTGGATTGGCCATTGTGCAAAAAATAGCAAGTAAACATGGTGGAGAGGTTTGGGCAGAGGGAAAAGTAGGGGAAGGTGCCTGCTTTTATGTTTCACTGCCTGTGAAAATTTAAAAAATGAACGATGGTGAATAATGAATTACAGATTTTGCTGGTGGAAGATAATATGTCTGATGCCATGCTTACGATACGTGCCCTAAAAAAACATAACCTGGCCAGTAACCTCGTGCATTTATACGATGGCGCTCAGGCATTAGATTTCCTCTTCGGAAAAGGGGAATATGAAGGTCGGAATTTAGCCGAGAAGCCAAAAGTGATTTTTTTAGACCTGAAAATGCCGAAGGTTGATGGTCTCGAAGTGCTGCGAAAGCTCAAAGCAGATGACCGAACCAAGTTCATTCCTGTGGTAATGATGACTTCTTCCAAGGAAGAAAAAGATATCGTCGAGAGCCACCGACTGGGAGTAAATAGTTATATCGTGAAACCGGTGGGGTTTGAAAATTTTTCCAAAACAGTCGTTGACCTTGGACTTTACTGGTTATTAGCCAATCAAACACCCCGGGAATAATAAGGGAAAAATAATTTCCGGAGAAAATTACCACTTTCAGAATCTTTTTACCCCCTAAGAGAATGCTATGCAGAAGCCTATAAGAATACTACACCTGGAAGATGAGCAAAGTGATGCGCTATTGGTCTCAAACACTTTAAAAAAAGCGGGCTTTCGGTTTCAATGCCTGTTAGTGGATTCGAAAGAAAAATTTCTTTCGGCCTTAGTTGATTTTGACCCTGATTTGATCCTGGCAGATCATTCCCTTCCATCTTTCAATTCTTTTGAGGCATTGGAGCTACTGGGGAAAATGAAAAATAAGATCCCGGTCATCCTCGTAACCGCAGCAATGACAGATGAATTTGCCGTGAGCGCATTAAAAAGAGGAGCCAGTGATTATATTTTAAAGGATCGATTGGGGAGGTTGCCTTCAGCAATTAAGAACGTACTGCAGACACAACAATTTGAAAAGGAAAAGGAAGGTTATCTTATCCGGCTCCATCGGAATGAGCTTAAATTTAGAAGGCTGATCGAAAATGGTGCAGATGCCTTGGTCATATTGGATCCTGATGGTACTCTAAGTTATGTTACCCCATCTGTGAAAGGAGTTTTGGGATATACTGAAAAAGAAGCACTCGACTTAAATATTTATGAAATTATCCACGAATGCCACCGGGAGTGTGTTCAGGAAAAATTAAAAGATTGTCTGGCAAAACCTCAAAAACCTTTTGAAGGAAATCCAGTGAGAGCAAGGCACAAAGATGGTACCTGGCGCTGGCTGGAAGTTACCCTTACCTGTTTTATGGAAGATTCTGCAATTGTAGGAATTGTAGCCGATTTCAGGGATGTAACCGAAAGGAAACTTGCAGAAAAAGCTATAAAAGAAAGCGAAGAAAAATACCGTTCTTTTTTCGAGAACAGCCTGGACGGAATTCTCCTTACAGCACCTGATGGAAGAGTCTTTGCTGCCAATGCTGCAGCGTGCAAAATGTTCCAGAGGACAGAAAAGGATATTTGTAAGGTGGGACGGGCTGGTCTTGTTGATAAAAGCGATACCCGAGTGGCACAGGCTGTTAAGGAGAGAAGTATTAACGGAAAAGTAATGTTTGAGGTCAACTTGGTACGAAAAGATGGAAATATTTTCCCTGCCTCACTTTCATCGGCAATTTTTGAGGATGCTAAGGGCGAGAAGTTGACCTCAATGATTATAAGGGACATCTCAGAAGCAAAACGAGCAGAAAAGGAATTAAAAACATCAGAGAAGAAATACCGAAAATTATTTGAGAACAACCCGCTTCCAAATATCATTTATGATAAAGAAACCTTTGAAATCCTTGATGCAAACAAGGCTGCTTTAGACCTCTATAGTTTTACCTGTAAAGATTTGATGCAAGTCACTATTCTTGATTTCCTTCCAGAATAAGAAATTCTTAGAGTCAAAGAGGCCCTTCCAAATCTGTCTAACGAGGAAGGAGAGGTAAGCCACAACAGCCTAATCAATCTTAAAAAGGGTGGGGAACGCATTCAGGTAGAAACTTTTGGTTATGGCCTGCAGTATAAACAAAGAAACTGCAGACTCGTAATCTGCCTGGATATTACAGAAAAAGAAGCGGCTTTACAAAAAATAAAAGAAAAGACAGAAAAACTCCTAACTGCCGAGAAATTGGCAAAATTAGGATATTGGGAAGTAGGACTTCAGGAGGAATATTTGTTTTGGAGTGACGAAGTTTATAGAATATGGGGAAGAAAAAAAGAAGAATTTCAGGTGAGTCTGGAGGAATTTGAAAAAACCATTCATCCCGGGGATCTCGAAAAATTTGGATTAGACCAGCTAATGGCCATGGACGGAACAAAAGAAATGGACAATGAGCATCGCATTATTTTACCAAATGAAGAAATAAAGTGGGTACATGAAAAAGGAAAAATAATTAAGGATAAAGAAGGTAAACCGCTACGCTTTGAAGGTACAGTACAGGATATTACTGAGCGAAGGAACAGCCTTGAAAAACTTGTAAAAAGTGAAGCGAGATTTAAAGGTTTGATCCAGTCTCAAACCAATTATGTGATCCGAATAGACCTCCAGGGCAAATATACCTATGGCAACAAGAAATTCAGCGATGAATTTGGTTGGATTCATGAACAGAAAGAAATCGTGGGCCAGAATTCCATGGTCTCCGTAAAGGATTATCATCACGCTCGTGTTCAGGAAACGGTAGAAAAATGCCTGACAAATCCAAATCAGGTTTTTCAGGTAGAAATAGATAAGCCAGCCAGGAGGGGAATAATAAAAACCACCCTCTGGGATTTTGTATATCTAAAAGGAACAGCAATGGAGCCCGGCGAAATCCAATGCGTAGGTATTGATATTACCGATAGGGTTAAGGCAGAAACGGCATTGAAAGAAAGCAATATTCGCTATGAACTGGTTTCAAAAGCGACTTCAGATGCCATTTTTGATTGGGATCTTAAATCAAGCCTTTTGCTTTTTGGGGAAGCATTTTACGCTATGTTTGGTTATTCACAAAAAGAAATTTCTCCAACAATAGAGGCTTATCTTGAAAAAATTCATCCTGAAGAAAGGCATCGTGTAGCTGAAAGTCTAAATAGCGACCTTGAAGGAATAGAGAGCCACAGAATAGCAGCGTATAGATTCAAAAAAGCAAACGGAAAATATGCTTCTGTCATAGAAAAAGGCTTTATTCTTCGGGACGAAAAAGGGAAGGCCTATCGTATGGTTGGTGCAATTCAGGATATTACAGAGAAAAAGAAACTGGAACAACTTTTAGATGAGGCCTCCAGTTTTGCGCGGATAGGAAGTTTTGAAATAGATTGTGAAAAAAACACCCTGTACTGGTCCCCTGTCACTAAGGAAATTCATGAGGTAGATATGGATTTCGATCCCACTCTGGAAGAAGGAATTCTTTTTTATAAAGAAGGACAAAGCAGGAATACCATGTCAAGTGCATATGTAAAAGCTCTTGAAGAAAATATTCCTTACGATTTAGAATTCCAGATGATTACTGCAAAAGGAAAAGAACGCTGGGTGAGAAAGATTGGCCGCCCAACTTTTGTAGATGGCAAATGTGTGCGAATTAACGGAAGCTTTCAGGATATTACCAATATTAAAAATTCAGAACTGAAAGCTTTAAAGGCCTCAGAAGAAAAAGAAATTATACTTGAAAGTATAGGAGACGCCTTCTTCATGGTTGATAAAGATTGGACAGTAACCTACTGGAACCGACATTCTGCAGAATTGTTGGATTGTCCTAAAGACAAAATTATAGATAAAAATCTTTGGGGTGTTCTTACTGATGCTGTTGACACCCAATTTTATAGAAGTTATCATAAGGCTGTTAGGGAAAAGTCGATAGAAAATTTTGAAGAATATTTTGAAAGGGCGCAAAAATGGATTGAGGTTACTGCCTATCCTTCAAATAATGGACTTTCAGTTTATTTTAAAGATATTACCGAAAGAAAAGAATCGGAGCTGCAAATTATTGGGCTCAATAACAACCTGAAGGCACATACAGAGGAGCTGGTGGAGGCTAATAAAGGACTGGAGCAGTTTTCTTTTATAGTGTCCCATAACCTGCGGTCACCTGTTGCCAATATTCTTGGGCTGGCAGATCTGATTAGTAATGAAGGGTATCCTGAGGAGGTGAGAAACAAATTTTTAATGGCACTTTTTGAAAATGTAAAACGCCTGGATATTGTCATTTCTGATCTAAATGCAATTTTACAGGTAAAAGTTGAAATGGATGCGAAGAAAGAAACAGTGGTATTGAATAGTTTGGTAGACGCTATAAAGAGCAGTATTCAAAATTTAATTGAAAAGGAAAAAGTACAGATCACAACACATTTTCCTGTACCAGCTATCCATTCCGTACAAAGTTACCTTCACAGTATCTTTTACAACCTTATAGCGAATAGTATAAAATATAGCAGACCTGGAGTTTATCCTCAAATACAGATAAGATCTGAAACAAAAGAGGGAGCTATTATTATCACTTTTGAAGATAATGGCCTGGGAATTGATTTGGATAAAAAAGGGGAACAAGTTTTCGGTCTTTACAGGAGATTTCATCACCATATTGAAGGTAAAGGGATGGGATTGTTCCTGGTAAAAACCCAGGTGGAATTGCTGGGAGGTAAAATTTCAATTGAAAGTGAAGTTAATGAAGGCACGAAATTCACCATTACCTTCAATGAGAAAACATTTAATTATAATTCTGAATATGAAGAAGCAACGCTATTTAGTGGTCGATGATGACCTTACTAATAATATGATATGTGAATTTACTATTAACCGCTTTGACAAAGAGGCAGAAATAAAAATGTTTGTTATTCCAGATGAAGCGCTTGCTTATATAAAAGAGGAATACAACAGTACCAGTGAAGCATTGTCTACTCTTCTTTTTTTGGATGTAAATATGCCCTCTATGACAGGGTGGGAGTTTTTAGATGTTTTTCTGCAATTTGAGGAAAGGGTGAAAGACCAATTCACAATTTATATATTGTCTTCCTCCATTGAAGATTTTAAGAAGGAAACGAAGATTTACCCTTTCATCAAGGGATTTCTATCCAAACCTTTAAAATTAACTAATTTGCAAAAAATAAAGGAGCTGCAGGAATTACCGATTTATTAAATAATATGTTGAAATTATTTCCTTCAAGGTATAGATCATTTTCTATTACAATTAAACCTTTACACAGATTATATGCCCATCATTCTAAGAATATGTCAATTAATCATAGCGCTTACGGAAATACCATAATTACAAATTCGCCTGAACAAATCGCTTGGGATTTTAATTTTTTAATTGACTTCATGCCACAATTGGTTTGGGCTACAGAACCTGAAGGTTATCATGATTTTTTCAACCAGGTATTTTTAACTACCGTAAATTTGAAGCTTTAGGTGGTTTTTAATTAAGGGTCAAGGATCCTAACAATTGCCGAGCAAATAACCCATTAAATATTAATTCCAGTCAATCCGGGATTTTTTTATATTTAATGTTCTGCTTTAGAGGAAGTTTCTCAAAAACTTAAAAGTTAAGATGTTTTGTAACGGTTTTTTCAACTTCTTAAACCCTTTAAACGAGTTCTTGTAACTTGAGCTTTCTAAGATAATATTCCCAAAAAGCGGATTTTTTAAAATAAACCCCGGGTAGTGTACCCGGGATTGATTTAGCAAACTGGTTAGTACCCCTAATAACCATCTGCATGCTTGTTTTTTATCTTATAACCGCAAACTAAAATCACGAAATTTCAATTTGGCAATAAATTCATAATCAAACTTAAAATTCATTTTAAAGTAGAAACTTAGATTAATTTTGATTAACACAAATTTAACCGAAGAGGGATTCCTGGTCAAAAAATTATAAGTAGCAATAATATTTTATAGTTCTTTAATCTTAGCACATGCATTGGGTTGTAAATATTGGCTATAACTGGAAGAATATTTTTTTATTTCTCACTTGAGTTTATACCATTAAAGCCGGACAATGACTGCAGGCATATAAATTCAGAAATCTATTTTTTTACTTCCTCTCTTCTCACTTCACTTAAATCTTATGGTATAAACCAGGTATGGTAAAATAAAAAGTAACAAGAGAAAAAGACCCCAAAGACGTCCGGCAAAAATATTATAGTCTTGCAAAAGATCAGACCAGGGTTTATTTGCTAAACGTCCCAAAGTAAATTCAAAAGCAACTGTCAAAAGCACCCAGATCAAACCAATTGTAAACGCCTGTCGGTTATTTTGGATGTGCAATTCAGGAAGCACGATCCAAATATATACGGCACAAAGAATTATAAGGGTAATTGTTGAAAATTGATGTGCCCGAAACTCGCTAAAGTGTTTAATGAATAGCAACTCCCGTATAGTTGCATTAGCAAATGCAATAAAGATCATAGGAAGCCAAAGTAAAAAATATTTAGTGTCCATAACTCGAAAGTTTTCCTGTAAGAAAAAGAATTAATATGGCAGCCGCTGTTTTACCAATACCATCTAAGAAAATTAAGAAAGAAGAAGAATTAAAACTATGATAATTATCAGGACAGGAGTGAAATTTTTAGAAGAAGAAGGTTCGTATAAAGTTTATTCGATTAATTCTTTTTAATACTTAAACACTTTTTATTCAAATCCATTAATTTTCGAAAAACTTGCCACCGCTGTTTTCCGAAAGAATTATCATTTACCTATGAAGCAAGCCGGCTGATTTTACCTTTAAAGAATAAAAAAAAGACTGCCTTTGCAGGCAGCCTCTTTTTTGGCTAATTCCGATTAATAAAAAAGATTAATGGATTAATTATAAAAGTATAGTAAGAATGAAGAAGGATTATGGAAAATGATGTGGATAGGCCGTAAAATGCATTGAAAGTATTGAGGAATGAAGTGAAGGGGTCAAAACATATGCTTCAGATGCTTTTGAGATGACAATTTTACCTGAAGATCCAGATCGGAGTTTGACTTTATGGATTACTGATATATACTTTTCCTCATCAGGAAGGTCTCCCCTACCGCCTGCCCGGAGAGACTTTTTAATCGTATGGTATTTTACAACATCAAATACATTTAGCTATGACCAAACCCGTTCTTCCATTTTCTGAAGTCACTTGCGTGAGAGGGAAAACTAACAGAACAGGCTTATACACTTTACCTCTTTTTTAAGGGCTGAATTCCTATTATACTAGTTTTGTTTAAATACTGCAAAATTATTAGCCGTACTCAAAAATTTACCTATTTTTAAAACTTCATTAACAAAGGACAACTTATCGCATCCCTACTGCTTTGGTTTATCCTGGATCTATGCTTATTTGCTCTGTTTCAAGCTGCTTTTAAATCCTACGCTTTTTCCTCCTGTCATTGAAGAGAGTGCTAAGAGTATGAATATCGATTACAAGGTGTTGACATTGGAAAAAGTAAAGAAAAAAGATGCTCACTAACTCCGGCTATAGCAATGGTTACCATTAAAATTATCAAAAAAAGGTTTTGGAAAAGTTGTCACAGTATTCGCTCCATATCTGAGTTTAATTCCAGGAATTTTTGGCTATATCATGATAATTTGACATCATCTATTTTTTTATTTATTAAATGAACGTCTGCCACATAAATTTTTATAAATCGAGTCAAAGAAATTAATATTCATGAAAATTCTCCCCCTCTTCTGCTTTCTGTTTTTAGCTCCTCTCCTGCAAGCTCAGGAAATTATCACTCACAAACTTTTCCCACCAGATTCAAAGGACAATTCCGATCTCAAAATTTTGGAAAGGGAACTGGAAGGAAAGCAGCTGGTAATGCTTGGTGAAATGACCCATATGTATGGGAATATCTTCGAAATGAAGGCGCGGATAGTTGAATATCTCCACCAGGAATTAGGCTTTACTACAATAGCCATGGAAACTTCAATGTACGATCTATGGCTGATGAACTCTGAGCACTCAAATTTTGAACCATCGGAATTCAATAATGCAGTTTTCGGAGTATGGTCGCAAACCGAAGAATTTCAGAGGATGGTACAATACATTGAAAAAAATAACCTGAAGGTGATGGGTTTTGATTCCCAGATAAACAATAATATCTCTGACTTTGTAGATGGGTTCTTTGAATTTTGCCAAAAGCATGGAATAAAGATAAGTCTGGATAAGGACGACATGGGGATTGCTATGGAAGAGGTGCTTGATGAAGTTGTATACATGGAAGATGACATCAAGTTCAAAAGTTTTGAGAAGGAGGTCCGCCGGATCATTGGCAGTATTGAAAAATTACCCGCCTCCGATGAAAATTTTCATTGGCTGCAATTTTCTAAAAGCCTGCTTGCCTCATCGAGAAGTGCTTTTTACGAGGAGGAAGTAGCCTATAAGTCTGATCGTGCCGACAAAAACTCTAATCACAGGGATGCACAAATGGCAGATAACCTGCTTTCCTATATGCGCAGGCATCCGGAAGAGAAGATCATTGCCTGGGCAGATAACATACATATCATCAACGATATCTCCAGCATTAAAGATCCTGTTCTTCAAGATTTCATCTCTATGGGAACTCCCGTTAAAAAGGCCCTTGGGGATAAAGCCTACAGCCTGGCGACTGTACATGCCAATGATTCCCTGCTCGAAATGAAAACCTGGCACCATACCCCGGTTCTTGAATCTTCATTTGAAGGAGAATTAGCTTCTTTACATGAGCCGATTTTATTTGTAAGCTCTTCTCAGGATGCCATGCGAAAGCCCCGGCAGCAACGCCTCCTGAATTTCATTAATTTTTCAGAAGCACGGCTGGATCAACTGCACGATGGTTATATATTTATAAGGGAAGCCACCTTACCCAAACATAAAGAAATAAAGCAAACAGAGGAGCAGGCACCAAATAAAGATGTAGCTCCTTCGCAACCTGTGACAGCGAAATTTGAAACCCGGAGATTAGAGACCACGCTCCTGGATGCGGTATCAAAGGCTCCTGTGCCCTATGCTACGGTTATTTTGCTTAATGGAGAAGTGTACCGCATCTCAGATGAAGAGGGGAATTTTGAACTTCCTGCAGGGAACCTTCCGGCAGATGGGGTACTCCAGATCTCTTCTATTGGCTATGAAATCAAAGAGGTCTCTCTTTCTGAACTCGGCCAAAATATTCTTTTACATCCTCAGTTGGAACAGCTTCAGGAAGTGATACTTACCGGCCATAAAAGCTCGCCAAAAAAGATCCTGAAGAAAGCGATCCAGAATATAGAGGAAAATTATTTTATGAACCCTTATAACTTTAGCCGGTACGGGCATTTTATTCTAAACAGAGATGATGAGAAACTGCAGGACCTTGAAATCATCACCACCGATTATTCAGGAGGGGCCCGTGAAACACATCCGGTTTATCAAAAAGTGGAGCAGGTGAAATGGAATAAGGTGCAACCGGAAAAAAATTATGAGAATGCTTTACGCCTTCCGGGATTTAGAGAGGATCCTATAAAATTTGCAAGTGTCCTTCATAAAAGAAAATATAAAAAATTTAACCTGGAATTCGTTCAATCCGGTAAACCTGAAGATCAGGAGCTGTACATTATCAGGTACAGCACAAATAAGACCCGCTTTGGCTATACAAATCGCTGGTTTCCTACATCCTATTCAGGAATTGTATATATCAACAAGAAGGATCGTGCAATAGTTAAGGTTGTTCAGAACTGGGATGTTCAGATCCCGGAAGAAGACGTGGAAAAGGTAAAATATTGGTTGGGAGAATTTAAAGATGTATACAGGGGAAAATCTGAGACCAGCAGTTTATATGAAAAACATCAGGATGGGAAATACTATCCTTCAGAATATTTTATCCGAAGCTACAGTGAGAAGACAAATATGGAGGGGGATTTTGTCAATCATACTTTTGAAGGCCATTCTTATCTCTCAAATTTCACAGATGAAGATCTACATGTAATTACATGGGAGAACAGACTGGACAATTCCCTTCTGAATAGAGTTGAATATGATGAAACTTTTTGGAATTCCTTTGAAAGAGGAAAAGTAAATTGACAAAACAAAATTACGTTCACAATGCGGAAAAATATAAATAAAAAACTCACGGTACTTCTTGAAGGGCTGGGCCTCTCTTCTGAGTCAAGGTGCTTATTTGCTCAGTCTGATCTTCTAATATGACATTTATTCCTGGCCAGTACTTTATTTACAAGTTATTAGCATTTTAATGAAACCTATGAAAAATATATCAAATATCATTCTGCTGATTTTAATAATGGCACTAACAAGCTGTGGGGCAATGGGAACAAAAACACTTTATAGAACGAAATCTCATTTGAATAAACCCACCAAAATTGGATTTAGTCAAGTTGCAAACGAAGATATTATGGAAAAAATAGTCAAAGGAAGTACGAAGATCTACGACAGCACTATGATCAACCATCTCACAATGCATAACATACAATCTAACAAAATAATGGTCGAAAAATTTGAAGAATTTGAAAGCGTGACAGAGACCGACATTAAGAACATCTGTGCCAAAAATCATTTGGACGGAATAATTTTGACTCAATTCATATTTTTGAATGTAAAATATAGCAGTATGTTCATTCCCATTGGAGTAAGTGAAGATACAGAGGTGGAAATGCAATATTACGATGCAAATGGAAATTTATTATTACATACAAAACACAATACTCATTTAGGGAACTCATATTTGAATTTCCCATCTGCTGATAAAACTGTAATGGACGGAACAAAAGGAGCTTTAGGTAGAATTATAAAGGAAATTGCGAAATAGGAATTACTTACTATATTGGCTATAAGTACTTGCTTGTTCCCGCACGAATTCGAATTTTAAGTACCTTATGCTTATAAACACTATAGTGCAATTAATAATCCATGACAAAGCCCTTGGCGTTAATATCAATCAATAACAAAAAACGAATGAAAAATTTAGTAACGATCTTGGCGTTTTTTCTCAGCATCAATTCTTTCTCCCAAAGTTCTTTACCTGGTAGCGCGGTCGGAAAAGATTTTCCGGGGTTTGAACTTTCCACCTTAAGTGGGGAAGCAATCAGTTCAGAAGCTTTGAAAGGAAAGGTGTTATTCATCAATCTTTGGTTTACCGCCTGCGTTCCCTGTATTGAGGAAATGCCGGAACTGAACAAATTGAAAGAGAAATACGAAGATAAGGTGGAGTTCTATGCGATCACCTTTGATGATGCCGAAAGGGTGAAGAGGTTTCTTGAGAAAAGAGATTTTAATTTTGATCATATTGTGGGTGCTGACTCTTTTCTGAATAATACTTTACAAAACAAAAGCTATCCGCTCAATTTGATTATTGACAGGGACGGGGTTATTCAGTATGTGAACGGAGGAATTCCCTTTACAAAAAATAAAGAGACAGGAGAGATGGAGATCCTAACCGATTTCTTTGATGCCCCTTTAAACGAAATTATTGCGAATTAACCAGGCACAACAGCTCGAAATCTATGCTTAAGACAGTTTCATATCAAAACCCCAAAGCTATTGGATCTGCCCATTTGATAAGCCTGATCATGCTACGCTTTCCCTTTATTCGATCATCAGAAAAAATCTTGTCCTCGTCTGTAATGGTTAACGCATACAGAAAGGATCTGGAATAAATGACTTAAAAGTTTAGATAAAAAAGAATGACTAAAACATCCGGAAGAGCAAAAAAAGAAGGTGCAAAAAGAACCAGATACACCTCCTATATAGCCTGGTTCTGGGCTGTCTTTGCACTTGGAATTCTTGCAGCGGTACTGCTTTTCGTGCTTGCAGGCCAGGGCCTTCTTGGGCCTATGCCAACATTTGAGGAACTGGAAAACCCTGAGACCAATCTGGCCACGGAGGTCATTTCCTCTGACGGGAAAACGCTGGGAAAATTTTACTACGAAAACCGAACCCCGGTGATATATGAAGATCTTCCCAAACATTTGGTGCAGGCTTTGGTTGCAACCGAAGATCAAAGGTATTACCAACATTCCGGTATTGATGCTTTAGGAACTTTACGAGCTGTTTTGTTTTTGGGAACCCGTGGTGGTGCAAGTACGATTACCCAGCAGTTGGCCAAACAGTTATTTACTGAAAACGTGGCTTCCAACGCTTTTGAAAGAATAGTATTTCAAAAGACAAAGGAATGGGTGATCGCTATCCGTCTTGAGAGACAGTACACCAAAGAAGAGATCATGACCATGTATCTCAACAAATATGGATTTGGATACCAGGGCATTGGAATACGTTCTGCTTCTAATATTTACTTCGGGAAAGAGGCAAAAGATCTAAATCCTGAAGAATCTGCTGTGCTTGTAGGAATGCTGAAAAACTCTTCCCTGTTCAACCCGGTGAGGAGACCGGAACTGGTAGAACAAAGAAGAAACCAGGTTCTCAAACAAATGGAAAAGAACGGATTCCTTACCGGTGAAGAAAAAGATTCTTTGCAGGCACTTCCCATGCAGATTGTATTCACCCCCCAGGGTCATGATGAAGGGATCGCCACCTATTTCAGGGTTTATCTACAGGGGTTTATGAGAGACTGGATCGCGAAAAACCCTAAACCTGAAGGTGATAATTACAGTATTTACCGCGACGGATTAAAGATATACACCAGTATAGATTCCCGGATGCAACAATATGCTGAAGAGGCTGTAGAAATGCACTTGTCTAACCTCCAGAAAGAATTTGATCACCAGAACCGGAACAATAAAACCGCTCCATTCAGGGGCATTAATGAAATTGAGGTTTCCTCCATCGTAAATAGTGCCATGCGTTCTTCTGAACGTTGGAAAACCATGGCAGCCCAGGGAAGATCAAAAGAAGAGATCACAAGATCTTTTCATGAGAAACGCCAAATGCAGATCTTTAGCTGGAAGGGGGCCAAAGACACGGTAATGACCCCACGGGATTCCATCCTGTATTATAAATCTATTTTGCAAACCGGGATGATGTCGATGACGCCTCAAACCGGGGAAGTAAAAGCCTGGGTTGGCGGGATCGATTTCAAGCATTTTAAGTACGAACATGTAAAGCAGGGAAAACGTCAGGTAGGCTCAACCTTTAAGCCCTTTGTTTATGCCACCGCAATAGATCAGCTTAAATTATCTCCCTGTGATACCTTACCCATGAGCAGATACACTATAGAAGCCGGAAAACACAACAATTCCGGGGACTGGTCTCCACGGAATAGTAATGGGGAATACGGGGGAATGCTCAGCCTTAAAAAATCCCTGGCACAATCGGTTAATACAATCACTGCCAGGCTTATTGACAGGACCGGGCCCGGGCCTGTTATCGAAATGCTGGGTAATCTGGGTATTGATACCCGGAATATTCCTGAAGGCCCTGCCATTGCGCTTGGAACTGCAGATTTGAGTGTGTTTGAAATGGTCAATGCCTACAGCACTTTTGTGAATGAGGGAGTATATGTAAAACCGGTAATGGTCACCAGGATCGAAGACAGGAACGGAACCGTGCTCTACCGGCATATTCCCGAAACCAGGGATGTACTAAGTGCCGAGGCGGCTTATGTCACCGTCAATTTACTGGAAGGAGTAACCCAAAACGGTTCCGGGGTAAGATTAAGAGGTAATTCTGCCGGTAATCAGGAGGTTTATAAACGTGCGGTTACCGGGTATCCTTATGATTTCAAGAATCCCATTGCCGGAAAAACCGGAACCACGCAAAATCAAAGTGACGGCTGGTTTATGGGAATGGTTCCTAATCTAGTTACCGGAGTTTGGGTGGGTGGAGAAGACCGTGCAGTACATTTCCAGGGAATTCAATATGGAGCGGGAGCTACAATGGCCCTTCCCATCTGGGGAATTTACATGAAGAAAGTATATGCCAATAAGGAACTGGAAGTATCTTCAGAAGCTTTTCCGCGGCCTGATAATCTTTCCATACAAATAGATTGCGATCTTTTTGATGAAAAAGAACCTGCTATTCGGGGTATACAGGATGAGAGGGAATTTTAATTCTTTAGTATTAAGATTTATTTTTCGTCACATTAAAAACCTTTAAAACAAATTTTAATATTTCCTGGACAACATCCAGAAATTCTCATTTTTTTACTAGCTGCAGTTTAAACTAAGAGACGAAAAATCTTCAAATTTATCTCCTAAATCTTTTTGCATTTAATTTTTTAAAATAATAATTCCCCCGGGAATAGCCCCGGAGGAATTAAATACCTTAAAATTTTATTTCAAAAATGCTCTTTTGAGGCCCTTCATATTAATAACCTCTTCCTTGGGAAGCTATAGTAGGTTTTATCCTTAACTTTTTTGATTTATCCCCATTTTCCATATAGATAATGTACTTCTCTTTGTGGACTTTATTTTCTTTTCCACTGGCCACATATTTGTTTTCAGTCATAGACCACCCGTTGTGATCCCGTACTAGATTATGAAGAATGTCTCTCGGCAAAAGGATATTTTTGAATTTCTGATTTGTTTTCTGAAGATCTCCTTCAACATCATAAACAGCCTTTATAAAACCTTTTTTAGTCATTAACACTATTTCATAGTTGTCATATTCCCCTGGTTCTACATGATCGATCAAAGACTTTATATCAACATTCTCATCGCAAAATTTAATAGGGTTTTCTTCAAATTGGCCTCTGTAGTTTTCTTTCACCACAAGATCGTAGCCTTCCACATTAGTTACACCTTTTATACTGTTTTCATATTTAACGTTTACTTCATCCAGTACATTGACGTAGTTCTCTTTATTCAGCTCTTTTTGAGCCTGTACATTACTCATGCTAAATACCATGAGCAAAAAAATCATCATCGTTTTCATAATATAAGTTTTTAAAGGTTAGTAATTTATTTGATATAAAATTACCCATTTAAACCCCTGCCCGCAATCGCCTTTTAGGGTGAATTAATTGGCTTTCAATTACTTACACGTTGATTCTGTGGTCCTTATGGGTGAGATGATCAGAATCTTTGGTAATTAATGCCCGCCAAACCTTTAAAAAAGTTAGATCCCTATAATAATTATTTTCTTTGAATACGAAGTTTCTGCACTAAAATCAGGATGAAATGAAAGTTAAACGATCACTAACAGTGCTATTGTTTGGAAAAATAATATAGATAACAAATATGCAGTGGAAACGTCTTAGGAGATGAGAAAGATATAGATCCCGCCGTTATCACCCAATCGGGAAATAAGATGATATAATTTTCCTTAATATGATAAAATTTTTCCTTTTGTTAGCATTTCAGATCATTAAATTAAAATCTAATACGTTCTGCCAGTACTTTTGCGATGGCCTCCTTACCACATTGTACGTGTAATTTATGATAAATATTCCGGAGATGGGAGCGGCTGGTGTCATAAGCTATATGTAATTCTGAGGCAATCAATTTAACGCTGTATCCTTTTACCAGTAATTGCAGGACCTCTCTTTCCCTATCTGTGAGTCCGTATTTATTTTTAGGTGTTTTTTTCTCCTGGAAAAAATTCAGCATTTTCCTGGCCACAGCCGGAGATAATGGTACTCCCCCCTGCCGCACTTCATCAATAGCTTCAAAAAGTTTAAGAGGGGAAGTATTCTTTAAAATATATCCGTCAGCACCGGCACAAAAACTGTTGAACAATTTTTCATCATGTTCAAATTGCGTGTACATGATCACGGATATCAGCGGATTGGTTTCTTTGATTATAGGAATTGCTGATATACCATCCATTTCCGGCATGTCGATGTCCAGCAGGACCACATCAGGAAGATCCTTTTGTAATACTTCTTTTGCATTTAGTACATTTTCATAAGCTCCAACCAGTTTATAATCTTCGCTGTACTGAAATAAAAAGCTTATTGATCTGCGCAATTTGCTGTTATCTTCAAATAGTACCAATTTTATCATCTTTGTATAGTTTGAAAATTAATTGAAATTAAATGAGGTTCAAAAAAAGTTATATATCTCCTACCAAACGCTACTCCACCAATTGTCAAATGGTATTTGAATATTTACCAGGGTTCCTCTGTTCTTTTCAGACTTAATAGTTAAGGTTCCGTTCCATTTTTTAACCCTTTCTTTTATATTGCGTAATCCATTCCTCTTATATTTTTTTCGAGGATTGAAACCACGTCCGTTATCTTCTATTTCCATAAAGAAAATTTCATCCCGTGCTAAAATATTTATTTTAACTTTTGTTGCTCTTGCGTGCTTTCTTATATTATTCAGCAGCTCCTTGTATACCAGGAACAGCTCTCTTCGTTTTTGCATCGACATCTTTTTTTTCCGAAATTTTCCTTTTATATCAATGTGATATTCAAGCTCGCGTTCAAGTGCTTCCCCGGCATATTTTCTCATTTTTGCGATAATTTCCTGTAGGCTCTCATCATCCATATTGATATTCCATACGATCTCGTCCAGCGATTTGGAAGATGCCTCTACTTCTTCCTCTATCTCCTTTAGATATTTAAAGTTTTCTCCTCCCGAATCTCCCGTTTTCCTGGAGATAGCGGTCAAAAAGTGAATGTTGGTAAGCCGGGCACCCAGGTCATCATGGAGATCTGCAGCAATATTGTTCTTTACTTTTTGTACCTGCAGTAATTGATAGACCCTATACCGGTGAAGTCCATAGATAAAAGTAGCAGTGACCATTGTCAAAAGCATCAGGAACCACCACTGCAAGTAGAAAGGAGCAGCTATAGAAATATCCAGGGAAGTGATGGGTGCTGCCTCAGATATTTTATCTGAAACCTTTACTTTAAAAGTATAATCATTGGGAGGTAGATTGGTGTAGGCTGTATAGTTCCTGTTCCCGGCATCCTGCCAGTTCTGGTCGTAGCCTTCCAGTTTGTACTGGTAATGAAGATTATCCGGAGAAATATAATCGAGAAGCGTGTAGTTGAATGACAGGGAATTTTCCTGGTGAGACAGGTTTAGCTGCTTTAGATGAGTGATCACGGTATCACTTTCCATAGGCTTATTCCCTATCATGGCTCCTGTTAAAACAACATCCTCATGTTTTTGGTTTTGCCTGATATCTTTGGGGTGAAAAAAATTCAATCCGCTAATTCCACCAAAATATAAGTGGCCGTCCTCAGATCTGTGATAAGCCCCTGTATTAAACTCGTTGCTCTGCAGGCCGTGATCTACGTTATACGGAAATATTTGCTGAATTTCCACAGCATTGGAGCTGTAGCGGTAAACGAGGCGAAAAATTCCTTTATTACTGCTCATCCAGATGGCACCTTTTTTTTCGGGCAACATCCCGTATATCATGTTGTTTGGCAGCCATTCCTTATCATTCAGCACCCGGGTTTTTCCGGAAATTAAATTAGTAATTATGACCCCTCTTCCGGCTGTTCCTATCCACAGCCAGTTATCTTCATAAAATAGGGATTTAATTCCTGTTGCTCCTTCCAAAGTATTTTCTATAACAGGATTGGTTACAGGTTTGAAATTTCCCGTAGAAAGATCCAGAATATGAACTCCCTTTTCCTCATACCCCAGTGCCAGCCGGTATGGATCTAATCTTATAATACACTGAACATTCCGGTCTTCTTTTCCTTCTTCAAAAGGGAGCTTATATTCCTTGATGAGTCCCTGTTCTTCGTCTAAAAGCAGTAAACCCGCATCTCTGGTAGCTGCCCACATTCGATCTCCCTGCGCCGGCAATATAGACCAGATCGTATTATCTGGTATCCTGCTGCTTTTCTCAGCTGCTTCAGTGGTGAACCACTTTTTAATGTCACCTGTTTTCATGTCCATGATAAGGAGCCCGTTTCCCTGGGTTCCCAGCCATAGGTCACCGCTGTCCTTTACCTGCAATGAAACTATTCTGTCATAATTTGCTATTCCCTTTTTAAAAGGTTCAAGGTGAAAAGTTTTATATTTGTTCAGGACGGGGTCAAAAGAAGTTAGTCCCTGGCCTGAAGTGCCCAGCCAGATCAGCCCATCGTCATCTGTGGTAATTGCCCGTATCTGTTCAATAGAAATATCATTATCTACATGTTCAATTCCTGTTTTTTTGAAGTTATTGAACTGCCTGTTATAATAATTTATCCCGCCTCCGTCTGATCCTAACCATATTCCCCCATTCCGGTCTTCAATTACAGAAAGTATATCCTGAAAATTTAATGCTGAAGAATTATCCCGGTCCGGCAACAGGTGAGTAATATCCTGAAGCCTGGTATCGATGATATAAAGTCCGTTTCCGTAGGTGCCAACCCAAATCCTGTTCCGGGTATCTGCATAGATCGCTTCCACCACCAGGTCTTCCGGAAGCTTCTTATTCCCATATCCCCGGAAAGGCCTAAACTGCTCTGATTCCGGCTCTGTGTAAAAAACGCCGCTGCCCAGGCTTCCAATCCAAAGTTTACGATCCGGAGCTTCTGTAAACACATTCGTATTGACACCGTCCAAATGATCTTCTGAAATATTTCCCGAAATTTTCGTAACACCTCCATGGGTCAAAACCCAGATATTTTCACGGCTGTCTTCAAAAACAGAACGCACCCTGTTATTAATGATGTTTTTACCGGAATTTGATCCTTTTCGATAGTTGTGAAGTAATTTATTTTTGTCCTGATAATATAAACCCTGATCCAGAGTTCCCATCCATAAGCCTTCTCTGCTGTCTATAAGCAGATCACTAACAGGCGGTAAAGGTCTGTTATTACGGCCTGCTGTCCTAAATTCATTAATTTCCTGCGTAAATAGGTCGAGAACATCTATTTTACCGCCTTTTTTGATCATCCAAATTTTATTATCGTGAACCTGGAGTTTGCCCAACTGGGCATTATCCGGAGTTGTGATATCGTCAAAGGCTATTGGGAAAACAAGGAAATTATGGCCATCAAACCGGTTTAGTCCATCCTGTGTGGCAAACCAAAGGAACCCTGTTGGATCTTCAACAATGTCAACTACAGAATTTTGAGACAGTCCGTCATTAATATCAATAGTTTTAAAGACGTATTTCTGGTTCTGAGAAATAGCAGAATTATTGAACAGCAAAAGAAATATGAGTAGGAACCTGACCATATCTATAGCATATTTATATATTGGCAGGGCATCCTATAAGATAAGCCATTTTGTTTTAAATTAATAATTTGATCAAAGACTTTTTTGTCAACAAGTGACTGCTGCTCAATGATTTAGCCGTTTTAATTAAAGAGGATTTATTTAAATAGAAGCGCTGTTTTGGAAACATATATTGTTAAAAAATTGCAGCTTAAACATGTCATAAATTAAAAATGGTAAATAAAAAAATATTTCAATATTTATTATACAGTTTCACCACAGTGTTCTTACATTAAATCCCTTCTCGCGCCCCTCATTACTCTTTTTGTTAATCTTTTCGTTGAAAACTTCTCAGCTTTCCTCTTTATTATTTTAAGAAATTATTTAGATTTACTATTCCTTACTTTTTCCGGCACTGCCCTACCCGCCGGTTCTTAGGAAAAGCGTTTAAATTACCATTTAAACCCCTCGATGGCATTATTCCAGAGTTCAGCCCGCTGCGCAAAGTCTCATGACTTAGAGTTTGCTGCATTTGTGAGAGAAACGGAAATCGTCTTGAAGTCTCAGGACTTCATGTCCATGTTTGTTAGAACCAGCAACCAGTTTTGTGCTATTTCGAGATTCGTGTTAACGTAAAGAGACGTTATGGCGCTGATAGTTATCAACACATGAGTGGGGGCTCAAAGTTTGAAGACTTTGCGCAGCGGGAGTCCCAGACTTTATGTTCCAGGTATGTTGGAACCAGCAACGATTTATTGGAGACGTCACCAAACCCTTAAAAATATACTATGAAAAAATGGAATTTTCAATTAAAAAGCAGTCCGAAAGAGATTAGCAAAAAATTAGAATCCTCACTTGAAGGCGCTAACAATTTTGTCTTTAAAAGGAATGATGATACTGCAAATTTGGTGAAATTTGAAATTCGCAAAAGGGCTCTGCTTGCATTTGAATTACTTACCCAAAATATTATAATTGTAAATGGTAAAATACATAAAGCTGAGCCTGAACATAAAACCGACGTAGAAATTTCTTTTACTCACCACCCATTTTCGAAACTATTAATATTTGTACATATCATCCTGGGATTGGGTTTTATAGCTGCGATAATATTGAAAGCAGGTAGCAATTCCTATATGTTATTATTTGGAGGAGCACTACTGGTATTAGGAATTTTCTTGGGGCTTCACTTACAGAAAAATTTCAACAGGAATGTCCGGGATTATAAAATTTTGATCTCTAAAATCTTAGAGATCTAAAAATAAACAGCGAGGCCCCCCAGCCCCCAATTGGGGCATTTTTTACTCCGCTGCGCAAAGTCTCACGACTTTGAGCCTCCTGCAATCTCGACAGAAACAAAATCGTTTTGAAGTCTCCCGACTTCATGTTACAAGTGTGTTAGAATCCGCTGCGCAAAGTCTCATGACTTTGAGCTTCCTGCAATTGTCAGAGAAGGGAAAATCGTCCTGAAGTCTCATGACTTCATGTTACATGTATGTTAGAACCTGCCCCGGATTCAAATGCGCCGCGAAAATTTCCCCCGCTGCGCATAGTCTCATGATTTTGAGTCTCCTGCAATCTCGAGAGAATCGAAAATCGTCTTGAAGTCTCCCGACTTCATGTTACAAGTGTGTTAGAACCTGCCCCGAATTCAATTGCGCAGCTAGGATTTCCCGTTGTATCAAAATTCGTGTTAACGTCTGGAGACGTTTGGGCGGTGCGAGCTTTTAATACGTGAGTGGAGGCTCAAAGTCTGAAGACTTTGCGCAGCGGGGAGTATAAAATAAGGTATCTTGAAAATAAGGGCAATGGAGGTTATGGATACAGCAGCAGCTCATGGATAATTTTAGTCATTGCTTAATTAGTTTTGGTAAACCCATTAATTCTTATCCCCACACCTAATCCCAAATGCCACCTTCCATTTTCTGATGCTGTTTTTGCGTTGTAATACAGGGGCAACTGAATGGCCAAAAATTTATGAATGTATGTAAAACCAGCTCCCAGATTGGGAGTTATATAAGCATTTCTGGGAGTTCCGTTGTCTTTCTTAATTCGAAGTGAGGGAAGCATACCTAACATAAATTTTGAATTACCATCCCCGATATTAATATTGGGAACTGTAAAATTTAAAAATCCGCCATGATCTACATAGCCACCTATGACAACACCATCGTGTAAGGCAAACTTAACTTCATTTTCCTGCGAAAATGAGGAGATCGTACAAATGCTGATCATTATGAATAAAAATATCTTCATTAAAATGTTTTTTTTGTAAAATTCGGTATTAATTAGCTTTTACTACTTTTGATGCATTGCAAGACAATGATTATGTAACAGGGCTGATAAATATTGTAAGCAATTACACTTTTATATAACCCCCCTGGGCAAAGTCGCATGACTTTGTGCTTCCTGCAATCGCGAGAGAGCCGAAAATCATATCTGAATTTATGTTGCAAAGCAGAGATCATCTGAGGCTATGCTTGCAATGTCCTGACAATTTTGAAGAAGCATAATAATCTATCATTTGTTTCTCTGTCCACTTGTAATCCCCGCTGCGCAAAGTCTCATGACTTTGAGTTTGCTGCATTTGTGAGAGAAACGGAAATCGTCTTGAAGTCTCCCGACTTCATGTTACAAGTGTGTTAGAACCTGCCCCGAATTAAATTGCGCAGCGAGGATTTCCCGTTGTATCCCCGCTGCGCAAAGTCTCACGACTTTGAGCCTCCTGCAGTCGTGAGAGAATCGAAAATCGTCTTGAAGTCTCCCGACTTCACGATACAATTGTGTTAGAACCTGCCCCGGATTCAAATGCGCAGTGAGGATTTCCCGTTGTATCAAAATTCGAGTTAACGTCTGGAGACATTGGCGCGGGGATAGTTTTTAAGATGTTGGTGGAAGCTCAAAGTCTGAAGACTTTGAGCAGCGGGGCGTGAGTGAAAGCTCAAAGTCTGAAGACTTTGCGCAGCGGAGCATCGTTTTAAATTCGCCGGCTATGTGCAGATTGGTTGATGAAACATTTTTCCTTATTTTTAAAGAAAGTAAAATAATTTGAAAGAAGGTTACACTATAAAAGATCAAACGAGGGCTCATTTTATTACGGCCACAATTGTGGATTGGATAGATATTTTCAGCAGGCAAAATTACAGGGATTGTATAATAAACAGCCTTTCCTATTGCATTAAAAATAAGGGAATGATCCTGTATGGATATGTAATCATGACCAACCACATTCATTTGATCGTCCAGTCTGAACATGGAGAACTTTCAAACCTGCTGAGGGATTTTAAAAAGTTTACCGCCACTAAAATCCTTGATTTGCTTCATAATAGCCCTGAAAGCAGGAGGGAATGGATCCTTGAGCGTCTTCATAAGGCAACCTTTACTCATAACAGAAACAAGAACTATCAGGTGTGGCAGTATGGGAATCATGCAGAGGAAATATATAGTGAAAATTTTTTATGGTCAAAACTGGACTATATTCATTTAAACCCGGTGCGTGCGGGCATTGTGACCAGAGCCTCAGATTATCGTTATTCCAGTGCATCAAATTATGTTCAGGATAATGCTGTGCTGGATGGGGTGACTTTAGCTGATAATCCCATAGCTGATGTCTTAAAGGGTTGGACGATGGTGAGCTATAATCAATATTAAGCCCTTGATTACAGGTGGGATTTTTGGAAACGTCTGGAGACGTTAAGACGGTGATAGTTTTCAAGATGTTGGTGGGAGCTCAAAGTCTGAAGAATTTGCGCAGCGGACCAGGTTCTACATATTTCTTGTCCGAAAAAATAATTTGATTTAATAATTAAATTTTGAATGGATTTTTCATTTACATTTAGCAACCTTTTTTACAAATACATGATACAAAACTGCATTATTATAATTAATCCTCTTTATGCCGGCCTGTAGTACAGATCTTACACAGCAAGGATCACCTGAACCCGGCCATCTATTCGGTTTACCCCTGGCAGGAATGGGAAAAACTACTATACAAAATATATATATTACCTGATCTTATTATTATTTTTCTCAGGTTGCTCACCTGGCGATGACAACAATGAAGAAAGTGCTACCTGCTTCAGTAAAGATTTTCAGGAATCTTTTATCATTGAACCTATGGACTGTATCAATTTCAATGATAATCCTGAAATGACTTTTACATTTCTTGGATTCGAACCTTTTACGAAATCCCCGCATTTTACCCCGCACGTGGGAATAAGTGCCAGACTGGAAGAAGGTAATATTTCCTGGGAATTTACTACCGGGATGGTTTATGAAGATCATGAATTAGAAGGAACCTCCTTTTCCGGAAGGGTTCATACGGGAAGCAATAATGTAGACTATACCATTTTCTTTGATAACATTGAATTTGAGGAAACTGAAACACATTTCATATTTCATCGGGCGACGATAAGGTTTGGATATTATGAATCTGAATTTGATTGAGCACATCCCTGC
>JAGXIL010000081.1 GCA_024635655.1 Gillisia sp. | reverse complement strand
CCTGAAGTCGGTTTTGAAGTTCCTGATTATCGTAGTGAAGCAGAGGTTTCAGATAATTGTAATTCAGAAGAAGAATTGAGACAAAATTTGATTCAAACTCCTGCAGCGGGAGCAATTATATATGAAAGTCAGCAGATTTCTTTCAGCGTAGAAGATGCTGCAGAAATTAGTGATAACTGCGGTTTCCAGCTGACATTACGCGAAGAGGAGGAACCGTTTGAAATTGAATGTCCACCAACCCAAGAGGAAATTTTCGATGAAAATTGTCAATTTGAGGTGCCGGATTATACAACAGAAATGGCTGCAGAATTTCCTAACGCAGAATTTTCGCAATCACCTGAAGCGGGAACGTTTATTTCAGCCAGTACTTCGGTTTCTATTTCTGCTACGAATGGGAGCCAAAGGGATTCCTGTAATTTTCAACTCATCCTTGAGGATTTAACCCCACCGGTAATTGATTGTCCTTCTCCAAGAACAAAAACCTTCGATCCTGCAGTTGGTTTTGAAGTTCCCGATTATCGCAGTGAAGTAGGGGTTTCAGATAATTGCACTTCAGAAGAAGAATTAAGGGAAAATGTTGTTCAAACTCCTGCACCAGGAGAAATTATTTATGAAAGTCAGCAGATTGTATTTACAGTAGGAGACGCTTCAGAAAACGATAGTAATTGCAGTTTTGAGCTCACATTAGAGGAGGAAGAAGCAGCTTTTGAATTTGAATGTTCAGATCTAAATGATTATTTTAATGAAAACTGTGAATTTGTGGTGCCGGATTATACCCAGGAATTGCAGGAACAATTTCCGCAGGCTACGTTTTCTCAAAATCCTACTGCCGGGACTATAGTTTTTCAGAGTATCGACATTGAAATTTTCGGTAGTAGGAACGGACAGAGCGATTCTTGTATTTTCTTTGTACTCATTGGAGATAATACCAAACCGCAAATTCAATGTCCGGATCCACAAATGGAAAGCTTTGATCCTGAAGAAGGTTTTATTGTCCCTGATTATCGGGATGAAGTTCTACTTTCAGATAATTGCGCTACGGGGGACCAAATTAAGGGCAATCTTGTCCAGACACCGGCAGCCGGAACTGTCATTTATTCAAGTCAGTCTGTTTCTTTTTACGTGAATGATTCTGCTGGAAATGATGCAGATTGCAGTTTTCAGCTTACGTTGGAGGAAGAGGTACCAGAACCTCCTGTAGCAAGTTGTAAAGATCTGTTGGTATATCTTGATGAAAACGGAGAGGCACAAATTACAGCAGAAGAACTATATGACGGAGATCCTGCTGAGGATGGAGTGACTCTTGAAATTGATCGATCGTCATTCACTTGTGCAGATATTGGAGATCAAAATGTTCAGTTAGAAGTTATGGCATCCAATGGTGCAGCCGTAACCTGTACTGCCATTGTATATGTAAGGGATAATTCTCCACCGCGTACTGATTGCAGTAACATGCCTATAATAGTTACTTATGAAGGTGAAAAAGAATATATCGTTCCTGATTTCAGTGTTCTTTTTACAAATTCCGATAATTGTACTGAAAATCTTCGGTATTCCCAATCCCCGGAAATTGGAACTATTCTATCTGAAAATACCACAGCGATTTTTTCAATAGAAGATGAAACAGGTAATGTGAGAAGTTGTAGTTTTCCTATAACCTTTGCAGAAGATGAAGAACCACAACCCAGTATTACCTGCGCTTCAGCAGATGATATTCCTCCACTATACCTGGATGAAAATTGCGAAAATGAAGCAATTGATTTTAAACCTTATGTAACGGTCCAAAATCCTACCAATTCTACGGAGCTTACACAAACAGTAACAAGGGTGGATAAAATGCTTACCGTGAAAATTGAATTAATTGACAATGGGACGGTTGTAGATGAATGCAGCTTCTCTGTAGAATTGTTAGACATCACAGTCCCGGAGATCAAATGCCCCGGAGATCAAACTGTAAATTATGATTTCAACACAGGATTTGCGCTTCCAGACTACATGCCTCAGGCTACTGCATCAGACAATTGTGGAGTGGAGAAGATAATTCAAACCCCTGAACCCGGAACTATTCTAAATGAAAATACCCAGATAACTCTTGTAGTTACAGACACTTCAGGAAATATTGATGAATGTAGTTTTATGGTAATCCTTTCCGAAGAAGAAGTCATCGAGATAAGCTGCCCTTCAGATAAAATAGAATCTCTTGGATCTGATTGCAGTTTCACTGTTCCCGATTATACAGCAGAGGGAAGTGTAAATATGGAGGGAGCCAGTGTCACCCAATCTCCCCCGCCGGGAACAATTATTAAGGAAGATACGACTATATTTATAACAGCAACTTTAGGAGATAAAGTAGATACCTGTACTTTTGAACTAACTTTAGAAGATACTACAGATCCAGAAATAAATTGTCCTGATGAGCAATTTGAAAATTTCGATCCTTCTACAGGATTTACCCTTCCTGATTACCGGGACCTGGCTTCTGCTTCAGATAATTGTGAAGCTGCTACTGTCACACAAAATCCACCTGAGGGAACTGTGGTCATTGAAGACACACAGATAACGCTTCTGGTGACAGATACTTCCGGTAATTCCACTCAATGCCAATTTATGGTGATTCTTTCTGAAGAAGAAATTATCGAGATAAGTTGTCCCGGAGATCAGGTGGAACAGACCGACCAAAATTGCCAGTTTGAGGTGCCGAACTACACTGATCGTGTAAGTTTAAATTTCGAGAATGCAGTTATTACACAATCCCCGGAACCCGGAGAGATAATAAACCAAAATACCATTGTTGTATTAACGGCAACTCTGGATGGAAAAACTGATACCTGTACATTTGAAATAGTTCTTGAAGACAATATATCACCTGTGGCCAATTGTGTCTCAGGCTTTGGGATAGGTCTTGGCTCCGGTGGAACAGCCACTTTAACCGCAGAAGAAATCAATTTCCAATCTACTGACAATTGCGGTATAGTAGATATGACAATTGATAAAACCAGCTTTACAACGGCAGATATTGGGGAGAATACAATTACCTTAACGGTAACTGATGCTGCCGGAAATACCGATTCCTGCCAGACTACTGTCACCGTTACCGGGGATAATACAGATCCAGAAGATTTTACCTGTAGAAACGAAGTTACCCTGCTATTAGACGAAACAGGAAATGTCACGCTTTTAGCAGAAGACCTCTACACCGGCGATCCCGGTGACCGGACTTTTGAACTGAGCAGATCAGAATTTAGCTGTGACGACATTGGCAGCAATACAATTACGTTCTCCTATGCAGGGGAGGAAGACAGCGATGGAAGCTGCCCGGTCACGGTAAACGTGCAGGATAGCTCATCACCTGTTTTACGCACAAATAATCTCAGTGTAGTCCTCGATAATAACGGACAGGCGACTATAACTCCTGAAATGATCGATAACGGCTCAACCGATAATTGTGGTATTACCTCCTTAAGCCTGGACATAACCAGATTTACCTGTAAGGATCTTGGACAAAATGAAGTGATCCTTACTGTGACTGACGAAAACGGAAATTCAGCAACAGCAACAGCTGTTGTTACGGTTACCGGAGAATGTGAAGACACACCACCCCCACCCATAGGTGATAATGTGGACTATACAATTATTTATCCCAACCCCACAACAGGGCCATTCACTTTTGCAACCCCAAAAGGAGTTCAGATCTTAAGAGTGGAAGCTTTCGACACCAGGGGAAGGTTCATAGCTGCAAAAGATTATCCGGAAACTATTACCCGTTATGAAATGGACCTTACGGGGGTGCAATCGGCTGTATACATCTTAAAGGTGATCACAACAAAAGGAGATGAAATTGTCCGGGTGATCATTAAATAGGAAAGCTTATTTTTCTACCTCCGAATTAACAAAGGAAATGATCTCATCCGGGGGAGTTGTGTTTGAAAACCAGGTAATATCTTCTTCTTTTCGAAACCATGTGAGCTGCCTTTTGGCAAATCGGCGGGTATTCTTCTTGATCTCTTCAACCGCCTCTTCCAGGCTGCAATTGCCTTCAAGGTGACTAAAGATCTCTTTATAGCCTACCGTATTCAGGGCATTTAGATGTTTTTGAGGAAAAAGACCTTTGGCTTCTTCAAGTAAGCCTTCCTGCATCATAAGATCCACTCTTGTGTTTATGCGCGCGTAGATCTCTTCCCTGGGAGCAGTTAGTCCAATTTTGACGGTGTTGAATTCCCGCTGTTTTCTGGGTTGGTTTAAAAAAGAGGAAAAAGGTTTCCCTGTACCCAAAGAAATTTCCAAAGCCCTTATTACACGGTGAGGATTCTCTATATCAATTTTTTTATGATATTCCGGGTCTACCCATTGCAATTGTTGCTGAAGTTTGGGAAGTCCCTCATTTAATAGTTGTTCATTAAGATCCTGCCGGATTTCGGGATTGATCTCGGGAAAATTATCAAGGCCTTCCAGAAGACTTTTTACGTATAACCCGCTGCCTCCAACAAGTACTAAGATTGGTTTTTCTAAAAAAAGTTCTTCAGTTCTAGCAAGGGCATCCCGCTCAAAATCCCCTACAGAATATTCATCTAAAATGGATTTGTGGTGAATAAAATGGTGAGGTGCCGCTTGTAATTCTTCTTCGGAAGGTGCCGCTGTTCCTATACTCATTTCCCTGTAGAATTGTCGGGAATCTGCCGATAGAATTTCAGTATTAAAAGCCCTGGCGAGTTTTATGCTTAAAGCCGTTTTTCCTATGGCAGTAGGGCCGGAAATACTTATCAGATACTTTCTATTCATTTAATTTTTCTCCACAATTATGGCAAAATTCTGCATTTTTTAAATGTTTGGTTTCGTTGCAATGAGGACAAACCTGGGTATTTATTGGAATATTTGTCTCATTGCGGTCCTTACTCATTTCTGCACTCACTATGCCTGTAGGTACCGCAATAATACCATAACCTGTGATCATAATAATGGAAGCTATAAACCTTCCCAATGGTGTAACGGGATGGATATCACCAAAACCAACTGTTGTTAAAGTTACTATGCACCAATATATACTAATTGGAATACTGGTATAACCATGTTCAGGACCTTCAACAAGATACATGACCGTACCCATGATTATACACATTACAAAAACAGCAAAAAGAAAAACAAGAATTTTTGCCTTACTATCCCTTAAGGCAGTCATTAATTTGGTTGATTCCCCTACATAGCGGGTAATTTTAAGGACCCGGAAAACTCTTAACAATCGCAGGGCCCTTACTGCAAAAAGAAAATTTGCACCGCTTAAAAAAAATGCAAGATAAGTAGGGATGGTAGATAGCAGATCAACAATCCCATAAAAGCTGAATATGTATTTTTTTGGTTTATTAATAGCTACAATCCGTAGAATATATTCTATAGTAAAAAGTATAGTTATTATCCATTCGGCAATAATAAATTCCCGAAAATATCTTGTAGAAAAAGAGGAAATGCTTTCAAGCATCACCAAAATTATACTAATGACAATTGTCAATAAAAGAACAACGTCAAACAACTTCCCCATGGGAGTATCTGCCTCATAAATGATCTCATGAAGCCTGGTTTTCCATCTTGGGGTTTGACTTTTCAAATTACTCTCGAAGTTTATTCAAATTTAAATATTTTCCTTCATAACAATAATGGTTTGGGATTGAACTTCTATAATGGCATCAAAAAATTCCTTCAAAAAGGGATAGTATCCTGAAGAATATATAGATTTCGGAAAACTGATCCTGTAATGCACGTTTATATTTCGTTCATTTAGTTGTTGAACAACAAAACTAAGACTTCCTCCACTTTCGGGAAGGCTTAATAATTTTTGTTTGGGCAATTCCACTACCTCAAAATTTTCAGGGATCTCTACATTAATACTGTAATAGTAAGAATCTTTATAACCAAAGTCTATAGGATAATTCCTCTTTTCAGATCTAAAAGGATTGTTCTCAAAAAATTTAAAGCTGAAGGGGTTGAAATAAATGGCATCATTGATCTTTTGTGTTTCGTTCTCCAAAACATAATTAATATGAAGCGCTTCTGAAACAGAATCTTTATTTTTTAAAGTGGTCAATACAGACTTCGAATAATTTGCAGGATTGGAAACTCCGTTAAAAATTTCCGAATCGGAAAGGTTTTCAATTTTATCTCTTCTTAACAGGGCATGATAGCCGGAAAAAACCTGAAGAGAGTGTCCTTTTGATGTCCCATCTGCCTTTACCTGTAAAGAATCTTTGATATAGATATTGGAAAAGTTTTCCGGCTGTATATCTACCCAGGATCCTTCATTTTTAAAATTAATAAGGCGGCCGTATTGGTTTAAACTTCTAAAGGGAACATCTCCAAAGTCCAGATTCTTTTCGGTGGCATCAAGAAGATATTTTTTTCCCCCGGCCTCAAGTTGAACCAATAGATAGTTGAATTCACTTAATACAGGGAATAGTTGCGTGGGAAGGCCATTGTTCCTGGTGGAACTCATAACCGGAAACACTTTAAATCCCTGGTCTTCCAGAATATTATGAAGTAGAATATTAATGGAAGAGACATTACCTGATTTTTCTTTGATAAGGTCCTTAATATCTACGTTGTTAAATATTTTGTACTCTCCATTCCATTTGTAATTTAGTTTTACAAATTCATAAATTTCCTTCGCTTTGGTAAGATCATTGGGTTTTTGCTGCACCCCATGAGGTAAAAGGTCTTTTACCAAAGAGGTTCTTTTTAATTGTCGGCCAATACTTCTTTCCTGTTTTAACTCCTTATCTACGTCCTTCCAGGTCTTGGTGAATTTCTTGACCACCCCGTTCAATTGGTGAATTTCTACCAGCTCGTATTCTATTCGGGAAATGAAATTATACCTTGAAGTGAGATATGGTTCTTCAATAAATGCAGGAATATTTCTCATAGCATAAGTTGCTACAACACAATCTGCAGAGGTGGAGGATTGATCTATTTTAAAACAATTTTTTTCAATGTCACTGGTGTTTATATCCAATGACAGTTCCCCTACTTTTTTAATATTGTAATTGTAGTTTCCAAAGATCTTTGTATCGAAGCCGCTGTAAATTTTCGGAATACCGCTTTGAAACCACCAGGTGTTGAAGTTGTAAATAAAAGGAGATTCTATCTGGTAAGAATATACCAGGACCGCCCCCGGAGAAATATTAGGAAAGGTAAACTTTACCAGGTCATAATTTTCATTTTCTTCTGTATATACCTGAGCCGGATCGAGCTTTACAGCCTTTTTTAAACCATTGTCCAGATAATAGGTGATTGCTTCTAAAGTATGGATCTTTTCTTTTCCATTTTTTGATTTTCGAAGCCGTATTTCAACATTTGCATGTTGATATCCATCAGGATTAAGGATCTTTATTTTTGCTGAATAATCAGTTACCAGATTTAAATTACCAAATTCCTGAAATCTGCTGAAGCCTTTTTCATAGATATAAAGGGCATTAGCAGTTGTATCCTGATCATACGTGGTAGCAGATAATTCATTGGCTGTCACCTGGATGTTATTACTGTTGTAAACTTCCTGGGCAGAGATACCACAGGGTAAAATAAAGTAAAGAACGAGTAGAAGTTTATTCATAGGTAGAAAGTTGGATGATCTTCAATCTTTTATTTCTTCGTAAATAACTTTGTATTATATGCCGCACATCCCTGTCGTTTTTCATAGGAGTGATCACTGAGCGTACAATATCTATATTATTTAGTTGATAATTCAAATTAAAGTATCCAATTCCTTTAAATTCCCCATCTTCAATGAGTAAGGCGCTTTTTTCATCTATCTCCCGGCCTCTGTCTATGATGAGCATATTTTGATCTCTATAGCTGTTTTTATATATCATTTCCTGAACGCGCTCATTGTACTCCAAAGGAGTTTCTGCTTCAATACAGGCGCCGTTACATGCTTTAAGGGAGTGGCTGAAACAATTGTCATTTCCGCTGTGCAGGCTGGTAAAACGTTGACACAGTCTGTAATTTTCAACCATATTCTGCAATACAGATTTGGCCTGCTGTAGTCCGTTGAAGGTTGTAATATTTTGTTTCCGCGCGTCAGCTCTGGAAATCTTCAAATTTATGTAGCCATCTTCATCTATAGACTTGTAAAGGGCATAACTGAAAACAGGTTTTGAAGTTCTCTTATTATATTTAGGTTTATTAAGTTTGATTTCTTCGTTTTCTTTCAGAAGGGCAACCAATTCATTTCCTGTAGCCTCAAAACTTACCGAAGCCACTTCTTTTTGAATTTCTTTTGACCTGTGGTTATCATTTGTAAAATGCTGATTGACCCTCTTTCTAATATTCTTGCTCTTGCCAATATATATAATCTCTCCCTGTTGATTGTGAAGATAATAAACTCCTGTAATGGAAGGTAATTCATCCAGGATCTGGACGAGTTTTGTGTCTAGCAGCAGGGTAGGTTCTGTGCGTACTGATTGCTTTAAAATATCTTTCCCGGTATCTTTCACCAGAAGCATCTTGAATAGTTTTACGGTCGCCAGTGCATCCCCGTTTGCCCTGTGCCTATCACTAAGCGGAATACCCAGGGCTCGCACCAGTTTTCCCAGACTATAGGAAAGCTGACCCGGAATTAATTTTTTAGAAAGTTCTACGGTACAAAGGGTTTTTCTGTCAAATTCAAATCCCAGCCGGCGAAACTCAAGCCTTAAAATACGGTGGTCAAAATTAGCGTTATGAGCAACCAAAATGCAGTCGTTGGTGATCTCTACAATACGTTTTGCCACCTCATAGAATTTGGGGGCATTGCGCAACATCTCATTATTAATTCCTGTAAGGCCAATGACAAAAGGTTGTATTGGCTGTTCAGGATTGACCAGGCTTATGAACTGATCAACTACTTTTTGTCCGTCAAACTTATAAATGGCAATTTCAGTAATTCCCTCTTCATTAAATTTTCCACCGGTAGTTTCTATATCTAAAATTGCGTACATCAAATCTTCCTTACCCCAACGGGATCTTTATATATGTTTACTTTTTTTTATTCCCCGAGACTTGCCTCGTTATATTTACTTTTTTAAAATTTGGAATTTGGAATTTGTTTTTTAGAATTTGACAATTTATCGCTCTCCAAAAATTGAACTTCCAATCCTCACCATATTACTTCCACATTCAATGGCGACCTTATAGTCTCCACTCATTCCCATAGAAAGGATCTCTATACCTTCAAAATCCTTCTTTAGGTCGTCAAAAACCCCTTTTAATTTCAAAAATTCCTTTTTTACCTGCTCCATATCGTCGGTAAATGTAGCCATTCCCATAAGGCCGGTGACCTTTACATGTTGAAAACCTGAATAGGCATCAGACTTCAGGATTTCCCTTGCCTCATCAGCACTGATCCCGAATTTTGATTCTTCTTCCGCGATCTTGATCTGTATCAGGCAGTCAATGACCCGCTCGTTCTTTTTCCCTTCCTTGTTGATTTCCTTTAATAGTTTCAGGCTATCAACTGCGTGAATTAATTTCACAAATGGTGCCATATATTTCACCTTGTTCCGCTGCACGTGGCCTACCATATGCCATTGGATATCTTTGGGAAGAGATTCCCATTTATCTGTCATCTCCTGTATCTTGTTCTCACCAAAGATGCGTTGTCCCGCATTATATGCCTCTATAATATCACTTTCAGGTTTAGTCTTGGAGATTGCTACTAATGTAACCTGATCGCCTAATTCTTCTCTGTACTTTTTTATATTTTCTGTAATACTCATGTTGTAAATTTATAAAAAAGGTTCGTAAAATTACTAATTAGTTGTTTTTCAGGGTACTACGTAAATTAGTTGTACAATCCCAAAAATTAAAATTCATAAATGGTGAGCCCGCTTCTCAATTTAGGTTCTATATATGTGCTTTTAGGAGGCATAATAAGGCCTTCATCAGCAACTTGCTTGATCTCTTCTATGGTTAGCGGAAGCATTCCGAAACCAACTGCATATTTACCTTTATCAACCAGGGATTTTATTTCAATAAGATCATTTTTTCCGTGGATATAGGCGATCCTGCTGTCGCTTCTTAAATTTTCTATCCCAAGTACAGGCTTGAGGATCTTTTCATACAATATATAAGTGTCCAGGCGGCTTAAGGAATTTGAAAACTCATAGTTCGTTTTCCTTAGGTAAAGGGAATAAAAATCCCCATCCAGGTACATGTTAAAATGATGTTTTTTGGAAGGATAATAAACATCCTGACCCCTGTTCTCTATCCGAAACCATTCATCAAGCTGAATTAAAAACTCTTCTTTGGTTTGGCCATTAAGGTCTTTTATAAGTCGGCTAAACTCATAGATCTTCAGGTTACTGTCTGCAATTAAAAAGCCCATAAAAAAATTATAAGGCTCTTCCCCGTTATGATCGGGATTGGCAGCTTTAGATTCCTGGGCCAGGAGGGAAGAGGAAGCACTGCGATGATGCCCGTCGGCTATGTAAAGATTAGGCATTTGGGCGAATTCATTCCTTATCTTTTCTATTGTTTCAGGGGTGTCAATTTTCCAGAAATAGTGAACTTCCTTATTATAAGTTGCAAATTCATACTCCGGCCGGGTATGAAGTACCTCCTGAAGTATTTTATCCAGATTTTCAGAATCGGGATAGGTAAGGAGCACGGGTTCTGTATTAAAGCCTACCACTTTTAAATAATCTTTAAAAAGATTTTCGCGAGGGGCCAGGGTGTCCTCGTGTTTTTTGATGATATTGTTATCATAGTCCTCAACACTGGCCGCTGCAATGATCCCACAGTAGGTATTGCTCCTGGACATGATCTTATAGACGTAATAGCAGGGTTCTTTATCTTTAAAAAAGATATGATCTTCTTTAAACTCGAGATAGCGGTTCTTTACCAGTTGAAAACGCTGCTCTCCTGTTATGGTATGCTGAAATTTATATCCCGGATTAATTATGTGCAAAAATGAAAACGGATTGTATTCCAGCTGGGCTGTTAGTTCGCCACTGGAATAATCTTCATAGGACCTGGAAGCCACCAGCCCTGCTTTATCTCTGGTAGGCCTTACTGCTTTAAAAGGATGAATTTTTGCCAACTTCAGTTATAAATTATCTTGTTTTTTTATCAGGTGGTTTTATGAAAAGGATTATATCGTAAAATTAGGTATGAACCTGCCTGCGGTATGCAGGTGCATAAATACCTTTTTAGGTAATAACCTTCGAAAGAGGATCTTGCTAAAGGATTAAATCTTTTTCCTCTAAATCTTTTATTTATCAAATTGCCTGGAAACTTTTTCAGCTTTTTTGCTTTCAGAATAGTCATAGAAACCTTCGCCCGATTTGATTCCGTATTTTCCGGCCGTTACCATATTCACCAGTAATGGAGAGGGAGCATATTTCGGATTTTTAAAGCCATTGTACATTACTTCCAGAATAGAAAGACAAACGTCAAGACCTATAAAATCGGCGAGCTGAAGGGGACCCATGGGGTGTGCCATTCCCAGTTTCATTACCGTATCGATCTCATTTACTCCGGCTACACCATTGTACAGGGTTTCTATGGCCTCATTGATCATCGGCATCAGGATCCTGTTGGCTACAAATCCCGGATAGTCATTTACCTCTACCGGAACCTTATTAAGTCGCAGTGACAATCCCATAATGGAATTGGTTACTTCATCTGATGTGTTATAGCCTCTTATGATCTCTACCAGCTTCATTACAGGAACCGGATTCATAAAATGCATTCCTATGACACGGCCGGGATTAGAAACTTCTGCCGCTATTTGAGTGATGGAAATAGAAGAGGTATTGGTTGCGAGTATGGTTTTTTCGGAACAATTGGAATCCAGTTGTTTGAAGATCTGTAACTTTAGTTTTAAATTTTCAGTAGCAGCTTCTATAACCAAATCCACATTTTTTACTCCGGAAGGAATATCAATATGCGTGGTTATATGGTCCAGGGTTGATTTTTTTTGCTCCTCAGATATTTTCTCTTTAGCAACCATCCTATCAAGATTCCTGGAAATAGTGTTCATCCCATTCTGAATGTTTTCCTTTGAAATATCTATAAGGTTTACTCTAAATCCAAATTGGGCAAAGGTGTGGGCAATTCCATTTCCCATAGTTCCTGCTCCTATTACTGCTATATTTTTCATTGTATTTTTTTTGATCCCGATAAAAACGGAATTATGACTTATTTTTTGACTTATTTTTGAAAACTCTGAATGACCTTATTGGCTATTCGCAAAGCTTCGGCTCCCTGCTCCAGGGTGACAACCGGGGTGATGTTTTTTTCTATGGCATCGGCAAAAGATTCCAGCTCATCCAGAATGGCGTTATTTTCTTCTACTTTTGGATTGTCAAAATAGATCTGCTTTTTCACCCCTTCGGCATTCTGAAGGATCATGGCGAAATCATCAGGATCCTGAGGCGCATCTTTCATTTTTACCACTTCACATTTCCTTTCGAGAAAATCGACAGAAATGTAGGCATCTTTTTGAAAGAATCTCGCCTTTCGCATGTTCTTAAGGGAAATTCTGCTGGCGGTTAAATTGGCAACACAACCATTTTCAAATTCAATTCGGGCATTGGCAATATCTGGAGTTGCGCTTATCACAGAAACCCCGCTGGCGTGAATATTCTTGACAGGGGAATCTACCACACTCAAAATAATATCAATATCATGGATCATGAGATCCAAAACCACGGGAACATCTGTTCCCCTTGGATTGAATTCGGCAAGGCGGTGAGCCTCTATGAACATGGGGAGTTCGATCTTATCTGCCACCGCCCTAAAAGCGGGATTGAACCTTTCCACATGTCCAACCTGCCCTTTCACTTTATGATTTTTGGCAAGGCTTATCAGTTCTTCTGCTTCCTGAAAATTGGAGGTGACAGGCTTTTCTATAAAAAGGTGTTTACCTGCAATAATGATCTTTTTTGCGATCTCAAAATGAGAAACAGTGGGCGTTACCACATCGATCACATCTGCAGCCTGGATCATTTCTTCCTGCGATGAAAAGCGTTTATAACCAAATTCCTCTTCTACTTTTTTAGCAATTTCCTCATTGTCATCATAAAACCCAATGAGTTCAAATTTTGAAGATTGTTGGAGCAGTTTTAAATGTATCTTTCCAAGATGACCTGCACCAATTACACCAGCTTTAAGCATGTTTATTACGTTTTCAACAAAAATAGCACTTATTGAGCTAAAGCCAATGTCCTTTTAAAGGTAAAAGAGTTAAAACAACTGTAAATAAAAGAATTACAGGATAAATTTCAGAATGAAAGAATTCCCCAGAAAAATTTCGGGAAACCATGCAAATTTTTGGAATATCCAGGTTGTGCAAAGTTTATATTCAGAGATAAACCGGAAAGGTTGCTGATATACAGTGGCATGTAAATTCGGAAAAAATTTTTCCGAATGAATTTAAGAATAATTAACACTTCACTTGAAGCCTTGGGAATGTTTGATTATTTTTATCCTTTCAAAAAAATAAAATTGTGCTTAGGGATACGTTCAAACATAAAGGTAAAAGACAGCAACTTGCAGCCGTAGTAGAGGCAAAGGGCGTGAAAGATAAAAAGGTTCTGGAAGCCATTAAAACCATTCCCCGGCATTTATTTATGGATAGCAGTTTTGAGGATCATGCTTATCAGGATAAAGCATTTCCAATAGCTGCAGATCAAACGATCTCTCAACCTTATACCGTTGCCTTTCAAACGGAATTGCTGGAGGTGAAGAAAGGAGATCTTATCCTGGAAATAGGCACGGGAAGCGGATATCAAACCGCGGTCTTATGTGAACTTGGAGCCAAAGTATATAGTATAGAACGCCAACAGGAACTTTATAAGAAAACAAAACTTTTTTTGTCAAAATTGGGCTACAGGCCTAAATTCCTGAGTTTTGGCGATGGATATAAAGGCCTTCCGCAATATGCACCTTTTGACAAGATCATCGTAACCGCCGGGGCTCCATTTGTTCCCAAGGCATTGTTGGCACAACTTAAAGTTGGCGGGCGGCTGGTGATCCCAATAGGCGAGGAGGTACAGGTAATGACCTTGTATGTAAGAACATCAGAAAAGGGATTTGATAAGCGGGTTTATGGGGATTTTAGATTTGTACCACTATTAGAAGACAAAAATTGATGAGGTTCAGGAAAAAAACCTGGGCTAAAATAAAATAACAGGAAAAGAATTCTATTCCAGAAGTCCAAAAAATTTCAGACCGAAAATAAAAGCTCCATCCCGTCTTCCCTGGTAATCTGACACTACATAGTCCAGCCTTAATAATCGGTATTTTCCAAATCCCAAATTGTCAATTCCTACAGAATATTCTTTATATGCATTCTTGTTTTCCGTAGTTATAAAATGTGCTCCCAAAACAAGATTGTAATTTAATCTATTGATCCCGGGAATTTTTCCGAGAACCCAGCCTTTAAAGTTGTGTTCAAAATGCCCTTCAATATAATCTTTGTTGGTGCTAAAGGTATAATAGGGAAGCAGGTGAAAGCTATCCATATAGTTCCCATTACCGGCCCGGGTTTGGTTTCCTCTGAAGTGTTTGTAATCCAGGAAAGACATGTTTTCGCCGCTCAGGAAAGTTCCTGCCTTTAGATTGTAACTAAAAGTTCCCTTATTTTCTAAGGTTATATCCTGGCGAAGAGCGGCATTAAAATGGTCAAAATTATAGCCCTGCACATCGGCGCCAAAACCGGAACTGTAACCCAGAAATAGGGTAGGATATTTTTCGCTGGGTATATTATACTTGGCATCCGGATAACTCAGGTATTTCTGGCCAAAATTGATTCTCCCTCTAAGGTTTAATCTATAAATGCTGTGTTCCTCAAAAGGAGCCGAGCCAAAATTTTCCGGTTCTAAAGGATTGTTCGAAGTATATTCTATTCCTTCACGGTTTCTCCACGCCTGCTCTGTGGTGTTGAACAGGGGTGACCGGTGCTGGTAACTGAAATCGGAGAAAAGATTGAAGCCATTAAAAATTTCCTGTTCATAGGAGAGTCCGGCAAATTTTCGCTCGTATAACTTCAAATAATTGCGTTGGAACAAAAGGCTGCTGATATCATTTGTGCGTTCTGAAATTGGATTGGTGTCATTTATTTGAGAAGTTTTAACTCCTGCTGAAAGACTGAGTACAGGTTTTGAATAGTTGTTGAATTTTTTTTCAAATGTGCCGGTGTAACGGAGCTTTTCTTCACTGAAACCATAATTCACAGAAGTTGATAGTCTCCAGTATTTTCCCGAATTCTCGCCCTGATCCTTCCGGTAATTTAAATTTAATGAAGTATTCCAGCCCTGTACGGTATTAAAATGTGTTCCTAAAAGGGGAGAAGAAATACTGAAATTTTGCCTTTTATATGAATTACTGTAGCTGTACCCAAAAGCAAGGTTTGAAACATTAAATTTATTGCGCACTCCATCTACAGAATCCAGATAAGTCTTTGAACTGCGAAGCTCCTGTATACTGTCTTTCCTTATATAATCTGAAAATTCTTCTGTAGTAAGCGGCACAGGTCTCATATTTTGCCAGAACAGGGAATCTTTTTTATTGGCGGCATCGGCAAAAGACTGGACTTCGCGGGTAAAGGTTTTTTTATCGATATCAGGCTCAAAGTTGTAATTACTGTAAACCGCTGTAAATCTTCCGTCACCTGAAATGCCGAACATATTAAAGCTGAAATCTACGGTTTGGGAGATCTTCAGCCAAAATTCATTTTCTTCAGAATATTTGAAATTTTGAGTGAATTTAAGGGTTTCAATGGGAGCCACCTGAACAGCTTCGCCGGTTGTTGTTAACTCTACCCCATAGATCTGCCAGGAATCTTCAACGATATATATTGCGCCATAAAAAACCCTGTCTTTGGGACGTTTTGGAGTGACTTGTATTTTGTTGATCAACTGTCCTCCTTCCTCATAGAACACTCCTTCCAGTTTATATGTGTAATAGTTGAATCCATAATCTGCAATAGGGGAAACGATCTTGGCATCGAGATCTATGGTATTGTTATAGAACGAAAACTCAGACTCCCTTGCGGAATTTAAACTGAATCCATTGTCATTGCCACTTACTTTTGAAGCCAGGACCTTTTCCTTAAAATCATTAGGTGCGCTGTAGGTTATCTCTGAAATGGTTTCACTTAAATATACAATTCCGCTTCTGGTAGAGTCGAGCCCACCGCCCAGATCACCAATATCCTGCCCCAGGATCTTTTCGGGGGCATTTTCGATCCTCCATAACCCCCGGGAATAGTAATCGGCAGTATATTGCTCGATCTTTGCCAGGTTTTGTTTCCGGAAATCAATTGCATTTTGAATTATTCTATTTGCAGGATTATCATTGGAATTAATGGTTACTTCCTCAAGATTAGTATTTTCAGTAGTGAGCTGTACATCAAGCTTAAAAGGAAGCTGATCTATATTTATCTTTTTCCGAAGGGTTTCATATCCCAAATATTGATAGATCAGGGTGTGCTCCCCGGTTTGATTCAGCTTTAATATATAATCTCCTTCCTCATTTGTAGTAGTGCCATATTTACCGTCTTCGGTGTATATGTTTACATAAGGAAGCACCAGGCCGTTAGCATCGGTCACTTGTCCTGTGACCTGGGAAAAAGTCAAGGTGGACGTAAAAAACAGGAAGAGCAGAAGCAATAATTTGCCGTTCATAAAGATCCTTAATTCCTAAGAAGTATTTGAAGTATCAGTTAAAATCTTTTTTAATACGGTCAAGCCTTCTTTTGCTTTCCCGGTCTTTTATAGTCTCTCGTTTGTCGTAAAGTTTTTTACCCTTTGCAAGGGCGATCTGCAACTTGGCAAGACCACGGTCATTGATGAACAGGCGAAGGGGAACAATGGTGAGCCCGGATGTTTTTACTTCCTTCTCCAGTTTTTTCAGCTCCCGTTTTTTCATAAGCAACTTTCGGGCACTTTTAGGGTCGTGGTTAAAATGAGTGGCATGGGAATACTCTTCCACAGTCATATTGATCACAAAAAGCTCATTATTCGAAAATTCGCAAAAACTTTCAGATATAGAAGCTTTACCCATTCTTATTGCTTTTATTTCAGTACCGGCAAGTTTTATACCTGCAACAAATTTATCGAGGATCTCAAATTCAAATTTCGCTTTCCGGTTTTTTATATTTATGGTATTCGCAGTCTTCATTTAAAAATAATTTGAGGCTTTACCCTCATCTGTTAGTTGGTATAAATATAAAAATTAAAATTTCCATACCATTTTCCATAGAGCCACAAAAATAGAGCGCTTTCTTTAGAATCTGGCCTAATGTAATTGTAAATTTTTTAAATGTAGGGCAGAGTTGAAGATATATAGCTGCCGGGTATAATGAGGGGCCGTTTTTCTTGTTATTTCCTTATATTTGAGGAATTATTATTTTATTTTATGAAATACCTTACATTTCTTTTGGCTGTGGTCTTACTCACTTCCTGCCAAAAGGACGATGATAAATTAACTGCCGAAGCCATCATATCTAAAACCATTGAAACTGCAGGTGGCGAGAGATACAAAAGAGCTACAATCGAATTTAAATTCAGGGATCACGTCTATAAAAGCACCCGCAGGGGAGGGGAATTTTTTCTTGAACGTCAAATTACCGATACTATTGGAATTGTAAGGGATGTTGTAAGTAATACCGGGTATCAGCGTTTTTTAAATGACAGCATTGTAACTGTACCCGATTCTATGAAAACCCGGTATGCCAGCAGTATTAATTCTGTCCATTATTTTGCGCATCTGCCTTATGCTTTGAACGATAGGGCAGTGAATAAAGAGCTGACAGAGGAAACTGTGATCAAAGGGCAACCCTACTATAAAATTAAAATTACTTTTCAGCAGGAAGGTGGTGGGGCAGATCATCATGACGAATTCATGTACTGGATACATAAAGACAATTATACCATAGATTACCTCGCTTATAAATTTTTGGTTAACTATGGAGGGATAAGATTCAGGGAAGCCTATAATTCAAGAGTAATAGAAGGTATACGGTTTTCAGATTACCGCAATTATACCATTGATGATTTTACCACAAGGCTTCGCGATCTGGATGAGCTTTATGAAAAGGGAGACCTGGAGTTATTGTCAACCATTGAGACAGAAGTGCTAAGCGTACAGGTAAAGAATTGATAAGAGTAAATATATTAAATGCAAAAAGGATGGAGATCAAATTTAGATCTCCATCCTTTTTTAAACATATATGAATAACTAGAAATTATGAGTGGTAGAATAGGATAGGATAGCCCGTTGCAATTCTTCCTTGTTTTCCATCATAGGCATATGTCCCCCATCAACCGGCCATAGCATTTGATTTGAAAAGTTGATCCCCTGGTAATGGTTTGGACCCACCATCCAATCTTTTGATCCGTAAAAAAACAGAACGGGGACATTCACGGTAGGAGTTTTTACTTTGAAATCCTGCCAAAAATCTTCTATGTCAAAGGCAATATTGCCAAAGCTGCCATTCCAGTTTTGAATCTCATGGTAAGAAGCATCCATAATTTTCTCATTTTCCTTTAATATGTAACCCATTTTCCAGAAAAGATCTTTTTCTCTTAAATTTTTAATATGGTTTCCCAATTTAAGGGTTATATCCTCACGAGAGTCACAAGGGGTATTGTCGATCACACCGGTAAACTCTGATGCCTTTGGACTCCAGCTGTCGCAAAAACTTTCTGCCATTTTTAAAGTGCAGTTTACCATGATCATTCCTTTGATAGCTTCAGGATATTTTTCAACATAACCCATTTGAAGTACTCCCCCAAAGGAATGGCCTAAAGTGAGCCAGGAATCGTAGCCCAGCGCTTCTCTTATCTCTTCAAAATCCAGGGACATTCTTTCCAGGGAATAATCCTCATCCGGATCTCCGGAGGAGCGACCAACACCTCTTTGGTCCAGATAGACCATTGTAAATTTAAATTCTAGAAATTCCCCGAAAAACTTTTCCATCCAGTAACTTCCTGAACCCGGACCTCCGTGGATATAAAGGCAGGGAGTACCGGAACCTTTTACATTTACATATAGTTTTACCCCGTCTGAAGTGGTAATAAATCTTTCCTCAGCTTGAATATTAAGACTCAGAAAGACAAATGCGATTGTGAAAATGATCTTTTTCATTTTGTAGATTTTTGATTTGATTTATAGACGAAATAGCCCTCTGATTTGTTACAGCTTGTTTTAAACTTTAAATTATATTTTGAATTGAAACATCCATTGTCATAAAACTGCCCTCTCTGCCTTACATCTTTTTTTAAAGTCCGCAACTTCCCTTTCCACAAGAAGTCTCCATAACAGTTTCTCCGGGTTTTGAATAATTAACCGCGTCTTTTGCATCATTCCCGGTCCATTGATCCATAACTTCCGGTGCCGGTCTTGCGTTTTCTCCTTCCCCGTAAACAGTGGCACTCCCATGGGTATAAAATGCTTCCCAGTCAACTCCCTGCGGATCTGTGATCCAGCTTTTTTGAGATTTGGAATAGCAGCAGGTACATTCTCCTTCTTCCCTTACAGTGCCCTTGGCTTTTTGCATATGCTCATATACTTCCAGCAGTTCGGTTTCAGATTCGGTTTGCAACCCCAGGTGCTCAATTCCGTTTTCCTGATGTCCGGTAGAGATCGCGAAATTAATTCTGGGATCCTCCAGCATCCATTTGGCGTAATCAGGCTTTAAAACCGAAGCTTCAGTGTTGAATAATGCATTATAAAATAAAACGCTTTCTTCAAGGTTTTTTACTCTTACGTGAACGTGAAATCTTTTCATCTTAGTGTGGTTTTAATTATTATACACACCTAGGACGCAAAAGGGTTCGAAAAGATGCAAGAAATTATAAATTATTTTTTGCCTGGTAGTTTTTAAGAGGTGTACAGGAGTCTTTGACAGCAAAGGAAATAAGGTTTCCGCGGGCATCGGTCTCTAAATTACAGCAGACTAAAAATTCTGCTTTTAATAGTTGGCGCGCCCTCTGTATCCTGGATTTGGTTGCCGGTAAAGATAGGTTTAGTTTTTCTGCAATATCTGCCTGCTTCATTCCATCCAGATCTGCAAGTTTTAAAGGAACAGCATATTCCTCAGGCAAGAACCCCAGCATGGGCTCCATGAAATGTACGGCCTCTTTAAAAGCCAGATTTTCATCCTCCTCAGGAATTTCAGGAATATTTTTCTCTGTGAATTTAGCGCTGCGCCGGTAGTGGTCTATTATGGTGTTATGAGCGATCTGAAAAAGCCAGCTCCTCAAATTATTTACCCCGGAATTGCGAAGGCAAAATCTGTAAACCTTCATAAGAACCTCCTGCAGGATATCCTTCGCCTCATCCTTATCTTTTACTCTCTTGGCGATGTAGTTCTGTAATTCCCGGGTATGTTCCTGCCACATTGCCGGAACATCGCAGGAGGTTACCGGTGAGGTCAAATGCTTTTCCATTTTCAAAAAAATAAAAATTACCTATATAAATTTGGGAAATATATTTGTGCAGCAGCTCAGGGAGGTTAAAATAATTTTATGGTAAATCAATATTTTAATCCTGTTATGGGAATAGTTGCCGGCGTTTTTTTATAAGCTCTATGAGTTCTTTTGGTTGCCCTATAGCATTAATTTCTTCGGAAGAGATAAAGACCTCCAGGCCATTTTCTGTGGCAGCAAGAACAATGGGAAAGCTGAACTTATGGCCGAATTTTGATTTGTATTGCTTTTGAAATTCATTAATATGAAGAAATTCCATTGTCTCCTTGCCGGATTCCCGGAAGGCTTTCCATATTTCTTTTTCCTGCAAAATTCCGTGGGTAATATTGCATAAGTTGCAGTTGTAGGTTGAGGGGCTAAAAGCCTTATGCAAAAAATCCAGGGAGGCATTAAGCTTCCCTGAATTTGCATTGTAAACAAACAGCAGTTTTTCCATTAGGAAGCAGTTCTTTCTTCCCAGGATTTCTCCAGCACTTCCAAAAAGGTTTCCGGAGATTGTGCTCCCGAAACAGCATATTTTTTGTTGAACACAAAGAATGGAACTCCCTGAACCCCAATGTTTTTTGCTGCCATTTCATCCTGTTTTAACTGGTAAGCAAATTTTTCAGAATCCAGGACTTCTTCAGTTTCTGTTTTATCCAAACCAAGCCCGGCGGCAATGTCAAGAAGAGTTTGCCGGTCATCTATATTTTTGCCTTCCGTAAATTGAGCTTCAAATAAAGCTTCCTTTACATCATTGCCCAGTCCTTTTGATTTTGCAAACTGCAACAATTGATGGGAGTTATAGGAATTGGCAACGATCATAGAATCCATGTTAAATTCCAAACCAGATTCCACAGCCATTTCTTTGGCCCGACTGAACATTTGAATTGCCTGTTCCCGGGAAATTCCTTTAGCTTTAGTGAAGTAATCAATAAGATCTACTTCCGGTTGCGTTTTTAAATTAGGATCCAGCTGAAAGCTGTGCCATATTACTTCCACATCATCTTTATTTTCAAATTTTTCAAGTGCCTGTTCAAATTTGCGTTTTCCAATATAGCAAAAAGGGCATCTTATATCAGACCATATATCTACTTTCATAATCGTATGTTTAGGCTCGCTTAAAATTTAGTATTATATTTCAATATCTCCAAAAGCTCCTGTATTATCAGACTTTTGTTTTCATTAGTCGTATAGAAATAACAATCATTAATCTGTTGGCTCTCCCAGCAACCTATGTCCCCCCGAGCGCAGTCGAGGGGTCCCTGGCGAAGTAAAATTCTTCTCGACAAAACCACTTCTGAACTTTCGAATATTTGGTCCCGTAAATGAAACCATCACCTAAAAAATTTTTTCAGAAAACAGAAACAACTGACAATTTTCTCGCAGAACCCGCAGATTTAAAACCGCAGACAAACGCAGAAGATCCTGAAAGATAAATATTACCAAATTTACAAAACATTTAATCGTATAAACCGCTCCACAGTTAAACAACCGACAGCCGAAAACAGCCTAACTATCCATCCAAACTATCCACTTTTCACTTCCGAAGCTTGGGACCACCCTCCACTTTTTTTAACCGAAAACAGACAACCGACAACAGAGAACCGAACCAACCGCCACCCTTTGTCGCTAACATTTCCTATCTTAGTCACAACTAACAACCAAACCACCATCAATATGTCCAGACGAGAGGGAAACCAGCGCCATAGGTACATCATTCACCAACTCACCAAACGGCCATCTACATTTAATGATATCCAGAATTTCCTGCAATTCCAGGAAACCATTTCCGATGACCGGCTCACCTGTTCCGTCCGAACCCTGCAACGGGATATTCTCAATATCCTTTCAGATTATGACATAGAGATCAAGTGCGATCGCTCCACCAATGAATATTATATTGCTCACGACGGGCGGGAAGGGCAATCGGAAAGGCTTATGGAAACCTTTGACCTTTTAAATGCCATCAGGATTGGGAACAGTTTCGGGAACCACCTTATTTTTGAGAACCGGACAGCATTGGGTACCGAGCATATGAACGGACTCCTGCACGCGATAAAAAACAGGCTTGAGGTGAGCTTTAACTATAAAAAATTTATTGATGATTCCGTAACCCCTCGCACAGTAAAACCTGTTGCCATTAAGGAATCCCGGAACAGGTGGTATTTGCTGGCTCAGGAATTGGACGATGAGGTCGTGAAGAATTTCGCCCTGGACAGGATCTCAGATGTGGAGATCAGCAGTAAAAGATTCAGGGCCATTGAGGATTATGACGTTAATAAAGAGTTTGAATATAGCTTCGGGATCATAAACGGAACAGGAGAGGAGCCGCAAAAGATCGTGCTATCCTTTACACCACAGGAAGGCCGATACATACATTCTCTCCCCCTGCACCACAGTCAGAAGGAACTGCTGAATAATAAAACCGAACGCCGATTTGAATACCACCTGGCGCCCACCTATGACTTTAAAATGGAGATCCTTTCACACGGGAACCAGGTGAAAGTTATTGAGCCGGAAAGCCTGCGGAAGGAAATCATTGCACAACTTCAAAAAAATCTTGCCTCTTATGATCATTGACAGGGGAAGGAGATCAATTTATTCTCTTAAACATGCAAAAATAGCCGGTTATGTAAATGACCGGAAAGGATCTTAAATGAAGCACAACTTATGATTAATAAAAATATCTGAAAGAACTTTAAAAATAATCGCTGGCCCAAACCTCAAAGGTTTTCAAAACCTGTGAGGTTTTCTTTTTTCCTTCTTCGGAATCAATTAATGAAGCCACATTTCCAGTTAATTTTAAAAGGAAATATGTGCTCATACTAACTTTTTTGTGCAATTGCTCCCCAAGTACATTTCCGGATTATAAATATTTTGGGAGGACTGCCCGAGGAAGCACCAAATTTATATAAAGTTACTGCTACAGAGCTGAAATGCAGATTTAAAATTTTATTTAACTCCTCTTTTTAATATCTTAATAGACCATGAACTCATGGTAAAAACCTCAATTTTAAATTTTCCTTTTATAGGAATTGCTATTGGGTTTTAAATGTTCACCGGGATTTAAGAAATGAAATAAAGATGTTATGGAGTATAAGGAAATTTCTACAGAAGTACTGATCATAGGCCAGGGAGCAGCGGGTTTAAGAACTGCCATAGAATTAACCCGGGAAGGGGTGCGCTGTCTGGTTCTTTCCAAAAGGGCCCATGGAGACGCTCACACCAAATGGGCAGCGGGGGGAATTAACGCTTCCCTGGCAAATCTCGATGATGAGGATACCTGGGCGATCCATGCCGCAGATACTTTACGGGAAGGACAGTTTTTATGTGACCCCCGGGCTGTAGAGCTGCTCGCAAAAAAGGCCCCGGATCGTGTCAAGGAATTGCAGAACTGGGGATGTGATTTTAGTACTACAGAGGAAGGTAAGATAAATCAGCGGTATTTTGGCGCCCAGTCTTTCAGACGCACCTGTTTTGTGGGAGACCGTACCGGGGAGGCCATGCTCCAAACCCTGGTGAAAAAATCTGAAGAAATGGAGATCCCTACTAAAGTAAACACCTACATCACCAGGCTTCTTATTAGGGAGGAAAAAGCGGTGGGAGCTATAGGTTTTGATATGGAAACCGGAGAAAAGCTGGTATTTAAGGCTAAAACCGTTGTTCTTGCCTGCGGCGGATTTGCTTCTATATATAACAGAAGTTCTTCCCGATCTGATGAAAATACGGCAGATAATGTGGGACTTGCATATGAAGCCGGGGCAACGCTCCGGGATATGGAATTGGTGCAGTTTCATCCTACCGGAATGATAAAACCGGATGATATGAAAGGCCGCCTGGTTTCTGAGGCAGTAAGAGGAGAAGGCGGCCACCTGCTAAATAAGGACAAGAAGCGATTTATGGAAAATTATTCCCCTGAGAAAATGGAATTGGATGCCAGGGATGTAGTTGCCAGGGCCATTTTTAAAGAAATTGTGGCAGGGAGAGGTACAGAAGACGGTGGCGTATGGCTGGATATCTCTCACAAGGATGCCGATTTCATCAAAGAGCGGCTTCCAAAACTCTACGCCAGATTTTCTGAATACCATATAGATATAACAAAAGACCCTGTTGAGGTGGCGCCAACTTCCCATTATGCCATGGGTGGGCTAAAAGTGGATTTTGAGACGGGTGAAACTTCAGTTAAGAGATTGTATGCTGTTGGAGAAGCTACCGCCGGAATCCATGGTGCTAATCGTTTAGGCGGTAATTCCCTTGCTGAAACGGTGGTGTTTGGGCAATTAACGGGAGCACATTTGGCTAAGATCATAAATTCCATGGAAACAAATGAGGTAGAGGAAAACCTAATTCAGGATAGTTTTGAAAAGGTAGCGGTTACCATAAATGCACTTGGATCACAGGATACTAAAAAATTAATTGGTAAAGTAGGGGACCTGCTTTGGGAACATGCAGGAATTATAAGGAATCCCGGGAGCCTGAAAAATGGGCTTGACAATTTGAAAATGTTGATCCAAAATAAAAATGGTGTGCAAAGTAAAGAGTTATTAGGTACACCCGAAGATTGGGAAAATGCCAGTAATCTTTCCTTTATTTTGCTTGCGGCAGAAGCAGTTTTAAAAGGAGCTTTAAAACGTGATGAGTCCCGCGGTGCACATTATCGTGATGATGCCACCGAAAAGAAGGAGGAATGGAAAAAGAACATCTGTTATAAAAAAGAAGGGGATTCAATGAAATTATTTACAGAAGAAATTCCTGAAATTCCTGAAGCAATTCTGAAAGCACTAAAAGAGAAATACAGCCTGAATTATCATCATTTGGAGTAAACCGGATTTCGCGGATTTTAGCGGATGGCGCGGATTAAATTAACCACGGAGGGAACGGAGTTTAGCAGAGAGTTTCACGGAGGAAAGGGTTTTTAGTTTTTCGTCTTCTGATTTCCGTTTGTTGGTTACTTCCCTTTTATATTTGAACTGATTGAGGATATAATAATAACAAAAAGTCCAAAAATGCAGGGGTCCTGCAACCAGATGCGCCGCAGCCTTTCTATAAAGTCCAAACTGTCCTCTCCCGAAGCTAAGGGACCACTCTCCACTTTCCTCTTATTCCTTTAGGAACGCAGCGGTCTTTTTTAAAACGTCCAAGCTATTCTCTTTCCACTCTCCACTCTCCACTTTTTTTAACCGAAGCTGAAAACTAACAACTATTTGAATTTCAAGTGTTTATATTATATATTTAGAAAAGGTCAATATTACCCGATGGTTAGTGGGAACGATCAAGTGATACAACCTGTTATTTTTCACCTCTTCTATCCCACACCCTGTTATTAATTTTAAAATCAAAATTCATGGAAACTACATCTGCAACTGAACAATTTACCAAAAGCTTTAAAGGAGATCTCATTACCCCGGAAGAGCAAGGATACGATGAGGCAAGGCAACTGTGGAATGGTTTGTATGATAAATACCCGGCGGCCATTGCCCGCTGCAGAAAAGCGGAAGATGTGGTTACCGCGGTAAATTTTGTGCGGGAGAATAATATGATCTTTTCAGTAAAAGGTGGCGGCCATGATTATGCGGGAAATTCGGTTTGTGATGACGGGCTGGTAATTGATCTGTCCCCAATGAACAAGGTGGAGATCGATGCCTCGAATAAAAAAGCATATGTGCAGGCAGGAGCCAAAGTGGGCGAATTTGATTCCGCCGCACAAATTCATGGCCTCGCTACACCCACCGGCACCGTTTCTACCATAGGAATTGGAGGCCTCGCCCTGGGAGGAGGTTCGGGCTATCTTTCTTTACGATTCGGACTCACGCTGGATAATATTCTTTCAGTAGAGATCGTAACGGCAGACGGTAAAATTATAACTGCCCGTGAAAAAGAAAACGAGGATCTATTTTGGGCTATTCGTGGGGGTGGCGGAAATTTTGGTATCGTCACCTCTTTTACATTTCGGCTGCACGAGGTAGGGCCGGAAGTGCTTTCCTTTCAGGCTTACTTTCCTTATGAAGATAGTAGAGAAATTCTTCAGTTTTACCGGAAATTTATGGATAATGCTCCCGAGGAATTGGGATGCTATGCCTTTTTTCTGAATGTCCCTCCAATAGATCCCTTTCCGAAGGAATTTCACGGAAAAACAACCTGTGCCCTGATCGCATGCTATACGGGTGATCTGCAAAAAGGAAAAGAAGAACTTAAGGCTCTTGAGAATTTTGGAAAACCTTTTCTCAAGTTCCTTCAGCCCATGGAATACACGGCACTTCAGAAATCTTTTGACGCCGGGATGCCAAAGGGGTTAAGATGGTACACCAAAGCACATTACCTCTCGGAAATTTCTGACTTTACCCTTGAAACCTTGACAGATTTTACCGAAAACCTGCCGGGCGATCACACCATGGTCTACCTGGAACCTGTTGGTGGAGCTGTGGCAAAACCTTCTTCTTCAGCCACTGCCTTTCCTCACCGAAATGCCGCTTATTCCCTACACATCTTTCCCGGTTGGAATGATGGGGCAGAGGATGCGAAGATTATCGACTGGGCCAAAAAATTCCATAAAAAAGTAGAGGCAGAAAGCACCGGTGGCGTATATGTCAATCTTTTGGCTCACGATGAGAAGGAGCGGGTTAGGGCTGCTTACGGAGAAAATTATGAACGATTGAAAAAGCTAAAGAAGAAATGGGATCCAAAGAATTTATTCCGGATGAATCACAACATTGAGCCTGAATAATAACTGTTTTTCTGGAGCGAATCTGTGTCTTTACAACAATTCCTCTATTCCTAAAAAAGTTATTAAAAATGAAATTAAGTTTTGTGCAGCTGAAAAAAAGGAGAAATTAAAGCGCACTCTCTTCAAAAGAGCGCATTTTCTGAAGATAGCGGGAGAGCCTTTTACTGGATTCCTGCTGGATCTTCAGTTTCATTGAGTTCGTCCACCCCAGCACATAGCCTTTAAATCCCATGGCCTGCCGCGACCAGCTCCACAGATCAAAATGATCTGTATGCTGCAGGATCTTTCCGTTCTGAAGGTAAAAGGTGCCCACTCCATGATTAACTACTTTTCGCTTTTGCGGACCGTAATAATAGGTTGCAGTCCATTTTGCACTGGCATTATAATCGTTAGCCTGTATATCACTGAAGGTGATGCTCAAATCGTCTCCACTATTTTCTATGAGCATGAACCACATAGCCAGAACCCGGTCTCCCTTAATATGCCCAAAGACAGGATCATAGAAAACAACGTTTTTATCATAACAGGCGGTCATGGCTTTTGGATCTTTTTTCTGAAAGGCCTGATAGAATTCCTGAATAATTAAGGAGTTGGGATGGGTCATATTGCAAAGGTAATTTAAAACCTGCCATCCCGGAGAAAAGCGGTCAAATTTTAAGATAATTTGCTGATAGATAACGTGTAGGTATTAATTTTATCTTTCTTTTTCTACTTAATCTTTAACGTTTTGCTCTATTTCCTTAAGCCTTTTGTCAAGTGACTTCCGGTCAAAGTACTTGCCGTTTAAAAAGACGGCTTGAATTGTTTGAGTGTTGCTGATATCCTCCAGCGGATTCGCATTGAGCAGGATAAGGTCGGCGCGTTTGCCGGGTTCTATGGTGCCCACTTCCTCGGGAGTTTCAAAATAGAAGGCGGGATTTCGGGTGCCGGTTACCAGAACCTCGTAAGGAGTGAGGCCGGCTTTGACCATCATTTCCATTTCGCAGTGGAGGGAAAATCCGGGGACATTAAAAAATTGCGGGGCATCACTACCTAAAGCGATCTGGGCTCCGGTATCGTGAAGTTCTTTAGTGAGTTCCCGTCGCAGCTCTACCAGCGCTTTGGTGGCTTCGGGTTGAAAATCTTCTCTCTCGCTGTAGGTGTCTTTGAATTTCACCCAATCCTCCAAAACATCCTCAGGGATATATTTCATCTCCGGCCACTTTATCATTTCTTCTGCCGGTAAAGGAGTGGCGAGGTGCTCTATCAGGCTAAGGGTAGGGACGTTCCAGGTCCCGGCTTTTACAGTCTTTTTAGCAGCCGCCGGGATACTGTCTCGTTCTACCAGTTCTATAAGGCCGCTGCCGAAGAATCCGGAGCTGCGGTCTTCGGTTTCCAAACTGTCAGGAACTAAAAATTCCACATAGCGGTCGTAGTGATCTATAGATTTTTGTCCCGCTTCCAAAGCTCCAACAAGTCCTACTTCCTCCGGAATATGTCCGCCAAAGGGGATACCAATTTCGTGGGCGGTCTCTGCCATACGGGCATAGGTTTCTTTGTCAATACTGCCCATTTTCAGAAGGTCAAATCCCGCTGCTTTTTGCCGGCGCACCTCTTGTTCGGCAGCTTCAGGGGTAGGGGCCAGTTCCTGGCTGAAGAAAGGGCCGGCGGCATAAATTTCAGGTCCCGTAAGTTCTCCGTTTTTTATCCGCTCCCGTAGTTGCAGGTGGTATTCATTCCCCAGCATATTGCGCACCGTAGTCACGCCGTTGGCGATATAGAGAAAAAGTACGTCTTCCCCATATTGTGGCCGGTCTTCTCCCGGAATATGTCCGTGCATTTCTGTTAACCCGGGGATGATGTAACGTCCGCGGCCGTCAATTTCTTCAGCATTATCCGGAGAATTCGCTTCCGCGGAAGGAGTTACTCCAGTGATTCTTCCGTCCTCTATAACTACCGTATGATTTTCGAGGATCTGCTCAGTGGTCATGGGAATTACATTAACATTGGTGATTACATAAATTTGAGAAACTTCCTCTTCCTGCGCCAGTACCGAAAAACTGAAGAGTATCATCGTAAATATCAATAAGAAGATTTTGATTTGAAACATGGCTAGGCAGATTAATTGACAGCCTTACTAAAATACGGATATTTTTTTAGGCTTTTTCTAATTGTTGGTCTTTATTTGTTGATCTTTAAGACTTTGAGGAAAAATAAAAAAATTAAAATGTTTTAGCTCCTTAGAAGTTTTGACAACAATTGTAACTTTAAAATTCCAAAATTAGGTGGATTGGTTTTTTAGACAGCAGCTATTTTTTTCTATACCCTATACACCAGGTTGTAAGTTTCTGCCAGCTGATAATAAAACGGGTTTCCCGCGGATTACGCATTTTTTCGCGGAATTCGCGGAACATTTCTAAATCCAAGGTCTTGAATATCCATACCTGCCCTTATCCGTCTGGCAGGCTACCAATTTAAAACGGACAACTGGACAACCTGCAACTGATAGCCAAATTTTTCCCCTCAGATCCCGCAGATTTAATCCGCAGACCTCCGCAGAAAAATCGTGAAGATTTATATTACCGACTTACAAAAATTTCTTGAACTGAAGTGTTGATAGTAAGGTTATGAATAGAGCAAACACTTATCAAAAGCCGGGAATAATAGTTACAGCATTTGAATTACACACCAACCTAATACACCAGCAAAAAGCCCCGCGAGTAGGGTAGGAGCCATGTTAAGAACCAATACCTCTTTATAATCCTTTAGGTTGGCTACAGAAGCTGCTGCTATGATGTTAAACAAACAAATAGCATTTCCAATTCCTGCACCATTCAGTTGCAAAGCAAGGAGTATGTTTAGATCCAGGTTAAGAAGCCCGGCAGCTTCCAGCTGTGATGGCCCGAAAACAACATTGGAAATAGTGGTGCTGCCGGTTATAAAGGCACCTGTAATTCCTAATAAAGGGCTTAACAGGGTATAGCCGCTACCCAGGTTGCTAAGGAGATCGGCAATATTATTTATCATAGAAGGTTGATGCACCCCCGAATTGATCATCAACTGGGCTATGGCAACAGAAGGAAAGAGAATAACAAATACTTGCCATAGCTTAACAGATGATTTAGCTAAATAAAAAGACTTGTTTTTTTTGTATAAAGCCACTCCAATTCCTACCATAATAAAAGGGATTAGTGGCGACTGCAGGGGTTTGATGGAGGCATTTAATCCAGACCCGAACATATCTGAAAAAGTTAGATCCCAGCCAATCCATCGGTTTAAGGCTGTGAATAATTTTGGCAGAAGGAGTAAAATGGCCAGAATGCCATAAGGTAGCCAGGGGCGTAAATTAATTTTTCCCTTGTCTCCTTTCAAATAAAATACGGACAGAACAAGCATAACAATTGCGGCCAACACAGTGGCCAGATCCGGCACCAACCAGGCAAACAGACAAAAGGGGAGTGCGAAAAAAGCAAAAAGCAGGATAATTTTCCTTTTATGTTGTACCGGATCCTGCAGTTGAGCAAACATCCGGAAAACGGCAAATAGAATAAAAAACTGCACAATTACACCAATAACAGCAGCGGTAAAACCAATTTGTTGTACCTGAGGGTTTGTTAGCTCCAGGGGCAACTGCAAGCCTATGAGAATTGGTGTGCCTACAGCGCCAAAAATAGCAAACAGTCCGTCGAACAACAATACTACAGCTACAGATAAAACCGCATTAAAACCCATAGCGATCAGCAGCAGCGGAACAATGGCCCCGGGGGTGCCAAAACCGGCTACGCCTTCAAAAAATGCAGTAAGACAAATGGCCAGTAGAAAAAACCTTATTTCTTTTGAGGGATGCAGGTTGTCCAGGGAGTGGCTAATCTGTGAGATCAGGCCAGCACCCTGCATGATATTGTATAAAAAAAGAGCGCCAAATACGATCATCAAAATATTCACCGTAGTGAGAAAGGCTACGCCCATGCTTCCCATGAAATGACTAAAGGAGGCTTCCCAGTAAAAGAACAGAACACTTGTAACGGCGAAGCCAATCATTACCGCTGGCTTAACCCCTTTGGTTAAAGAAAGGATAACCAGGATAAGAATGGGTAAGAGCGAGAGAAAATAAACCATAGCGGTAAAGATCAGCTAAGGATTTACCTCGTTCTGTAAGGTAGTGGCTTCTTCAAATTCTTTGACATTCTCCAGGGTTGTGCCGGCAATTTTTTCCAGTGCATTGCTGGTGAAAAAAGCCTGGTGGCCTGTGATAAGGACATTATTAAAAGAAAGAAGGCGCATAAAAACATCATCCTGAATGACCTTGTTGGAAAGATCTTCAAAGAAAAGGTCAGCTTCTTCCTCATATACATCCAGCCCCAGGTAACTTATCTGCTCCTGTTTCAGGCCTTCAATAACGGCTATACTGTCGATCAAAGCTCCCCGGCTGGTGTTAATGAGCATAACGCCATTTTTCATTTTCCGGAGGGATTCCTTATTAATTATGTGGAAAGTATCGGGGGTAAGGGGGCAGTGCAATGAGATAATATCGGAATGTTTGTAAAGGGAATCAAGATCGGTAAATTCGATTCCAATACTTTCGGTTGCGGCCGGCCTGGCTATATCGTAGCCTAATACAGTGCAGCCAAAACCTTTCAATATCCTTGCTGTAGCCAGACCGATCTTCCCCAGGCCAATGAGCCCGACTGTTTTTCCGTGCAGGTCAAATCCCATTAGGCCCTGTAATGCAAAATTTCCCTCTTTCACCCTGTTATAAGCGCGGTGGGTTTTGCGGTTAAGCGTAAGTATGAGGGCAATGGTATGTTCGGCTACAGAGTAGGGGGAATATGCGGGTACTCTAACTACTTTTATGCCTAAAGCCTCAGCGGCTTTCAGATCAACATTGTTATAGCCAGCACAGCGCAGGGCAATCAGGCGGACGCCCTGTTCCGAGAGCTCCTGCAGCACTTCTGCATTTACAATATCATTGACAAACACGCATACTACTTGATGGTTTTTCGCCAGCACCGCCGTGCTTTTGTTCAGCGGTACTTCCATGAACTTCAGATCAAATCCAAATGCCTTGTTAGCGGCGGTAAAGAATTCTTGATCATAAATCTTCGTACTAAAAAAGAGAATTTTCATCATGGCAGGATATTATTAAAGTGTGTTGGAAATAGGTGCTGGTGTTAAATATCGGGTTTCTTATGCAGGATATCAATATCTACTTGAGAAAATAAAAAATAAATATTGCTGAGGGGGACAGCTTT
>JAGXIL010000080.1 GCA_024635655.1 Gillisia sp. | reverse complement strand
TCAGTTCAAACATTCTCGCAAGCAGCCAAAAAATAACTAAAAATCGAATCTCAGTTTAACAACCCGTTTTTCCGCTTTGCCCCGGCCCTAAAGGGAGGCGGAAAAACTCTATTGAAGTATTTAAGAACAAGCATCTGAAAATCAATTCCCTCCTTTTAGGGCGGGGAAAAGGAATTGATTTTCTGCCTCGTAAGTTCCGGTTCAATCGAGTTAGACCCTGAAAAAATTTCAGGGTGACGGTGAGAGAAGTATGGTCTTAACCAGAACAGATTCTCGCACCCGTCATGCTGAATTCATTTCAGCATCTAATTAACTTGGTCAGTTCAAACATTCTCGCAAGCAGCCAAAAAATAACTAAAAATCGAATCTCAGTTTAACAACCCGTTTTTCCGCTTTGCCCCGGCCCTAAAGGGAGGCGGAAAAACTCCATTATAGTATTTAAGAACAAGCATTTGAAAATCAATTCCCTCCCTTTAGGGCGGGGAAAAGGAATTGATTTTTTTCCTCGTAAGTCAAAGAACCCTTTAATTATACTCGGGGCAGGCTTGGTACAACATATGTCGTTTGCGTAGATTATTTTTACAGAACAAGAAACCCCTCGACTGCGCTCGGGGAGACATTACGTCAAGGATTGTAAGTGCAAGGAAGGTTATAACTCCTACCTCAAAATTCTCAATACCAAGCCGGCTTCGACCTTGGCTATTGCCAGCTCAGCCTGACATTCCCCTTAAATACGTGCTACCTATCCAATTTCCACTCTCCTCAAAATTCTCAATACCAAGCCGGCTTCGACCGTGGCTATCGCCAGCTCAGCCTTACATTCCCTAAAAACACGTGCTACCTATCCAATTTCCACTCTCCTCAAAATTCTCAATACCAACCCGGCTTCGACCTTGGCTGCCGCCAGCTCAGCCTGACAGACTTTTTAAACACTTGCTGCCTATCCACTTTCCAGTTTTTTGTTTTGCGTCCAGACTTTCCTCTCTCCACTTTCCACTCTCCACTTTTTTTAACCGGCAACTGACAACTGACAACTGCCAACAAAAAAACCCACAACGTAAGTTGCGGGTTTTTAAGTGGTGCCTCCAGGAATCGAACCAGGGACACAAGGATTTTCAGTCCTTTGCTCTACCAACTGAGCTAAGGCACCAGTAACTTTAATTGGCGTTATGCCTTTCAAGCGGGTGCAAATATAATTTCATTTTTATTAACCCACAAAGGAAAAATTGAAAAAATGCTTTTGTACCTTGGCTTTTTTAATTTTCACATATGAATCTGGTTGTAGATATAGGGAATACCCTGATAAAAATGGCTGTTTTTCAAGGGGATACCATTCTTAAAAAGAAGACCTGCCTGCGGCAGGATTTTTTAAAGAATTTTGAAGAGCTTCAGCAAAAATACCCGCAAATTAGTCATTCGCTCATTTCTTCAGTGGCAAAAACCCCGGCAAAATGGATCCAAAAGCTCGGGGAAAAATCAAAAGTCTACGAACTGGACCAGGATCTGCCCCAGGTATTTGTAAATCGCTATGCTACCCCGGCCACTCTTGGCCAGGACCGCATTGCACTGGTTTCTGCTGCCTGTAAAAATTATCCCGGGGAGAATGTGCTGGTGATAGACGCGGGTACCTGTATTACCTATGACATCAAAAACGGGAAGAATGAATATTTTGGCGGGGCCATCTCCCCGGGGTTACAAATGAGATATAGCGCATTAAATACGTTTACTGAAAAATTGCCGTTATTAGAACCTGTAGAGGAGCTGGATTTTACCGGCAACTCAACTAAGAATAGTATGCACTCCGGGGTGATCTTTGGGATTTCAGCTGAAATAGACTACAGGATCAACGAGTATCGTGCTCAGTATAAAGAATTAACAATTATTTTGACAGGTGGGGATGCACAATTTTTGTGTAAACGATTAAAAAATAGCATCTTTGCCAACTCTAATTTCCTCCTGGAGGGATTGAATTACATTTTAGAATTTAACAAATCTCAATGATCAGACGATTTATAATAATCGTAGCCTTATTATCTACTGCAATTATGGCTGCGCAAGAAGGAACAACTTCTCCATATTCCTATTATGGAATAGGCCTTACCAAATTCCAGGGTACTGTTGAGAACCAATCTATGGGGGGGCTGCGTACTTATTCTGACAGTATACACGTAAATCTTAGGAACCCGGCTTCCTACGGAAAGCTGAAACTTACCACCTACGCGGTTGGGGGGAGTCATCAAAGGGTTCAGCTTGAAAACGCGGCCGGAACAAGCGAAAATTCCTCAACCTCTACACTCGATTACCTGGCGATAGGGATCCCTACCGGAAAATTCAATTTTGGACTGGGGGTCATGCCTTACAGTTCTGTGGGGTACAATATCCAAAATATTAATAATGAGGCTGCAAATACCTTTAGGGGAAAAGGCGGTATGAACAAGGTATTCTTAACTACAGCCTACTCCTTTAACAATAACCTGAGTGTGGGGGTTGATGTGAACTATAATTTTGGAAATACCCAGCGGAATTTCACCGTATTCCAGGACAGGATCCAGTACGGTACCCGGCAGATAGACAGAACCAACTTTAGCGGCTTCAACGTGAACCTGGGAGTAGATTACCAGGCAAAGATCACCAACAGGCTCAGGCTGCATACCGCAGCTACTTATTCTCCTGAAACCGGTATCTCAACAGAAAACAGCAGGTTGAGCGTTCCGGTAGTCTTTGTACCGGGAGGAACTGAGCAACTAGCTCCCGGATATGATGTTACCAACACTGTTTTACCTGACGGGGAGATCACGCTTCCGGCACAAATGACCCTTGGCGCAGGCCTTGGCGGACTTAATAAATGGTTTCTGGGTGCTGAATATACCAACATTCAGGAAGCAAATTACAATATCAACGATGGGCCATCCAACCTAACGGCCCGATACGAGGCGGCTTCACAGTACAGACTGGGAGGATATTATATTCCGCAATACAATTCTCAAAGTTACTGGGAACGAATAGTTTACAGGGCCGGAATGCGGTATGAAGAGAGCGGACTTTACCTTAATAATGAGGGGATAGACGAGTTTGGCATATCTTTTGGATTAGGATTACCAGCAGGAAACAATTTCTCAAATGCAAACCTTGGCCTGGAGTATGGCCAGCGCGGAACTACAAATTCCGGTTTATTAAAGGAAAACTTTTTTAAAATATCCATAAGTTTGTCTTTAAATGATCAATGGTTCCAGCAAAGAAGATTCGATTAACCACTATAAACTAAACAAAATGAAAACTAAACTAATACTTACCCTTTCGGGATTGATGTTTGCAACCAGCGTGCTGCAGGCCCAATCTGCAGATTGTGCTACAAAAGCGGCCCTGGCTTATGACGATGCCAAAGCCCAAAGATATGACGCAGCTTATGAGCCTTTAATGGAAGTGAAAGAAGAATGTCCTACGTATAGTCTGGCTACCTTTCAATACCTTGATCGTGCCATAAAACATAAAATGGAATCGGCTTCAGGAGCTGAAAAGAACGCTTTAATAGAAGAAAACATTCAGTTGATGAATGACAGGCTGAAGCATTTTCCTGATAAAACCAATGCTGCTGAGGTCCAGGGAGAAATTGCCTGGTTGAAGTATGACAATGGAATAGGAACTAAAGAGGAGCAATTCCAGGCTTTTGATGCAGCTTACAAAGCAGATCCGGAAAGCTTTACCAGCCCTAAAAGAATTTACGCTTATTTCTCACTTTTAGTAGATCTTCAGGATGAAGGGGAAAAATCCCTTGAAGATGTTTTTGAGAACTATGAAGAAGTGATCAGTAAGATCGAAGAAGAAGAGAATGACCTTGCAAATGTACTTGCTCCTTTATTGGAAAAGCAGGATGCAGGTGAGGAACTTACTTCCAAGGAAAAAACTTTGGCCAGTAACTCTCAAATAAATCTTGAGGCTTACAGTAAAGTTAAAAGTAGTGTAAATGGAAAATTAGGTCAGAGAGCAGATTGTGAAAACCTTATCCCATTATACAACAAAGATTTTGAAGAAAAGAAGAACGATGTGGCCTGGTTGAAGATCTCTTCGGAAAGACTTTCAGCTAAAGATTGTACTGAGGATCCTATCTTCTACAAACTTTCTGTAGCACTTCACGAGGCTGAGCCTTCTGCAAAATCTGCCCTTTATTTAGGACAACTTGCTGAAGCTGAAGGAAATTCTTCTGAAGCAATGAAGTATTTCAATGAGTCTGCTGAACTTGAAGATAACCCTGCTGATAAGGCAAGAGTTTATATGAAGATCGCAGATAATTACAGAAAGAGCGGAAGTTTTGGTCAGGCCAGAACTTACTACAGAAGATCTCTGGAGGCTAAGCCTTCAAACGGTAGAGCTTACCTGCATATCGCAAATATGATTGGGCAGAGTGCCAATAACTGTGGAGAGACTACGTTTGATAAAAGAGCTGTATACTGGTTGGCTGCTAATTATGCCGCCAAAGCAGGAAGTGTTGATCCATCTTTAAGTGGAGTTGCAAATGAGTCTGTAGCCGCTTATAAAGGTAGAGCCCCACAAAAATCTGATATTTTTCAGGAAGGAAAACAGGGAGAAACCGTAAGCATTGGATGTTGGATCGGGGAGAGCGTAAAAGTTCCCGCCTTGTAAAAAACGAATGATCACATACAAGCATATATTTTCAGGCATTGTCACAGTTATCGCTGTGACAATGCTTTTTTCATGTGAAGGCAATCTTCAAAAGGTGCGCGCGCTTGACAGCCCCGGGGAAGACCCCCAGGCCATAGGGCGAAACCTGAATCTGAGGTATACCGATTCCGGAAGGGTGGTAGCCGTGCTAAGGAGTGAGCGCATGCTCGATTATACCAATCTTTCTTTTCCCTACCGGGAATTCCCCGATGGGGTGGAGGTAGAATTTTTTGATGATAATAATAAAAAGAACACCATCACCGCCAACTACGGGATCGTTTATGATGCTACAGGCCTTATAGACCTGCAGGGAGACGTGGTGCTTATTACCAGTGACAGTACGCGGCTTGAAGCCAGCCAGCTGTTCTGGGACCAAAAACAGGGCTGGGTGTTTACAGACAGGCCAAATACTATTCGCCGTCCCAGCGGCGCCCGTAATGAGGGTCAGGGCTTTGATTCTGATCTAAATTTTACTAATTTTCGTTCCCGCACAAATGTTGGGGTACAAGTAATTGATGAAAATAACAAATGACAAAATTCTTTAAGTATTTTGAATATGCATACCTGGTATTAGCCGCATTTTTTCTTTTTGAGTCCATTAGAATATGGAACGAAGAAAGAAACAGGGCTTATCTCTTCCTGTTTTTTGTTATAGTGGCGGTTTTTATGTACTTTTTCAAGAGACGCTTCAGGAAAAATCTGGAGGACCGCAACCGGTAACCTGTTATGGAAGTTGATATACTTATTATTGTTTGCAGCCTTATCCTGTCGGCGTTCTTTTCAGGAATGGAAATAGCCTATGTCTCTTCCAATAAGATCTTTATTGAGATTGAGAAGCGGCAAACCGGCTTTTTGGCCAATGTCCTGAAACGCCTTACTAAAAAACCTTCAAAATTCATCGCTACCATGCTTGTGGGAAACAACGTGGCCCTGGTGGTGTACGGATTTTTTATGGGAGATCTCATCATGGCCTGGCTTACGGGAATGCAGCCGGTTGACAGTGCCTGGCTCAGGTTCCTTATCGTGGATTTCAGCTTGCTAACCCAAACCATAATCTCAACCCTGGTCATACTCTTTACTGCGGAATTCCTTCCGAAGGTATTCTTTCAAATCTATTCCAACCTGCTGCTGAAATTCTTTGCGGTCCCGGCCTATTTCTTTTACCTGATCTTCAGCTTTATTTCAGATTTTGTGATCTGGATCTCAGACTTTATCCTGAAGCGTTTCTTCAGGACAGAAGGAGATGAAGTGCAGCTGGCTTTTACAAAACTGGAACTGGGGAATTTTATCACTCAGCAAATGGAGACCGTGGAATCCAGTGAAGAAGTAGATTCTGAAATTCAGATCTTTCAGAATGCACTGGAATTTTCAGATATAAAAGCCCGGGAGGTGATGATCCCGCGTACTGAAATTGTTGCCGTTGACCTTGCCGTAGCGCCTAACGACCTGATTCAAACCTTTACCGAAACCGGCCTTTCCAAGATCCTTATATATAACGAGACCGTAGACGATATCATAGGCTACATTCACTCTTTTGAACTTTTCAAAAGGCCCACCACCCTGAAATCCATCCTGCTTCCGGTAGTTTTTGTACCCGAGACCATGTGGGTGAAAGATGTGCTGAACATCCTGATCAAAAAGGGAAAAAGCATTGCGGTGGTCATTGATGAATACGGGGGAACCAGCGGAATGATCACCGTGGAGGATATCGTGGAAGAACTCTTTGGGGAAATTGAGGATGAACATGACCCGGTGAGCCTTACCGAAGAAGTGCTGGGAGAAAACCACTATAAATTCTCTGCAAGGCTGGAGGTAGATTACCTTAATGAGACCTACAAACTCGATATTCCTGAAGGGGAGAACTATGAGACCCTGGGAGGCTTTATCACCAACCATACCGAGGAGATCCCCCAGCAGCTGGAAGAGGTGATCATCGAGAACTTTCACATCAAGATCCTGGAGGTTTCTACCACTAAAATTGAAATGGTGGAGCTCGAGATACGGGAGAAAAGCTAAATTCTGTTCTTAGTTAAAACTTTGCAAATTTTAAGTTTTATAATTTACTTAAAAACACTATTTTCGCCCACTATATCAGAATAAACAAAACTACAAATGGCAGTATTAAATAAAATTAGGCAACAGTCTGTTGTTTTGATCGTCGTTATTGCAATGGCCCTTTTCGCTTTCGTATTGGCCGATGTGATTCGCAATGGAGGAATGAGCTCTCAAAAGTCTCAGAATGTGGTCGCGACGGTGAATGATGAAGAGATAAGCAGAGAAGATTTTGCGAGACAGGTAGATGCCTATCAGCGTAATGCAGGTGCCAATGTCACCACTGCCCAGGCTGTAAACCAGGTTTGGGAATTTCAGCTTAGGGAATCCCTTTTGGAAGAACAGTTCGAAGAATTGGGAATTCAGGTTGGGGAAGCCCAGGTGAAACGTTTACTGCGGATGCAACTCTCAAATAATCCCAACTTTACCAATGAAGCCGGAATGTTTGACGAGAGCAGGTTACAGGAATACGTGGCCAATTTAAGAGCTACCTCTCCTGAAGCTTATCAGCAATGGGTTACTTATGAGAACTCTATCGCTCAAAGTGCGCGTGAGAATATATATTTCAATTTGGTTCGTGCAGGAGTAGGAGCTACTCTTGTTGAAGGGGAGCAGGCATATCGAATGGAAAATGACAATGTAGATCTGCGTTTTGTGCAGGTGCCTTACAGTAGCATTCCCGATAATGAAGTGGAAGTGACCAAAGGAGAAATAAGAGATTATATTAAAAAGCGTCCTGAAAGGTTTAAAGCTGAAAAAGCCAGAGACCTGCAGTATGTATTCTTTTCAGAAGAACCCTCTGAAGAAGACATGAATGAAGCCCGTGCAGATATTGATGAATCCCTTGAAGGAGGTGTTCAGTATAATCAGGCTACCAATACTACAGATACCTTGGCCGGTTTCAGGAATGCTGACAATTTAGAGGCTTTTGTAAACCGAAATTCAGATCTTCCGTTCCAGGATCAGTTTGTTTTCAGAGATCAGATGGAAGGTGAAAATACAGATGAGATCTTTAATCTTGAAGTGGGAGAAGTATTTGGCCCATACCGGGAAGAAGGATACTGGAAAGTAACCAGGATGCTTGAAAAGCGTCAAATGGCAGATTCTGCCAGTTCAAGACATATTATGATCTCCTGGGAAGGTTTGCCAACCGCAGCCGGAGCCACAAGGACCCAGGAAGAAGCAAAAAGCCTTGCCGACAGTTTAGCGACGGTGGCACAAAGAGATCTGGATAAATTTCCGGAACTGGCTCAGGAATTCAGTGCCGATCAGGCTTCTGCAGCCGAAGGCGGGGATCTTGGATTTTTCAGACCCGGACAATTCGTTGAACCTTATGACGAGTACGTATTTGATAATCCTGAAGGAAGTGTAGGGGTAGTGGAATCTGAATTTGGATACCACGTGATCCATATTCAGGAGAAATCTGATGAAGAGCAGGCTGTGAAGGTTGCTACTATTGCAAGAGAAATAGAAGCTTCAGAAACTTCCCTGAACAACCTGTACACAGAAGTGACCCAGTTTGAAAGCGACGCCAAGAACGGAGATTTCGCTCAGGTAGCTCAGCAGGAAAATTTAGAGGTGCGTACCGTAAGGGATGTTAAGCCTCTTGAAGAAAATATACCGGGAATTGGATCCCAGAGAAGAATTGTTCAATGGGCATTTGAAGATGATGTTGAAGCCGGAGACATACAAAGATTCGAGATCCCCGGAGGTTACGTGATTGCACAGGTAACAGCCGTAAAAAAAGACGGACTCATGAGTGCTGAAGATGCAGCCTCAACCGTGACTCCTATCTTACAAAGGGAAAAGAAAGCTGAACTTATCAAACAAAGAATAACAGGGGATAACCTGGAGCAAATTGCACAAAACCTAAATGCAAGTGTTGAAACTGCAAGTTCTGTAAACCTTCAGAATCCAACTCTTGCGGGAGCAGGAAATGAGCCGAAAGTTGTAGGAGCAGCATTCGCCCTTGAGCCGGGACAGGTGAGTAAGCCTATAGTCGGAAACAGGGGAGTGTATGTTGTAGAACAAGTTGTTGTGAACAGAGCCCCGGAAATGGAATCTTATAGAAGCTTTGCCACACAACAAACCCAACAAAGAAGGCAGGGAATCCAGGACCGCGTTTTCGAAGCCCTGAAAGAAAATGCAAACATTGAAGATAACAGAGCCAGATTCTATTAGGCTTTAATTTCGATAACAAAAAAAGATCCCCACAGCATTGCCGTGGGGATCTTTTTTTGTTGGTTACCCCAAAGGAAAGGGTCTCATTACATTTTTTCCTTTGCTATTGCTCAGCGGCATGCATCTGCATTTTCTGGGTATAAATATGCCGCTCCTCCGGAGCTTAATTTAGGATTGAATTAATTGTTCTATAAATATGTCGCTCCTCTGGAGCTTTGCTTTAAAGCCTCAGGGAGGCGGCATATTTATAGAATGATGATTAGGTTATTTTAGAGCTCCCGAGGAGCGGCATACATCGGCATTGGAACAGGGCTTACCGTGAATTTCCGGGATATAAATATGTCGTTCCTCTGGAGCTTTGCTTTAAAGCCTCAGGGAGGCGGCATATTTATAGAATAATGATTAGGTTAATTTTAGAGCTCCCGAGGAGCGGCATACATCGGCATTGAAACAGGCGGTATGTTGTATTTGCCGGGGTATATAGGTCGCTCCTCTGGAACTTTGCTTTAAAGTTTATAAAAATTTCATAAGCGATGAGGCTTAGACCTCACAGGTTTTCAAAACCTGTGAGGTCTTATTGTGAATTCAGAACATATCAGGGTCTCGATACATTTTTTCCTTCCGCTGTCGCTCCAGTAAAAAACACCTGCCTACCGGCAGGAAGGCTTGACCTGACGGTGGTGTTACCATCTTATTAAGACAAACATTTTTTTCCTTTTAGTCAGGAACCTCTCGCAGAGTTTTTTAGCTTTGTTCATTCAGCAGATCCGGTTTGGAAATCCCTTTATGAAAACAGTAGGAAATATGGGTGTAGCTGAAAAGGAAGACAGCTTAGCATTATAAAAACAGTAAATAACTGAAGTTAATGAGTTTACCAATTGTAATTATTGGCGCAGGATTATCAGGACTTCTTACTGGGTACAGGCTCAAAAAATTAGGTTTTTCCATTACCATACTGGAGGCAAGGGCACGCTGTGGCGGGAGAATTCATACCGTGACTAGTTTAGACGGCACCCCAATGGAAATGGGAGCAACCTGGTTTGGCCCACAACATACTAAATTAAAAGATCTTTTAAAGGAACTGGAAATCCCAATGTTTGAGCAGTATAATGCTGGAGCCGTCGTGTTTCAGGCATCTTCTCAATCCCCACCCCAGCGTATCCAGATCCCACCACAGGATCCCAGCTTCAGAATAAAGGGAGGAACTGTTGTGCTGATACAAAAGCTGATGTCTTTTTTTGAACCTGAGGAAATTCAATTCAATGAGAAGGTGAGAGAGATCCATTTTTAAAACGAACAGGTTAAAGTGAATACGAATAGCAGGAGCATAATGGCAAAGAGGGTCATTTGCTGTATGCCGCCGGCACTTCTTGCCAATACCATTGATCTATTCCCCGAACTCCCTAAAACTTATTTGAAGGAAGCTAAAAATACGCACACCTGGATGCAGGATTCTATAAAAGCGGGATTGGCCTATGAAATCCCTTTCTGGAAAGATCAAAACATTTCAACCATCATTACCAATGAAGGTCCTGTCATAGAATTCTATGATCATTCAAATGCCGACAATACCAAATTCGCCTTATGCGGATTTTTACATCCTGCTTTTGCAAACTTGAAAAAAGAAGAGCGAAAAGAAAGAGTTATAGCTCAGCTTGTAAGATTATTAGGGGAACAAGCAGGAAAGTATCTGAGCTATGAAGAAGTTGTTTGGAAGGATGAAATATTAACCTCTATTGACACCGGCGACTACTTCCTGCCACACCAAAATAACGGAAACAAGATCTTTCAGGAATCGCTCTATGATGGAAGATTATTAATAGCCGGTTCAGAGACTTCTGCAGTTTATGGAGGTTATATGGAAGGTGCTGTGAATGCTGCTAATCTGGCGGCAGAGAAGATTAAAAAGCCGGGTTAATCGGGCGGTGGTTGTTTTTTCAAAAGTTACAATTGTCCTGTCGAAGAGAGGCTTAGACCTCACAGGTTTTTAAAACCTGTGAGGTCTCTTAATGGTAATTTGAGTTTCTAAGGGTCTTGATACGTTTTTTTCCTTCGCTATCGCTTCTGAAAAAAACACCTGCCTACCGGGAGGCGGGCTCGACCTGACGGTGGTGGTGGTTAAAAAGGAGACGTCAGTTCGAGTAGCGTTTTTGAGCTTTTTCAGCGAAAAAAGGCATATCGAGAACCTTCTGAAATTCAGAACATCTAAGGTCTTGATACATTTTTTCCCTTCGCTATTGCTCAGCTGCATGCATCTGCATTGAAACCAGACTGCATTCTGCATTTTCGGGGTATAAATATGCCGCTCCTCTGGAGCTTTGCTTTAAAGCCTCAGGGAGGCGGCATATTTATAGAATGGTGGTTATATTTATTTTAGAGCTCCGGAGGAGCGGCATACATCTTCATAGGAACAGGCCGTATGTTGTATTTGCCAGGGTATAAATATGTCATTCCTCTGGAGCTTTGCTTTAAAGCCTCAGGGAAGTGGCATATTTATAGAATGAAGGCAATGTTAATTTAAGAGCTCCGGAGGAGCGGCATACATCCCCATTGGAAACAGGCCGCATATTATATTTGCCCGGGTATAAATATGTCGTTCCTCTGGAGCTTTGCTTTAAAGCGGGCGTATGTTGTATTTGCCAGGGTATAATTTGTCGCTCCTCTGGAGCTTTGCTTTATAGCCTCAGGGAGGTGGCATATTTATAGAACAATGAAGGCAATGTTAATTTAAGAGCTCCGGAGGAGCGGCATACATCCCCATTGGAAACAGGCCGCATATTATATTTGCCCGGGTATAAATATTTCGTTCCTCTGGAGCTTTGCTTTATAGCCTCAGGGAGGCGGCATATTTATAGAATGAAGGCAATGTTAATTTAAGAGCTCCGGAGGAGCGGCATACATCTTCATAGGAACAGGCCGTATGTTGTAATTGCCAGGGTATAAATATGTCATTCCTCCGGAGCTTTGCTTTAAAGCCTACCATTGACGTGTTTTGTAAAAAGCTGTATTTCAATCAATTGAATAGTCTACAAATTGCTGTTTTACTAAGCTTTTCCAAATGTCATCTTCCTTCGCTAGATAAAATTTTTTATCTCAAATCTCAGGGAGGCGGCATATTTATAGAATGAAGGCAATGTTAATTTAAGAGCTCCGGAGGAGCGGCATACATCTTCATAGGAACAGGCTGTATGTTGTATTTGCCCGGGTGTAAATATGTCGCTCCTCCGGAGCTTTGCTTTAATGCTTATAAAAAAATTTTAATTGCGAAAAGGCTTAGACCTCACAGGTTTAACAAACCTGTGAGGTCTCTTGAAAAGGCAGAACATTTTTAAATTATATGATTAACACACAAGGAAAAATTGATCACTTCACCATCTCCTCATAAGAAAGAATAGTCCCATACCCCTTGCCCCTGAAATACTCCTTTTCCTGCTTCCCACCGGTAGCCAGGACAAAATCCCCTCCCCAGCCGCCAAGGCTTTTGATGGCGCCGGGAAAGTCGGGGAAAAGGGTGGTTTTTATCTTTGGAGTATTGATGATCTTTGAAATAAGCGTTTCGTGGATCTCCAGAAGTAGTTTAAACTCTGTTAGAGTGGTGCAGGTAATAATGCTCTGGGTTACCGCAGAGATCTTGGTCACAGTTTCTTCCAAGAGATCTTTAGGCTGATCTTTATAATGTGCTATCGAGGACCTGCTGTTCTGTTTTTGGTTGAGATATACAAAAAAAAGCTCCTCCCTGAATTCCGGATCAAATGATGATGCCAAAACGCTGTTGCCACTTCGGGTTTTCTGAAAGGTGAGGGGTACGTCACTTTGTGCTGCAGCGATATCATAGCCACTGCCGGAAAAGGTGCTTTCCAGCAGCTTGTAGGCATCGATCCCGAACCATTGGGCAATATTGTTTATCAAGGTAGATGAGCTTCCCAGCCCCCAGTCGCGGGGAAAATCCAGCTGAGTGGTAACCTTAAAACCTTTGTCTTCAGAAAAAATGGCCGGATTGAGGGAATGGGCCTCCTGAAGGATCTTTTTTAGATCCTGAACCACTTCCGGGGAGGCATTTCCTTCCGCTTCCTGCAACTCGCTTCCCGTAAACCGGAATTCCTGCCGAAACCATTGCTTTTCCTGATGGTCTAAAGCAGTCCATCTTATTTTTCTTTCCTCTATGGGTTCTATGCTAAGACTTTGGCCGAATTTGGTGGGAAGGGCCAGTGCAAGGGCACCATCAAGTACCACGTATTCTCCTGTGATCAAAAGTTTTCCGTTGCTGTAGTATGTGGTCATTGTCTTAGTTTCTCCAGTTGTTCCACCACGCTGCTGTGGGTAACTGTATTTTGTTTGAAGTATTCTATAAGTTCTTTCTTTTCTCCCTTAGTAGCATTTTGCTGATTGAGGATATTCATAAGGTGCATTTTCATATGCCCTTGCTGAATCCCGGTGGTCACCAGGGATCTTATTGCCGCGAAATTCTGGGCCAGGCCTGCAACCGCTATGATCTCCATGAGTTGCGCCGCAGATGGTTTTTGCAGGATCTCCAGTGCTACTTTTACCAGGGGATGTAGATTTGTTAGTCCGCCAACCGTGCCTACAGCCAGGGGTATTTCCATCCAAAACCTGAAGATCCCGTCTTTGACCTCGGCATGGGTGAGGCTGGTGTAGCTTCCGTCTTTGGAGGCGTAGGCGTGGATCCCTGCCTCAACCGCCCTGAAATCGTTTCCTGTGGCCAGTACTACGGCATCTATTCCGTTCATAATGCCTTTATTGTGGGTCACAGCCCGGTAAGGCTCTATTTCAGCTATTCTTACCGCGGTAAGAAATTTATCTGCAAATACTGTGGGATCGGTGGTATGTTCATCTGCAAGATCTTCTACGGGGCAGGATACTTCAGCCCGAACTATACATTCAGGTACAAAATTGGACAGGATGCTCATGAGGATCTCCGGCTGCCTTTCTTCCGCAGAAAATTCGGCATACTTAGCCGCTTCCTTTTTAAAAATATCAGCAAATTTCTCGAGGCAGGAGTTGATAAAATTGGCCCCCATGGAATCTACAGTCTCAAATTTGCAATGCAGCTGAAAATAACCCGGCATCAGTTCAGTCTTATCCCGGAGTTCGATATCCAGAACTCCGCCGCCACGCTTCTCCATATTTTTAGTAATGTAGGAAACTCCACTTTTCAAAAGAGGTTTGACCAGGTTGAAGAACCGCTCCAGTTTCCCCCTGTGCCCGGAATAGATGAAATGTACCTGGCCTACCTTCACCGTATTAAGCACTTCAGCTTTAAATCCGCCCCGGGAGATCCAGAATTTTGCAGCCTTGCTTGCCGCTGCGATCACTGAACTTTCTTCAATGGCCATGGGAATGGCAAATAGTTCCCCATTGATCTTAAAATTAGGGGCAATACCAAAAGGCAGGTAAAAATTGCTCAGGGTGTTTTCTGTAAATTCCTCGTGCAGCTGCTGAAGCCTGAGATCGGCGTTCCAGTATTGCCGCAGGACATCTTCAGAGAGCGGGGAATCTTTTAAAAAGGTTTTGGATAACCAGGAAATTTTCTGGTCCTTGGTAAGTTTAGAAAATCCGGAAACGGGTGCATTCATTCTGAAAAAATTTGTAGGACAAAGATACAATTACTGAAGTTATTCCCGAAGGAGGAGGAATACAATTGGAAAAAGAGAAATGTTTACCTCTGCAAAGTGAAAGCTTTAACAAAATGTTAGTATTTAACATTCGGAGCCCCCTTTATTTGCTGAATTTTTAGTAAACTTGGCCTACTAAAATTTATTCAATAATTTTCATGAAGTTATTCCAATATGTTCTCGTCCTGTTGTGGGTTGGAACCCCTGCAAGTTTTGCGCAAGATCAACAAATTACCTTAGAAGAGATATGGGACGGTACCTTTAGTCAGCAACGAATGGAATCTTTGCAGTCCCTGAACAACGGCACCGAATATATCATCCTTAACCAGGATCGCAACAGCGGCACTTCCAGTATCGATGTGTACGATTACAGGTCCGGGGAGAAAAAAAGAAGCCTTTTGAATAGTGGAGACCTTGAGGGAATCTCCAATTTTCAGGGTTATGAACTGAGTGACGGGGAAGACAAGATCATTTTAGGTACACAAACAGAAGCTATCTACAGGCGCTCCTCCAGAGGGATCTTTTATGTTTATGACATCAAAAGCAAGTCTCTTACTAAAATAAGCAAAAACAAAATTCAGGAGCCAACATTTTCTCCCGATGCCGGCAAAGTGGCTTTTGTTTACGACAATAATATTTATGTTAAAGACCTATCCACCGGGGTAGAAACCCATGTCACCACTGATGGAAAGAAAAATGAGATCATCAACGGGATCACCGATTGGGTTTATGAGGAGGAATTCGGTTTTGTCAAGGCCTTCGCCTGGAATCCTGCAGGAGATCATATCGCTTTCCTGAGGTTTGATGAGATCAATGTTCCGGAATTTTCTATGGATGTGTATGGGGATGCACTTTATCCCGGGGCATCAACCTTTAAATATCCTAAAGCGGGGGAAGAGAATGCAAAGATCTCGCTGCATATGTATCACCTTGACGAAGAAACATCAAATGAGGTGGACCTGGGAGATTACGAAGAGCTTTATATTCCGAGAATCAAATGGACCACAGATCCCAACATTTTAAGTGTGCAGGTTCTCAACCGCCACCAAAACAACCTGGACCTCGTTTTTGTAAATGCCGTGAACAATGAAGCCCAAGTAGTGCTTAATGAAAAAGATGCTGCTTATGTTGATATAACAGATAATCTCACATTTTTGGACGATAACAGTTTTATCTGGACCAGTGAAGAAGACGGGTACAATCATATCTATCACTATAATAGTTCGGAAAAGCTAATAAATCAGATCACCGGGGGTGACTGGGAGGTGACCAGATACTACGGTTTTGACCCTAAAACAAAGACCATTTTTTACCAGAGTACAGAAAACGGAAGCGTGAACCGGGATGTGTATTCGATTAAGACCAATGGAAAGAACAAAAAACGGCTCACCTCAAAAGAAGGTATGAACAGCGCTGATTTTAGTGCAGATTATACCTACTTCATCAACAGTTTTACCAACACCAGCACCCCTAACGAATTCACCCTGCACCAAGCCGGGAACGGAAAACCGGTAAGAGAGATCAGGGATAACAAGGATCTGCTGGAAAGGGAAAAGGCTTATGGTTTCTCTCCTAAAGAATTATCTACCGTAGAGGTCAATGGCAATGAGCTCAATATGTGGATGATCAAACCAAAGGATTTTGTTGCAGGTAAAGAATATCCGTTGCTCATGTTCCAGTATTCGGGTCCGGGATCCCAGTCGGTTTCCAATTCCTATTTTAATGCCAATGATTATTGGTATCAGTTACTGGCCAATGAAGGCTATATTGTTGCTACCGTTGATGGCCGGGGGACAGGATTTAAAGGCGCCGACTTCAAGAAGGTCACTCAAAATGAACTCGGAAAGTATGAACTGGAAGACCAGATAGCCGCAGCCAAAATTTTTGGCAGCTATGATTATATAGATGAAGAAAGAATTGGGATCTGGGGCTGGAGTTATGGCGGATTTATGTCAACCAATGCCATCCTTAAAGGTAATGACGTCTTCTCTATGGCCATTGCTGTTGCACCGGTGACCAGCTGGAGATTTTACGACACAGTATATACCGAAAGGTTCATGACCACCCCACAGGAAAATCCTACCGGATACGATGAGAATTCTCCCATTAATCACGTAGAAAAACTGAAAGGAAACTACCTGCTGGTTCACGGCAGTGCAGATGACAATGTACACGTGCAAAATACTATGAGGCTTATTGAATCCCTGGTGCAGGCTAATAAGCAATTTGATTGGATGATCTATCCGGATAAGAACCACGGAATCTACGGCGGCAATACAAGATTGCATTTATATAATACCATGACCAATTTTATTAAAGAAAAATTATAACAACCCTAATTAAAAATATTTATGGAATTTAAATTTGGAGGTTCAGAGATTAATCAGCGAACTGTTTTAGGACATCCTTCAGGACTTTTCGTGCTCTTTTTTACAGAAATGTGGGAGCGGTTCTCTTACTACGGAATGCGGGCTCTTTTAGTCCTATTTCTCACTTCATCTATTATGGATGAGGGATGGGCCTGGGACCGGCAGGAAGCTCTTATTCTTTATGGTTGGTATATCGGGTTGGTTTATGTTACTCCCATTTTTGGAGGTTTAATTGCTGACAAGTTGTTAGGTTACCGAAATGCAGTAGTATGGGGAGCTTTAGTTATGACCTTGGGTCACGCCTCTATGGCTTTGGAAGGCTTTACAGATATGTTTTTCTATTTAGGTTTATTATTATTAATTATTGGGAATGGACTTTTTAAACCCAATATTTCCTCAATTGTAGGTCAACTTTATAAAACTGAAGACAAAGAGAAGGATGCCGGATATACTATTTTCTATATGGGGATTAATGCAGGTGCCTTTTTGGGAATATTATTATGTGGGTATATAGGTGAAAATATTGGCTGGCATTGGGGCTTTGGACTGGCAGGAATTTTTATGTTTTTTGGTATGCTCCAGTTTTATTATGCTCAGAAAATATTCGGGGATATTGGTTTGAAACCAACAAAGGAAATTGATTATGTAGATCAAAAGACGATAAAAGGAGAAGTACAGGACGCAGGCGGCAAAAAGTTTAAGGATGAAAGTCCGGAGAAAAAAACCGAAATATCAGCAAAGGTCAAAGGGGACAGGATCCTGGTAATTTCTGTTTTTGCCTTTTTTACTATATTTTTCTGGTGGGCATTTGAACAGGCCGGGGGTTCTATGACCATTTTCGCGGCCGACTATACAGACAGGGTTCTGGTTGGTGACGGTGCTCTTACTTTTAAAGTAATTAATTCCATTATAACCATTGTGCCATTGCTTGTAATAACGTACGTTTTATTCATGTTGTTCAAACAAACTTTTTCTACTTATGCTAAATCAAACTTATTTTTAGGAACAAGTTTTGTTTTGGTTTGGGGAATTGTAATTTTTATTCTTTACCGTGAGTTTATGGCAGAAGCTTCTGAAGTTCCGGCCTCCTGGTTTTCAGTATTAAACTCTTTATTTATTATTCTTTTTGCTCCTATTTTTTCAAAGATATGGGAAAGTAAGCTTAATCCTTCAGGGCCTGTGAAATTTGGAATTGGTCTTATACTTCTGGGAATAGGTTTTGGGGCATTAGCCTATGGAGCCTCCGGTATACCACAGGGTGCACAAGTAGCGTCTGTTAGTATGCTCTGGCTTGTCCTGGCATATTTCTTTCATACTATTGGTGAACTTTGCGTATCGCCCGTAGGTCTGTCTTATGTAAGTAAACTTTCACCACCCAAGCTCGTAGGGTTGATGTTTGGAATTTGGTTTATGGCCAATTTCTTAGCTGGTATTTTAGGAGGTTATACGGGAGGATATATTGACTATATATCAGAAAATTATTCAATGGCCGTATTCTTTTTGATCTTCACAAGTATACCTATTTTGATGGGCTTGATCATGATTGGAATAAATAAGTTCTTAGTGAAAAAGATGCATGGGATTCGATAAAACCTATTTTTTGATAAACTTAAAAGGTTTCTTCCCTTTAGGAACGTTTTTTGTAAATTAAATGAAAAGAGAAATAATGAAAATATTATTAACCGGATTGATCTTTGTATTTACTGTTGCCACCACCACGGCGCAGGAAATAAAATGGGTTACCATGAATGAGGCGCTTGAGTTGCAGAAGACACAACCAAAGAAAATCCTTATGGATGCCTACACCACCTGGTGCGGCCCCTGCAAAATGATGGACCAAAAGACCTTTACCAATAAAGATGTGGTTAATTATGTCAATAAACATTTTTACGCTGTAAAATTTAATGCTGAAGGCACCGAGGAGGTCATGTATAAGGATTTTAACTACACCAATCCCAATTATGATCCTGAAAGAAAAGGCCGTAACAGTCAGCATTTTTTCGCAAATGCTCTTAAGATCACCGGCTATCCCAGCCTGGTCTTCTTTGATGAAGATTCAAATGTCATAGCCCCTATCATGGGCTACCGTACCCCAAGTCAACTGGAAATATTCCTGAAGATGATTGCCAAAAATGATTACAAGGAGCTGAATTCTACAGAAGCATGGCAGGATTACGAGAAGAAGTTTAAGGGAACTTTTAAGGATTGAAATTCAGTATTGTCTGATTAAAATTTTAAAAGAGGATTTCTAAAATGGATTTCCCGAATTTAAAGTTTTGGTTTTACCACAACTTTAGTACTATAAATAAGTTCACACTACTCTAATATTTAGGAAAGTAAAATTTCTGGAAAAAAGTTGGAAATAAATTTTTTAAAAGTATTTACGCATTTGCCTTACGCCGCATTCTAAACCCATACATACGGAAGTGTGTGAGGTTCACTCCGTCAGATTCTGGCGGGTCCGTTTATTAAGACTGGCAGCTGGCACGTTAGGAGCGTTTGATTTCTTTCGGATTTTGTTTTGTATCAAAAACGTCAAATATTTCTATTTGATTTTGATCTAAATTTATCCAGTATATTATTTTATATCTCTGGTGAATTAAATACCGGAATTTTTGTTTTCTATCTGCTAATAATTTTTCTAATTGTCCAATTTCAGGATGTTTTTTAAGTCGATGGGTAGCTATCCTGATTTTCTGTATTTCGTTTTTTGCAATTTTTAAACTGGCGTTTTCCTTAAAATATTTATATATCTTTCTAAGTTCATTTTTTGCGAAGTTAGTCCAATATATTTTTAGCTCCATTTCTCAATTTCTGCCATTAAATCCCTATCCTCCGTTAATTTTCCGCTCTCGGAATCTTCAATAGATTTATCAATTCGTTTATTGAATTGTTCTACGGTCATTGGCCGGACATTTTCTTTTCCTGTCGTTTTTTTTTCTGTTTTCAATGCTTTTTCAAGGCGACTTACAGCTTCCTCATTTTGAAGTTTTAAAAATTCCAGTACAAATTTTATTTTTCTCGATTGCAGATCCATTTTTCTTTTCACATTTATTCAAAAATACGAATTTTAATTTAGGCTGTAAATTTTCTTATGCTTTGGGTGTCATAACATTGTCTGGTTTTTGGTTATGTTTAGTATTTACCGAACAAAATAATTAATACATAATACAACGAATATTAATCTAATGTCGAAAAATCATAAGCTCCCTTTTCAGCAGTAGAGTGAAAAGCAATTTTTTTGTGCCTTGCGGTTGCTTTCCATCTTTTCACTACAGAAGGATAATTACTGCCATCGGCAATAATAATTCCGGGAGTATATTGTTCCAGGAGCCTTTCCAGATTAATATTTGGAGAGCCGGTGAGGATGAGGATATTTGGGTTAAATCCGGCGACGTTGTAGATCCCGCTACTGTCAATTTGTAATACTGTTTTTCCAGATATTCGGTAAATATTTCTCAATGGATCTTCCTTCACCAGGTCCAGATTGTGATGTATGCTGTAGTCCCGGAGAAAGCTGTAAGAGGAAGCCGGCGCCTCCAGGTCGTGATAAAGAGTGAGCTCGGTTCCTGTTTTAGTGCCTATAACCGTATTCCGGCTTTTGTGAAAAACCAGAGCTTGCACGTTATCTGTGGAAGATCTCTCATAGATAAGGGCACCCTGAAAGCCAATCACCGCTAATAGTAATAGTAAAATGGCTCTAAAGCTGAAGTTCTTCAGCAGAAAGATGAAGCCAAGTACTATAAAGTAAGAAGTAATACATAGCAGGAGGGAAAAAGTGATATTCTGAAAGAGGAAATCTTCTTTTGAGGCAGTCCAGGCAACAAAACGGTTCAGGGTTTCGATCATGGTTCCCAGCATTTCGCCCAAAAAGGCCGGGAGCATATCGAGCAGTGCCAGGATCATAACCAGGATCCCCAGCCCCAATAAGATCCCCAGAAAGGGGAGGATCACCAGGTTAGATAGAAAAAATAGCCCGGGGAACTGGTGAAAATAGAACAGGCTAAGAGGTAAAACTCCAATTTGCGCAGCAAAAGTCACAGTAATGATCCCCCAGAAATATTTAATTAGTTTTGATTCGCCTTTATAGATCCCGAAAAGATGAGGCTGTATAAGGACAATGCTAAATACCGCCGCATAACTTAGCTGAAAGCCTACCTGAGTAAGATAGGAGGGATTGATTAGCAGTAGCACCAGCATAGATGCAAAAAGGGTGTTCAAGACACTGGTCTTTCGTTTAAGTTGCATTCCTACGGCCACAAAAGAGAACATACTAACCGCTCTTACTACAGAAGGGGAAAGTCCGGCGAGAATGGCAAAACCCCACAGCAGCATCAGCAAGATCACGGTCTTGAAGATTTTCCCTTTCCACACCCTTTCTAAAGGTTTTAACAAGGTATTTAAAAGCAGCAGTATGATCCCCACGTGCAATCCTGAAACCGCCAGGATGTGGATTACCCCGGCAGCGGCATAGGTGCTGTAGATCTCCTGCGAGATCTCCTGCCGCTGGCCCAGAAGCAGGGCCTGAATGATCGCCAGCTCATCCTTTCCAAGATCAAGAGCCTTTAATTTTGAAATTATTCTGCTCCGGATATCGCCGGCCAAAGCCGTTACATTTCCGGAAGTTGTTCCCAAGATCTGCACCCGGCTTTGAGAAACGTTGATCTGCCTGAGGACCCCAAGGCTTTCCATGTAATCCCTGTAATTGAACTGGTGCGGATTCAAAGGGCTGTTGACAGGTTGCAGAGCTGCAGGCAAGGCTAGTTTCTCTCCCACTTCCAATACGCTGTTCTCTTCTTCCCGATCCAGGTTCAAAAGGATCTTTCCCTTTACCGGTTTGCCGTTCCAATCCAAAGCATCAACAATATACTTTTCCTGAAAAAGCCCCGGCTTCAGCTTCTCTGCCACCTTGGCTATTAATATGTCAGAAGAACCAGATTCTTCAGGAATATGGTTGATATAATGCAACGGCCTGTTTTGGGGAAGGTCCAGGGTTACCGTTAAGATTCCGATATACACAAAACTCAGTAGTACCGTTATTCCGAAGAAGAGATCCTGGAGAAACAACTTTTTCGCCCGGAAATAACTGAAAACAAAGATGAGGAGCAGGCCTAGCCCAACTTTCCAAAGGTGTTCAGGAGAAAATTGAAAATAAGAACCTAAGAGGATCCCTCCAATTACCGCGAAGCAAAGTTTGATTATTGTAAAATTGAGCACTGTAATCCCCTGATGGTTAGTTACATCAAGTTAAACAATATAATTAGATCACCCGGCGTGCCATTATAAAATGATCAAACCAGTAAGTGTCTGAAAGGGATGAAATGATGACTCCGCGGGAGGACGAGGAGTGTATAAAATAAATATGCCCGGGTTGGATCTCAACGACCAGGCCCACGTGGTTTATTACTTTTTGGTTTTTATTGGTCTCAAAGAACAGCAGGTCGCCAATATTGACATCTACAAGGGAAAGTCTTTTCCCTTCTTTGGCCATATCTCTTGAAGATCTTGGTAGAGGAATTTTTTCCTGTAAAAAGGAAGTGTAGACAAGTCCGCTGCAATCCATGCCTTTGCGGGTAGTGCCACCGTATTTGTATGGAGTGCCTTCAAATTCCCTGGCAAAAGAAGTTATATTGTAAACCCTGTTGTCTTCCGGTAGAACATCTTCAGGAGCAGTGTTGATCCGGGTTTGTGGAGTTCTTGATTTGATAGTTTTTTGAGCAGTAGCAGACTTTTGGCCTTCAGAAGCAAATTTAGATTTAGAGCTTCCGCAGGAAGTGATCAGGAATCCGAATAGAATTAACAGAATAATTTTTAAGTCTGTGCTCTTCATATACAATTTTAGTTATTTACACTGTCCAAAATGAGTTTTGCAGTCTTTTCACTAGCCCCTGCGCCTCCCAGTTTCTTCTCTAACTCATAATACCCATTGAATATTGTTTCGCGGTGCTCCGGCTCAAGGATCTTTTGCAGCTCAATTTTCAGGTTTTTCCTGTTGAAATCCTTTTGGATGAGCTCCTTAACCACTTCTCGTCCCATTATAAGATTAACCAGGGAAATATACTCTAATTTTATTACCCTTTTTGCGATCTGGTATGAAATGCTGCTGCCTTTATAGCAAACCACTTCGGGTACTTTTAAAAGGGCCGTTTCCAAAGTGGCGGTTCCCGAGGTAACCAGCGCGGCAGTTGACAGGCTTAAAACGTCGTAGGTCTTATCAATGGCAAGGTGCACATTCTTTTTTTTGATGAACTGCGCGTAAAATTCAGGTTCCTGACTTGGGGCTCCGGCAATGATAAATTGGTGATCCTTAAAATCGTCAGTTACCTTTAACATGGTCTTGAGCATTTTAGAGATCTCCTGTTTCCGGCTTCCCGGTAAAAGGGCAATAATTGGGCGGGAATCGAGGTTATGTTCTTTTTTAAACTTTTCAACATCGACCATTTGCCGGGTAGCAATGGCATCGAGGAGGGGGTGACCTACAAAATGCACTTTGTAATTGTGCTTCTCCTCATAAAATTCCTTTTCAAAGGGTAGGATCACATACATATGATCCACATCTCGTTTAATAGCGGAGATCCTGTTTTCTTTCCAGGCCCAAATTTGTGGGGAAACATAAAAGTGGGTGGAGTATTTATGTTCTTTTGCCCATTTGGCGATCCTCAAATTAAATCCCGGATAATCAATAAAGATCAACACATCGGGCTCATAAGCATCAATATCTTTTTTGCAGAATTCAATATTCTTCAGGATTGTACGCAGATTATAAATAACCTCTATAAATCCCATAAAAGCCAATTCCCGGTAATGTTTTACCAGGGTACCCCCAACCTTTTGCATCAGGTCCCCACCCCAAAACCGAAATTCGGCTGAGGTATCCAATTTTTTAAGCGCCTTCATCAGGTTTGCGGCGTGCAGGTCTCCCGAAGCTTCTCCCGCAATTAAATAATACTTCATAAGATCTTGGTAATAGCGATTATAACAGCTGTGATCACAGTTGCCAGCAAAACTCCCCGGGCGTGGTAAAGAAGGTTTTTCTTTAAAAAAAGGAAAAAAGGAAGGAAATTTAGTGCGGCCCCAAGAGCGATGATCTTTCCCAGATAATCATTGCGCATGGCATCTTTTAAGGTTTGTTCAATGCCTGTTTCTGAAAAAAGCAGAATGTATAGGATAATTCCTGTCACATTGGAGGCGAGCCCGGTGAGAAAACCTATAGCGATGTTGGTTTTAATCATTTAATTCCCAGCTGTTGAGATTTTGAATAAAATGGTGAGCTGTAAGATCAAATTGAACCGGGACCACAGAAACATAACCATTGGCAAGTGCCCATTCATCTGTATCTTCCCCCTGGTCCTCATTGATAAACTCCCCGCTTAACCAGTAATAGTCTCTTCCCTGCGGATTGGTTCTCTTATCGAATTGTTCCTTCCAGTAAGCTTTTGCCTGCCTGCATACCTTAATCCCTTTAATTTCAGATTCCTTCAGTTTGGGAAGGTTAACGTTCAATACCACCCCTGGTGGAAGCCCGTTCCTGATAACATTTTTGGTAATGGATTTTACAAATTTTTTGCAGGGTTCGAAATCGGCGGTAAGGGAATAATCCATCAGGGAGAATCCAATGGCAGGTATACCTTCAATTCCGGCTTCTACTGCAGCGCTCATCGTTCCCGAATAGATCACATTGATCGAGGAATTTGACCCATGATTAATCCCGCTCACGCAAAGATCGGGTTTGCGGTGAAGGATCTCCTGGGTTGCGATCTTCACACAGTCTGCAGGGGTGCCGGAACACTGATACTCCTTATGTTTAACATTTTCTTTAACTTTAACAGGATCACAGTATAAAGCGTCGCTAATAGTAATAGCATGGCCCATGGCACTCTGCGGACTATCGGGTGCAACCACGATCACATCTCCCAGTTCTTTCATTACTTCTATTAAAGCCCTTATTCCGGGGGCGGTGATACCATCATCATTGGTAACCAGGATCAGAGGTTTTTTTGCCGGCATGTTGAAATATTTATGATTTGCTAAAATAGTAATTTCCACAGGAAACCTTATATTAGTCGCAGAGCAATTTATGGCTATGTGAATTACTCTTGGCACAGTTTTTTATGTATTACCGGTGAACACTTAATGATGAAACTAAACCAGCTTATGAAAAGGAATTATAAAATTTTGATTTTGGTGCTGCTTATGGCAGTTACCTCCTGCAGTTTTACTACCAAGACCTTTGATGATCCCAACAAAGATAAACTCTTAATAGATTTGATCACTTATGTTTTAGAACGTGGACATTATGACGCTAAAGATGTTGATGATGATTTTTCAAGGGAAGTATATAAAGATTATCTCAATTCTTTAGATGAACTAAAAAGGTTCTTTTATGAAGAAGATATAAAGGAATTTGCTGCTTATGAAGACCAAATTGACGACCAGATCAAAGGGAAAGAACTTACCTTTTTTGATCTTACTCACAGCAGACTTGAGAAAAGAATGAAAGAAGTTAAAGAGATCTATGAAGAAATTCTTGCTGAACCTTTTGACTTTACAGAAAATGAGGAGATCAATACCAATTACGATGAATTGGGATATGTTTCTTCCCGTGAGGAATTAAAAGAAAGATGGAGAAAACAACTGAAGTTCTCTACGCTTGCTATTTTTTACGATAAAAAACAAGAACAGGCTGGGGTTAATGTTTCTTCTGAAGGATACGAAGATCAGGATCTTGATGGAACCATTCAGAACGAGGATGAAGACGAAAATTCCGCGGCACAGGCCAATGCTGAGCCTAAGGAAATGAAAACCGATGCCGAATTGGAAGAAGAGGCTCGTGAAGCTACAAGAGTGGCTATGGATGAATATTTTGATTTCAGCGAAGAACTTGAACGGAAGGATTATTTTGGAATTTACATCAACTCCATAGTTGAGGAGTTTGATCCACATACATTTTATTTTGCCCCACAGGACAAGGACAGGTTTGATATAGCCATGTCCGGTAAACTGGAAGGTATTGGGGCGCGTTTACAAAAAAAGAGCGATAACATTACCATTATGGAAGTTATCTCTGGTGGTCCCGCCTGGTTGAGTGATGAACTTGGGGAAGGGGATGTTATTCTTAAAGTTAAACAGGAAGATGAGGAAGATCCGGTAAGTATAGTGGGAATGCGTTTAGACGATGCTGTAAATCTTATCAAAGGCCCTAAAGATTCTAAAGTAACTTTGACCGTAAAGAAGAAAGTACTAGGAAATATTGAGGATGTTACCCTTACCCGTGATATTGTAGAGATCGAAGAAACCTATGCCAAATCGGCCAAGGTTGAAAAGAACGGAAGAGCCTTCGGATTGATCAATCTGCCAAAATTCTATTTCAATATGGAAGATTACAGTTCAAGAAATGCAGCTTCAGATGTTAAGCAGGAGATCATTCGGCTTAAAGAAGAAGGAATGGAAGGACTTGTTCTTGACCTTAGAAATAACGGAGGTGGATCTTTAAAAACGGTGGTTGATATCGCCGGGTTGTTTATTGAAAAAGGACCTATTGTACAGGTGAAATCAAAAACTGAAGGTCAGGAGATCCTTGAAGATAAGGACCGGGATATCCTTTGGGATGGCCCTTTAGTGATACTTGTTAATGAACTGTCAGCTTCAGCTTCAGAAATTCTTGCGGCAGCGATGCAGGATTACAAGAGAGCCATCATTATTGGAAGTGACCAGACCTATGGGAAAGGAACAGTTCAAAACGTTATTGACCTTAACCAAACTGTAAGGAGCAATGAATATGGAGACCTGGGAGCATTAAAACTTACCACTCAGAAATTTTACAGAGTAAATGGAGGATCAACACAACTTGAAGGAGTAAAGAGTGATGTTGTAGTGCCGGACAGATATAGCTTTATTGATATAGGGGAAAAGGATTATGAGAATCCATTGCCATGGGACCAGATCAAACCTGCAAAATATGAGATTTGGGACGGATTTATTGATTATGATGAAGTAATCGAAAAGAGTAAAGCGCGAATGGCATCTAATGCTCAAATAAATATGATCTCCCAGAATGCGCAATGGGTAAAAACCCAACGGGATGAAGAAGTGTACTCTTTGAATTTTGATGCCTATAATAATGACAGAAATGCCAGAAGTGAGGAAGCAAAAGAATTTGATTTAATTTCCAAATATTCTTCAAACCTTACTTTCGAATCTTTGCCATATGAAAGGGAGCAGTTTGCCAATGATACCATTTTGGAGGAGAAAAGAGTGCGGTGGCATAAGAATCTTACCAGTGATGTGTATGTTGAAGAAGCTATTAATGTGTTAGGTGACATAAATACTAACAACATCAAAAAATCAAAGCTGGCTGATATTAAAAAATAATAATCAAGCTGCATAATATAGACGCTTCAGAAGCAATTGCTTTTGAAGCGTTTTTTATTGCCGGAAATTCCGGAGCAAAAAAATAATTTTCCGCAGATCTCGCAGAATGGCGCAGAGGCTGTCTGATAAGATCTGCGAATTCAGCGGGAGAAGACAGGAAATTAATTCTCTGCACGTTAATTATTTTTAAGAGATAAAGCCGTTCCGCAGTTCAATTTCACAAATCGTTATCTTTGCACAAAAACAGATTAATATGAAAAGGAAATATATTTACCCTCTGCTAATTTTACTGGTTGCCGCTTTGTTCATCCTGATGGAACGCTGCGGGTAGGGGTAGTTTCTAAATATGGAGCATGCGAATTCAGGTAAATGAATACTTGCAGAACATGTCTCCGGCCAACATCGTAATTTCTTTTTAAATATTTGAGATAATAAGGCAACAGTTTCCTTACGGATCCACTTTAAAGAGGATAGTGAGTTTCAGTTGAACAAAATTCTTCGCTTATATCAATTTAGAACCTTGCACTATCCGTAAGACATTCTTTCGGCATCCAGTTTTATGAAAATAAAGAGGAGGAGGGTAAAACTCCACAGCCCTGAGCCTCCGTAACTGAAAAGGGGTAAGGGGATCCCTACAGTTGGGAAAATACCTATTACCATA
>JAGXIL010000016.1 GCA_024635655.1 Gillisia sp. | reverse complement strand
TTAAATTTCTTTTTAATGCCTGAAGGGTTGATTTTGAATTAGATCCAAATACTGATTGATCTTATCTTTTAATTCAGATCGGGGAGATATAAAATCAAGAAATCCGTGTTCTTTCAAAAATTCTGCGGTTTGAAAATCCTTCGGAAGGTCCTGTCCTGTGGTATCTTTTACTACTCTTGGGCCTGCAAATCCTATCAAGGCTCCAGGTTCAGAAATATTAATATCCCCAAGCATGGCAAAGGAAGCAGTTGTTCCTCCTGTGGTAGGATCTGTACATAAAGAGATGTAAGGGATCTTAGCATCACTTAATTGCGCAAGTTTAGCTGAAGTTTTTGCCAGCTGCATAAGTGAAAGCGCAGCTTCCATCATCCTTGCTCCACCGGATTTGGAGATGATTAAAAGAGGTATATTGTGTTGCAGTGAATAATTTGCGGCACGGGCTATTTTTTCACCTACCACAGATCCCATGGATCCTCCTATAAAAGAGAAATCCATACAGGCAATTACCAGGTCTTTTCCTTTAGATTTGCCAACGGCTGTTCTTACTGCGTCTGTAAGTCCTGTTTTGTCCTGTGCTGCTTTTAATCGGTCAACATACTTTGTGGTATCCTCAAAATTCAGAGGATCTTTTGAGCTTACATTTTTATCAAGTTCTGTGAATTTATTGTCATCAAAAAGGATCTTGAAATATTCCCGACTACCAATTCTTACGTGGTACCCATCTTCAGGACTCACATAAAAATTCTTTTCCAATTGTTCAGCATCTACAATTTTGCCCGTAGGAGATTTATACCATAAACCTTTTGGTACATCTTTCTTATCCTCTGTAGGGGTTTGGATACCTTTTTGTGTTCTTTTAAACCAGGCCATGTGTTTATTTTATTGAGCTTCTGAAAATGTGGCGTGCCAGCTTTTTCAGAATTTGTTTTAGAAAAAAAAGCTGCTAAAAGTTATAATTCAGCAGCAGGTAATGATTTATAAGGTATTTACATTATTGAGATCTTCAAAGGCTTTTTTAAGGCGGGTAATAAATGTTTTTTCACCCTCCCTAAGCCATACACGAGGATCGTAATGTTTTTTATTTGGAGACTCGAGTCCGTCAGGGTTTCCTATCTGGGCTTTTAAATAATCTACTTTACTGCCCATATAATCACGAATTCCTTCAGCAAAAGCAAATTGCAGGTCGGTATCAATATTCATCTTAATTACGCCGTAACTTATCCCTTCGCGAATCTCTTCTAATGTTGAACCACTTCCGCCGTGAAAAACAAAATCAATATGATTGTCACTTACTCCATATTTATCACTTACATACTTCTGCGAATTCATCAATATTTTTGGAGTAAGCTTTACGTTACCCGGTTTGTAAACTCCGTGAACATTTCCAAATGCAGCTGCAATAGTAAACTGATCGCTTACTTTGCTCAATTCTTCATAAGCATATGCAACTTCCTCGGGTTGAGTGTATAATTTAGAATCATCAATATCTGTATTATCAACACCATCTTCTTCCCCACCGGTAACGCCAAGTTCTATTTCCAGCGTCATCCCCATTTTACTCATCCTTTCAAGATAACTTTTACAAAGGCCGATATTCTCTTCTAAAGGTTCTTCAGAAAGGTCTATCATATGAGAGCTATATAAAGGCTTACCTGTTTGTTTAAAGTGCACCTCACTGGCATCAAGTAATCCATCGATCCAGGGTAATAATTTTTTAGCACAATGATCTGTATGCAGGATCACCGAGGCACCGTATAATTTGGCAAGTTCATGAACGTGTTTTGCTCCTGCAATACCACCTGCTATTGCGGCCTGCTGGTTCTCATTTGACAAACCTTTACCTGCATTGAATTGTGCACCTCCATTCGAAAATTGAATAATCACGGGGGAATTTAATTCGGCAGCCGTTTCCAGAACTGCATTTATTGTGCTGGAACCAATAACATTGACGGCGGGTAAAGCAAAGCCTTTGTTTTTAGCATATCTAAATATTTCCTGTACTTCTTTTCCTGTGGCTACCCCTGGTTTGATATTGTGCTTCATTATACTAGTTTTGAAAATTATTTTACAAAAATAGGAAATTTAGTTTTGTTAAAAGGGATAATTGATCCCGACATTATACACGGCATTGGCGAAATTATAATCTTTAAACCATCTTTGTCCTTCAGGTCGGGCCGGATTATATGTTTTAAATCCTACGTCAAACCTAAGCACAAAAAAATTGAAGTCATATCGGATCCCGGTCCCGGTCCCAACCGCAATATCCTTAAGGTCTGCAAGGGAAGTAAAAGTGGCCCTGGGATCTTCTACTATATCAAGAACATTCCAGATATTTCCCGCATCAATAAAAAAGGCAGAATTTAAAGCGCCAAAGAGATTGAACCTATACTCTGCATTTAAGGCTATCTTCATATTGGCTTCATTGAATTCATTTCTGCCTCCTGTACTTCCCGGGCCCAGGTCATATACCTGCCAAGCCCTATTATCATTAGGCCCTCCTGCAAAAAAGCTTCTAATAAAAGGTATACTGTTAGCGTTTCCATAAGGAATGGCAATCCCTCCAAAGGTTCTTATGGCAAAAAAATTCTTGTTTCCCCAATCCCAGTGTTTTACATAATCAATTTCGGTTTTGGCATATTGAGAGAAATTCACGCCAACTATTTCGTAGACACCGTTTTCATTTTTAGGGGCATTGGTTAAACTTGAAAAAGCCGCCAGTAGATTCCCGGCCGTTTCTACCTTTACTCTGAATCGGGAAAAATCGTTGTCGTATAAGCTCTCTTTGTTATTTCTGATAAAGGAAAAGTTTGAAGAGAATATCAGGTTGTTTTCAGTTAGCCTGTTCTTTCTTTCGTTAATATTTTCTACTTCCTGCCGTTGAAAAGGATCAAGTCCCGATGTGCCTGGATTATCTTCAGTAACATCTCTTAAAAAACCTTCAGCCCCTTCGGGAATGCTCAGGCCTCCCTGTTCATTTAAATATTGAGGGGAGGTAACCACGTTTCCAGATTGAATGATTTCATTTAAATTATTGTAGGAACTCCGGTATACATTAAAATAATTGTCGGTGTTTAAATTCCGAACGTATTGTATATTCACCAGGTCCAGCCTGTGAGACAGGATACGGGAAGGATTCCACCGATAATTAATGATGCCATTTAAATTTTGTTTGTCCAGCCCTATATTGTTTTGAGTACTTATTCCAACACTTAGAGAAGTAAAAGGCGACATGTACTTAGGTATGAAGTTTTCGGTATCAAAAGGGAGAAAAATCCGGGGGAAGGTGAGTTTGATATCGGCCCCAACTTCAGAAATATTAAAGAACCGGTCCTGGGAACTTCTTGCAGCATCTGAAGATGAACCTACACTACCTCTTCCGGAGATCTCAAAGGTTTCAGCTCCCCTGAAAATGTTCCGAATCAGCAGCGATCCTCCAAAACCAATTCCGAAATCCTGAATATTACTTTGAGAAATATCAAAATCAAACCCTAAAGAATATTTTTGCTGAGGGGTAAGAAAAATATTGGCCACCAAATCTGTATTTGTTGTATCGGCAGGATCAAGGGTGTATTCTATATCGGGATATTTGAAGACCCTGAGGGAACTCATTCTGTTATAGGTTCGGGTTCTGTCTGTATCGGTATAAATTTCTCCGGGTTTGATAAATATGGCGTCTGTAATGGCACGGGGTTTAAACTCCCGGGGCCCAAAGCTGTAAATGTCATATCCGTTATAGCTAACGCTATCTGTGATGGGTTTGTTTCGGTTATTAAAATTGTAATCTGTAAATACATTTACCTTGCTAATGGTATGTATCTTAAAGGGCACCCTTGTAGTTGTATCTCCCTCGGTTACCTGACGGTCATTAATTATTATGGTGGTATTTAATTTATTGTTGGTATCTATGGTGTCGGCCTCAAAACTTATATATTCCTGATCAAAGTAATATACCCCACTGTTTCTGAATAATCTTGTAAGTCTGTCCCTTTCCTCATTGAAATCCAGCGTGCGGTACTGTACCCCGGATTTTATCACAGATTCATCCGGATTTAAATGATATAAATAGTCTATTACGGGAGAGGCTATTCTCTGTCGAATAGAATCAACTTCATAGGGTTGTTTTGTATTGACAAAATAATCTACCTCTCCCTTTTTATCATCGGTTTGGCGAATTTCGTAGTCAATTTCAGCATTGAACCATCCGTGATTAAAATACCAGGATTGCAGTCTGTTCCTCGATTTTTTCGTGAGGTCTTCGTCAATAATTACCGGGGCTTCTCCTGTTCTTTTTATCCATTCATTAAAATTTACATAGGAATCTCTCATTTTTTCCACCTGCTTGCGGGAATAAATATTCACAAGACGCTCCTCCCGGTTGGGATTTTTATTGAGCCAGTGCAAGAAAACCGAATCTGGATTAGGTTTGGCCAGGTTGTAAAAGTGAAGATTTAAAGGTACTCCCAAAAGCCTGGAATTGGGCTCCTGGTATAATTGATTCCTGATCCTTGATTCATTGATTTTTTCCCCGTTCCTGTATATGGTGTTACTGGTAAGAAGTAATTCATCGTTTTCAACCCGTTTAACAGCGTTGCAGGAAAATAAGAAAATACCGGTTAAAATAAATAACGATATTTTTGCAGAAAGGGATTTCAATAAATTCTTATTAAGGGGTTCAAAAATACAGTAATTGTATGGTTAGCAAAAGCCAAATTAAGTTAATAACAAGTCTTGAGCAAAAAAAACACAGGACAAAATCAGGGCTGTTTTTAGTAGAGGGAAAAAAAGGAATTAACGAGATCCTGAATTCTCATTTTCAGCTTCATTCTTTATTCACAACAGGAGCAGAATATCCGGCAGCTAAAGATAAAACCTATATTATTTCTCCGGCAGAATTAAAAAAGATCAGTTTGCTAAAGACGCCTCAGGATGCTATAGCTATCTTCCAAATTCCAAAACAGGACGATCTGCATTTGGAAGGTTTAACCCTGGCCTTAGACGGAATAAGAGACCCCGGTAATCTGGGAACTATTATCAGGCTGTGTGACTGGTTTGGAATTGAGAATTTGATCTGTTCGGGTGACACGGTGGACTGTTATAATCCTAAAGTAGTACAGGCTACAATGGGGAGTATAACCCGGGTAAAGATCTTTTATGAGGCCCTTGAAACATTTTTAGCAGATTTGGATAATATGCCTATCCTGGGCACATTTTTGGAAGGAGATAGTGTTTATTCTACAAAATTTCCGGATAATGGGATCCTTATCCTTGGAAATGAAGCGAATGGCATATCAGGAAATATAGAAAAGCTTGTAGTACAAAAGCTGTATATTCCCCAATTTGGAACCTCTTCAAAAACTGAAAGCTTAAACGTTGCTACCGCTACGGCAATCTTTCTCAGTGAATTTAGAAGGCAGAAATTTATTGAAAAGTAAAATTCAGGAAAATTCCTCTGGCCAGCATTTGATCCACATTGGTCATATATGAGGTTCCTGAAACGAATTCATTATTCAATCCAAATACGCCCCGCAGGGATGGAGACAATTTGAAATAATAGAAATAAAGGTCTATTCCCACGCCTATTTCATAATAGTAATTAACGGTGGTTGTTCTTATTTCGGCTTCGGGGTTATCTTCATTACTTGATAAATTAAGGGAAGTGGAAGCTCCACCCACCACAAAAGGCCGGAAATTATTTAACCTGTTGGCATTGAATTTTAGTAGTAGTGGAATATGAACATACGTAGAATTCACCTCGTCTACCACTCCGCTGTAAGTAGGCCTGATTCCATAGTTATTGAAGCTTACGCCCGGTTCCAGCCTAAGATCAAGGTTGTTGTTCAGCTTTAAATTCCCTATTAATCCAACATTAAATCCCGTGGAGGTATTAACGATAAGATCTTTTCCGGTAGCGGGGCTTGGCTCGTAACGTTTATAACGATAACTAAAATCATAGGAATTGAACCCTAAAAAGTATCCCCAGGACCATCTTTTGGCATCGATATCAGGTTGATTCATCAATCGTTCTCCTGAAAATATCTGGGCATTACCTTGTATGCTGCAAAGCAACAGCCCTAAAATGGCAACGTATTTTTTCATACTATTCTTTAGAAGCTGTGTAAATGGTAGCTACACCAAATGTTTGAGGTTTATCCTCCACATTTATAAACCCAATTTTACGCAAAATATTGTTGAACTCTTCTCCATATGGAAAAGAAGCAGCACTTTCACTAAGGTAGGAATAGGCAACTTTATCTTTAGAAAATAACTTTCCTATAACCGGAAGCAGGGTAGTGGAATAAAATTTATATCCTTGTTTAAAAGGAAATTTGGTAGGTACAGAAGTCTCCAGGACTACAAAAATTCCGTTTGGTTTTAAGGTGCGGTAAATTTCAGCAAGGCCTTTTTCAAGATTTTCAAAATTTCTCACTCCAAAAGCTACGGTGATGGCGTCAAAATGATCATCTTCAAAAGGTAGATCTTCTGAATCTGCCTGCACCATCTTTATTTTATCTGAAAGATTCTTAGCTGCTATTTTCTTTCTTCCTACGGCGAGCATCCCTCCAGAAATATCCAGGCCTATAATTTCGCGGGCCTCTGTTTGAGCCAGGCTGATGGCCAGATCCCCTGTGCCGGTAGCAATATCCAGAACAGCATTTGGGGCAGTGGCTTCTACAAGGTCTATTACCTTTTTTCGCCATTTTACATCAATTCCAAAGGAGATCACCCGGTTTAACCCATCATAATTTTCAGAAATAGTATCAAACATTTGTTCGACCTGCTCCTTTTTATTGAGTTTAGAATCTTTATATGGAGTAATTTTCTTTCCCATTATTAAAATTTGGTCAAAGATAAGTGATATGGAAGAACTGCGATTAAAAGTATCCATTTTTATTGAAGATGGTAATTTATAGGATAGTATAAAAATAATGTACCTTTGAATTCTTATTTCTGAAAACTTTTTATGAAGATCATTATTGCCGGAGCAGGTGAAGTTGGCTTTCATTTGGCGAAATTACTTTCTTTTGAATCCCAGGATATTACGCTTATTGATAATAACAGGGATCATTTAAATTATGCAGATACCCATCTGGATATTCGAACTATAAAAGGAGATGCCACTTCCATAGCCATTTTAAAAGATGCACAGGTGAAATATGTTGATCTTGTAATAGGAGTAACTTCCAGCGAGGCTGTAAATATCACTGTGTGTGTTCTTGCAAAGCAGTTGGGGGCTAAACGTACCATTGCAAGAATATCCAATACAGAATTTTTAGACAATAAGGAGGAAATTGGGTTTACACAGTTTGGAATTGACGAGCTTATTTCCCCTGAAGCTCTTGCTGCTTCAGAAATTGCCTTACTCTTAAATCAATCTGCCTTTAATGACAGTTATGAATTTGAAAAAGGAGCCCTGACCATGATTGGTCTAAATCTTTCACGTACCGCCTTATTTGTAGGCAAAACAGTAAAAGAGGCTGCAAACATCTTTCCTAAACTGCATTTCATGCCTATAGCTATCCAGCGGTTTGGAACTCAGTACACACTTATACCAAGGGGAGATACCCAATTTAAAGAAGGAGATCAGGTGTATTTTGTCACCGTGAGCAGTGGGGTAGATGAACTTTATAAGTTAACGGGTAAAGTGAGGCATGCTATCAAAAATGTGATGATCCTTGGCGGTAGTAAAATTGGTAAGAAGACTGCGCGGGACCTTTCTGAAAATAAATTTAACGTTAAATTGATTGAGAGTGACAGGGAAAAGGCTTTTGATCTTGCTGACGAACTTCCAGATACTCTCGTAATCAATAGTGACGGAAGAAATGTGGAACTACTGGAAGAGGAAAATATCCACGATATGGACGCTTTTATAGCGGTTACAGGTAATTCTGAAACAAATATAATGTCCTGCCTGGTAGCGAAATCTAAAAGCGTTAAAAAAACCATTGCTCTGGTAGAGAATATGGATTACTTCCAGTTAAGCCATTCTATAGGAATTGACACTTTGATCAATAAAAAACTTCTTGCGGCTAATAACATTTTTCGATATATAAGAAAAGGAGAAGTGGTGGCAATGACCAAACTCAACAATATGAATGCGGAATTGTTGGAATTTATCGTAAAGCCTACCTCAAAGGTGCGGGATAAAAAAATAAAAGATCTTGATTTCCCCCGGTCTGCAATTATTGGTGGAATAATAAGAGATGGTGAAGGTTTGATTGCCCTGGGAGATTTTATAATTAGAATGGGAGATCGAATTGTTGTTTGTTGTCTTCCCCGATCTATCAACAAAGTGGAAAAAATGTTCTTGTAATGCCAAAAATGAATCTTAAGGTCATTTTGCACATAATGGGGTTACTCCTTTTGTGTAATGGTGGTTTTATGCTTACTGCTGTTTTTGTAAGCTGGTATTATGAAGACGGAGTAACAATTCAAATTTCGGCTGCTGCTTTGATAACCTGTTTTTTAGGCACCTTGCTCATGTTCACTACCCGCGGCCACAGAAAAGAGCTTAAAAAACGGGAAGGATACATCATCGTTACCTTTGGATGGATCTTTATGGCCCTAAGTGGCACACTTCCTTATGTTATCAGTGAGGCTATTCCTTCTTTTACCAATGCTTTTTTCGAAACTATGTCAGGATACACCACCACTGGTGCATCCATATTAAATGATATTGAGTCCATTCCACGGGGGATATTGTTCTGGAGAAGTTTAACCCACTGGATAGGAGGTATGGGTATTATCGTATTAGCCATTGCAATTCTTCCACTCTTAGGAATAGGTGGGATGCAGCTTTTTTCAGCAGAAGCACCGGGACCTAGCGCTGATAAGTTAAAGCCCAGGATTACTGATACAGCAAAAAGACTCTGGTTAATTTATGTGGTGTACACTGTTGCGGAAACCATTTTGCTGAAAATTGCCGGAATGACGATGTTTGATGCTGTCAACCATTCTTTAAGTACGTTGTCTACAGGCGGTTTTTCCACCAAGAATGCCAGTGTGGCCTATTGGAACGACAATCCTGTGATACAATATATCATTTGTCTATTCATGTTTTTGGCCGGGACCAATTTTGTTCTTAGCTATTTTAGTTTTAAAGGCCGTATCCAAAAAGTGTTACACGATGACGAATTTACCTGGTATCTTAGCTTTATAGTTTTATTTACCATTGTTGTTGGTATGATCGTTTATTTTCAGGCAGATGTTTCGCTTTCTTCTGTTGATCATCCTATGGTATGGGGGCAGGCGGAAAGTGCCTTTAGGCATGGACTGTTCCAGGTGCTGGCAATTGTCACCACAACGGGTTTTGTCACTGCAGATTATACTATGTGGACACCCTTTTTAACTGTATTTTTCTTCGGACTCATGTTTTTAGGAGGATCTGCAGGATCAACTTCGGGGGGTGTAAAAGTAATGCGTCATATTATTATGATCCGTAACGGGATGGCTGAATTCAAAAGAAGCCTTCATCCAAATGCAATACTTCCTGTTAGGTATAACGGGAAGGCGATAAACCAGGATATTGTATTCAATATTCTTGGCTTTTTCATTTTATACATGCTTGCTTTTATTATAGGAGCACTGGTATTTGCCTTTATGGGGCTGGATTATATTTCAGCTATTGGTGGAGCTGCCTCCTCGTTAGGGAATGTAGGTCCTGCTTTAGGTATTCTTGGTCCTGTAAACAACTATGATGTGTTACCAGATGCGGGTAAATGGTGGTCAACTTTCTTAATGCTTATTGGAAGGCTTGAACTGTTTACAGTGTTAATATTACTGACTCCATTTTTCTGGCGCAACAGATAAAATGAAAAATAGATAAACAAAAAAGTGAGCCAATAAAGCTCACTTTTATATCAATTAAAATTTTCTTGTTTAAGAAACTGCTGCTTTTATTCTTTTCATAGCTTCTTCAATTTGGGTCTCACTGGCAGCATAAGAGAAGCGAATACATTCTGCATTCCCAAAAGCATCTCCTGTAACTGTCGCTACTAAAGCTTCTTCTAAAAGAAACATTGAAAAATCTGTTGCATCTTTTATATGGTGACCTTTAAGTGTTTTTCCAAAGTAAAAAGAAATGTCTGGAAAAACGTAGAAAGCCCCTTCGGGTTCAGATGTTTTAAAACCCTTAATTTCGTCCAGAAGGCTTATGATCAATTTACGCCGTTCCTTAAATTTATCTACCATAAACCGGATTTCGCTCACGGGTGCTTCTAAAGCAGTAATCACTGCTCTTTGAGCAATGCAGTTAGCACCACTGGTTACCTGGCCCTGCATCTTTGTACAGGCTTTGGCAATCCAGTCGGGAGCTCCAATGTATCCAATTCTCCAGCCCGTCATGGCAAAAGCTTTTGAAACTCCGTTTACGGTTACCACCCGGTCATACATATCTTCAAATTGAGCGATAGATGCATGTGCACCTACGTAATTAATATGCTCATAGATCTCATCACTTAATACGATAATATTTGGATGTTTCACCAAAACATCGGCAAGCGCTCTTAATTCTTCCTTACTGTATATCATTCCGCTGGGGTTGGAAGGAGAGCTATACCATATCATTCGGGTCTTAGGGGTAATAGCAGCTTCCAGTTGCTCCGGAGTTATCTTAAAATTACTTTCTACTGTGGTAGGAATTTCCACAGGTGTTCCTTCCGCCAGTTTCACTATTTCAGCATAACTTACCCAATAAGGACATGGTAAAAGCACTTCGTCTCCCGGGTTGAGTAAAACCATAGCAACATTGGCAAGCGATTGCTTAGCGCCGGTTGAAACAACAATTTGGGAACGGTTATAGTCAAGGCCATTGTCTCTTTTGAATTTTAAGCTTATGGCATCCTTTAATTCTACATAACCATCTACAGGAGTATAGGAGTTATAATTATCTTTGATAGCCTGAATTGCGGCTTCTTTAATAAAGTCTGGAGTATTAAAATCCGGTTCTCCCAGGCTTAAGCCTATAATATCTTTTCCTTCCTCTTTAAGTTCCCTGGTTTTTGCAGCCATGGCCAAAGTTTGAGAAGTAGCTAAATTATTAATCCGGTCTGATAGTATTTTTTGCATAAATGGTTGGTTGTGAAGTGTCTTAAGCGGAAATTCCTGGTCTTGTTCCCATTTCCTTTAGATGTTTAAAGTGAGCTATTACAGCTTCTCTGGTAGTTTTGTATTCGTTGTAAGGCAAATTACACTCTGCCGCTGTTTCCTTAACTATTTTAGCGATCTTGGTATAGTGGATGTGGCTAATATTAGGAAAAATATGATGTTCTACCTGATGATTCAACCCGCCTGTAAACCAATTGACTATCCTGTTTTTGGTAGCAAAATTGACGGTTGTGAAAAGCTGGTGGATGGCCCAGGTGTTTTTCATGGACCCGGTATCATCGGGAATTGGCATTTCAGTTTTCTTGACCACGTGTGCCAGCTGAAAAACAATACTTAAGATCAAACCTGCAGTATAATGCATGACAAAAAAACCGATAAGGATCTTCCACCAGGCAATGGAAATAAAGAGCATTGGAATTACTATCCATATACTTATGTAGATCAATTTGGTGACCGCAATTATGCTCCATTGTTTAAGTGGACTTGGAAGTTTTCCATAGGATAATTTTCTTGCCAGGTAACGTTTTGTTTGTTTAAAGTCTGTAGTAAGAGCCCAATTAAATGTAAGAAGGCCGTAGAGAAAAACAGAATAGTAGTGCTGGAACCGGTGAAATTTAGACCACTCGGCATGTTCTGAAAACCGAATAATTCTTCCTGCATCTAGATCTTCATCGTGACCGTGAATATTAGTATAAGTATGGTGCAGAACATTGTGCTGGACCTGCCAGTTGTAGACATTTCCGGCAAGAACATAAATAGTTCCTCCCATTAGATTGTTCACCCATTTCTTTGAAGAATAGGATCCATGATTTCCATCGTGCATGATATTCATTCCTACTCCGGCCATACCGGCACCCATTATTACCGTGAGTAATAGTAACCACCATTGTGAAATATCAAGGCTTAAAATTAAGAAGTATGGAACAAGAAACAACGAAAACATGACAACTGTTTTAAGATGCAGTTTCCAGTTTCCGGTTTTGGATATATTGTTATCGTTAAAATAGGCATTAACCCGTTTATTAAGGGTCCGGAAAAATTTTCCCGAATCTACCCTTGAAAAGCGAATAGTTTCTTGATTTTGGGGCATAAGTACATTTTCATTTATTTCAAAGGTAAAACATTATCCCTTTGACCTTGTCTTTTTGTAGTGAAATTAACGTGCCAATTTCCTTACTTTTGCATTTAAAATAATAAAGTTGAAGTTAATACACAAATATTTTCCGGATCTTGATCCTGAGCAGGTTAAACAGTTTGAATCATTGAACGAACTTTACAGGGACTGGAATTTAAAGATTAATGTGGTGTCTAGACGAGATATCGAGGAGTTATACCTGCGCCATGTACTGCATTCTTTGGGAATAGCAAAAGTGCAGGAATTTAATCCCGGAGCCAGAATATTGGATGTAGGCACAGGTGGTGGTTTTCCTGGAATTCCTTTGGCCATTCTTTTTCCTGAAACAAATTTCCATCTTGTAGATTCTATAGGCAAAAAAATAAAAGTAGTAGATGAGGTGGTTGAGGGTTTGAAGCTCAAAAATGTAAAAACTACCAATTCCCGGGTAGAAGAAATTCCGGGAAATTATGATTTCATAGTGAGTAGGGCCGTAGCTGCAATGCCCACTTTTGTGCATTGGGTAAAAGGAAAAACAGCTAAGGCAAATAATCACGAATTAAAAAACGGAATTCTTTATTTAAAAGGGGGTGATCTCTCAGAAGAATTAAAATCTTATAGAACGGCAGAGATCTATCCATTGGAAAAATATTTTGAGGAGGATTTTTTTGAAATGAAAAAGGTGGTGCATTTACCCATTAAATTTAAAGGTTAAAACCCTAATTATTAGGAATCTTTTAAAGTTTTAATACTAATACAACAAATTTTTATTAATCATTTAACTGATTCTAATGATTACAGTATTTAGTTTTGATTGAAATCAAAAATAATTAGAAGATGAAAAATTTAGAAGATTTATTTGAGCACCAGTTAAAGGATTTGTATAGTGCAGAAAGTCAATTGATCAAAGCTTTGCCTAAAATGCATAAAAAGGCAAATGACGAACAATTGAAACAAGCTATAGAAAAGCATCTGGAAGAAACCAAAGAACACAAAAATCGCCTTAAGGAAGTTTGTGATGATTTAGGAATTAAACCAACCGGTGAGGAGTGCAAGGCAATGAAAGGATTAATCGAAGAAGCAGAATCATTTTTGGAAGAAGATGCAGATGGTGATGTGAGAGATGCCGGGATTATTGCTGAAGCTCAAAGGGTAGAGCATTATGAAATTTCGGGATATGGAACAGTTATTCGATATGCTAAAGAGCTTGGTCATGAGAAAGCTGCGAAAACCCTTCAAAAGACTTTAGATGAAGAATATAAGACAGATCAAAATCTAACTAAGATGGCTGAAAGCCGTTTAAACCGGAAAGCTAAATAAGTTTTATTTGATTTAAACGATAAAAAAAAGCCTGTGAAAACAGGCTTTTTTTTTATGAATTTAATCTGCTCCAGCGGCAATAACCAGGAAAAGTATTTTTTGGAAGCAAAATCCATTGTTTGTACTTCTTGTAACTGGTTAATATCAAAAAATATAATACACATTAACGTAATAAAAATTGTTTTAAACAATTCTTAACAATATCTTAATTATAATATTTAATTATAAATGAAGTGTTAGTGCCCACCATAATTAGGATCCTAAATTCATATGGTTTAAACACACGTTAACAGGATGTTAGGGGTAATTCACCTACCGTTAAATAAGTTAAAAGAAAATAATTAAAAGAGAATATGGTTTAAATTGAAGAAGTTTTAAAATCCAAAAAAAATGAGGTACCGGAAGGATATAATTGAATACTTATACATGATTCTTGCCAAGAACATTCACGACGGTAAGATCTATCAAAATGCCTCCGAAAGGTGCAAAAAATTATTGTTTAAAAACTTCTTTAGAAAATTAAGCCATCAAAAGAGATCCTTTTGCAAAAGGATAAAATATGAGATCTCTGTTTTAGAAGACGAGGTTCGTTTAATGGGCGGTGAAATAAATGAGATCAAAAGGGGGCCTTATGAACATAATCCTCCCGTATTACCTGTATTTCGTTTAGAAAAAGATGGATTAATTAAAGAATGCTATAGAAGAGAAAAAGAGAATTTATCTTTATATAATACCATGCTATCAAAGATTTGCGTAGGACAAATCAGGGAGATGCTCTTGTTCCAAAAACATTCCGTAAAACTTATTCTTAATGAGATTGATTCCATGGGACTTAAGGTTTATGATGAAAAGAATGAACATAACTTTAAGTAAGATCTTATCCTAAATAACTTTAAAACCTGAAGGCATTTTCAGGTTTTTTTATTGAACTAACCAAAATAACTATATATGTTTACCAAATCCTTATGGAATACCTTTTCCAAAGACACTAAATTTCCTTCTCTTAAAACAGATATCTCAGTAGATGTAGCCATTATTGGTGGTGGTATTACAGGAATAACTACGGCTTTGCTTTTGAAAAAGGCCGGGTTGAAAGTGGCTGTATTTGAAGCCAGGGAAATAGGAAAAGGAACAACAGGGCATAGCACCGGAAATTTATATGTGGTCACAGATCAACTTTTCTCTCCTATTGCTTCAAAATATGATGTTGAGGTTCTTAAGCAAGTTGTGAGGTCCAGGAGTGAGGCCTTTCAGTTAATTAAAAACTATGTTCAGGAATATAATATTGACTGTGATTACAAGGAACAGGATATGTTTATATATGAAGATGATAAAACCTCTAAAATAGAGAAAGAGAAAAAAATTGCCGGCGATGCAGGTATAGCGGTTACCGAAATGACCGCTTCCCATAACCCAAATACCTTTCCTTTTGATTTTGAGAATGGCATTGTTCTCCAGGAGCAGGCCACATTCAATCCTTTATTGTATGTTCAGGAACTGGCAAGACAGGCACAGGGAAATAATTGTTCAATTTACGAGAATACTAAAGTTGAACAGATAGAAGAAGGAGAAAATGAAAGTCTATTAACCACTTCTCTGGGAAAAGTAGTGGCCAAATACGTGGTTCATGCTACCCATTCCCCAAAAGGAGTAGAAATACAATATCACACTGTATTGGGTCCATACCGGGAATATGGAGTGGCGGTTAAACTTGAAGATGATTCAATGTATCCTGATGGTATTTATTGGGGTCACTATAATAATCAGAAATTTTCTATTAGAACTTATAATCGCAATGGGGAGAAATTTCTTTTATGTATAGGAAAACCTCACAAAGTAGGCCAGGCAGAAGACAATGAACAACATATACAGGAACTTGTCACTTTTCTGGAAAAGAGATTCAGGATTAGCGAAGTATCATTTAAATGGGGTGGGCAGCATTACAAACCGGCCGATTATTTACCGTATATCGGGCGAAAATCAGATAATTCCAATCAATTAATAGCTACCGGGTTTTCTACGGATGGGCTTATATACGGCACCTTATCAGCAATTATATTATCAGATCTAATTTCTAATAAGAAAAATACTTTTTCAGAATTGTTTAAAGCTTCGAGGCATCAGCCACTAAAAGCTGCCGGAGAATTTGTGAAGGAGAATATAGACGTAGCTAAAGAATTTATTGCGGACAGGTTTAATACTGAAGATGTCGAAATAAGAGATATAAAACCCGGTGAGGCAAAGATCATTGAAAGGGAAGGTCAAAAAGCAGCTGTTTACAGAGACACTGAAGGTGAAATTTCAATTAATTCCGCTTTATGCACGCATATGGGATGTATTGTACACTGGAACAATGCGGAGAATACCTGGGACTGCCCCTGCCATGGAAGTAGGTTTGATTTAAAAGGAGAAGTAATTGAAGGGCCGGCTTTTAAAGCCCTTAAAAAAATTAATTAAGGTTAATAATAATATATGGAAGAGAAGATGCAACAGAGCGAAGACGATAAGTTTATACCTATGACCTCCGTCTCAAGTGGAAAAGGGAGGGAAGTAACGAATGATGTTTATTACTACACCAATCAAATAGTCAATGTGGTAATGATTGGGAAACCCGGTAGTGATAAATGGGTATTGATAGATGCAGGAATGCCAAGATCCGGAGAGGAAATAAAAAAGGTAGCCGAAGAACGTTTTGGAAAAGGTAATAAACCCGCTGCTATTATTTTGACTCATGGTCATTTTGATCACGTGGGAGGACTGGTTCATTTGGTTAAGGAGTGGAAAGTCCCCGTATATGCACATCCCCTGGAATTCCTTTACCTGATAGGCGAAAAAAGATATCCCGAACCTGATACCTCGGTAGAAGGTGGAATTTTGGCCAAAATATCCTCTATCTATCCTATAGAACCCATAAATGTTTCTGAGGTTTTACAGGAATTACCTAAAAATGGAGGTCTCCCATGGCTGCCGGATTGGAAATGGATCCACGTTCCTGGCCATTCCCCGGGGCAAATAGCCTTATTTAGGGAAAGCGATAGGGTGTTAATTGCTGGAGATGCATTTGTCACGGTAAAACAAGACTCTTTGTACAAAGTCCTGGTTCAAAAGACTGAAGTTCATGGTCCTCCGGTCTATTTGACCACCAACTGGGAAATGGCAAAAGATTCTGTAAATAAACTAGCAGCTTTAAAACCTCATTATGCCATTACCGGTCACGGGTCTGCAATTGAAGGAAAAGCGCTGGAGGAGGGGTTGAATGACCTGGCAAATAATTTTGAAGAGAAGGCTGTTCCTTCCCATGGGAAATTTGTTAGGAATGAAAATAAAAAATAAGGGTGCAGTTTTTTTAAAAGTAAACTTATGAAAGCTTTGGTCTTGCACGAAATGAATGATGTTAGAAATAGATAATGTACCAGATCCTGCTATACAGGATCCCAATGAGGTTATATTACAGAGAAACTTAATCCGAACTGGCTATTGCTAATTTGGGTTAGACCAGATTTTTAAAAGGGTTAAACTCACGTGCAGCGATAAATGAAGCCGTTAATGAATAAAATTGAAGAAGGTGATATTGATCCCTCTTATTTAATTACCCATATATGGAGATTACAAGATGCTCCGGAAGCTTATAAAATTTTTAAGGAGAAAGATAACTGTATTTAAGTGGTATTGACCCCCATAAAATTTGGTCTAGCTATAATAGTTTTTAGTCTGCTATATAAAAAAAGTGGATTGGCTTTAAATTTAAAGCCAATCCACTTTTTTGAATCTAATTGGAAACAGTACTTGAATAATCCTTTACCTGTTTAAAATAAGTTTCTTACTTATGATCTTATTCTCAGTATGCATTTTGACAATATATACTGAAGAACTGTATCCTCTTACCGGTAGTCTAACTTCCTTCTGCGTGGGAATCTCGGCATGTTGCTGAATTACTTGTCCAGATAGGCTGTGCAGAGTTATCTTATTGATCTTTTGCAATTCAGGATTTCTCACTATAAGCTCTGAACTGTTTTTTAAGAAATATACATCAGGGTCAATTGGATTTACTTCCTCTCCATCCGGATTTGGATCATCTTTATCATCATAAGGTTTATCATCATCTGTACCTGTTTCCAATTCTTCAGCAAACACTAGTACCAGACGTTCTGGAAATTCTCCTTTTTTCAGACTTATAGAAAATTCTGCTTCTCTAAGGTCGTGGTAAGTGTTTTCATCAACATCTTTTATAAAAATATCTACTTCATCTCCAACATTTTCCAATTTATTGATCTTAATTAAAATTTCCCCCTCCTCATTGATCTTTACTCCTAATGGCAGTGTCTGGTCCAGATCAAAATCTGGTACTCCCTGGATCACAAATTCTTTTCCTCCAATGACCCAATACATATCTTCCAAATTATAATCATTTAATGGAGCGTCATAACCCAGATCAAATCCATTTGTGGTGTTAGGATCTACTCCCACCAAAATCTGCCTGTGGTAACCCATTGGAGATCGATAATCTAATCTAATTTTAGGTCTGGTATCAGAAGTTCCACTTTGTTTAACATGCTCTTGTGGTTTTAAAAATACGGAATTACCTGTATCTGCTGTACTTTCCCTTACAAAGGCCCGCTGGCTGTTCCTAAATCTCACGTCTCCTCCTTCTACTGCTACCTCTGCATCTACTCCGGATGAATTAATGAAGAAGCCCTGCGCCACGGGTATGAAAAGTCCCGGAATTTTATTTCCTTGGTCATCATTGGCCTTGATCCTGTAATCATTAGAAATTGCAGGAACTCCATCTATAAGATTTCGGGTGGCATAGCCTCCTATATATTCCAATAAAATATGAGTATCACCTCCGGCAAAATGATCCCAAAAATAGACCGCACCATTAAATACATTTCTGGAATGGGTTCCTCCTTCTACATCCGAGAGATTATCGAGTATAAACTTGTTTATATTTATTGAAGAAGGATAAGGATTTCCTAACAGGTAATTTTGACCCGTTGAAATTGTAAGATCAATGTTTCCATTGTTTGGCTTTCCCTTAAATACGTAATTTTGTCTGTCTTCTATAGCCGATTTCCCTGATGTACCCTTCATGGTATAACCTTCGGCCGCATTTAGAATTCCATCATTTCCTATGTGTACCCATTCGCTGTACCTGTCTGCAGTACCCCGGAATTTATGGATCCAGTAACTGCTTATTTTTCTTGGTGTGCTCAATGCCCCATCTGCATATTCGTGCCATGCTTCAAAACTCAAGCCTTTTGGATTAGTTGATGTTGTTCCATCCAGCATAACCTTTTCAACTGTATATGTTGAATTGTTTGCGGCGCCTTTAAGGGAAACAGGAGAGGACCAGTAGTTGTAATTAAAGCTGTTTGCCGTTCCTTGCTGGTCACGTTCTATAAAACCTGAACTTGCTTCATCAAGAATACTTGTTATTGTTTGATTAGTTTCAGGATCT
>JAGXIL010000079.1 GCA_024635655.1 Gillisia sp. | reverse complement strand
TTTAAATTTACATATTTTTGGCTCCCGGTTAAAGGCTTTCCGTAATTTGGCTGCTTTTATAAAACGCCCCATGAAACCTATCATTCTTCTGCTTTTTATTCTCTTGACAAACTTTACTGTTCAGGCACAGAATATGGAATTCGAAGGAATTTTAAACACCAAAGGTATAATATATTCCGGAGATGAGTCGCCTTTTTGGATGCATAGCAATCAAAGGGGAAGGATTGATGAAAAATCCAATGTAGCCGGATGGATCAATGGATTGGCCACCTATAGCATAACTGACGATGCCAGATTTAAAATGGGGCTAGGGGTGTTATATTCTGACGGTTACCTGGATAAACTGCAGCTGGACGAATCTTATTTAAGTTTTGAGAATAGCTGGTTGTTGGTTTCTGTAGGGCGACGGCAGCGAGAGGAATTATATAATGGTTTAAGTGCAACCAATGAGAATATTTTATGGTCTTTAAATGCAAGGCCTGTTCCGGGAATAGGTTTTCAGATCACTCGGCCGATATACTTTTCCAAAAAAGCAGGTTTAGGATTTAAACTTAGTCTGGAAGAATATATTACAGATGATGAAAGGTATGTGGAAAATACGCGCATTCACCATAAAAGTTTCCACCTTGTATTTGATGGGATTTATAATTGGGAATTTACGGTAGGCCTGGAACATTTTGTGCAATGGGGAGGTATTTCTCCTGTCTTTGGAGGCTTGCCTGGAAGTTTTGACGATTACATTAATGTTTTTACAGGATTGGAAGGAAAGGACGATGTAGGCGGAGAGGAAGAAAATGCACTCGGCAATCACCTGGGAGGATATGTGGCAGGAATTAAAACCTCCTTCGAGAATTACAATATAGAAATCATATATAACCACATTTTTGAAGACGGATCGGGTAGCGTTCTTGCCAATACTCCTGATGGACGATACGGAATTCATATTGCAGATAAGGAGCCGGGCAATTGGATAGATGCCTTTATGTATGAATTATACTATACGAGAAATCAAAGTAAAAACAGCCCTACCACCGATGGAATTGACAATTATTTTAATAATAACCTTTACAGGTCGGGATGGACTTATGAAAACCGGGTTATAGGAGTACCATTTATAACATTAGATGAAGAACGATTTAGGATAAGCAACAATAAGGTTTTAGTTCACCACCTGGGAATTTCGGGGGTGGCGTTTAGAAATTTACCTTATAAATTTTTAAATAGCTATCGCAAGAATTATGGAGCTAAAGGAGGAAGTTCTATATCCAGCAATGTTTTATCTTCTTACCTTGATCTTGCAGTATACAGAAGCGATCTTAATGTGAACCTTCAAATTGGTACAGACTTTAGTACAATAGCTTCTCCCAATTTTGGGGTGGGTATACAATTGACCAAAGAATTATATTAATGGATTGTTCTGAAAATTATTATTTAAAATCTCCCTATTGAAATTTTAACTAAAATTAGAGGACAGTAATTTATCAGATTAAAAAGAAAGTAATTATCCCAAGCTCTGCCGAATCTCTATGTCTAATTGAAAGCTTTATGCCATTAAGAATTTTAAAATGCTAATGCCCTTTATTATAGACATTCCTTTTAAAGGTTACTTCTTTAATCCTTTCAATTATCTCGTCATCAGCTTCATTTGTTTTAGTATCAATCCACCCATTTGAATTTCCGTAGGGACCGTACATTTCGGGGTCTGTAACATTAAATAAGCCAATTGTAGGTGTATTTGTAGCTGAAGATAGATGCATCATACCACTGTCGGCACCTATAAAAACAATACAATTTTCAATTAAAGAAGCTATTTCGCGTAAATCTTTACTATAAAAATGAACACCTTCAAAATTTAGTTGGGAAACATTCTCTACAGGCAGTATCTCTAAAATATTGTGGTTTATAAATTCTTTTTTTAATTTACCATATAAATTTAACCACCATTCCTCAAGATGACATTTTCTACCAGTGGCATAGGTGTACAAGCAAATAATGGCTTTTTTGTTATCAAATAATTGGTTGAGAATGAATCTTCCCTTTTTAATTTCTTTTGTAGAAAGATTGATAGAAAGTTTGGGATACTTATATTCACTTAAATCTAAAGAAGGTTCCAAGAATTTCAATAGATTATAAATGGGTTTTTGGCTAATATGTTTTGGATAATAATTGTTGTAACCAGCAGAATTATAAATTTTATTTCTTGACTGGGATAGTTTGACAAATATTTTTGAGGAGTTCGAGTGCTCGTTACCAGCAATGGAGATATCATATTTTTTTGTCATCATTATAATCGCTGTTCTGAGATAACTAAAAATATTCTTAAATGGTTTTTTTGGTAGGTTGTATATATTTTCAATACCATGCAATTCGGAAAATAAAACGAACGCTAAATTTCCATTGACTACAAGGTCTATTTTTGATTTGGGCCACCTTTGTGTTATTTCAAGAATTAAAGGGATGATTAACAGTTGATTACCCAATCTATGATTGGGGCGTGTAATTAAGAAATTTAATTGGGCGTTGGGATCAGAAGTTAATACCATAGGGTTCTTAATATTTTGATAAGAACCAGTTAAAAATTTAAAAAATCTTTTTTTTATAGAGTTTACCTTTTTTGAATCCATCAGTTTTTATTCAATTTTTTACAATATAGGATAGGAAGCAAAAAATAATAATAAATAATTCAGATAATAAAGATTATGGTAAATGAAATTCCTATATCATACCTACCGTCATTTGTCCATTACCAATATTTACTCCATATTTATGTTTCTGTAACTCCTTAGCAAAAGTGCCATTTAATTTCTGTAGTAAAGAGGCCAAATATAATCTACAAAAGCCTGAACCGAAACATAATCCGGTACAGAAATGATGTGTTATTTTAAAAATAAAAGTTGAAATCCGGGATAAAAAAATAGATAACTCGCAAAAAAAGAGAATGGAGTACCCTTCATTTTATAATCCTAAATCATTTTTAGAATATTTACCTGCCCTAATCGTCTATCCCTATGGCCCCTATTGACATTCTCCTTGTGGAAGATTATAAAAGTGAAAAATTGGTAACCACAGGAGAGCCTTACAGGAAGAAAAAGTTGCAAAAATCCATTTTTGCTGTCAAGGATGGCTGGGAAGCTTTATTTTTCCTGCAAAAAAAAGGAAACTACAGTCGCTGCATTACGCTCCACCTTGTTCTTCTTAAAGAGTTACTAAAGCAAACAAAGCTCCATAAAAAGCTTCATGATTTTTCTGTGTATATTTCTAAATCTGGTGATGATAAAGTCGTTAATGCAGAGTATTTTTCAGAATAGTTTTTTCTCTTTCATTCATTCTAAAGATATTAAGAAGGTTGAGGAATGTTTCCAAAAATTAAAACTAATAAAAGAGTACAGATCCCTCCTTACCGTATTAGACATCTAAAATAATTGGCGTTGGATAGAGGCCATGATGTATGAATTTTATTATACCAGGCATCAAAGTTATACCAGCTCTACTTCAGATGGATCTGACAATTATTTAATAATAACCTCTATAGGTCTGGATGGACTTATGAAAACAGGGTTTTAGGGGTGCCATTTGTGACCTTAGACGAGGAAAGATTCAGGATAGACAATAATAATTTTATTGCTCATCATATGGGGGTTTCAAAATTGGCCTTTGAAAGTTTGCCATATACACTATTGACCAGCTATCGGAAAAATTATGGTGGAAAAGGTGGCAGTAAGTAATCCAGTAATGTTTTATCTTCTTATCTTGATGTTAGACTTTACGAAAGTGACCTGAATGTGAACCTTCAAATTGGCACAGGCTTTAGTTCCATTGTTTCTCCAAATTTTGGTGTGGGTGTAAAATTGGTCAAAGAATTATATTAAATGTGTATATTGAAAAATATTAGCATTTGTATTCCTTAATCTCCCTACACATATATGCTGAATCAGAACGAAAAAGTTAGTAAACGTGATGAAATAATTCAGCAAATAAAAAAAGCTGGAAATACCACAAATATTCCTTTAAAAGCAATTATAACCCTTTTGCCCACAGGGGAAATTAAAGAAATAAATCCTTCAGCAAAAAAGATTCTCAAAACAGGATTTTTGCATTTACTTAAAGTGAGTGGCAGTATTTACCCCTTGATCCCCACATCTCAATTATCAATTTTCAATGAGCAACTTCAAGAGGTTTTATCCTCCGGAATAACAAATTCTGAAAAGCTCTATATCGGTGAAAAAAGCAAATATCATTTATCCTTAGTACCCGTTTTTGATAAACAAGGTAACTCTGTACTAGTAAATATTCTTATATCACCTGTTTTACAATTGCCTCCTAAAATTCAAATAAAATCCCGCAATTTTAATTTGGTTCATCCGGTGGGGCCATTAAAAACTAATGAAGAAGTTGTTAAGATAGCCCCGAATATAACCACTTTTAATAATTATGAAGAGGAACAAAAATTTATTCATAGGCTTTTAAGAGCTTTAGGCAAAACATCGGGTCATAGGAAATCGCTTCAGAAAACGATTCGAATGATGGCTGAATTTTTTGGATTTTCTGTTGCAGAAGCCTGGGAAGTAGGTTTTGATAAAGAAAACATCAGGAAGGTTGCCGAATTTTATAAAAATAAAGGTGAAGTTTGGGATAATAACAAAGGATTTTTTAAAAAGAATTTAGGTTTACCGGGAATTACCTGGAAAAGCAAAAAATCGCAAATTTGGCCAGATCTTCAAAATGAAAAAAGGTTTCAACGCCTCGATTCAATCAGGGGAAGCGAAATTTTCATGGGTGTAGGAGTGCCGGTTATATTGAAAAATGAAGTGATTACCGTGCTTGTGTTTTTTGGAGCTAAGGACAAGGTCCAAATTAACTTAAAAAAGATTTTAGAGCGGGTAGCAATTCAGCTGGCTACTGAGGTGAAACGCAAGATGACAGAGAATCAACTTAATAACATGTTTGAGTTTTCTCCTAATCTAATAGCTGTTATTGGTATTGACGGATACCTTAAGAAAGTAAATCCCGCTTTTTTTAAAATTTTCGGGTATACTGAAGATGAGCTGTTAAAAACCCGTTTTACAGAATTTCTACATCCTGATGAAAAAGGGAATACCTACGAACGATTAAAAGAGGTTGCCGGAGGACTTGTTCCCCGGCCTTTTCAAAACAGGTGTTTGTCAAAATCCGGAGAATGGAGATGGATATCCTGGACCCCATCTGATCTAATCGAAGAAGAGGGGATAGTTCATTTATTTGGTATCGATATTACCCCCATAAAAACCCTAAACCTCGAATTACTGCAGTACCGGAATTTAATAGAAAGTTTAAATGATGGTGTAGTTTTTATTAGTCTGGATCCTGAACGTGTCATATTAAATTCTGCTTTTAAAAAAATTGTTGGTTTTCCGCAGGATCGGGAATATAGCCGATCTGACTTGGAAAAACTCTATGGCAACAAAAAAACAGCCCGGAGAATATTTTCAACCTTACTTGCAGGAGATTATTTTGAAGGGGATGTTCAGCTTAAGAGCAAAGGAGGTGAAATGCTGGATTTTAATTTACGCGGTGGTCCTGTTTTAAGTGAAAAAGGGGAATTAATTGCAGTTTTTGGCTTGCATACCGATATTAGTGAGCGTAAAAGATATGAAACCTCTCTTAAAGCTTACGGTAACAGGATCACCAATATTTTGGAAAGCATTACAGATGGATTTTTCTCTTTAAACAATGATTGGGAAGTTACCTACTGGAACAAGGAAGCAGAAAATCTTGCTTTGGTAAAAAGAGAAACCATTATCAACGAAAATATCTGGAATCATTTACCGGAAGCAAAAAAGCTTCTATTTTATACAAAGTTCAACGAGGCAAAAGATAAGAACGTAAAAGTTGGTTTTGAAGAATACTTTGAATTATTAGGGAAATGGTTTGATCTTAGCGCATACCCGGGTAAAGAAGGACTTTCTGTTTATTTTAGGGATGTAACAGAAAAGAAAAAGATCGATGAACAAATACGTATTGCAAAAGAGCGATATGATTTGGTAGCCAGGGCTACAAGAGAAGCCGTATATGATTGGAATATCCTGGAGAATCATCTTGAGTGGAGTGATGTTTATTACAACATCTACGATTATGATAAAACGGGGAAATTTGAAACGCTGGAGAATTGGGAAAAGAATTTACATCCTGAAGACAGGGAAGAGGTAGTTGACCATTTAATGAAATGTGTAAATTCAACTAAGGTCAAGTGGGAACGTGAATACAGACTCATTAAAAAAAATAAGCAAATCGCATCTGTCTTAGAAAGAGGATTTATAGTTAGAGACGAAACAGGTCAAGCTGTTCGTATGATTGGAGCCTTACAGGATATTACAGAAATAAAACAAAATGAAATAGCATTGGAAGAATTGAATTTCCAGTTGCAAAAACATGCCGGTGACCTGGCAGTTTCTAATGCTGAACTAGAGCAATTCGCATATATCGCCTCCCACGATCTACAGGAACCATTGAGAATGGTTACCAGCTTCCTTACGCAGTTACAACGTAAATATAATGATCAGCTGGATGACAAGGCCAGACAATACATCCATTTTGCTACAGACGGTGCTGTAAGAATGCGGCAAATTATTTTAGATCTACTGGAATATTCCCGGGTGGGGAAACTCGATTATAATTTTGAGAAAATTGATCTAAATGTTATGCTTCAAGAAATTTCACAGTTACATAAGAATTTGATTCTGGAAAGATCTGCAACTATTAAATATGATAATTTGCCGGTAATTAATGCTGCAGTCACTCCTTTGCAAAGGGTACTTTCCAATTTGATCACTAATAGCATAAAATACAATCAGGAAAAACCCATTATTCAAATCAGGGCTCTTGAAAAGCCAAAACACTGGCAAATAGACCTCAAGGATAATGGAATTGGTATTGATAAACAGTTTCAGGAAAAGATTTTTATAATTTTTCAAAGGCTGCATTCCAGGGAACAGTATTCAGGTACAGGAATGGGTTTGGCCATTTGTAAAAAAATAATTGAGAATCACGGAGGGAAAATTTGGGTAACTTCCAAAGAGGGGGCAGGCAGCACCTTTCATTTTACAATCCTAAAACAATTTTAGTATATTTACCACCCCTAACCGTTCATTTCTATGATCCCTATAGACATACTCCTTGTTGAAGATAATGAAGGCGATATTCTTTTAACCACAGAGGCATTAGAGGAAGGAAAAATTGCCAGATCTATTTTCGTTCTACGGGATGGGTGGGAGGCGTTGAATTTTCTCCTCAAAAAAGGTAAGTACTGCGATTGTAATACCCCCGATCTGGTTCTACTGGATATCAACTTACCAAAATTGAATGGACACGAGGTACTCAAGCAAATAAAGATAAAGGAAGAGCTTCGGCATTTACCTGTTATTGTATTAAGTACTTCCTCATCTGGAGAAGACGAGGTGCGATCTTACCAGAATTTGGCGGGGTGTTATATTCCCAAGCCCGTTGATTCCCGTGACTTTGTTCAGGTTGTTTTATCTATTAAGGAATTTTGGAATTCGACGTATACATTACCAAAAGCTCAGTAATATATGATGAAACTTTACCCCCTGCACATTTTAATCATAGAAGATCATTTAGGTGACTATATTTTAATTGAAGATTATTTAACAGAAGAACATAAAGAGGTAACACTTACCCGGGCAAGATCTTACAAAGAAGCTAGAGAACATTTGGCTTTAGAATCAGGGTTTAATGCAATATTGCTAGACCTATCCCTTCCGGATTCTAGTGATAGTGAAACTTTGGTAAAAAGCATAGTATCTCAGGCTAAGGGTTCTCCTGTCATTGTTCTAACGGGAAACGCTAACAAAGACTTTGGAGTAAAAACGCTTTCCCTGGGAATATCAGATTATCTTCTAAAAGATGATCTTAATCCTATACAGCTCTCAAAAAGTATTTTTTACAGTATTGAGCGTAAGAAGATAGAAAATCAATTGAGTGAATCTGAAAAGAAATATAAAACCTTGTTTGATCAAAGTCCTCTTCCAAAATTTGTTCTTGATCTTCACAGCCTTGATTTTTTGAATGTTAATAAAGCTGCCATTAATTTATATGGTTACTCTGCTGAAGAATTTTTAACCATGAATGTCAGAGATCTTTGGGTTAATAATGATGACAGGGAAATAGAAAATAGCTGGAGGAACAATTATTATGACTGGTTTCAAATGTCTTTACGGCACCGTAAAAAAAACGGGGAGATTATATTTGTAGAGATTACCAGTAATCCTATTGAATTTGAGGGAAAAGAGGCAAGAGTAACCCTGATAAAAGATATCACCGCCCAAATTAAAGCAGAACAGGACCTGGTCCATAGTGAGCGCCGATTTAAAGCTCTGGTGCAGGAAGGATCAGAACTTTTGATAATCATGAATTTTGACGGAAATTTGTCCTATGCAAGCCCTTCCGCTGCTAATGTTATGGGTGTGGAAAGTGAAACTTTACTTCAGAATAATTTTTTCTTTTTTATTCATTCCAACGATGTTAAAAAGGTAAAGGAGTTCATTCTAAAATTAAAACACCAAAAAAGATTACAAATACCTTCTTACCGAATCAAGACCTCGAATAAAGAATGGCGTTGGATCGAAACCATTTTTACCAATCTCACCGAGGATCCTGCAATTAATGGTATTGTAGCTAATTCCCGTGATATTACAGATTTTGTAAAACAGGAAAGAGAATTGATGGAAAGCCTTAAGCGCTACGATGTTGTTTCTAAAGCTACAAGTGATACCATTACAGATTATAATGTACAAAAGGATATAATGAAATTTAGTGACGGTATCCAGAATATGTTTGGATATACTCCGGATCAGGTGTGTAAAGAAGGAAGCTGGTGGGAAGATAAGGTACACGTTGAAGATAAAGAACGGGTAAAAGCCTGTACAAGGCAGTTATACCAAAACAAGGAGAATCAGCTACAGATCAAATATAGATTTCGTTGTGCAAACGGAACTTATAAATATATCCTCGACAGGAGCTATTTATTAAAAGATGAAGCCGGAAATCCTCTTAGAATGATAGGTTCAATGCAGGATATTACAGATATTCATAATTACATTGAAACTATTGAAAATCATAATGCCAGACTAAAGGAAATAGCCTGGACACAATCACATGTAGTTCGTGCACCTTTAGCAAGGATTATGGGCCTTATTGATCTACTTCAAAACAATAGAGAAATAGAAAATCAGTGTCAGCTTTTAGATAGCATAATTTCTTCTGCACAGGAATTAGATGCAATAATCAGGAAAATCAGTATTAAAGCTGAAGCTCCTACGGAAAATTTTATTTGATGCTGAAAGTTTTGATCATTGATGACGATGAGATCGTTCTACTGGTGGAAAGCAAAATCATACAGAGATGTGGGATCTCAGATTCGCCTCTTTCGTTTAGAAATGGTAAAGCGGCCATTGATTATTTACAAATTGATGATAATGCCGATAATTATATTATTCTTCTGGACATCAATATGCCCGGAATGAACGGATGGGAATTTTTAGAAAAACTCAAGGTATTAAACCTGTCCAAACGCTTTTTTGTAATTATGGTTACTTCTTCCATAGATCGCTATGATAAAGAAGTAGCAGTAAAATATCAGGATGTGATATCATTTATTGAAAAGCCTATTACGGCCCGAAATTGTCAGGAAATAAAATCCTTACCTGAAATTTCTCACTTTTTTGATATTTCCTGACAATAACTTCCCGCTACACATCATGTTCTGTTGGATTCCCGTCTTCAATCTTTTCATCTGCCCATTCTTTTTCATCTTCATCTGCTTCTTCGGGTTCTTCATGAAGAGTTTCTGCACGGGGTTCATAATTTAATTTAATAAACATTGGAAAATGATCTGAGCCTATATGGTTTAATCTTTTAAGTTCTATAAGAGTGAAATCAGATGTATGAAAGACATGGTCCAGGGGCCACCGTAACAAGCGGTAATCTGCGTGAAAAGTATTGTAGAACCCTCTCCCAATCCTGGGGTCTAACAATCCGCTCAATTTTTGAAAAAGGCGTGTAGTTCTTGACCAGGCTACATCATTAAGGTCTCCAAAAACAAGTACAGATTCTTCTTCTTCCTTGACATCCTTGCCAACCAGTAATAGTTCGGCGTCCCTGTTTGTAGAAGTAGGATCTTCTGTGGGGCTGGGTGGTTTTGGATGTAAGGCGTGAAATTTAATTTTTGTTCTGCTATTCAATCGTATATATCCATGAATTGAAGGAATGTCTTCCTTTATAAGATATTTCACTTCTACATCTTCCAGTTTCATTCTCGAATACAAATGCATCCCATATAGATTATCCTGAGGAATTTTTACCGAAAAAGGATAAATTTTTTCTATAGTCTCCAGCTCTTTCTCCCATTTTTGATCAGTTTCCAGAGTCAGGACTATATCGGGTTGTTTTTTATTTATAAGGTCCAGAAGTTTTTGATATTCTGTGTTGGGAGTCAAAACATTACTCACCAAAATTGAAATTATGGCATTAGGATCATTGCCGTGAAATGAGAGGACTTGCTTTTTGGAAAAAACGGTATAGGGGAAGATCTTTACCACCTGATAAATAAAACTCGCTCCCAACAGACCCAGGAGAAGATAGTGCCAAAGAGTTTCATAAGGAGTAATAATGGCTATGGCAATAAGTACAAATAAAATAAGAAAACTGATTTGTATCCTGGGGAAGTCAAATGCCCTTACCCACCATTCATCAAATTTAGTTAATGATGCAATGGTGGGGAATAACATTAAAATTCCTAAAAATAAAATTACAATTTCTGAAAAACTCATTGATAGTTTATTCCACTAATGTTCTTTAAAGTTGATGGTTGACTTTAAAATTTAAAATTGATAGTTAACTCCAATACCTTGTGTAGGCAGATTCATGCCGCGGATATGAAAACTCATCGTGGGGTAAATGTCTAAATTTTTATTCTTTTTTTTATGAATTTCGGGGATTAATATTCCACTAGCAGTTCCCACAGCAAAACCTACTAAATTATCTGTTAGGAAATGTTTTCCTGCTCTTATCCTTAAGTAGCCAACGGTTGCGGGTATAGCTGCGGCGGCACTCCAAACGTAAGGCCGTAAGGGAGAATTTGGATTAAAGTCATTAAAGATCTTGGCAGCAAAAAAAGTAGCAGAAGCAGTCGCGGCGGTATGTCCTGCAAAAAATGACCTTTGTTCATCATTACCTGAACGTTCTTCTACACCAAGCGAGGTATTGTAAACCAAAGGGCGGCTTTTTTCTACCAACCCTGCTGTTATAGAAAATAATGCTCCTGTAGTAGCCATGGATTCTACAAAAAGAACCGAGATCTGTCCTGCGTGAGAACGCTCGTTCTCGTTCATCATCAAGGCAAGAGGTAAAGCGAATGCGGCAAACATAGGTATGTAACTGTCACTATTTGCTTTTTCAGAATAATTTCCTGCTGCCCACCGGTCCACGCCCCAAATATCATCTTTAGAGAGTGCATTGAGTTTGGTTTCGGTCAATGCAGGTTTATCCTGAATAAGTAATACTCCAAGAACATTTAAACCCACTCCTGTTGTAATCCAGATTCCGTCTTTTATAAGATCAGTTTCGTAGGGGGATTCATTCTTCTGCTGACTAAAACATTGCAGATTTAGTGTGCAAATGGTTAAAAAAATGAATATAAAATTAATCTTCATGAAATAAATTTTTATCAAATCTCATATTTAAGAATTTAATACCTAAGGAGTTTAAGAAAAGAATAACAATAGTAGCCACTGCAGGGAGATTTTTACTTGTCCTTATTCAGCATTAAACCTGCTTGTCAAAGGACGTACAAATTAAGTCACAAATTATCTGTTAACAAAATTTTAGTCCCTGTTGAAATAGGTTTTCTTCGCATTGCCAACAAAATCGCTTAACTTTAGGGGATGAAAAAGAAGGAAATAAATGCAAGAACCGGTTTTGTCTTTAAAAAATTCGAAGAACCGGAAAAATCTCCTTTTGATAAATTATTTGAAATCTTTAAGGAGTTGATCACCCATACTTCGGGTGATTTTGATGAGGCTATTGATTGGCTGCGGCAACTGGATGTGGAGTACAATCTCACAGATGAAAATTACAGTATTGATGATTTTATAGAAGATCTTAAAAAGAAAGGCTATATCCGGGAAGAAATTACTCCTAATGGCCCGGGGATGGCAATAACTGCAAAAACCGAAAGAGCCATCAGGCAGCAGGCCCTGAATCAAATATTCGGAAAACTTAAACGAAGTGGTTCCGGAAACCATTCTACCAAACATAAAGGCCTGGGAGATGAACATACCGGGGAGTTCAAAGAATTTCATTATGGTGACTCTTTAGATAAGATTTCCATGACTGAGAGCTTGAAGAATGCCCAGATCAACCATGGAGCCGGGGATTTTAAAATGACAGAAGAGGATCTTGTCGTCGAGGAAACCCATCATAAATCTCAGATGAGCACCGTCTTAATGATCGATATTAGTCATAGTATGATCTTATATGGTGAAGACAGAATAACCCCGGCTAAAAAAGTTGCCATGGCCCTTGCTGAATTGATTACCACGAGGTATCCTAAAGACACTTTAGATATATTAGTTTTTGGAAATGATGCCTGGGCAATTTCTATTGGGGACCTTCCTTATTTGCAGGTGGGCCCTTATCACACAAACACGGTAGCCGGATTGCAGCTTGCTATGGACCTGTTACGCCGGAAACGAAATACTAATAAACAAATCTTCATGATCACAGATGGTAAACCCAGCTGTATAAGGGAACGGGATGGCACATATTATAAAAACAGTGTAGGCCTCGATCCTGTAATTATAGATAAGTGTTACAACATGGCACAACAGGCAAGAAAATTACATATTCCCATTACCACCTTTATGATTGCCCAAGACCCGTATCTCGAAAGATTTGTAAGAGAATTTACCCAGGCAAATCATGGAAAAGCATTTTTTACGGGCCTGAAAGGGCTGGGAGAAATGATCTTTGAGGATTATGAAACCAACAGGAAAAAACGCATCAGAGGCTAATCTGTTTATATATTGTTTCCGTAAAAATTTATTTGCAGAGGAAAATATGCCGGAAAACACAATAACAGATTGTTTGTATTCTTCAGAAGAATAAAAAATTTTTCTCCTTATCTTATTAAAAAAAAAGGGAAAGCAAAAATAAAAAGTAAAGAATGAAAATAGAAAATATAAAAACCTTTAAAGAATTAAAGAAGGCTGGCTATAAGAGCAAAAGTATCAAGGAAGAGCTACGACAGAACCTTCTTGAGAAAATTAAAAAAGGCCAACCTGCATTTGAAGGTATACATGGTTATGATCATACCGTTCTTCCGGAGCTTGAAAGGGCGATCCTTTCCAAACATAATATCAATCTTTTAGGTTTAAGAGGCCAGGCCAAAACAAGATTGGCGCGCCTTATGGTGCACCTTTTAGATGAATATATTCCTGTAGTAGAAGGATCAGAGATCAACGATGATCCTTACAATCCAATTTCGCGCTATGCCAGGGAAGTCCTTGATGAAAAAGGGGATGACACTCCAATTGCATGGGTACACCGGGAGGAGCGGTTTTTTGAAAAACTGGCGACTCCAGATGTTACCGTTGCCGATCTTATAGGGGATGTAGATCCTATTAAGGCTGCAAATTTAAAATTGAGTTATGCAGATGACCGGGTAATTCACTTCGGAATGATCCCCAGGGCCAACCGCTGTATCTTTGTGATCAACGAACTTCCCGACCTCCAGGCAAGGATCCAGGTAGCTTTGTTTAATATTCTTCAGGAAGGGGATATTCAAATTCGCGGATTTAAACTTCGCCTACCACTGGACATGCAATTTGTCTTTACAGCCAACCCTGAAGATTACACTAATAGAGGAAGTATTGTAACTCCCTTAAAAGACAGAATAGGTTCTCAGATCCTGACGCATTATCCGCATGAAATAGAAACTGCTAAAACGATCACCAGGCAGGAAGCCAGAATGGATGAACGCCAGTCAGGAATGATCTACATACCTGAATTGGCAAGAGATATTCTGGAACAAATAAGCTTTGAAGCCCGGGACAATGAATTTATTGATGCCAGAAGCGGAATAAGCGCAAGGCTGAGTATATCTGCTATGGAAAATCTCCTGAGTACCGCAGAGCGCAGAGCTATCAAAATGGGCGATGAAAAAACCCTGATAAGGTTTGGAGATTTCATTGGGATCATTCCCGCAATTACAGGAAAAATTGAGCTTGTATATGAAGGAGAGCAGGAGGGAAGTGCAACTGTAGCACAGCAACTCATTGCTGATGCTGTTAAAACCCTGTTTCCAAAATATTTCCCGAAGATTGAAAAACTTGAAAAACCCAAAGCTGAAAATCCTTATAATGAACTTGTGGAATGGTTTTTTGCTGAAAGTGGGTTTGAACTACTGGATGATATTTCAGATAAAGAATATAAGGAAAAACTGGATTCTATTCCTCCATTAAATGATCTGATAAAAAAATATCAGCCGGATTTTCCGGAAGAGGATAAATACTTTTTAAAAGAGTTTTTATTATGGGGACTGGTAGAATTTCAGAAGCTAAATAAGTACCGCTTAACCACCGGAATGCGCTTTAAAGATCTTTATGGCAGCTATATCAGTGGACTCTAATTTGTCGTTTTTTCACATATTTAATATTGCATAAAATATAGATGTGGGCCTGAGAAGACTTTCTTAGGCCCATACCTTTTTTATCCTCAATGATATTTTCCACTGCAAAATCCGCAATAAATCATATTTTAAAATGTGGAAAGAATAATTTGCAATCCATTAAATGAGGATGTGATCGAATTTTCTTATAAGTTTCAAATAAGTTTTTTCTGTTCACAATATTGGTTACATTTAACTTCTGTTTTAAGAAAAAAAATGAAACATTATTATTCTTTAGTAGTAATTTCTTTGCCTGTCCATTCTTCTTTTGGAGGAGGCGCTACTATCATTTCTACAGGTATTACCCCTTTGGGGTAATTGATATAGCTTCCAACCATACTATCTAATATTTTTATATTCTAATGTAATAACCCATGAAAATTTTAAAATTTGGGGGTTCTTCTATGGCAACCCCACAACGAATAAGATCTGTAGCAAATATTGTTTTAAAGCACCTGGAGGAAGATAGTACTATAGTGATTTTTTCCGCTTTTGGAGGTGTTACCAATGATCTGCTGCATATGGCAGAATTGGCGGCAAAGGAAGATGAAGGTTACAAAGAAATTCTTGAGAAAAACGAAAAAAGGCATATAGATGCTGTAAGGGATCTAATTCCCATTCAATTGCAAAGCAGTATTTTAAGCAAAGTTAAAACCGTATTTAATCGATTGGAAACCTTGTATGAAGGGGTATTTCTTCTCAATGAACTATCCAACAAAACAAAGCATGTCATCGCCGGTTTTGGGGAGATCTTATGTTCAATAATTGTTGCCGAATATTTCAAAAGCCTCAAAGTTCAATCTTCATACCTGGATTCCAGGGAGCTTATAGTTTGTAAAAATAACAACGAGAAGGTGCAGGTGAGTTATGACATCACTTACAAAAACATTCAGAATTATTTCGCCGGGGAATCATCAGGATTATTCATAACCCCGGGATTTGTAGCCAAAAATGACCAGGGTGTACCAAGTACTTTGGGAAGAGGAGGATCAGATTTTACCGCAGCTATATTTGCCGGGGCCCTTGATGTTGAAGAACTGCTTATTTATACCGATGTAAATGGGATGTATACTGCCAATCCTGGAATTGTACCACAGGCATACCCTTTGCGTAATATTTCTTATGAAGAAGCCATGGAACTTTCTCATTTTGGCGCTAAGGTGCTGTATCCCCCTACTTTGCAACCCCTTGTTGAAAAGCAAATAAAGATCATCATAAAGAACACCTTCGATCCGGAAGATGAAGGAACCTTAATTTCAAGATCAAGTGAAGAAAATTTCAGGTGGGTGACAGGTATAACTCACATAGATAATATAAGGATCCTGAATATGGAAGGCAGTGGAATGGTTGGTATTCCGGGCTTTTCCAAACGGTTTTTTGAGGTTTTATACCTGGAAAATATAAATGTTGTTTTTATTACCCAGGCCTCTTCTGAACATAGCATTTGTGTTGCCGTTAAAGAAGATGAAGCATTGATGGCAAAGGAGGCACTGGATGAAGCTTTCGCCATAGAAATAGGGTATAAAAAAATTAAACCTGTAGAAGTTGAGGAAAATGTTGCCATAGTAGCCCTTGTTGGAGATGCTATGAAAAGTCATCACGGGTTAAGTGGGAAAATGTTCAGTGCCCTGGGAAATAACAATATCAATATAAGGGCAATTGCGCAGGGATCTTCAGAGCGTAACATTTCTGCTGTTATTGCAAAGAAGGATATTAAAAAAGCTTTGAACACCCTACACGAACAATTTTTTGAGGTCCCTTCAAAAGAGCTGAACCTTTATATAACCGGGGTAGGAAATGTGGGAAGTAAATTGATCCTTCAATTAAAGAAGCAGGAAAAGTATCTTCTTGAAAAACTAAGGCTTAAGGTGAGGGTTCTTGGCCTTTCCAATTCGCGGAAAATGATCTTCAATGAAGAAGGTATCGATCTGGATAACTGGAAAACTCTCCTTGATAACGGTCAAACGTCAGACAGAAAGGAATTTTTCGAAACGGTAAATAACTTCAACCTTCGTAATAGTATTTTTGTTGATAATACAGCCAGTGCAGAAATCGCCTCCTGGTACAAACACTATTTGTCCAATTCTGTATCAGTAGTTACCTGTAATAAAATTGCCTGTTCAGATGATTTTGTGAAATACCTGGAACTGCAGGACCAGGCCCGGGAATACGGGGCTTCTTTTTTATATGAGACCAATGTGGGGGCGGGGCTTCCTATAATAGATACATTAAAGAACCTGGTAGCCTCTGGAGATACTATAACAAAGATTCAGGCGGTTCTTTCTGGAAGTTTGAATTTTGTTTTCAATACCTATAACGGTACAGAACCATTTTTTAAAGTGGTAGAAATGGCAATGGCTGAAGGTTATACTGAACCAGATCCAAGGATTGATTTAAGTGGTGTTGATGTTGCCAGAAAGATCTTAATTCTTTCCCGTGAGAGTGGATCTGCAATGGAATTAAAGGATATTGAAAATGAAAGTTTTTTATCTGAAGAAAGTTTAGATGCTTCCGGGAATGAAGAGTTCTTTAAATTGCTTAAAGGAGAAGAAGCACGGTTCAAAGAGATATATAATTCCGCAGAAAAGGATGGGAAAAGGTTAAAGTATGTAGCTCAACTTGAGAATGGAAGTGCAAAGGTTGGATTACAGGCGGTTGGATCAACACATCCGTTTTTTGAATTAAGGGGAAGTGATAATATTGTGCTGTTCTTTACGAGCAGATACCCTGAGCAACCATTGATTGTTAAAGGTGCAGGGGCGGGAGCCGATGTAACAGCATCAGGAATTTTTGCTGATATTATTAGAATTGGAAAGAAATAAACATGCAGGAAATTAAAATATTTTCCCCGGCCACTGTTGCGAACTTATCCTGCGGCTTTGATGTGTTAGGTTGCTGCCTGGAAAATATAGGAGATGAAATGCGGGTAATTAAAAATTCCCTGCAAAAGGTGAGGATCACAAAAATCACCGGTCAGGATCTTCCTATGGAAGCAGAAAATAATGTTGCGGGTGTAGCAGTGATCTCAATGTTGGAGAAGCTGAAGGAAAAGCAGGGTTTCGATATCGAGATCAATAAAAGGATCAAGGTAGGCAGTGGGATCGGAAGCAGCGCAGCAAGTGCGGCGGGTGCTGTTTATGCAGTTAACCAGTTGCTGGGTACTCCTTATCATGCTATGGAACTTATTCCATTTGCCATGGAAGGGGAGCGGCTTGCCAGTGGTAACCCTCATGCAGATAATGTCGCACCAGCATTACTTGGCGGGTTTAGCCTTGTAAGAAGCTACGACCCTCTTGAAGTTATAAGTTTACCATGTCCCGAGGATCTTAGGATGGTTATTTTACATCCTTTGATTGAAATAAAAACAAAGGATTCCCGGGCCATTATTAAACAAAGTGTAAGTCTCAAAAAAGCCATTAGCCAGTGGGGTAATCTGGGGGCGTTTGTTAGTGCGCTTCACACAAACAACTATGAACTTTTAGGAAGGAGTTTAGTTGATGAGATCGTCGAACCTAACAGGTCAATTCTTATTCCGTATTTCCAGGAGTTAAGAAGTATTTCCATGGAAAGCGGGGCTTTGGGATTTGGAATTTCGGGATCAGGCCCTTCTGTATTTTCTATGTGTAGGGGAGATGAAGATGCAATAAAAGTTAAAAGAGCGATCCAAAATTTTTACGAGAATAAGGGAATTGAATTTGACCTTCACCTTTCCAGGATCAACCCGTATGGGATTAAAATTTTATAATGAGGAATGGCCTTACGCCTTCTGTTGAAAACAAAAAAATGAGATATTTCAGTTTGAATAATAATGCAATCACTTCAAGTTTTGAAAAGGCTGTTATTGATGGAATTGCTCCGGATAAGGGGCTGTTTTTTCCTGAAAAGATTGCCAGATTGTCTCCTTCTTTTATTAAGGGGATGCCTTCTCTCTCCAAATCTCAAATTGCCTTAGAAGTTATAGCTCCTTACGTGGGGAAGGAGATTCCTAAGGACCGTTTGTTCAGGATTATAGAAAAAACTCTCGATTTTGATTTTCCTCTTGTTCCGGTGGGAGATAATATATCTGCACTGGAATTGTTTCACGGCCCAACCATGGCTTTTAAAGATGTTGGAGCTAGATTTATGGCAGGCTGTCTGGAATATTTTATTCAAAAAGGGGATATAGGAGAGATAACCGTTTTGGTGGCCACCTCCGGTGATACCGGTGGGGCAGTAGCCAATGGCTTTCTGGGAGTAAAGGGTATAAATGTCGTGATCTTGTATCCCAAAGGAAAAGTGAGTGACATCCAGGAAAGACAATTAACCACGCCAGGTCAAAATATTACCGCCCTTGAAGTTGATGGTGCTTTTGACCAATGCCAGGATATGGTGAAAAAGGCTTTTCATGATGAAGAGATCAAAAGTAAGAGGCAGCTCACTTCCGCCAATTCTATTAATGTTGCGCGATGGCTGCCACAAATGTTCTACTATTTCCTGGCGTATAAGAATTTAGCTGAAGTAGAAAAAAAAGTGGCCTTTTCTGTTCCCAGTGGAAATTTCGGAAATATTTGTGCAGGATTATTAGCCCGCGAAATGGGTCTCCCAATACACACTTTTATCGCGGCTACCAATTCAAATAAGATTGTGACTAACTATCTGGATACCCAGGAATATGAACCCGGACCCAGTATTGCTACAATTTCAAATGCAATGGATGTGGGGAATCCTAGTAATTTCATAAGAATTCAAAGGATGTTCCAAAATGAATTTGGTACCCTAAAGGCTAATTTGTCTTCCTACAGTTTTGATGATGTTTCCACTAAAATAGCAATGAAGGAAGTTTTTGAAACTAACGGATATATCATGGACCCCCACGGGGCAGTAGGATATCTGGGATTACAAACTTTTTTAAAGAAAAACCTGGAACATTATGGAGTTTTTTTGGAAACTGCTCATCCGGTAAAGTTTCTGGACACGGTAGAGTCCGCTATAGGAGAAAAACCGGAAATTCCCGAATCCATTCAAGATCTTTTGGAAAAACAAAAACTTATACTTTCAATTAAAGATTATTCCGGACTTAAGGAGTTTTTGCTGAAATAACTTTTTTATCGTGCACCTACGTAAGCATTACTCCTGGCCAACTGTAGAAGGAAGTTTCTTCAATTATGATTCCTAATAAGATCTTAGATTGGGTTTGGCTCAGGCTTTTAAAAGCTCCTGTTAATATTTTGCTGACTGGCCTTCTTTAGGTAGATTATTTTCTATGAATTCCCTGATATCATCATTTGCATTTTTCAGGTCCTCCGCTCTTAAATACATCATATGTCCGCTTCGGTATCCTTTGAAGCTCAACCTATCCTGCATCCTTCCGCTTTGGTCCAGTTGCCACATGGTATATTTGGCATTGAAATAAGTAGTAGCCCCATCAAAATATCCGGATTGAATAAGTACATCCAAATTTGGATTTTGGGCCATAGCCTGTCTAAGGTTTTCTCCTGTATTATCACCACTTCTGTCCCAGGGATGTACCGGTCCAAACATGTAATATCTAAGATCTGTTTTAAAATCCAATTCTTCCTGAAGGTAATAATTAATTGCAGGGGTGAAAGAATGTAACCAGGAGGTCAATTCAGAATTATAATCAGGGGAATCTCCGGCTTCTTTGGAGTCTAACCCTAAATACCTGGAATCAAGACGGCCAACAGTATATCCTCCCTCATCTCTTAATAATTCTTTCCAGAAGTAATTGAAAGGTACTGCAAGATTATTTTGCAGGATTACTTTTTCAGAAATACCTGAATATTCAGCCATTTGAGCAGCTATCTCCTGTTTATTTTCAGATTCAGAAAAACCTCCTTTTACTAAAAACGGCAAAACTGTATTAATCGTGTATTCCTCCACCTCAGGAAGTAACTCCTCAAGATCTTTGCTTTGCTGGTTTTCAGGAAGTAATTTGTGGTACCATGCTGCAGCAGCAAAATATGGTAATCTGTTGGCAATCTCAACAGGGCCTCCGCGCTCAATGCCCATTTCTGTGGGGGACACAAGAATGACTCCGTTAAGATACATCCAATGACTATTTTGCAGTTCAAGCGCTAAACCGGAAACTCTTGTAGTTCCATAGCTTTCGCCAATAAGATATTTAGGCGATAACCATCGGTTATTCCTGGTCACAAATGTATTGATCCAGTCTCCAAGGTATTTAATATCTGCTCTCACTCCAAAGAATTCTTTGCGATCCTGCTTTTTATCTCCCTCTTCTATTAATCTGGAATAACCGGTGTTTACAGGATTTACATATACAATGTCTGCGATATCTAAAATAGAATGTGGATTTTCTTTAACCCCATAAGGCTGGACCGGAAATCCTTCATCATCAATTTTCAGGACCCTGGGGCCGGTGTATGCCAGGTGCATCCAAACAGAAGCAGATCCGGGGCCTCCGTTAAATGAAATAACCAGAGGTCTATTTTCAGTGTTATTAATATCACTTCTTTTGTAATAGGTGTAGAAGAGACTGGCAACAGGTTCTCCCGCCTCATTCCAAACAGGTTGGGTCCCGGTCTGAGCTGAGTAGTTGATGGATTTTCCTTTTATAGTGACGGAATGATTTGTAACTACCGTAGTATCAACAGGAAGTTTAACATCTTGAGAGTATATGCTTATTGAAAAAAGGCATAACAACACCAGGGAAAAATATTTCATATAGGGCGATCTTTAACTGAATTTGAAAGGGCTAAAATTGCGGAAAATTTTACTTTTTTCCTATTCGTCCTCAAAGATTATAGTGTAACTAAGGATAATTCCCCCAACGGCGGCAATTAAAAAGAAGATCATTGCCAGACCCGGATATCCAAAAATAGTGAATTCAGATGGTACACTCATAAGCATTGAGGCCCCTATGATCATAGCCGCAATAATTAATCCCAGGGTGATCCTGTTGGCCACTTTTTGAAATCCATCAGTCCATCGTTTTTCATCAATTGCATCTATTTTGATCCTGAATTTATTTTCAGCCAGGTTTTCAGAGATCTTATTAAGCCTGTCAGGTAAATTTTCAGCCAAATTTTTTGTTTGCAGCGCTGTGGCGAACATATTTTCCGGTTTTAGCTCATCATACATTTTAGACCGCATCACTTTATTGACATTTTCCCTTATAGCTTTCCTCAGGTCAAATTCCGGATCCAGAACAGCGATGATCTGATCAATATTCAGCAGAATTTTTCCAAGAATGTTTACTTCTACTGAAATGTGTATGCCGTTTTCGGCAGCTACTCTGTTCATCTGTATGAGCAGTCTTCCTGTATGCATTTCTTTAGCCACTGTATTTTGGCTGTCCATAACCAAATGATTAATGGTCTTTTTAAAGGTCTTTAGATTTGCTTCTTCAGTAGGTTCACTTATGTCTAAAAGAACTCCGGCAGTAGCTTCTCCGTCATTTTGACTCAGGGCAATAAGTAGTTCCAGCAGTTTTTCCTGCATATGTGGGGTGAACCTGGCCACCATTCCCAAATCTATTAGCGCAATTTTATTTTGATCAGTAAGATGTACATTCCCCGGGTGTGGATCGGCGTGTACGAAGCCATCAGTAATAAGTTGCTTAAGGTATGCATCGATCAATTCATCAACCAGCCCACTAAGATTATTTTCCAGTTTTTTCAATGGAGAGAGAGAAGTAATTTTTGTGCCCTTAATATATTCCATGGTGAGCACCTTCGACGTAGAATAATCGAGAATGGGTTGGGGAACGATAATGTTTTTAAATTCCCTTAAATTATGTCCCAGGGTTGCCAGATTTTGTGCTTCTTTTACATAATCAAGTTCCTGCAGTAATATATAACGCAACTCTTCCAGTACCTCGTCAAAAGCATATTTCCTGGCTACTTTGGTGTGTTTTACGGCAAAGCCGGCCAATTCTTTTAAAGTATCAAGATCCTCCAGAAATTGTTTACGGATTCCGGGACGTTGTATTTTTACAGCCACGGGTTTTCCAGATCTTAATGTGGCCTTGTGCACCTGGCCAATGGAAGCACAGGCTAAAGGTATTTCGTCAAAACTATTGAAGGCTTTGGATATTCGGGTTCCTATTTCCTCTTCTATTATTTCCCGTACTTCCTCATAGGTTATTGGAGGTACATCATCCTGAAGGGTTGCCAGGGCTTTTAAGTAGGCATCGGGTAAAAGATCCGGACGGGTAGAAAGAAGCTGCCCCATTTTAATATACGTGGGCCCCATTTTCTTTAAATCTTCTACAAGCTCTTCAGGAGTCTGATCATAGTTCTCTGTCCTATTTACTTCTCCATTGTCCTGGTCCAATGCTGTAGCTGCTGTATCTCTAAATAGATCACTGTTCCAGTATTTTAGCATGAAACCGATGAACCTCTGGTAGCGCAGCAAATGATCTGGAATTACAGACATAGATTTTTTTTAAGAAAAAATTTTCAATAAAGATATTTAATTAAAAGAATATCGCAAGTAGTTTAGGAATTGTAGGGCCCCCCAACGAGAGTTTTAGCAAAATTTTAATAAATTTTTTCTTTGCCTCCATTTCTGAAGAGGTTTCTGCTGATAATTTTATTATTTTTACGACTAAGACCTTAAATTTCTCCGTCCTTTAGCGAAGATCATATAAAATTTCCTCATTGAAGAAAGTCCCGAATTTTGAAAAAATAACATCTAAAGTAGATATGGATCAGCTTCATAAGCCCATATTTTCCAGGTTAAATAAAGACATACCCGCAAGTATAGTAGTATTTTTAGTAGCACTTCCCCTTTGTTTGGGAATTGCACTTGCAAGTGGAGCACCATTGTTATCCGGGCTCATCTCCGGTATAGTAGGGGGAATTGTTATTGGGAGTATTAGTCATTCTTCTGTAAGTGTTAGTGGGCCAGCGGCAAGTTTAACAGCTGTAGTTCTTGCGTCTATAGCATCCCTTGGGAGCTTTGAGGTCTTTTTAATGGCTGTTGTTCTAGGGGGTATTTTTCAACTTGCTTTAGGACTATTAAAGGCGGGATTGATTGCAGATTATATGCCTTCCAATATTATAAAAGGCTTACTTGCAGCCATTGGGATCATTCTTATTATTGCCCAAATACCATATGCCCTTGGAATAGATGCCGGGGCTGAAGGTTTTATTATTCCTGAAGTTGGAATATTTAAACAACTACAACTTGCTTTTTCAGGATTTTTAGATTCTCTAACCGGAGGTGCCCTGGTTATTTCTGGTATATCCCTAGCAATTTTAATTTCGTGGGATAAAACTCGACTCAAAAATTTTAAATTACTTCCTCCTGCTTTGGTAGTAGTTCTACTTGGTGTTTTCCTAAATATTTTGTTTGAATATACTATGCCTTCCCTATATCTTGATCAGGCACAGCTGGTTAATATTCCAAAAATTGATAATTTTTCAGAACTAGTTACCTTTCCTGATTTTTCAGCAATTACTAATCCTGAAGTTTGGGGGGTGGCAATAACCATTACATTAATTGCCTCTATTGCCAGTTTGCTTGCCATAGAAGCAGCAGATGAAATTGATCCCCACAAAAGAAACACACCTCCAAACAGAGAATTGGTGGCCCAGGGAATAGGAAATACAATCACAGGGCTTATAGGTGGAATACCTATTACCTCGGTTATTGTAAGAAGTTCGGTTAATATCAATGCCGGCGCAGAAACAAAATTATCTTCCATTTTACACGGTATATTTCTATTGCTAAGTGTATTATTTCTCAGCAGTATTTTAAACCTGATCCCACTCTCAAGCCTGGCAGCTATATTATTGGTTATTGGGTATAAACTGGCTTCATGGGATGTTATTACCACCATGTTCAAAAAGGGATGGAATCAATTTATCCCCTTCGTTGTAACTGTTGTAGCAATCATTTTAACCGATTTACTAATTGGGATCTTCATAGGTACCCTGGTAAGTATCTTCTTTTTATTGCGAAGCAATTACCACAACGCATTTTTTGTAGAAAACACCAAAATTTTTAAGGGAGAAACCATCAGGCTTGAGCTCTCAAATGAAGTCTCGTTCTTTAATAAAGCTTCTATTAAAAACACTTTGTGGAACGTGCCCGACAAATCAACCGTGATTATAGATGCCACTTTTGCCAGTTATATTGATAATGATGTGCTTGAAATATTTGAAGATTTTCAGGATACCTATGCAAAAGAACACAATATCAATCTAAACATCATAGGTTTAAAAGATAAATATGACCTGGGGCAGGATCTGGAATTTGTTCAGGAAGAATTGCAGGAATCCAAAGAGAAATCTACTCCGGAAGAAATTTATGAGTATTTAAAAGATGGGAATAAGCGGTATGTAGATGGTAAATTAGTTTCCAGAAGATTAAGAAACAAGGAGTTAATGGATTTTATCAATGCTCCACCCCTTGCTGCAGTAGTGAATTGCATAGACATGAGAGAACCTTTAAATGTACTTATGAATACCGGAATAGGGGACCTTATTCCTGTTAGAACTGCAGGAAACCTTGTGGGTGAAAGTGGCATTAAAAGTCTTGAGGTGGCGTGTTTGAAACAGGGAGCTAAATTTATTCTTTTCATTGGAAACTCCTCAAATAAAATATATGTTGAAGCACTTAATGATTACAGGGAAGGCAAAAATTCGTATTTAATACCATTGATAAAAGATGCCCTGGAGGCAAATATAATTTCCAGAACTGATGTTCAAAATGAGAATCTAACAGAACTGGCCGACGTGATCACGAAATGGAACATCAAAAAATCAAAAAGCAGGGTTTTTGGGGAAAGTGAATACCTAAGAACTGAAATTTCTGAAGGAAGAATAGGAATGGCATCTGCTTTTTTTAACAGGGATAATGGGGAAATTCAGTTCTCTGTGCTTTTTCGTGGAAAAGGAAATCCTATTTTATCTACAGATAAATAACCTCACATCTTTTTAAACCTGGCGGGTAAATTTTCGTAATAATAAGCCCGGAATAATTTTTTATATTTCCAGTTTAAAGGATTAAAAGGTTTAAAAAAATTAAAGTTTTCTATTTACATAGATATTAGCTTGTTGAGCTGATTGATATTAGTAGGGTTTCCGAATAAATAAAGAAGGTCTCCCTGTTCTATAATAGTATTGTTGGAGATATTGGTGATGTATTGAGATCCTCTTTTAACCGTAAGCACCGTTACCCCGTAATTTTTTCCTATTCCCGAATCTTCAATGGTCTTACCAACTATACTGTTATTACCCTGCTGAACACTTAAGGTAACGATCTCTTTGTTTGGAATATGTAAATGCTGATAAGCAGGAGTATGAGGACCTTTTTTAATGGTAGTAAGCATCTCATAGTCTGATGACCTAATTTGATTTATGAAACTCTGAATTTCATCATGAGGGATCAGATATTTACGTAATACCCTGCTGAATATTTCTATAGAAGTCTCAAATTCTTCCGGGATCACTTCATCTGCACCCAGCCTTATATTCTCTTCAATTTCTCTTACGTACCGGGTCCTTACTATGAGGTTGGCAGTTTGGGTAAGGCTTCTTACTCC
>JAGXIL010000078.1 GCA_024635655.1 Gillisia sp. | reverse complement strand
TTGAATAAGTTCGAGAATTTTTGAGCAGGATTTGTCGCTTCATCCTTTATTCTCAGCAGGATGTGAAAGTGGTTGGGAAGTAAGCAGTAACAGTAGATCCCGGCAATAGGCAAAAGGTGCTTTTTCATTAACCTCAGGAAATAGGTATAATTCTTCTCTTCTATAAAAACCTTCTGTTTATTGTTGCCCCTGTTATAGATATGATAAAAATTCCCTCCCTCCAGTGGTTCCATTTTTTCAGTGTATTTGCTTGAATATAAGGATTATAGTTAATAAATGGGTGGGGTTTGAGGTGGAAATTAGATTTTCCTGCGCCATTGGGGTTTTCCTTAGACCTATCAGGTTTTCTTTTGAACTTGTTGAGAACAAATATGCAGATTTGCGGTCTTAAGACCGCTAAACCTGAAAGGTCTGAGCGCGGAGTATAGCCCCCAATCCAGTTGATCTGGAAAGCCAGTCCTTTCAGGTTTAGTTCAAATTGAGTTAAGAATGAGCCATAAACCTCACTGGCCTTAAACCCCCTAAACCTGAAAGGTCTAAACCCAAACGCCCTACTCCCAAACCCAGTTGATCCGGAAAGCCAGTCCTTTCAGGTTTTATTTTGAGCGCGTTAAGAATGAGCCATAAACCTCACTGTCCTTAAACCCCCTAAACCTGAAAGGTCTAAACCCAAGCGCCCTACTCCCAAACCAAGTTGATTCGGAAAGCCAGTCCTTTCAGGTTTAGTTCAAATTGAATTAAGAATGAGAAATAAACCTAAGTGACCTCAAACCCCCTAAACCTGAAAGGTCTAAACCCAAGCGCCCTACTCCCAAACCCAGTTGATCCGGAAAGCCAGTCCTTTCAGGTTTAATTTTGAGCGCGTTAAGAATGAGCCATAAACCTCACTGGCCTTAAAACCCCTAAACCTGAAAGGTCTAAACCCAAGCGCCCTACTCCCAAACCAAGTTGATCCGGAAAGCCAGTCCTTTCAGGTTTAGTTCAAATTGAATTAAGAATGAGCCATAAACCTAAGTGACCTCAAACCCCCTAAACCTGAAAGGTCTAAACCCAAGCGCCCTACTCCCAAACCAAGTTGATTCGGAAAGCCAGTCCTTTTAGGTTTAAATAAAAATAAGTTGAGAATGAGCCATAAACCTTAATGGCCTTATAACCCCTAAACCTGAAAGATCTAAGCTCCAAAGTTTTGCTCCAAACATATTGATCTAAATCCTAACAACACCCTCCCCCATCATAATGAAAAGTAGATTCACTTATGAAAATATCATCCCTGCCCAAATCCTTCAAAGCCTGGGCGGTCTTATCACAAACAGCAAGGGGCTGGTTGTTCACCAGGACATGCCCTTTAGTATCGTCAAAATGATCATCGCTTCCAAAATAAATAGCCGCTTTTCCGGTGAAGATACAGGGGCCGTCTTCGGGCAGGGGATCTTTTATGGCAGCTACTTCAATGGATTCTATATAGATGAGCTCATCAGTAGGGTAGTGGTTTGGGTCCAGGATGCGGTAAGGCTTTCTGGCCCTGATCTCGATTGTTCCGAAACCGGCATCGGTTAATGCTTTTACATAGTCTGCTATACTCAAGCTTCCGCTAAGGCAAAGCGCCCGCAACCGTTCGTCATTTCTAAGCTCATCATTCATCTCCTGTTCGCAGGTGGGGTCGCTCATCACCAGCTTTCCGTGGGGCTTCAATACCCGGTACATTTCCTGCAAAGCTTTGCTGAGATCTTCCGACTTAAATATATTGAACAGGCAGTTTTGCGCCGCTACGTCAATGCTGTTATCTTCCACCGGCAAATTGAGCGCATCCCCGTGCTTCAGATCTACAAATTCAGATTTGAACCAGGGATTTTGGGCCTCGGCTTCAAGGAAGTTCTTGCGGGATGCTTCCAGCATTTCGTCTACCACATCAATTCCAATAACTCCGTTCTTCTGTCGGGAGAAGTAAGCAAATTGCAGCAGTTCCATTCCGCCGCCAACACCCACGTAAAGGATGCGGGGATCATTGGTGAGATCCCGGGCATGCACCGTGCTCCCGCAGCCGTAGTTCATTTCCTGCATGATCTTCGGGATCTTAAGTCCCGGTAATTCCCAAATAGGATTGGTGGTGCAGCAAAGGCCAACGTCAGGGGCTAAAGCGGCATCGCGATATACGTTTTTGGTAGTTTCTAAATAGCTCAAAATTTTTATGTTTTATATTATTGTTTTTATTATTGAATCTTAAATAGCTTTAAAAACTCCAAACCTGCCTACCGGCAGGCAGATTCCAAATTCCTAAAACGGAGTTGCTACTAAGGCGCTAAGACAAAAAGGTTCTCCAGGAAAAATTTTTGTCACCTCGAGCCTTTCGAGAGGTCCCGCAGAATGCACAGATTTTAGCGGATTTCCGCAGATTTTTTATTGCTAACTCCTAATTAACTGACCACTGACCACTGACCACTGACCACTTTCCACTCTCCACTCTCCACTTTTCCAGATCAAATCACCTTCATCAGCTCCTTAAACAAGACGATCATTTGCGGTTCGGCTTTATGGGCCATCGCAATGATCTCCTGGATATCTACAGGTTTCAGGTTATCCGGATCTCCTTCGTCGGTGATCACGGAAATGGCTGAAACCGGGATGCTCAGGTGATTGGCGACAATGACCTCGGGCACGGTGCTCATGCCCACGGCATCGGCTCCTATGATCTTCAGGTAGCGGTATTCCGCACGGGTTTCCAGCTGTGGGCCCAGTACGGCGGCATAAACCCCTTTGTGCAGGCTAATGTTGTTATGTGCAGCAATGGTTTCCAGGCGGGCGTTCATATCGGCATCATAGGGAGCGCTCATATCTACGAAACGTACCCCCATTTTCTCCACGCCCTTAAATGCCAGGGGCGACCCGGCCAAAAGGTTGATGTGGTCATCAAGAAGCATAAGCTCTCCTTTTTTATAGTTGAGGTTAATACTCCCCGAAGCATTGGAAACCAGCAGGCTTTGGATCCCCAGTTGATGCATTACCCGCACCGGAAAAGTAACATCGTTCATGGAGTAGCCTTCGTAAAGGTGAAAACGTCCCTGCATCACCACTACTTTCTTCCCTTCCAGCAATCCGAAAATGAGTTTGCCTTTATGGAATTCTACAGTAGCAGTGGGAAAATGAGGAATGTGGTTATAGCTTACTTCTGCAATTATCTCCAGTTCGTTTATGAGCTGGCCCAGGCCTGTGCCCAGAATGATGCCTATCTCCGGCTTGTCAAATCCTTTTTGGATAAGGTAATCTGTTGTTTCCTGTATTCTTTTTATCATCTATGTTATTATGTGAAAAATTGCTGAAAGTCCTCGTGGTCCTTAATATCCTCAAAAATATCAATATCGTTGCGTTCCGGAAGCAGAATTATTTTATCATTTTTGAGATCCTGAAGGGTATCATCCAGGACCGTAGCGGCACCCCATTTTTTTTGTTGAAAAAGTTCCTTTCTTAATTCTTTCATTCCCAGAAGGTAGTAGCCTCCATCCTCTGCCGGGCCCACTACAAAGTCGAACAGGTCTAGTTTGCTGAAGGCAATGTTCAGGTCACGGGAATCAAGGTCGTACATATCACTGCCAATAATAATGATCTTGTTGTAGCCATTCCCGAATCCCGCCTGAAAAGCATGCTGCATCCTGTCTCCCAGGTCTTCTCCCTGCTGAAGTTTTTTGCTGAAAATTCCTTCCTCCCAGATATCCTTTTCCGGAATGCTACCGGAATAATACACTTCCTTATCCATTAAAAGATCTTTTGTAATGCTGTGCGTATATTGCAAAAGAAATTTATAGATCTCCAGGGCAGCTTTATCTCCTACTTCCCGGGCAAGGCGGGTTTTTACCTTTCCCGGTTCGGGATTGCGGGTGAAGATGATAAGAAGGGATCTTGTTTCCAAAACAGAAGTTTTTAATTGATAGACATTTTTTTAATATTAAGCCGTTTTCCAAATTCCAAATCCCAAATTCCAAATTCCAGTGTCAAGGTTTCAGGTTTCAAATCCCTCGCCAGGCTTGAAACTTAGGGAACCTCTCGCCACGTCATGCTGAACCCTTCGATAAACTCAGGACAGGCTTGTTTCAGCATCTAACCTTCTTGATTACCCTGAATCTCTATATTTTCCTCGTTCCATTCCAAATCTCAAATTCCAATGTCAAGGTTTCAAGTTTCAGGTTTCAAATCCCTCGCCAGGCTTGAAGCTTAGTGAACCTCTCGCCACGTCGTGCTGAACCCTTCGATAAACTCAGGACAGGCTCGTTTCAGCATCTAGCTTTCTTGACCACTAATAATATTGAACCTTGAACACTAAACCTAGAATTTTTCTTTCTCCTCTGTCCTCTCGCGGTCTGATCACAAGAGAGATTGTTCAGGCTATTTAGAATTTCTCTCAAAGCCACTCTCGTGTGTTGATTAATTCTTCATAACAAGAGACCCCTCGACTCCGCTCGGGGAGACAGTGTGCCAAAAGTATAAATTCGATGTTAGATTGTCATAGCTATTCTGAAATTCTCAATACCACCCCGGCTTGACCTTTTTTACTGCGAGCTACCATTGACGTGTTCGAAAAATTTGATTCAGGTTGCCTGGCTATGGCATTTTAACACAATGTCATCCTGAGCGGCCGCACGAAAATCATTTTTCAATCCCATAAGCGTCTTGCGGCCTGGTCGAAGGAGGCTTGAAAGGGAAAGGCGTGCTGCCAACTAGGCTAAAACCTGCAAGGTCATTTCCCCCCGCTAGATATTTTTTTATCTCAAATCTCAGCCTGACACTTTTTCCGCGCCAAAACTATCCACTGTCCACTGTCCTCTCTCCACTCTTTAAGAAATCGTCCCCTGGCAACTACTCCCCGCCCCGGCGGTGCAGCCATAACAGTGTTGGGAGATGATGATATTCCTGTCATTTAGAAGGTCTTCATTGTACTGGCTGATGTGCTGTACCTTACTGTTCACCTTCAGGTCCAGCATCTGATTGAAATCGCAGTCGTAAAGCCATCCATCCCAGCTTATGGAGATGGTATTGGTACACATCACATTTTGTACGGCCGCGGGATTGTAGGCGTCTACCAGGGCATACATATAATCTTCGTAATTCTCACTGGCAATGAGGTATTCCAGGAACCTGCTTATGGGCAGATTGGTGATAGCGAAAAGGGCGTTGAAATCAATGTTGAAATCCTCCTTCAGGGCTACTTTGAAATCTCTTTCCAAAGCAGCCTGATCTGTAGGCAAAAACGCTCCGGAAGGATTGTATACCAGGTCGAGTTTTAGTCCGGTGCCGGGTTGGGCGTAACCCACAGCGTTTAGCATTTGCAGGGCTTTAATGGATTTGTCAAAAACCCCGCTTCCACGTTGTTTATCGGTCTTTTCCCTTTTATAGAACGGAAGGGAAGAAGCCACGTGCACCCCAAATTTTTTAAAGAATTCCGGAAGGTCGTGGTATTTTTTATTGGCCAGAATAATGGTAAGGTTAGACCTTACTATAAAATCCCGGATCCCGGCTTTGGAAGCTTCTTCTACAAACCAGCGAAAATGAGGGTTCATCTCAGGGGCACCACCGGTAAGGTCAAGGGTATGGGCGCCGGTATTTTTTATCACCTCCAGGCACTGCAGCATGGTCTCTCTGGTCATGATCTCCTTTCTATCCGGCCCCGCATCTACGTGGCAGTGGGAGCACACCTGGTTGCACATATATCCCAGGTTGAGCTGCAGGATCTCCAGTTTTTTTGGCTTCAGGGGGAAATTCCCGGTTTCGGCAATTTTATCTTTAAAATAAGGAAGTCCCCCTTCCTTAAAGATCCCGTTACTCAAATATTTCAACTGATTAACCGGACTCGAAAGATCATCTTTTCTCGCTGCCAGGGATTTTAATAAAGCCATTCTGTTTTTGTATTTATAAAATAATTATATCCTATTTGGATGTTTGGGAGTTTCAAAGCCTAAAATTCCAAATTCCAAATTCCAAATTCCAAATTCCAAACCTGCCTGCCGGCAGGCAGGTTCCAAATTCTAAATTCCAGATTCCAGATTCGAAAAACGGAGTTACCACTAAGGCTCCTTCTCTCTGAAAAGCTGGTGTCACCTCGAGCCTTTCGACTGCCGCTCAAGACAGGCTCGTCGAGAGGTCCCGCAGATTGCACAGATTTTTTGCAGATTTGCGCAGAATGCTAATTCCGCACGAACACACTACCAACTAATTTTTCCTTCGCCAGCTCAGCTGGCAATATACCCCGACGTTTTAGGATTTTCAGTTAAATGTCATCCTGAGCCCTTCCACAAACTCAGGACAGGCTATCAACCCTTTGCCATTAGTCTTTAAGGAAGAACGATCTGTGGGCTTGTCGAAGGAGGCAATTAAATGCAGATCATCCAGGCTACCTCGTATTCCTCCTTAACAACCCGGCTTCGACCTTGGCTACCGCCAGCTCAGCCTGACATTTTTCACCGGCCAGACTAACCACTCTCCACAATTTTTTTACCGACAACTGATAACCGACAACCGACAACTAATTTCGCCGCGTCCAGACTTTCCTCTCTCCACTTTCCACTCTCCACTCTTTTTTACCTCTATTGTCATTCTGAAACCGACGCCACAAGCGGAGGCTGAAAGAATCTTTTGCGAGGGAGGGGTGGCAATTAAATTTCTTGGATCTTCTGCGTCAGCCCCAGAAAATTTAACTTATATTTTCACGTAACCACCCCGGCCACCAATGGTGTCCACCCCTCCTTGAATAAGGAGGGGAGCTTTTTTTTGCACAAAACTAGCCTCTCTCCACTATTTTTATCTATCCTCTAAGGACTAAAGACTATAGACTTTCACTACGTCCAGACTTTCCACTCTCCACTTTCCACTCTCCACTAATTTTTAACCGACAATTGAGAACACACAACAGACAACTAATTTCACCACGTCCGAACTTTCCACTCTCCACTCTACACTTTCCACTCAAAAAACCGGAGAACATAATCGTTAATTCCAATTGACCGACAACTGAAAACCAACAACCGACAACCTACATCGACAACTTCTTATACTTATTCATCATCTGCACCCCGTGCACCAGCGTTGCACCGCTTCTTATGGCAGCGCCTACGTGTACGGCCTCCATCATTTCTTCTTTCTCTATTCCCCGCTGCAGTCCGTCTTTGGTGTAGGCATCAATGCAATAAGGACACTGGACCACGTGGGAGACGGCAAGGGCGATAAGGGATTTTTCCCGGGCAGAGAGGGCACCTTCTTCAAATACTTTTCCGTAATAGTCAAAGAACTTGCTTCCCAGCTCTTCATTCCACTCACTGATATCTCCAAATTTTCTGAGATCGGCAGGATCATAATAGGTATTGCTCATAATAATAGTAGTCAGGATTTATAATTTTTTGTCTAAATTATCCTGAAATACTTACGAAACCAACCATTATAAGGTTTTTTTTGGCCGACTTAGATCTGAAAATGCATGGGAAAGGCAATAGGTTGAGTGAAATAGAAAATGTGAGGGATAATATAAATTTCCCTTTTTAAATTGTATAGGAGCCAAAAGCATTTTATTCAAAGCAGATGGGAATAAGAAAATTCCCACATGACTAGCCGACTTCCGATTATCTAGAACCACCCTGCAAAAACCGCGATAATGGCGAGGGCAATTATTACTATAATAACAATGGCCATATAATTCACTTTGGGCCTACTGCCTTCAGGAGCATTAATAGACTGATTTCTTTTGTGCGGATCGCCATCGTCCGGAGTGGGAACGGGAGTAGATTTATCTGTAGACTTGCTCATGGGTTTCTTTTTCTTATGGTTTGCATACAAGGTATTTAAAATAGCGGAATTGCGGAAATAGAGGGGGAAGATTGGGAGGTTTTCTAAAGGAAATGTGAAGGAAGTGTAAAGTTGGCGGTTGTCGGTTCTCGGTTCACGGTTCTCGGTTGTCAGTTGTCGGTTGGTGGTTGGCGGTTGTGGGTTGCGGTTGGACGTTGTCGGGTGTCAATTTCCGGTTGGCGGTTTTTTGAGTGGTCCCGAAGCGTCGGGAGTGGGGGTGATTTTGAAATGTTGGGAAAGAAGGTGGAGTGGAACCTGCCTGCCGGGAGGCAGGAGTGGTCCCGAAGCGTCGGGAGAGAAAATTGGATAGTTCGGAGGTGTATGTGCGGAAGAGAGGTTGACCAGGTGAAAGTTAATACTATTTCCGAAAGATTTGGGAAGGAAGGTGGCGTGGTCCCGCGTCGGGAGTGGAGAGTGGATAGTCCGGACGGGTATGTGCGTGATGGAGGTTGACCAGGGGAAGGTTTAAGATAATACCGAAGTATTTGAAGTGAAATATTTTTAAAGTATGGAGAAATGTCGATGCTCGGGTGGTCCTGAAGTATCGGGAGTGGAAACCGGAAGCGAACCTGCCATCCGGCAGGCAGGGTGTTGGATTCGGAAAAGAGAAAATTTTAATTGGAATTAAAGTATAGAGAGAGAAGATCCTGAAATGATTTAAAGGTTTGGAATCTTCGGTCTCTGAGTGTTCCGTTAATTGAAAGTGGTTCGGAAGTTTCACAAGGGAGGCTGAAGTTCCGGAAAATCCGGGGCTGGAGGAAGGCTACTGAATCTTCAGTATAAAAGCTTGGGAATGGTGCAGGACATTTGGAGCTCCAAACCGTCGTGCGGGAATTTTAGCTAAATAGGCAAAAATAATTAAGAAAAGAACGGGGTTTTAATTTTCAGAATTTTTTGACACAGGGAAACAAGGTCGGGGAGGGGGATGCGGTTAACGTTTTTTGTTGCGGATGGTTTTTAGGATCTTCCGCATAAAAAATATAGTTAGTATCAGGATCAAAAGCACCTCCAGCCCAAATAGAATGTATACTACAGTCATAATAGATATTTTTATTGATAAACGTTATTACGAATTAAAAGCGGGGAGACAAATATCAACAGATAAAACAGTTTTTCTTGCCGTTTAAAATTATACTATTACGCTTTTTGCACTTTTTTACTATTTAAGTTTTTGCAGTATCTTTTTGTAAAAATAGCAGAATAACACAATTTTTTAGAGAATTACCTTAATATTCCTAACTTTTTTGATGTTTTCAGGAACTGATGATGAAGTTAAAATGATAAATTTAACTAAAATGTTATGAGCTTTAGAAAAATTTTAGCCATCTTACGATTAACGTTTTTGATATATTTATTAACGTTTTTACCATTAAAAAATCATTAAATACTATTAAATCAGCTAATGCCTTTGGGAAGAGGTATTTTTGGCACGAACATTTGAGGATTGACAGTTTCAAATTATAAACCTGCTTTTGCAACCTACTTATGAGAATTGAAGTACAAACATTACCTGTAAACGAGATCATTCAGGATATGGCTACACATATCAACGCTCCTGTTCATAATGGCGACGCCGTGCTTACCCTTGAGATACCTGAAGAACTGGGTGAGGGATTTATAAAGGCTTCCGCATTTGACGGCGGAATGGGTGTGATATCCTACAACTGCAAGTTCAAGCAGGACGTGGAGATCTGCTTTTGCATGGACACGGTACATCCGTTAAAATTCATTTTCTGTTCTGAAGGCGAAGCGGGACACTCCTTTGTAGACTCAGAAAAACTACACACCATAGAACCTTTTCAGAATATCATTGTTTCCAGCAGTGCCTACAACGGGCACCGGCTGTTCTTCAAGGCCAATGTTAAAACCCATGTTTCCAGCCTGGAGATCATCCGCAGCACCTTTGGCCATCGCACCAATTACGGATTTAAGGATCTGGAGCCTAACCTTAGAGATCTGTTCAAAGACGCTGTAGCCGAAAGACAATTTTTTTACCAGGGCAATTACAGCCTAAAGGCCGCGGATATTATGGAAGAACTTACATTTGAAGGATATTCAGGATTCCTGCGTTCCCTTTATCTGGAGGGGAAATCATTTGAAATGCTGGTAGTGCAGATTGCCCAGTACCAGGACGATGAAGATGCAGAACGCTTACCAACCATTCTTCGGAAATCGGATATTGAAAAAGTGAACTACGTGGCAAAACGCATCCTCGGCGACCTGGGCAGCAATCTTAGCGTTGAAAGCCTGGCCAAGGAAGCCGGGACCAACGTGAACAAACTTCAGGAAGGATTCAAACATGTTTATGACCTTACGGTAAACAAATTCATTCAGCACAAAAAACTGGAAGCCGCCAAGGAGATGCTTATGAATTCTGAAAAGAACATCTCGGAGATCGTAGTGGCCATTGGCCTCAATAACCGCAGCTATTTCTCCAAGATCTTCAGGGAAAATTACGGCGTAAACCCCAAATATTTCCTCAAAGGAAGAAAAGGCCATGGCGAAAAGCCGGAAGAGGAAAACCAGGAAACTGAGGTGGATTAGAATTTATTGTCTTTCTGAAGCCATCGCCACAAGCGGAGGCTGAAAGAATCTCTTGCGAGGGAGGAGAGTTGTCCCATTGCCGGATCTCCTTCGTAAGTTCATCTCTGTTTCCTAACCAGAATTATGTCATCCTGAGCGGCCGCCCTAAGAACATGAATTGTAGAAAATCATCCTGCGGCCTGGTCGAAGGAGGCGATCGAAGGAAAATCTTCCGTGTACGCCTCCAAATTCTATTCAAAAGCCGGCTTCGACCATGCCTTCGGCAGCTCAGCCTGACAATAGCCCTGTTACAGCCAAATTTTATCAAAAATCCCCAATGTCATTCTGAAGCCGACGCTACAAGCTCTAACTAGTTCCATGTCATCCTGAGCCCTTCGACAAGCTCAGGACAGGCTGGCCGCCCTAAGAACATGAATTGTAGAAGATCATCCTGCGGCCTGGTCGAAGGAGGCAATCAAAGGAAGATCTTCCAAACACCCTCGAAATTCTCATTCAAAAGCCGGCTTCGACCATGGCTACCGCCAGCTCAGCCTGACAATAGCCCTGTACAGTCAAATTATATCAATAATCCCCAATGTCATTCTGAAGCCGACGCCACAAGCGGAGGCTGAAAGAATCTCTTGCGGGGAAGGGGTGTTGTTGCAATGTCAAAATCTCCTAAGTTAACTTCAGGCTCTGTTGTTTTGTTTTTGGGAAGTGCAAAGGTGTCCACCCTCCCGATTATTATTGGGATTGAATAAGGAGGGGAGCTTTTTTTTTCCCGGACTAACAATCTCCACTTCCTCTCCCAACTCCTTCCGGCCGGCTAGCAATCTCCACTTTTCCCGTCCCGACTATCCTCTCTCCTCTCTCCACTTTCCACTTTCTCTCTCCACTCTAGCGGCAGGCAGCCTCCACTGTCCACTGACCACTTCCCCCCTCCCGACGCTTCGGGACCACTCTTTCCCCCCCCCAAACTTTCCGAAATACATTTTACATATTACACATAATATTATTAGATTTGTTCATCAAGACCGGCCTGTTCAAATTTCCCCACACTTTAAAAGTGTTTTCTCCCTACGTAAGGAATTTTCAGGAAAAAATTAAAATAACCCGAATACAATTCATGGAGTGGTATGTTATCTACACGAAATCAAGGTGGGAGAAAAAAGTAGCTGAAGAGTTATCGCAGTTAGGGATGGAGGCATATTGTCCAACCATCACAGAAGTAAAGCAATGGAGCGACCGCAAGAAGAAGGTGGTGAGTCCGTTGTTCAAATCTTATGTGTTCGTGAGGATCATGGAAAAGAGCAGGGATAAGGTCTTTGCCGTACCCGGGGTGGTTAGGTATCTGTACTGGCTGGGGAAACCTGCCGTGGTAAAGGACAGTGAGATCAAAACCATAAAGGATTGGCTGGATAATGACAAGGTCGAAGACATAAGTACAGATCATCTCTCCCCCGGTGACAGGATCACTATTGCGAACGGAAACTTCAAAGGCCAGGAAGCCATCATCAATGAAATAGGAAAAAAACGACTTCGGCTTATCCTGAAGAATATGGGGGTGGTGGTGAATGTGAAGATCAGTGAGGCAGTATAGGGAAACCAAATTCCAAAAAATCAAAGTCCAAATTCCAAATTCGTTTGCTGGGTTAGTCGTTAGTCGTTAGAGGGTTTTCTGTTCTAAAAATTAGCCACGAATGCACGAATATTTTCTTTTATTCTTTGTGAACCTTTGTGTCTCTGGCTTAGTGGCTCCTTTTTTTGCTCTTGCATTTTTTATACAATTGTTTTGTGGGAAATTTAGTTGGGTTTCCTGTTTTCTGATCTCGATTTTCTGTTTAAAAAGTTAGCCACGAACCTGCCTACCGGCAAGGCAGGTGCACGAATATTTTTTTTATCCTATGTGAACCTTTGTGTCTTCCGGTTTTAGTGGCTACCCTTTTCGTTTTCTGTTTTTCAGCGAAATTCTGCGAATTCTGCGGGACCTCTCGATGAGCCTGTCTTGAGCGGCAGTCGAAAGGCTCGAGGTGACATAGATTTTCCTGGAGAATGAATCTTAGTGACAACTCCGCTTTTGGGTTTTGGGATTTTCCATTTTAACCACAGAGTGACACTAAGGAAACCACAGAGGAAACAGAGAAACTCCGTGAAACTCTGCGCCTAACTCCGTGCAACTCCGTGTTTAAATTTTAATCCGCGTAATCCGTTCTAATCTGCGTAATCCTTTTTTTAATCCGCGTAATCTTTTTTTGGAGAGGTTACTTCATATTCTTTTTCTATCTGAATTATTTTATCACACCAGGGCAGGACGGAGGTGCGGTGGGTGACGAAGAGAATGGTGATCGCGGACTTCAAATCAGCCAGGAGATCCATGATTTGTTTTTCATTTTGTTCGTCCAGGGAAGAGGTGGCTTCGTCGAGAAGCAGGATCTTAGGCTTCCGCAAAAGCACTCGTGCCAAAGCCAGGCGCTGGCGTTCCCCTCCTGAAAAATGAAATTGATAATTTACGACCTCTTCATCTAGGCCCTTTGGGAAACGATCTGCCAGGTGCAAGGCATTTACCTGCTCCAGCGCCTTTCTTATTTCTAATTCAGATATATTCCTGTGGCTGTCCCACACCAGGTTTTCCCGAAGGGACCCGTCGATGAAAAAAGAATCCTGAGGCAGATAACCAATTCCACTGCGCCAAATTGGCAAAATTTTCGGGTCCAATCGTATTCCATCCACTTTGATCTCTCCGGAAAGGGGTACCTGCAATCCCGCAATTAGATCTATCAGCGTAGTTTTACCACGTCCGGATTGGCCTATTATTCCAATTAAGTTGAATGCAGGTATTTTTGCATTAAAATTTTTAAAAAGCTTCCCTTCCCCGGGATAAGTAAAAGTGAGATCTTTTATATCAATTTCCTTTGTAAGTGGAATTGACATACTGCTTTCCCGGGAATCAATATTTGGCTCAGGAAAATCTTTGTCCAGTTGCATTACCATTTTTACAGAAGCAAGGTTGGTAATGATCATACTTATATCATTATTAATAGAAGTAAACTGTGGGTAGATACGGGAAAAGAGAATTATTAATATAAAAAAGGAGGTAAGCGGAATTAGATCAAAACGGTAGCCAATATAAATTACGATCACTAACACCAGTATTCCGCAGATTTTATAAATGAAACTTGGAAGCGCGTGATTTTTTTGCATACGATATTCCAATTCAAGAAGAGAAGAGGTAACCGCTGTGAATTTTTTATAGTAAAATTTTTCTGAACTATGGACTTTTGCGATTTTCACAGTGAGCCAGAAATCATCCATATATTTGAGTAAATGGTTATATGAATTCACAAATTCTTCCCCGAAATGGAATGCCTTAAATAAGTATTTCCGTAGCAGAATAAAAAGGAAAAATCCTATAAATGCAATAAACACGGTAAATTTAACTGACACCAGCATTGCCCATGCAATATAGGATGTTGTCATAATAAGGCCGGTAAAGACACGAAGGATAAAGAAAAAATAATCTGCCAGGTTGGGGACTTCTGTGCTCAAAACCTGGAGATGGTTTGTTTTACTTCTGTTATTTAACAATTTCCAGTCGGCCATGATTATTTTACGGAACAAACGATGGCGGATCTTGTAGATCAACTTTTGCTGGTAATTGGCTCCTAACAGGCTTTTCCATAATTGCAGGCAAGCCATAATTGAAAGCAACAGAACGTAGATGACAAGGATACTTTCCAGGTTTAACTGTATGCCGGCTTTTTGTGCGAGATCATTTAGAAATATAGCTATTTGATTGGATTGGCCTTCCGTACCCGGAGTTATTAACTGTAGCAACGGAATAAGTAATACAATAGAAAAACCGGAAAACAAACCTAACAACAAGGTTAGAATAAACAATAGCACTAATTTTCCTGTCTTGAACCTTAAAAGCATTAAAAGGCTTTCAGTAAAGAAGGAGTCAATTTTCATTGTTTATATGTTTTTATGGAGTAGAAAAAGAGGTGCTGTTTTCAGGGGAATTCTCAGGCATACCTTTTAAGCTGAAGGTTGGAACTCGAAGACTTTTAAATATTTCCCATAAGAAATAATTCCTAAGATGCTAAGCTTAAATCTAAAGCCGGGGAAACATTTAATTTCGAACCAATAGGTTTTGACTCGCTCTGCGAAAGATTTATTGTAATATTCTTCATTTTTAATTTGGGTTAAAGTAAAATTCAATCTTTTCTCCGTCTTAGGAATGAGTTTGCAAGGTAGCAGGGGACAATCGGGAAAATAGATGGAAAGCGTGGCATTACAAAGCGCTACCATTCGGGAAGCATTACATTGGTGCACCAGGCGAGTGAATTTTTCGGTATCAATTGGAAATTTTTCAAGATAGTCTTTCACATCAACCAGCCATTTCAGCCTAAACCAGGCATGAAGGCCCCCATGGATAACAAGGTAAAGTAATTCGAATTCATTGTTGAATATTTGAAATTGGCGTTTTTGGAAAACTATTTCATCTCTGTTTAATTCAACCAGTTTAGCTAAAACTTTAGAGTTAGTGATCGCAGACTTGAATAACTTCCAATGAATTTCAATATTTACCTGTTTCTCCGGATGTACAAATAAAATTTGATTTGATAACCTGGTTAATCTTCGCTCCTTTTTAGGATCCTCCGGCCACGGAAAAAAATGGGGTTGATATCCATTTTTTTTCAAAATGGAAATAGCCTTTTTAATGCTGTTTAAAGGAATCAGGAAATCGAGATCATTGGAAAAACGGTGACTGGCATCCTCATGAAGTCTATGGGACAGGATGGGGCCTTTTAATGGAGTGAAGGAGATCCCTGCTTCTCTAAATTCATCTGTCAACCTAATAAATTCCCTTATCTGCAGTAATTGTTCAAACTTTTCCGATAAAATTCCCTGAGGGTTTTTTTCTTGCAGAAGGTCATCGATCTGTTGGTGAGACAAACGATGGCGTTGATGAAGTAATTTGCGGGAAACCGGAAAATTTTGCAATGAAGGGGGGATATTATTATTGTAAAAGTTATTTAAATCCTGAAATTTCAAAGTAAGCGGACAAATTGCCGCCACCTAAAATGATGTTGTTCCCAACCGATAACCAGGCGTGTGCCTTCAATTGATTATTTGAAACAGGTGCAACACCAATATGCATTTTATAATTTATTTTGCGATTTTTCAGCATCCTGTGAGCGGTGAGGGCCTTTACCAAACAGGTGTTTTTCCATGGAGTACGATTTCCCAGGCCATCAATAACTCCTGTGATCAATTGGGCACTTTTTAAATTTTCAGGACCTGTATTTTCAGAAACTTCTGTGGTGGCTTTTGGCATCCATTTTACGGATGGCTGAAAACTAATCTTTAAACGAAAGATAAAGAGGTAAAAACATGCCTCCGGAATAAGCGCGATTTCAGAGATTGATAATTTTCTTTTTGGAAGTAAAAAGCTCATGATGCTAAGACAGCGATTTTTTGAATTAAATTCTTTGAAATCATTTCATCAATAAATTGCTGTACCTGCGTGCTACAGGTTGCTTTATCTACATCATACTCCTTCATCAATATTTCTACAAGATCATTTGTGGTTGCGGGTTGATTTGAAAGCAATTCCCAAATCCTACTGCCTACAGGGTCCAATCCAAAATAGGATTCAGCTTCAATGCTCATTAGAATTGCCTCTTCATCTATCTTGCTGGAAAGAACGTTATGATTTATTTGCCAGGTCGTGTTCATTTTAACAAGTGTATTTATTCATATTCATATCAAATTGCCCTTTTTGTTACCAGGAATCTTTATACGATTGTTTTATTTTCAATAATGCAAAAAAACTCATATCCTCTATCAGCAAGCTACAGCATCGATGAAATAAGAAAGTTGAGTAGTTGCTTCCGGATCAAAGATTTAACAGTAAAACAGACATTTATTCCCGAAATTAATGATTTTTTCTTAAAATTAACATTTTATGTTAATTCTTCGTTAAAGAGCCTTAATTCCCGATTAAATGCATAACCTGCACGGGTTGTCACACACTATAAGACTTTATCAGCTTTCCTGATTTTTTTTTAGAAGGCAGTAAAAAAATGATCATTTAAATATTTAAGACGGATTTTTTAATTAATCTCAAGAAGGTTTTTTCTATTTGTACTGGGACAGTTTTTGGTGGATCATTTTGATTTATTAAAGAGTAAAGGAAAAAGAAAAAATTCTACATCTTTATTTTGAAGAGCATAACCAGCCTCCTCATGAACATTCCTTCAGAATTTTATTTCCCAAATTCTTTCATATAGAAATCACCATACAAGATTTTCCACTCCGGGGAAATACTGTCTTTTTGCACGTTAAAATGCGCATGTGGCTGGATAAAAGCACCAATGAAGTAATCCAGAGGGATTGGGAATGGGTAGCACAGGAACCAAAATTGCCACCGGGTTCGCTGCTTTTTTAAAACAAATTAGTAGATACTAAAGCTTCAGATAGTCATACCATCGAAGGATTCTATAATTTGGGCGGTAAAAAACTACAACGCCGGTATGAAGATCATTTAAGCGGTTTAAAGATTGGGAAGAAAATATTACGCTAAAGAGTGATGAACTTTCCAGATAATATAGGCTTTAGGCTATCTATCATTAATGCATAGATAGAAGCCTTTAGAAGTCAATTTATGGGAGTGAAAAGTATTGAATTCTTCCTTTTTGGATTAACCAAAATATTTGCTTAGTCCGCTACAATTAGGCTTGATCCATGCAAAGTCAAGATGGTCAATCTGGCATATCAAAAACCCCCAAAAAGACAGTAGTAAAGATAGGGCATACAATTGTTTCTGCTGAACGCTCCCTTGGATCAATTTTAAATTTTACTCCAACTTCGGTCAATATTTATCTCTGTTTGAAAGAATTTTTTAGCTATGTAAGTTAAAATTTCACCTAAGATCGAGGCCTATTACCAGCTGGATTAGTATCCGAAGTTCCTGCGTTACTATTACCAAGGGTTTCACGAATAGGTAAATGATTCTTAATTTCAGGTTTATTCCAACTTTTTTTAATGTTTTTATTTGTTTCCATATTTTCTATTTAATATCCAAATTTTATAAATTATCCAATTGCTAATATATATATAATTCCAGTCTTTAACTGAGAAAAATGAGATGCTTTTATTATTAGTCATGTTTTGAAGATACTTTAAAACCTTAACTATATCGAAATCCTTATTTAATTCAGGGTGAATAGAAGCACCTAAATCTATTTCTTTAATTAGTGCGGGGATATCTTTATAAATAACATCAAAGAATCCCGGAGAATAGAAACCCTTGTCCGTTCTTTTTCTAATTTTATCAGGTAGATATTCCTTCATTGCCTGTTTTATTAATCCCCTGTGATATCCAAGCGCATAAAAATGTTCTACCGGTATTTTCATTAAACATTCCAGTACTCTTCGATCCATTAATGGGTAAGTATATTCTAATTGATGATGTGAAGAACCAGTGTCAAAATCTTCCCGAAAAACTTCTGAATTAGGCGGTAAAATATGTTCTTCTATTTTTAAATTATACCTCGTACGATTTTTAAAGGAATTTTCCCTTTTTTTTTGAAATTCTAATTTTTCATCGGGATTCAGGCAAATTGGAATATCAGAATCTAAAGTTAATTTATTTCCCATTATCCACTTCGAGTAACTCTTAAGATAATCAGGGCTTAGTGGTCCAAATAAATGAGTTTTTAGTAATTGAAAATAGGTTAGATTCATTTGTTTCTTTATTTGGATGCCAAGACGAAACATGATTTTAATTTTACCTGATCGAAACAAATTAGCTAAAGGAAGTATGGTTCTATTTGAAACGGTAATATCTCCTATAAACCCTGATAGCAAGCGACGAACTTTGATTTTTTCGAATCTTTCGTAAAGTGCTTCATCTACATAATTAAATGGACTACAAATAGCATAGTATCGATCAAACTTACCCGTCATATTTTCAAAAAAGTTTAACTGAGAACTATAGAAATATCCAGGAATGATATTAGTTTCTTGAATTAAAACTGACTGAATATATTCAGTTTCATCATTGTTCTCAGGAGTTTTGATTTTTGGATCTAGCATAGAGGAGAATGAATATAAAATATCTCCACTCTTTTTTGCATGCCGGGCGGCAATACATACAATTGAACTGGAATCCAGGCCACCACTTAGTGGAACACCAATTTTAGTTCTTGTTCTCATTCTATCTTCTATTGCCTTTTCCATTGCCGCTTTAAGGGCATATGAACTACTATCCAGGTTTTTAAACAAATTATTTTTCTGATAATGAAGGGTCCAGTATTTATGTAATTTAGAATTGTTTAGGGATGCTGTAAGATGATTTGCAGCGGGTAGTCTAAAAACATTTTTCCAAATAGTACTACCTATTTTTTCTTCAATGTCAAAATAGTCATTGCGTATATTGATATTATTTATTTCAGTTTTGATCAAATCTAATTTCACAATAGATTTTAACTCAGTTGAAATCACCAGCCGGTTGTCCTCGAAATAATATAATAAAGGCTTTACCCCTATTTGATCCCTGGCACAGAAGAGTTCCTTTTTATCTTTGTTCCAGATGGCGAAGGCAAAATCCCCATAGATATCTTTCACAAAATCTTTCCCGAATTTTAGAAAAGAGCGTAACAACAGGAGGGGATCGGTGATAGATTCCCGCTCCCGCTGGGGTATGTTCAGCCTATCCATAATGGTTTCCCGTTCATCGAGACGGGCATTGGCAGTGATCACAAAACCATCTTCTTCATATGGCGAGGTATCGTAAACAGATTCCTGGGTGACCTGTAATAACATATGGCCTAAAAACATTGACTCTTCCCGGTATAGATCCTGCCTGTCCGGTCCCCGGTGAGCCAGGTCATCTTGCATGGATCTTATCCACTCCTCCTTTAAAGGGCGGCCTTTAAAATCAATAATTCCAAAAATAGCGCTCATACTAATTTATTGAGTTACCAACTTTGTGGCCTGCAGGTATTTTTTTAAATGGGATTGTGTTTGTTCTATGAGAAAATCTTTGGGGCGGTATAGCTTTGTCATTTTAATGTTTTTACTTACTTCTACCAGCTTTTCAAAGTAAAGGGCTTCATTCTCAGGCATCCCCTGTAAATATTCATACCTATAAATTTCATTTCGCAATGCAATTACTTTCTCAGCGCCGGTTAATTCCCGGAAAAGAATATTTGATTTCTCGTGGATCTCAATTAGAAAAATATGATCCAGTAAAAAAGTATTATCCCGGTAGGAAATGAGAGGATAATAGAATTTTTCGGTTTCCGGGTCAATTTTTTGCAGGCCCTCCTTGTTTTGTTTTAATTGCTTGAGGCTGTCTTCCCAAAGTTTGATCCGGTCGCTCATAGTCCAGATATATACCTGGTTATTTAAAAACAGAACAGGCGTGACATCATCTGTCAAAAACGCATTGCCTTCAATGACAAATGCTGCAGTAAGGGAAGATTTTCCCGCTCCGGAATCTCCGCAAAGCATAATTCCCTTGTCATTATAAACAAAACAACTGCCGTGCAGGGGCATAATTTTACGTTGATGTAAAATAGCTCCATAGGTGGAGCCGTTTAAATAAAGTTCAATATTCTCATTGCTGGCTTTAGGATCGGGGGTCAATGATATATAGTTTCCGCCGGAAGCGTAAAACGAACCCACCCCATCGACATGCATGGAAAATTCAGTTTGATTTAACCGAAATACGCCGTCATCCAGTAATGGAGTTTTAACTTCTTTTCTATTGTTGCTTATTTCAATTTTTACATCAGATAAGGGAAATTTAAATTGCAATCGAGACATTAAATAGATGTTTGTGAGGAATACTGCAGGGCGTAAAAATGGTTAGTGAAATTTTATTTACCACAAACATAGTTTAAACAAATTTCATTCGCCATAATCCGCGTAATCCAATTTAAAAATCTGTGTAATCTTTTTTTCCTCCGTGTATCTCTGTGCCTAACTCCGTAAACTCTGTGGTTTAACCATCCGCGTAAACCGCTCTAATCAGTGCAATCCATTTTTAATCCGTGTAATCCGTGTTTTCTCAAACGTTATTGTTAACAACATTTTACCAAAATTTAACAGACTTCCTTGCTGTTAAAGAAATGTGAAGGAATATCTTTGCCCGTTCATTAAATTTTTTCCCTTTCCTCGGAAAAAGGTGCATTTCGTCGAGTGGTTCCAGCGCAATATGGGACTCACAGCGGCGAAGCCGTGGAAGCCCCCTAACCCCCAATGGGGGAACTTTAAATGTCGGGTACTGAATTAAGTTGACCATTTTACAGAGTTTAAAACAACTCAGTATTATGGCAAAATTACAAGAATTTTCTAAAGAAGCTCATCAGCGAATAAATCGTTATTTTAGTGAGAGCTTTAAGCGCAAAAAGGTACGTGAAATTGAAAAGAACATCTGTACTGTTCTGG
>JAGXIL010000077.1 GCA_024635655.1 Gillisia sp. | reverse complement strand
TTTTTAAAATCTCCGGTTATTACTGCCCCGTCGGCACCAGTAACCTGTAGATTGGATATATTGTTTTGAAAAATAAGGGAGTTAGGTAAAACATAGTTTCCAGCTTTTAAATACAAGTTTCCGCCGGATTTCAACCCCGCAGTAAGTTCGTTAACAGTGCTAATTTCGGTTGCATTATCAGGTACTGTTGTTTCTTGGGCTTCTTTGGATACGATCTCCACTAGCTCGTACTTAATGGATGAACCACCTGCTGGAGGGTTTCCTACGTTTGTTTTCTTGACTATGAGCGCATAAACAAAACCGGCTTCATAATTGAAACCTTCGATACTGTCATAATAATAGAAATTTTCCCAATTTTCTGTACCTATCATATCACCTTCCTGCACGAGCAGGCAGGTGCCTTCCATTTCTCCACGGCAATTTACAGTAGAACTGTTTACCATCATATTAATCTCGTTAGTATCCAGATTTAAATGAGGCTTCGATTTAAAATTTTTTGATTCTAGGTGTTCAAATTGATTCTCCAAAAGCTCATAGTCATTATCCGGTGAGCAGGCAGATATTGTGATAAGTAGTAATATATAAAGCAAATTTTTCATTATAATTATATTTAAAAATTGTTTTTAGTTATTTTGATGTTACTACCAGTATAAACTGGAAGATCTATGGCAAATTCCGGATAAAAGTCGCTCAGATCTATTTTAGTGACGAGGGTATTATTTTTATTTTTTTTGTATTAAATAAATTACCTGTTTTCGGTTTACAGGTGGCACCGGTTTCTCACTTCTCAGTATGAAATCCATAGATTCTGGGGGTGCACGTGAACTGGATTGTCTTTTTTTCATTTTGATTCTAAATAAAATTTACATCTGTTTTGATTATTAAGTACTTAATAAAATCCACATCCTTTTAATATTCCCATTACCACCAGATCAAGCATTAATAAACACTCCAGAGTCTCCATTTAATTCTAATTTTGTAGTAGGAAACTCTAAAATGAAAATTTCTCCAACTTTGAATTCTGAAATTTTTGAGTTATTAGTAAGAGCTGATAAAGATGTGAAGGCGAGAGTCTTACTCACATCACCACTATTGAAATTTGTTATTGTGAAAAACGGTACAACACCTAAAATTTCAGCCTTTATAGCATCTACCTTATAAATAGTAAAGTCTTTTGGTGCGCAATTTGAACTGGAATACTGCTGCTCATAAAGATTAACTTCGGCTGTGGTATTCCAGGTTTCGAGGGAAAAAGAATTTCCTCCGGAAATAGTTAAGGTATGATCTTCTGTCTTATTGTACAGTTCGGGAATAACCTTAAGGTCGGTATAAATTCCAGAGAAATAATCAGCAACATTAATATTCCAATTGTGAAAAGATAGTTTGTTACCACAGGTGATAATTAAGGCCTTTTTGTTTAATTCCAAAGATTGCCCCCCTCCCTCAGTATTAATATCTAGAAGAGTCCTAACAAATACATCAGCTGTATAAAGGTCAGGTACCTTCGAAGGGAAAATTGTCCCGGTAATTGAATCTATTGAGAAAAAAACCCTGCCTTTCTCATAGGATATATCACCACCTTTAACATTAATGGAGGTGTGTAAAATAATTCTTTTTGATTTTTTTTCTTTGGTCGTCTGGCTTGTGCAAAATAGGGGTAACAGTACCAAAAGTACCAAGTTCAAATATTTCATATAGGGTTGGGGATTGGGGCAAAATGCACAAATTTTCAAATTATCGTTAATCAAATATCAACGATAAAAAAATAAATTATTCCATTAAAATCTGTTTCAATAATTGTAATCAGTTTTTTCTTACAGAATTTTATTTAAATTAAAAATGCTAAGAATATGCCAACAATTTTTATTGAATGTTAAAGTAATTAACCTAACAGTATAATTAGGATTGTTCAGGGGAAATTAAGATGTGGCTTAGTGATTTTCAGCTTTAGGAAATAGGTTTTGTGTAGATAGTTTGAGATTTACTGTAGAAATAACCCCCAACATGAAAAAGGTTTACTTAGGTGAGATATATTGTGGTAGATCTAATTATAAAAGGGTAACCAGTTCATTAATGAAGTTAATAAGAAGGATTTAAATTAAAATAACCCCTTAAAATTTTTCATTTCAGGATTAAATCTATAAATAGGACTTGCAACTTGATTTATATTATAGCAAATATCCAATATTGCCATACCCAATCGCTCACCCCTAAATTCTAAAACAAAATCACCTGGAAAATCTTCGTGGTAAATTTTATGAGATTCTTCCAAAGCACTATATATTTTTGTAGAATTATATGGTAACCCTAACTTTTCTGCAAGAATGGAACTTACTATCCTAACTTCCGAAATTCCGGTTTCCTCTAACCAAATATTATTAATAGGAGTTTGAGGTGGATGAGTAAAGCTTTCTGGTAAAAAGAGGAGTCTATTCCAAAAATATTTCAGACATAAAATATTCTTAATTTTCCTTTTTCTTATTTTTGGGGGACTATATATTCTCTCGTTTACAGGATTGGCAATTATTTGCCCGCCCGAAATACGGATTTTAAAGGAGCTATTAAATAAGTCAACATTTATTCTCATAATCCGAATTTAGATGAATATAAAACTTAATTAAACCAAGTACTTAAAAATGCAATTAACCTTCCCCAAAATTAAGCCAAAGATTGGAACTAAAAATTGAAGGTAGTAATTTCCCCTAATTTTACCACGATATTATTTTTATTATTTTCCTAAATCAGATTAAAAATTTATTTTATTATTTTCGTTCAAATACAATTCATTTTTTCTCCCCAAATTTCTTCAGAGTTAATTGATATTCCAAAACCCTCAAAAGTTATCCCTAATAGTATTAACCCTCATAGGTTAATTTGACAACACGAAAATTATCTTCGATCAGTAGTATCTCCATAGATGGTTTGATATTTAAAATTCAAACCGATATTCCTGAAATCTTAGAAATTGTGGATTAATACGCATATATGACATCCTGATGGGAAATATCATTATGTAGGGTCTTTATAACTCACTTTCTTAAATTTTCAGATTTTAATTCTTAATATATATTTCAATTATGGAAAATTTGTACACCTTAAAATGCCGATTTGTTATGCTCTTCGGTTTTTTGTTTCTGGCGGGATTTACAAATGTCAATGCACAAAGTTTTTCCCAGAACGGGATAAATTTTGATAGTAAGGGCGCTATTTCAAACGGAACATCTTTAATGTTTGGTCCTGATGGAAGGCTTTACGTTGCAGAATATACCGGGCAAATAAAAATATTTACCATACAGCGTAATGGCCCTGGCGATTACGTGGTGCTTAAAGCCGAGGTATTGAACGGTATTCTTGAAATAGAGGATCATAACGATGATGGAACTTTATATTCCAGCACAGAAAGGGAAACCATTGGCTTAACCGTATCAGGTACATCTGCCAATCCTGTGATCTATGTTACCTCAAGCGACTTTAGAATTGGTGCGGGCGGAGGTGGAGATGTTGGCCTGGATACCAATTCCGGTATCATTACACGGCTTACCTGGAATGGCAGTGCCTGGGACGAGGTGGATATAGTGCGCGGACTTCCGCGTTCAGAAGAGAACCATGCCACCAATGGCCTTGAATTTGTGACGGTGAATGGAACAGACTATCTCATCGTAGCTCAAGGAGGCCATACCAATGCAGGTGGGCCGTCTAAAAACTTTGCATATACCACCGAGTATGCCCTTTCAGCAGCTGTTCTATCTGTTAATCTAACTCAGATCGAGAGCATGCCGATCCTCGATGATAACGGAAGGAAATATATCTATGACCTACCTACTCTGGATGATCCTACAAGAGAAAATGTCAACGGAGTTACCGATCCCGATGCTCCAGGCTATGACGGAATAGATGTAAATGATCCTTTTGGAGGTAATGACGGGCTCAACCAGGCAATGATAGTTCCCGGTGGTCCGGTACAAATTTTTTCTCCGGGTTATAGAAATACCTATGATCTGGTAGTTACAGAAAGTGGAGCGGTTTATGTGACCGATAATGGAGCTAACGGTGGCTGGGGTGGATTTCCGGTTAATGAAGGAGGTGGATCTGCCAATAATGATTACGATCCTAATGAACCCGGTAGCAGTACTGCTACAGCTGACGGCGAAAAAATAAACAATAAAGATCACCTCAGCCTGGTAACTTTGGATATTCAAAATTACGTTTTCGGAAGTTTCTATGGAGGGCATCCTACTCCCGTAAGAGCTAATCCTTTCGGAGCCGGCCTGTACACCAATCCGGCGGAAACAGGTACAGAAGGAGCTGTTTTTAGAACATTGATCTATCATCCCACTAAAAATACCAATGGATTTACTACCGATCCTAATTTAGGTCTTCCGGCTAACTGGCCCCCTGTAAAAACAGCCAATCCTCAGGAGGGAGATTACCGTGGGCCTGGAGATGCAAATCCTGATGGACCTGTGGATGAATTAGTGACTATTTGGGGAACAAATACCAATGGAATAGATGAATATACAGCCTCAAATTTTAATGATGTAATGAAAGGAAATTTAATTGCAGGCGTAAATACAGGAGAACTTCGAAGGGTAGAACTCAATGCAGATGGAAGTCTTAAGGAACTTACCCCTTCTTTTGCTTCCAATCTGGGAGGAAATGCATTGGGTGTTACCTGTAACAGTGATTCAGACCCTTTTCCGGGTACTATATGGGTGGTAACTTTAGACGGAAATCTCGTGGTTCTTGAGCCTGATGATTTCATTTGCCCGTTACCTGGAGAGATGGATTACGACCCTACTGTAGATTATGATCAGGATGGATATACTAATCAGGATGAAATAGATAACGGAACAGACCATTGCAACGGAGGATCACAACCCGCAGACTTTGATAAAGCTGCAGGAGGAAATTTAGTTTCTGATCTTAATGATACCGATGATGATAATGATGGAATATTAGATGCAGAAGATCCTTTTCAACTTGGTGACCCACTTAAAACCGGAAGTGATGCTTTTGTGGTGCCTGTAATCAATGAGCTTTTTTCCAGTAATACAGAACTAAAAGGATATTTAGGACTGGGATTGACCGGGCTTATGAACAATGGAGACCCAAATCCTAACTGGCTAAACTGGCTTGATCGCCGGGATGACCCGAATGATCCCAACCCTAATGATATACTTGGAGGTGCAATAGGTGCCATGACCATGCAAATGACATCAGGTACAGCATCAGGAACTTTTAATACTCAGGAAAAAGGTTTTCAATACGGCGTCCAGGTAGATCAAACAACAGGAATATTTACCGTGGCAGGCAGATTATTAAATTTTAGTGACCCTTTACAATTGTATGGCAATTCAAGTGCCCCAAATGGAGAATTGGGTATTTTTATTGGAGATGGCACACAAAGCAACTATGTGAAATTTGTTCTTACTCCTTCAGGTATAACAGCCCAGCAGGAAATTACCGATAATCCATTAGCAGCATTAAATCTTGAAATTCCCGCTGGGGATAGACCTGCGTCAAACGCATCTTTATATTTCCATATAAACCCTTCCAACGGAGAAATTGATCTGGAATACCAATTCGATAACGGCCCTAGGATATCCGCGGGAACAATTACCGCACAGGGAGCTGTACTAAATGCAATTCAACAGGCCGGAACCGATCTGGCCGTGGGTTTTATTGGAACTTCAAATGCTGCAGGAGTGGAAGTTGAAGGTACCTGGGATTTTCTAAATGTAACAGTAGATTCCCCTGTTATTGTACAAGATCTTCCCGACCTGGTCAAAACAGTTGGAGCAGCCGATGAAAATTTTGATCTTAATGAATATTTCTATGATGATAAAGGCTTAGATAACTTAACCTACACGATAGAGGCAAACACTAATACTTCAATAGGTACCACCATAAATTCGAATATTCTCACCTTGAGTTACCCATCTGCTCCGGCTATAACAGATATAACTATTCGTGCTACTGATTCAGACCTTAATAGTGTAGAGCAAACATTCACGGTAACTGTACAGGATGTTTTGGCAGTCTTATACAGGATAAATGCCGGTGGGCCCGCCATTACATCTATTGATGAGGAAATGGATTGGGGTGCAGATACTTCTGCAGAAAATTCTCTTTATCTGACATCCCCGGGATCTAATAGTATTTATGCTGGCAGTATCTCTGGTTATACCCATGAGGTAGATCAAACCACAACCCCGGTAAGCATTTTTGGTTCTGAACGTTATGATGGCGTGGCAGGTGCTCCAAATTTGACTTATTCTTTTCCTGTGTCTCAAAGCGGGTTATATGAAGTAAGATTGTATATGGGAAATGGTTACTACGGAACATCTGAACCGGGACAGCGTATTTTTGATGTTACCATTGAAGGATTAAGTTATACTAATCTAAATGATATTGATCTATCAGCTACTTTTGGTCATGAAATTGGAGGTGTTATTACTAATGTGGTTGAGGTCACTGATGGTTCTATAGATATCTCCTTAATCCACGGTGTGGAAAATCCGCTAATCAACGGAATTGAAATATTAAGTTCTTCAGGAAATGTAACACCTGTTGACACCCCTATTGAGGTAGCTGAAATATCCGAACAGTTAAATGTTGTTGGTGAGAACCTTGATGGAAGTTTAGTTGTTTCTGCCACCGGTGGAGATGGCAATTTATCCTATTCAATGAGCGGCGCACCTTTGGGCGTATATATTGAACCAACCAACGGTCAAATAGGAGGAACGATAGATCTAAATGCAGATGCAGACAGTCCGTATATCGTTACTATAACTGTAGATGACAATGATGATAAATCCTCAGATGCAGTAAGTACCAGTTTTACCTGGACCATCACTACAGGAGAACCTATTATTGTGCAGGATCTTCCGAACCTGGTAAAAACAATTGGAGCAGCCGATCAAAATATTAATCTCAATGAGTATTTTGATGATGATAAAGGATTAGAAAACCTAATCTATACAGTAGAGTCAAACACAAATACTTCTATAGGAGCCGCCGTTAATTCAAATATTCTAACATTGAGTTTTCCATCAACTCCGGCTATATCTGATATTACTATTCGTGCTACCGATTTAGATTTTAAGTTTATAGAGCAAACTTTTAAGGTAACTGTACAGGATGATTTAGCAGTTTTATACCGGGTTAATGCCGGAGGTCCGGCCATAACTTCTATTGATGCGGAAATGGACTGGGGTGCAGATACTTCTGCAGAAAATTCTCCTTATCTTTCAGAACCGGGATCAAATACTACTTTCGATGGCAGTATTTCAGGTTATACAAATGAAGTAGATCAAACCAATACTCCGGTTAGTATCTTTGGTACTGAACGTTTTGATGGCGTTGCAGGTGCTCCTAATTTGACCTATTCCTTCCCTGTATCTCAAAGCGGGTTATACGAAGTAAGATTGTATATGGGAAATGGTTACTACGGAACATCTGAACCGGGACAGCGTATTTTTAATGTTACCATTGAAGGATTAAGTTATACTAATCTAAATGATATTGATCTATCAGCTACTTTTGGTCATGAAATTGGAGGTGTTATTACTAATGTGGTTGAGGTCACTGATGGTTCTATAGATATTTCCTTAATCCACGGTGTGGAAAACCCACTTATTAACGGTATAGAAATTTTAGATGCTTCAGGAAGTGAAGCTCCTATAGAAATAGCGGCAATAGCTGATCAGGTGAATACCGTTGGAGATAATCTTGATGGAACCCTGGTAGTTTCTGCCACCGGAGGCGATGGGGATCTGGTGTATTCAATTACAGGAGCACCTAAGGGAGTAACTATTAATTCAGCTACCGGAGTAATTAGCGGAACCATAGATATGGAAGCTGATGTTTCAAGTCCCTATTCAGTTTTGATAAAGGTAGATGATAGTGATGCTGAAACTACAGATGCTGTTACCACCGGTTTTACCTGGACGGTGACGGAGACTCCCCAAACTCTTATTCAGGTTGCAGCAGTAGCTGATCAGTCAAATAACGTTGGAGATAATCTTGATGGAACCCTTGTAGTTTCCGCCACCGGAGGCGATGGGGATCTTGTATACTCTATGACAGGAGCACCTTTAGGGGTTTTAATAAATTCTTCTACCGGAGTTATTAACGGTACAATTGATTTGGGAGCTCATGCCTCAAGTCCTTATGCAGTTGTAGTTAAAGTTGATGATAGTGATGGCACATCTGAAGATGCCGTAACAACGGGATTCACATGGACCATTTCAAAAGGTGAACCTGTTTTGGTGGGAACAATGCCCGATTTAGAGAGGTATGTAGATGCTCCCGATGAAAGCATTAATCTTGACTCTTATTTTGATGATGATCAGGGTGTGGAAAACCTTACCTATACCGCACAAAGTTCAAATTCTTCTATAGGAGTATCAGTTACAGGCAATATCTTACAAATAAATTATCCTTCTGTCCCTGCTAATTCTAACATTAAAATTACTGCAACAGATGAGCAGAATAATTCCGTGGAACAGAATTTTACAGTTACTGTACTTGAAATTTCTCTTGTGCTCCACAGGGTTAATGCCGGAGGGCCTGCTATTGCATCCATTGATGGTGAAAAAGATTGGGGAGCGGACACTTCCGTAGAAAATTCCATCTATTTAATTGAACCGGGTTCAAATACTGTTGCCGGATACACCATGACCAGTTATGATTCTGATGTGGACCTTACTACTACACCAACAGATATTTTTACTTCTGAACGTTCGGACAATAACTCGGGTGCGCCTAATATGACCTATTCCTTCCCGGTTCCAAAATCAGGCACTTATCAGGTACGTTTGTATTTCGGCAGTGGCAATAATGGAAATTCCAGGGTAGGCAGACAAATTTTTGATGTGGAAATTGAAGGAGTAATTTATCCTGAGCTCGATGATCTTGATTTGATCGTGGCTTTCGGACACCAGGTAGGTGGGGTAATTAGTCAGACAATAGAAGTTGTGGACGGCTTTATTAATATTTCCTTTATCCACGGTGCCAAAAAAAATCCAATGATCAATGGAATTGAGATCATAAATGCTTCAGAAACTACCTCTCCAATCCAGGTATCTCAAATCCAGGATCAAAATAATATTGCAGGGGATGAATTGGATGGCAGTTTAATGGCTTCAGCAACAGGAGGTGATGGAGATCTAGCATATTCAATGACAGGAGCACCTTCGGGAGTGACTATTAATTCTACCAGCGGAATAATAAGTGGGACCATAGATATAAATGCTGATCTTTCCAGCCCGTATTCAGTTGTGGTCAAAGTTGACGACAGTGATACAGAAACCACAGATGCAGTGACCACAAGCTTCACATGGACTGTTTCTGAAACTCCTCAAAACCCTATTCAAGTTGCGGCAATAGCAAACCAGGCAAATACCGTTGGAGATAATCTGGACGGAAGCCTGGTTGTTTCTGCCACCGGAGGTGACGGGGATCTCGTATATTCAATGACAGGAGCACCTCTGGGAGTCACTATTAATTCCGCCAGCGGAGTAATTAGCGGAACTATTGATATGAATGCTGATCTTTCAAGCCCTTATTCAGTTGTGGTCAAAGTTGATGACAGTGATACTGAAAACTCAGATGCAAAGACCACCGGCTTTACCTGGACGATAACGGCAGAAGGTTGTTTAGAAGAAAACAAGCTTACGTGGTATATCGATAGCGATGGCGATGGATTTGGATTTGGAGATCCCGTAAGTTCCTTACAAAGTTGTGAGCAACCCGTAGGATATGTTGGTGACAATACCGATTGTGATGACAGTGACTATACAACCTATCCCGGAGCACCGGAAATTTGCGATGGAAAGGACAACAATTGTGATGGAAATATTGATGAAAACCTTCAAATATCCATTTGGTATGCAGATAAAGATGGAGATGGTTTTGGAGATCCTAATGACAGTGTGGAAAGCTGTAACCAACCCAATGGATATGTAGCTGATAATACCGACTGTAATGATAATGACAATACGATCTATCCGGGTGCCACAGAGGTACCTAACGATGGAATAGACCAGGATTGTAACGGAGAGGATCTGGTGGATGTAGTCTTGCAAGGGTGTACTGCTGAATTCTGGGCGGGTTCTTCAGGTTGGTGCAGCACCTATCAGCCTACAGATAGTTTCTTTACCGTTTTTGGGATTACAAACAAAAGAGGTATAAATGGGAAAGCTAATGAGGTAACTCTTCTGGAGGCTCTTAGCTTAAACAAAGGCGGTTATGACAAATTGGCCAAACAGGCCACCGCTGCTTTGCTTAATGCATGTTCCTCTGCAGTTAATTATGAGTATCCAGAGGCGCAAATTAAGACAGACGTCCAGGAAGTTTTCAATAATTCTGCTAATAATAATTCTCATGCCAATAAATTGAGTAGCACTTATGAAACTGCTAATAATGCAGGTTGTCCAACAGGAGATATATCTACGCTTGCATTGAAATCATCGGAAGATAATACAAAGCAGGCTATAACAATAAGTGATGAGGAACCTTACCAGGAGGAGGTAATTAGTATTAAACTTTATCCTAACCCTGCAAGCGCAGAAGTTTACCTTCAGGTTTCTGATCCCACTGTTCTAATACAGACTGTAGCAATGTACGATTACAATGGAAGATATATTAGAACATATTCCATTGGACGGGATCTTAACAGTGAAGGTAGAGAGAAGTACAGTTTCAATATATCAGGAATGCCGAACGGAGTATATATTTTAAAAGTATCTACTGAGAGTCCAGAGGTATTCACCCTCAGGTTGATCAAAGAGGACTAATGTAATTTGTTAATTAAAAAGTAAAAAGGTGGTTTTCCTAGATGGATTACCACCTTTTTTTGTTATTTATATAGATCATGGCCAAATCAATTTACCATAATTCTAAATGAATAATAATAGAACTTCGAATAAATTTCTATACGGTAAAGTTAGTTTTGAACCTTGTGCAGTGACCTAATCTTCTATTTAAAAATTGTAAATATTGTGAAAATGCTTAAGAGGTTTATAGAAGTAAATTGCTTGTACAATTCCTTCTTGTGCTGTGACTTTAACTATTCCGTCAAAACTTTATCTTTTATTTAACCCCGGCATCCCGCCAATTCTTTCGCTATCCTTTTAAGATTTTATAATTTAGAATTTTATTTTTTAACTAACCCTCCAATAATGAATATAGGATTCCACGCTTCCCACGAACAATTTTCCCCAAAACACTTGCTAGAATTAGTGCAAAAAGCTGAAAAAGCCGGATTTCAGGAATGCCTCTCTTCAGATCATTTTCACCCCTGGAGCAATAAGCAGGGGGAGAGCGGGTTCGCCTGGAGCTGGCTTGGAGCGGCAATGCACGCCACCAAAATGAATTTTGGAATCGTGAATGCCCCGGGGCAGCGATACCACCCGGCAATAATTGCACAGGCTGCCGCAACCCTGGACCAGATGTTTCCCGGAAGATTCTGGCTTTGCCAGGGGAGCGGACAGGCAGTAAATGAAAATATAACCGGAGAAAAATGGCCTCCAAAAGATATTCGAAATGCCAGGCTTAAAGAATCGGTTGATGTTATTCGGGAATTATGGAAGGGAGATTATGTCACCCACCATGGAATTGTGAAAGTTGAAAGCGCCAAACTTTTCACTCCACCTACACAAATTCCTACCATTTATGGAGCAGCTATAACCGCAAAAACCGCACAATGGCTTTCAACCTGGGCAGATGGATTGATCACTATCTCACAGCCAACCGAAACTCTTACAAAAGTTATAGACGCTTTTAAAGAGGAGGGAGGGGTTGGAAAACCAATGGCTATAAAAGTCCAGATCTCCTATGCTTCCAGTGAAGATAAAGCCCTCACCGGAGCCTGGGATCAATGGAAAAACAATATTTTCCCAAGTAAACTTCTTTCAGATATAAAGACGGCCGAACAATTTGATGCCATAGGTGAAAAAGTGAGAAAAGAGGATCTAAAAGAACATGTCATCATTGGGAATAAACCTGAAATATTTATTAATAAGATCAGGGAATACCATGATATGGGATTTGAAAAGATCATAATTCATAATGTCAATGAAGATCAGGAAGAATTTATAGACTTCTTCGGAAAAGAAGTATTACCTGAACTTTCATAATTAATAATTTGAATATAAAAGAATGAATAAATACTGGTATAAAAATGCAGTGATCTACTGCCTGGATGTGGAAACCTTTAAAGATTCCAATGGTGATGGAATAGGCGATTTTGAAGGACTTAAAAATGCTTTAACCTATTTGTCCAGTCTTGGGGTGACCTGCCTGTGGTTGATGCCATTTTTTGACACCCCTAATGAAGATGACGGGTATGATGTAAGAAATTACTATGAGCTGGACACCCGTTTAGGGGACCTGGGAAATTTTACAGAACTACTGGATGCAGCAGAAGAGGTAGGAATCAGGATCCTCATTGATTTGGCAGTTAATCATACAAGTGAAAAGCATTTCTGGTTCCAGGAAGCAAGGAAAAGTAAAAAGAGCAAGTACCGGGATTTTTACATCTGGCAGGATGAAAAACCTGAAGATGATGGAGAGAATATGATGTCTGAAGGTGGGAGTGGTGGCTCCAACTGGAAGTATGACAGAAAAGCAAAAGCCTGGTATTATCACACCTTTTTTCCTCATCAACCAGATCTTAATATATCAAATAAGGCAGTTCAAAAAGAGATCTTCAGGATCATGCACTTCTGGTTGAAATTGGGAGTTTCAGGTTTCAGGATGGATGCTGCCCCTCATATGTTTACTGAAAAAGGACAGGTAGACTTTGGGGAAGACCCTCATGAGATCTTCAGGAATTTCCGGGAATTTGTGGAAACACAAAAGAGAGATGCCATCCTGCTTGCCGAAGTGGATCTGGAACCGGAGAAATATCAGAAATTTTTTGGGGATGAGGATCAAATGCATATGCTCTTCAATTTCTATGTAAATAACTACCTGTTCCTATCGCTTGCCCGTCAAGAAGCTACTCCCATTGCAAAGGCACTAAAGGAAATGCCACAACCCCAGGAAAAGGAACAAATGGCTATTTTCATTAGGAATCATGATGAACTTAACCTTGATAAACTTTCAGAAGAAGAAATGCAGGAAGTGTTTGAAGCTTTTGCACCAGATGAGAATATGCAGATTTTTGGAAGGGGGATAAGAAGGCGTGCCGCTTCTATGCTTAACAATGACAGGAAGAGAATTGAACTTACCTATAGCCTGCTCTTTACCCTTCCCGGAACTCCTGTTTTAAGATATGGGGAGGAAATAGGAATGGGGGAGGACCTTAGTATGGAAGGAAGAGATAGCGTAAGAACGGTCATGCAATGGTCTTCTGGGAAGAACGGGGGTTTTTCCGGAGCAGACAAAAAAGATCTTATTAAGAATATAGTTTCTACGGGTGATTTTAGTTACAAAAAAATCAATGTTCAAGATCAGCACAGAGAAAAGGATTCCCTTCTCAACTGGATGGCCAGTGCAATTAGGTTTAGAAAAGAATTTCCGGAATTTGGATGGGGGAGTTATGAAGTATTGGATACAGGAGATAAAAGGGTTTTAGCTCATTGCCGTAAGTCTGATAAAGGAATGGCCCTGGCTTTTCATAATTTTTCCGGGGAAGAGGTCACTGTAAAAACTGACCTTGAAGATCCCGCCGATATCGAAGACATTTTTGGAGATGATACTTATGAAAACTTTGATCCTAAGACTCAAAAGGTGAAATTGAATTCCTACGGCTACCGGTGGCTGCATAAACGTAAAAAATATATATAAAAATCAAGTATAGATTTCAAGTATAGAACTAAGGAAGAAAACAAGAATAGGAAAGTTATGAAAAAGGCACAAGATCACCTGTGGTGGCAAAAGGAAATTGTATATCAAATTTATCCCCGCTCTTATATGGACAATAGTGGAGATGGGGTGGGTGATCTAAAAGGTATTATTCAAAGGCTGGATCATATTAATGATCTTGGGATAAAAGTAGTCTGGATCTCTCCTATATATCCTTCCCCTATGGCCGATTTTGGTTACGATGTGAGTGATTACACAAACATCCATCCTCTATTTGGGACAATGGATGATTTTAATAAGCTGCTGGCTGAAATTCACGATCGGGATTTAAAACTTATCCTCGATTTGGTTCCGAATCACTCCTCTAATGAACACCAATGGTTTTTAGAATCCAAAAGCTCCAAAGACAATCCGAAGCGGGACTGGTATATTTGGAAAGATCCAGCTCCAGATGGGGGACCTCCAAATAATTGGTTAAGCGTATTTGGTGGCAGCGCATGGGAATTTGATGAAACTACAGGACAATATTACTATCACGCTTTTTTAAAAGAACAACCCGACTTAAACTGGCGAAATCCTGAAGTTCAGGAAGCCATGCTCAATGTCATGCGTTTTTGGCTCGATAAGGGAGTTGATGGTTTTAGGGTTGATGTGATGTGGCATTTGATAAAAGATGATCAATTCCGCGATAATCCACCAAATCCTGAATACACCGAGAATAAATCTCCATATGACAAACATCTGCAGGTTTATACAACAGATCAGCCTGAGGTACATGATATCGTGAGCATGATGCGGGAGGTAGTGGATGAATATGATGAGCGGGTTCTAATTGGGGAGATCTACCTTCCCATTGAAAAATTGATTGCCTACTACGGGATCGATAACAAGGGAGCTCATTTACCGTTTAATTTTCAGCTTGTGGTCTTGCCCTGGGACGCACGGGAAATAGAAGCAGCAATCAATAAATATGAAGGCGCGCTTCCGCCTGATGGATGGCCTAACTGGGTTTTGGGAAACCACGACAATTCTCGTATAGCAACAAGAATAGGAAAACAGCAGGCAAGGGTTGCGGCAATGCTGTTACTCACCTTGAGGGGCACCCCAACGATCTATTACGGAGATGAAATAGGAATGGAAGATGTTTTTATTTCAAAAGAGCAGATACAGGATCCTCAGGAAAAGAATATTCCCGGCATTGGTTTAGGGAGAGATCCGGAAAGAACCCCCATGCAATGGGATGATACTAAAAATTCCGGATTTACAAAAGGGGAACCATGGCTGCCTTTAATGAAGAATTATCAGGAAGTAAATGTAAAAAATCAATGGGATAAGGAGGACAGTATGTTGATGTACTACCGCAAATTATTAGCCCTCCGGCAAAATGAACCGGCCCTGATGGTAGGGGATTATACACCTGTTTATACTGAAGGAAATTTACTTTCTTACATCCGTTCCCATTCCGGTAAAAGATTCCTTATTGCACTCAATCTCGGCAATTCAGAAGAAATGTTAGATCCCAATATACACAACCTTAAAGCTGCTGTGATTACCTCAACTCATATAAAGAATGAGGGAAAAACACTAAAAGATTCTATAAGACTTGAGCCGAATGAGGGATTGATAGCAGAAATAACAGATTATCCTTAGAGGGTAAAAAAGATAATAAGTATTAAAAATTAATAATATGAAAGCATTTGGAAAGAAAACCTGGGTAATCGCGGAAGGCTACATCCCATCATACGGAAACGGACCTGAACCGGAATTCACCAGTCACGAAACCGCCTGCATACTAAATACTTCCAATCAAACTGCAGAAGTTGAGATCACCATCTTCTTTACAGATAAAGATCCTGTGGGGCCTTATAAGTTAACTGTGGAGGCGCAACGCACAAAACATCTAAGGTTTAATGACCTTAAAGATCCGCAGCCTGTTCCTAAAGATACAGACTACGCCAGTGTTATAACATCAAATATACCTGTGGTAGTTCAACATACCCGCCTGGATTCCAGACAGGCAGAAAATGCATTGTTAACTACCATTGCATATTCTGAATAGAATGGAAGATCCGGGGTTTAAAACCGTAGCGGAAGCTGATCTTTAGACAGAAAAAATTGTCAATTGAAGATTTCAGAAAATACCGAAAGATTTTTAGTGCTCTAAAATTTTTATAGAAACTTCATCCTGATCCTTAGCTGATATTTTCATTTTTCCTCCAAATGGAATGGAAACCATGGGCGCAGTATGGCTAAAATCTACATTTCCAATAACCGGGACATTTTTTAGTTCCTTTTTGGTTTTGATCATCTTTGTAAGCAATTCCCGGGACATTCCGGTTTCTCTTTGAAACCTTCCAATGAGAACACCTTTAATAGTTTCTCCAAGAGGATGATTCAGGATCTCCTGTAGTTCTTTTTGAACTCCTTTTTTGTCTACAATATGGTTTTCCTCCAGGTATAGGATACAGTCTTTGAAATCGGGCATGAATTGATTTCCGGCTAAAAAATTAAAGGTCATTAAATTACCACCCATACAGGTAGCTTCTGCTTCTCCTTCATTTATGGTCCAGTAGGAGCTGTTGACAATGAGTTCATCTTCCCACTGGTCATTGAGGTAGTGTTCAGAAGGCGAAAGGGTTACAGGTTCTTCAGAAAAAAATGTTTGCCGCATATTTTCTAAGGAATGATCCATGATCTTACCTGCACTTAGCATAGAAAAGTGGGGGCCGTTATAGGTCACCAATCCTGCTTTGGCATAGATAGCGCTGGTAACTTCAGTAAGATCTGAAAGCCCGCAAAACACTTTGGGGTTTGCCTTGATAAGCTCATAATCAACATGTTTCAAAAGCTGGTTGGCACTGGACCCGCCATTTGCTGAAATGATCGCCTGGATCCCAGGATCTTTAAAGGCTTCATGAAGATCATGAAGCCTGTGTTCTACAGTTGCAGAGTCAAATTCATTCTGCTCATCCAGGTACTTCCCGAAGCTTACTTTTAAGCCAAGGGATCCCAATCTTTTCACACCTCTTTCCCGCAGTTCTTTAGTAAGTTTTGGCGCTAAACCTTCAGATGGAGCAATGACTCTTATATGGTCTCCTGATCTTAATTTTTTTGGTATCATTTCTTAAAAATTTTCTCCTTAAGATGCTAATAAATAAAAAGTCAAAAAATTATTGGCAGGGGTACATCGCCGGGTAATATAAATCAGAGCTATTAAAACAACCTTTAATCTACATCCTGAACCACAAAAAATCCGTCATTTCCCTGTGCCTGGTAAAGAGGCATAAATATGTACGCATCCCACTCACTAATGACTTCTTTACCGTTTTTAACAGCCAGAAACTCACCTTTATTGATCTTCTGAAAATTCTTGAATCCCGGTTCCATTTGAAATTCATCATCATCTTCTAATCCATATCTATGAATGATTTCAAATGTTTTTTGGTCAGGAGCATTTTTTTCAGAAAAATTTTCGACACATTCAGGATAAGTAGCAATTTTTTTCAGATCCAGTTTACAGGCTTCTTTAAGATACAACCAAATCATTCCCTCATGATTTTCAACAGAACTTTTATTGGTGTGCTGGCCTGCCTCAAAAGTAAACCCCGTAAGACCTGTTCTGCTTAAATAGTGGTCTATCGCGCCATACACTATGTCGCTGAAACCCCGCACAATATACGTGGGAAATCTATGGGCCCATTCATCATTATCATTCACTACCTGAACAGAAATGTAAGGCAGGCTGTCTGATGATGTGGTATGGCAATCGAGAAAATACCTTTTGGTGTAATCCTTTTCGGGATATTGCTCCAGTACTTTGATGATTTCGAACATTTCACGTTGCTCATGGGTTTCCTGAATTTTGTTTACGATACTTTCTTCTTTCCAGGTTCGGTTGAGATCTTCATCAATAAATCGCTTATTTTCCTGTAAAGCCTGGTGATTTCCTGCAATCCCCAGGATAGTTCCTTCAATTTCCGGTTTTACTTTTTCGAGTTCAGCAAATACTCTTTTTAGAGCCTGCACTCCGCTGGGCTCATTTCCGTGAACCCCTGCTGTTATAAATAGCAGGGGGCCTTTTTTCTTACTGGTATATTTGCCAATGATCCTTTCTTGGTCTTTCATATTCTCTTGCTCCATATTTTCTTTTTCTGTAGTTAATTAATCCATCGTGGCAAGTTCCCTGTTTGAGATCTTATTGCCATAATGTTTTTTATACTGCAGTTTCCTTTCTATAGCTTTTACCACAACATCAGAGAAATCGGCAAGTCCTACAACGGGGAAACTGTCCATTCCACCCGGACTTAGCACGTTGATCTCTATGAGCTTGTCCTTAACGATGTCAAGCCCTACAAAGAAGAGTCCGTCTCTTATAAGTTTGGGGGCAACTATATCTACGATCTTTCTCATACTATCTGTGTACTCACTGAATTCGGTTGTAGCTCCCTGGGAAATGTTACTGCGGAATTCTCCTTCACTGCTCACTCTTCTGATTATTCCAAATTTCCCGTCCTTTTCCATTACCCTTCCGTTCATGAGCAACACCCTCACGTCTCCTTCTTTCACTGCCGGGAGAAATTCCTGAGCAATAATATATCCCTGAGCAGCGAGGTTCTCGATGATCTGGTTCAGGTTCTTTTCATTCTTATCTATCAAATAAACTCCTCTTCCTCCAGACCCTTCCAAAGGTTTTAAGACCATTTTCTTTTTATGATCATCAAAGAATTTTAGGACATCCTCCTTATTTCTTGTAATAAGGGATGCAGGTTTAATACTTGAAGGCAATTCCTCAAAGTATAATTTGTCTATAAAGGCATTTGACAGGGCATAGGCATCGTTTAATACAAGTACCCCTTCCTGCTGCACCATACGGCCAAAAGCAACTCCTGAATGTTCTGCCCATGCACGGCCGGATTCTTCTTCGGTAGGATTATTTCGAATAAAAAGAACATCCAGATCTTTTGCTGCTATCTTTTCACGTTTTGCTTTTTCGCTGTGCAGGATTTCAATAAATTCTCTGGCCGTTTGTGGATCGGCATTTTTTGGAAGACTTGTTGCAATTACAGAAAGTTCCTGTTCATTAGTAAAACTAAAATCTCCAACCCCCATGACATACACCTGATGTTTTCTCTTACGGGCTTCATGCATTATGAAGGCTGTAGTTCCGGACTTTTCGGATTCTACACTATTGACTACAAAACATATTTTCATTTACTTACCATTTGTGAAAGGGGTAATCCCTCTCTAATTAAATTTAATTTTTCTGTTACATCTTCAGTTAATAAATAACTTGGCCGTAACACGCCGGGGTTAAGGATCTTTCTATCTGTTAATTCCTTAATTATTTTTATGTGTTTTATACCAAATTTACCTGCGAGAAGCGGTTCGTATTCTCCCCCGTCCTGTAAATATTTACGCAGCTCTACCAGGCCTTTTAAATAAATAATATCTTTTAAGAAACCGCCACCTTGCATTATCCTTGAGGTGATATTAAAAGATCTTATTGGTGAAAAATTATATTTTTCAAGAAGCAGGCGAAAAATTTCTCTGAAATCTCCACCTTCCATTAATGCATTTCCAGCAATTACCCGTCCCGCAAGGGTGCGTAACCTATTCGGGGTAAGCCCGTCAACCAGATACTCAGACATTACTGCTAATCCTTCCTGCAGGGGGTCATAATCTGCAAGGCCAATGCTCAGTTGCTTTAAAGGTTGCCGGCTTCCGTTATGAAAGGTGAGCACATGGGTGCCTACTTCATGCTGGATTAATGCCTCAGATTCTTTGGGGTTCATTTTATAATCTTCAGGAATATAAAGCTCTCCCTGGGAGACCATCATAATATTCACATCCTTCCTGATATGAACTTTACATTTAAAATTCTCATCCTGCTTCCTGAAATAATCAAACTCTTTTCGTGCAAGACTACTAAAAGCTTTGGAATCTATAAGCTCCTCAGATTTCTCAAAAGGTACTTCCTCAACTTCATGTAAAAGTTGTTCAGCCTCGCTGCATAAGATCCTGTCTACACCTTTATAGAGCCGAATACTGTTATAGAAAAAATTTCGGGTACCCCGCTCATTCAACATCGTAATTTGTTGATCAAGTTCCTCTCTTTTTTCCCGAAAGAGGAAAGACATTGCGGGATCATCAACATCTTCTATTTTTAAATTGAACAGCTCTCTTTTAAGAACGTCGGGATCAATAGGTAAAAGGCGGTAATGATAATCGAGCAATTTCTCGTAATTACTTTCAAAAAAAGTCTTTTTGATATCGTAAATATTTGAAGGGGATACCAGCCATAAAAACTGGTAACTATTTTCGATTTGTGCCAGTTTTTTGTCTATCTCAAATACTTTCTGTTTAAGATATTTAGGCCCCAGGGAATTATAATTTGCCGCAACGAAAGAGGTCTGGACCCTTAAATAATCAAAAATGAACTTATGAATAGCCGGAATAATATAATCTCTGAAATTCCTGAAGAACACCGGATAGAGATTTCCTTCCTCATCCCGAAATATAGGGGGAACTTCCAGGCTTATAATAACGGCTCCGCATTTTTTTGCTTTGTCGATATCCATCAGGGGTTCATCTCCCTCTGCATGACGATGCGGTGTGTCTTTGATTTTTGCCTGCAGGTATAATCCTGAAAATGTAGAATTTATTGCCTCCAGTTCTTTCCGAAGGATCTCAAGGGTAGAAGTAAGTTTTTCTTCGGGGCCTTTTATTATAAATTGATTAATTCCGGGTTCACCCGTGTATATTTCGAAGAACATATAGGTCTTAAAGATCGGGGACAATTGATTGCTGATCCCAAAAAGAAGATCCTGATAGCCTTTGAGGTCCTCATCTCCTGCAATAAGATATGAAGCTTCACTGTGGACTAACCGGGAGGCACCTTTGTCATCTTTCTTTTTTCTATATATTACAAGGTATGGAAGATCCTTCTCAATATGTAAAAAACCTCCGCCCGGAAGTTTCGCATTTAATTCTTCTTCGGTTGTTAGGTTTGTTAATATTTGCTTAATTGATTTATCAGAAAAAGTTGATATATCGAGCATGGGGTTAATTTAAATATTTAAAAAAAGTTAAAAAAATAAATTGGCTTCTTTAATTCCTTGATACTAAGCCTTCGCAAAGGATTTGTTCACAAGGAATACCGTAAATTTAAAAATTTTAATGCCCTATTAACACGAGAAGGGTCACTTTGGGTTTTATTTAAGATAGCTTAATATTTTTTTTAACCCTGGTTCTGTCTATTTCCAAATTGTAAAATATCCATCGGAACATATAAATATTTAAATATTGAATTTCTTGGTTTTTTCCATTCACTTCCCTTTTTCCAAAATTGGAGAAATGCAATGCGTAATTCCTTAAATGTAACGATGTTTAAAACCGAATTATAACAAGAAATTTTATCTAATTCCGGTCAAATTGAATTTTTTTCCCAAAACTTGAGATAGTTGTACAAATATTGGTTAAATATTTAGTTTTCAATAGGTTGAGGGTTTTTTATCGCTTAAATTAGTTAGATATTAACCATAATCTAAATATCATGATAAGCACGAGAGTTCACGGATACCTCGATTACCTCATGGGGACATTATTAATTTTTGCTCCCTGGCTTTTTAATCTTCCTGATGGTGCTGCAACTGCGGTACCCATTGTTTTAGGTGCAGGTACAATTGTCTACAGTTTAATTACAGATTATGAGCTTGGCCTCCTGAAAATACTTTCTATGAAAGTGCATTTAGGAATTGATCTTATGGCAGGACTGTTGCTAATTGCCGCTCCATGGCTGTTTGGTTTTGCAGACCAGGTGTATTGGCCATTTGTGATTTTAGGTATTATAGAAGTAGGAGCTTCTTTGATGACTCAAAAAAAACCGGCTTACCCGGAAACACAGAAACCTTAATTTTATTTATCAACCGGAAGAACCAAATCTCTTCTTCCGGTTTTTTCTTCTCTCAGAAACAACTGCCCAGGTTAGCCCAAATTTTTTAACCTTAATTACCTATTTAATTAAAATAATGATTTATTAACCAATTAAATTTATAAATATGTTTTATTACGATGGAAAACTCCAGTATGAAGTAAAAGTGGATAAGCCTAATCCTCAGTTTGCAAAAATGTTACAACAGGCAATAGGTGGGATAGAAGGAGAAATGAAAGTTTGCCTGCAATATTTGTTTCAGGCGTTTGGTGCAAGGGGGCCGGCCAAATACCGGGATATGTTACTGGACACAGGAACTGAAGAGATCGCACACATAGAAATGCTGGCGACCGCAGTAGCACTAAATTTAGAAGGTGCACCAAATGGCGTAAAAGATGAAATGGCAGCAGATGATCCTTTTCTTGAACAAATAATGGGCGGCGCTAATCCAAGACACATTCTCTCCAGCGGTCTGGGTGCCCTGGCTACAGATAGTTGTGGAGTGCCCTTTAACGGGTCCTGGATTATAGATACCGGAAATATTGCAGCAAATATGTATGCCAATGTAACGGCCGAATCTGCCGGAAGGGTCTTAGCCACCCGGTTATGGAAATCTACAGATGATAAGGGAATGAAGGATATGCTGGCATTTCTTATCGCCCGGGATACCATGCATCAAAATCAATGGCTTGCTGTCCTGGAAGAACTGGGCGGACTTAAAGGCAACCACCCTATTCCAAACAGTTTTCCTCAGGCTGAAGAAAATAAGGAATTCAGTTACAAATTTATTTCAACACACGTTGATGGAAAGTCCAAGGCTGAAGGAAGATGGAGTAGTGGAAAATCAATAGATGAAAAAGGAGATTTTTCATGGAAAAAGGAAAACCCCATGGAAAAGAACCGAAATTAAGCGCTCCGCATCCGGCCAGGTTTGCCCAAAAAGAGCAGATGATGGATGCAGGTTCTTTGCTCAAAAAAGCAGCAAAAAAGATTACAAAATAGTGCTTTAAAATTCAGTTTTTGCTGAAGGTTATATTTTGGTTAGCAACCCTCGGGAAAATTGAATAGAAGACCCTTGCGAAAGCAGGGGTCTTCTTTAAAAATCCTTTTCACAACCCGAATTTTAAAATGTGGTAATATATCCTTAGGTAAAATCCATTGCCCATAGGCACAAAAAAAAGCCGCCCTTATAGGCAGCTTTAAATGTTGGTAAAAAAAGATTATTCAATATCTTTTTCATCTTTATCGATCCAGTTTCCTTCCGCATCAACGTATACGTGATCTTCGTGTCCGGTCAATTTAAGTTTGTATACTTTTTTGTCTTCTTTTTCCTTTACCCAGGCTTCTTCTGTTGGGTTACCGGGGTAATCTGTAGAAACTGCAGTAGTTACGGCTACAGGGAGTTCAGATACTTCAATTTTCTCATAATCTTTATCTACTGCAGTAGTAACTTCTGTTTGTACTTCTGTCGTAGTTTCAGTTACCTGCGCCTGGATCGTTGTGGTTGCAAAGAAAAATCCTATTGCTGCGAATGTTAAACCTAACTTTTTCATAATTTTCATTTTAAATGTTACAGAAGATGTAGAGTAAGAATTATACCATATTTTCTTGCCTCACCGCATACGGCCAAATCCCCATATTTTGCGGTCTTCCCGAAATACCGTTAAAATTCCTTAAGAAAATATTATGTAGAATGGGACAATATTTGGCAGAATTTTTTGAGGAAAATTTTCTCATTTTTCCGGGGTTTAGGAGTGGCATATCCAATTTTTCTTTGCTCCCGTAAATTCCCGGAATTTATAGGTAAGTCAATTTTAAAACATCAAAATGGAACTTGATTTATCACTTTTAGTTTAGAAAAGAAATTAAGTAAGATAGGGGATTTCTATTTTGAAAGTCTCCATAACCATCATTAATTAAACACACACCGTAATTTACACTGTTGAAAATACAATTTATGCAAAGTGGTAAAATCCAAAATTGACACTCACTCTTTACAGGTTGATCTGTGCATATCTTTTCATTTCAGCTTCATTTATAAATTAGAACTGCTGTATATTTCTGAAAAATTTGAGAGGTCAATTTTGGTTGTTGATCGTTTTGTTGAATTTTTTTAAAAATCCTCTTATATTGAATGTATCAATTAAGATTAAATGAACAAGCGGGATTTTAGCTAAGAACTTCGGTTATTTTTTATTAAATTTTGAACCAAACGTTAAACGAAATTTGGTTATTAAATAATAACCAAAAATAGTGGAGGCAGATCTCCTCAAAAATCTAAACATTATATGAGATCCAGAAATAAAAAAATTGAAAGCTATTTTACAAAACCGGGAATAGGAGTTGGTAATGTAGGCCTTAGTAAAGAGGATATAAAAACTTCTTTTCTGGAAAAGTTGTTTTACAGTTTAGGCCGAATCCCTGTTGTGGCCACTTCACACGATTTTTATACCTCCCTGGCCCTTACTATTCGGGACCGGGTCTTTCTCAAATACGTTAAATCCCTTCAGCAGTATGCAGAAGAAGATGCCCGCGGAGTAGCATATCTCTCTGCAGAATATCTTCCCGGGCCGCATCTTGGAAACAATTTGCTTAACCTTGAGATCATGGAAGAAACCAGAGAGGCATTGGCAGAACTAAACCTGGACCTGGACGAGGTTCTTAAGGAGGAGGTGGAACCCGGTTTGGGAAATGGTGGCCTGGGAAGGCTGGCTTCCTGTTATATGGATTCTCTCGCAACGCTTGGAATACCTTCTATTGCCTACGGAATTCGCTATGAATTCGGGATCTTTAAGCAGGAGATTAAAGACGGCTGGCAGGTGGAATCTACAGATAAATGGCTGCATAACGGAAATCCCTGGGAGGTATTACGGCCAGAGATATCTTTTGAAGTCAAATTTGGTGGCCACACAGAACACAACAGGGATGAAGAAAATAAACTACAAATTGTGTGGATACCGGGATCTGAAATCAGGGGAACTGCCTATGATACTCCTATTTTGGGTTACCAAAGCAATGGGATCATTATGAGGCTGTGGAAAGCAGAGGCAACAGAATCTTTTGATTTTGCTGCCTATAACCTGGGAGACTATTACCGGGCAGTGGAGAAGAAGATGCGGTCTGAAAATATTACCAAGGTGCTGTATCCCAATGATGAGAATCTCTCCGGAAAAGAATTGAGGCTGAAACAGCAATATTTCTTTGTGTGTTGTTCGCTTCAGGATATCATCAGGTTGCAGCTTATTCAGGGACGTGAACTGGGAACCCTGCACGAAAAATTTACGGTACAGCTTAATGATACCCATCCGTCAATTGCGGTGGCAGAGCTAATGCGCTTATTGGTAGATGAGCATAACATAGATTGGGATAATGCCTGGATGATCACAAAAAACACATTTGCATATACTAACCACACCTTGCTGCCCGAGGCTTTGGAGCGATGGCCTGTCAACCTTATCAGGAACCTGCTGCCAAGACATTTAGAGCTCATTTACGAAATAAACAGCAGATTTGTTGGGGAACTCCGGGAGCGTGATTTTAGCGGAGAACAAATCTCCCGTATGTCACTAATAGATGAAACTGGAGAACCAACGGTAAGAATGGCACACCTGGCAACGGTTGGAAGTTATAAGGTCAATGGTGTTTCGGCATTACACTCCGGGCTCCTTCAGGAACAGGTGCTGAAGGATTTTGCAGAACTCTGGCCAGAAAAATTCACCAATGTGACCAATGGAGTAACTCACAGGAGATTCCTTGCGCTTAGCAATCCGCGGTTGGCAGCACTTATTTCAGAAACTATTGGAAAAGATTGGCTTACCAACCTGGATAAGCTCAAAGGTTTAGAGTCTTATGCAGATGATGAGAATTTCCGCAGGAAATGGATGGAAGTAAAACTGGAAAATAAAAAGAATCTTGCACATCACATAAAGGAAGTTACAGAAATTGAAATCAGTCCTGAAATGTTTATAGATGTGCAGGTTAAGCGAATACATGAATACAAACGGCAGCATCTAAAGGTACTTCATATCCTCAGTTTATACCTGCGCATTAAAAGAGATAAGGAAACAAATATTCCACCCACAGCTTTCGTCTTTGGCGGAAAAGCTGCCCCCGGTTACTTCATGGCCAAACGAATTATAAAACTCATTACAGCTGTAGGGGATCTCATCAATAATGATCCTGAGGTCAATGCCACATTAAAAGTGGTCTTTTTACCTAACTTCAGCGTAAAACTGGCGCAGCACGTCTACCCGGGAGCCGATCTTTCTGAACAGATATCCATGGCGGGAAAAGAAGCATCGGGAACAGGAAATATGAAATTTGCACTTAACGGCGCACTTACCGTGGGAACTCTGGACGGGGCAAATGTGGAAATAAGAGAGGAAGTAGGAGCAGAGAACTTTTTCCTTTTTGGACTTAGTACAGAAGAGGTGCAGCACATGAAGACCAACGGGTATCATCCTTATAAAAAATATTCGGAAAATGAGGAACTCAAAAGAGTGGTAGATTTCCTGATCTCAGATGAGCTCACAAAAGGAGATCCGGAATTATTTCGTTCTATACAGGATAATCTTTTAAATCAGGATCCATATCTATTACTGGAAGATTATCAATCTTATATAGACCAGATGGAAAATGTCTACAAGGTATGGCAGGATCCTCATAAATGGGCACGGATGTCTATTTTAAACGTCGCCAATATGGGAAAATTCTCAAGCGACCGATCCATAGCAGATTATTGCGAAAAAATATGGAAAGTGCGGGCTGTAAAAGTGTAACCATTTATTTTCAAAAAGAACAGGAAAACCCGGCAGATGTGCATATAGAAAATTGACTTGCTGCAAGGCTATTTACCCCCATAGAACTTTAATAATCCTAATTTTTAAGTTTTGGAGGTTTTCTATGCTTAGTTCCTTGTTCGTAGGAATAAGACAACTTAATTAATATGGGCTCCGCATACATTCTTCCTAAAAACTGAAGCCCTGCCGGTAAATTTCCGGAAGTATAACCCATTGGAACAGTAAAGGCTGGCTGCCCCGTATGTGGCGCGATAACCTGGCTGTTATCTCCCTCATATTCTTTCTGAAAGTTATCAATTTGGGCAGGTTTGTTGTTCCAGGTGGGATAGATTATAGCATCTAAATTTAAGGAGTCCATAGCACTTTCAATAGCTTCTCTAAAAGCAACACTGTAGGTGTCATGATAAATATCCAGGCAATCCACCTCAGGATCTCCCCATCTTCCACTTGCTGTGCTGGATTCTGAAAGGCGATCTTTAGCAAATTGAGAGGTTGTACCTATTCTTATAAGATCCTCCAGGCTTTTGATGGTGTCTCTTTCTACATAGGTAATTAAAAATGACTCCACATCTTTACGAAACGTGGCGCACCATTGGTTTTGTCTCAGGGTTTTAAAATCTGGAATAGTAACGGGATCAATAATCTCAGCACCCAAAGAATCCAGGTCTGAAATTGCTTTTTCAAACAAAGCTTTGACTTCCGGATCAGTTTGATGATCACTTAATTCCCTTAGTACGCCAATTCTGGCTCCTTTTAAACCATCTTCAATTAAATATTGAGTGTAATTTGCGGGCTTTTTATTTTCAGAGTTTTTGGTAACAGGGTCTTTTGGATCAACACCTGCCATTACTTCCATAATTCGTGTGGCATCTTCAACTGTACGGGTCATTGGTCCCACTACATCATTTCTTAAATATAAAGGTACAATTCCTTCCCGGCTTATCAACCCCATTGTTGATCTAAAACCAACAAGGGAGGTATGTGAGGATGGCCCGCGGATAGAATTACCGGTATCAGTTCCCAAACCTCCCACGGCAAAGTTCGCTGCAATAGCTGCAGCTGTTCCTCCGCTTGAACCGGCTGGCACAAAATCTGTATTATAAGGATTTCTTGTGATCCCACCCAGTGTACTTTCGGTATGCATTGGAGAAAAAGCCCATTCCGCCATATTAGATTTAGCCAGAAGGATTGCTCCGGCTTCCAGCAGTTTGTCAATGACAAATGCATTTTCTTCGGGATAAAAATCCTGAAGAGCCAGGGATCCGGCAGTAGTAGGTAATCCAATAGTATTAATGTTGTCCTTTATTATTATTGGAATACCATGAAGCGGTCTTAGATTCCCTGTTCTTTGGTATTCGAGATCCAGTTCTTTAGCCCTGGACACTGCCTCAGGGTTGATTTGGGTAATAGAATTAAATTCCCCATCTAATGCTGCTATGCGTTCTAAATAGGCTTTGGTTAAACTTTCCGCATTGAAGTTTCCTAAGCGGTAAGCTGAATGAATATCAGAAATATTTAGTTCCGGAACTTTTAAGGAATCCAGTCCTTCTTGAGTTTTACACCCCGTTATTCCAAAAATTATTAATAGTACTAATGCTAAATTTCTCAATTTACTGAATTGGCTACAAGGGTTTTCCATAAGGATTATTTTTAATTTGTCCGGTGGATTTCCGTAGGAAGCTTTGACAAGACAATTTGGCTTTCATTTTAAAAACTAAAATAAGGATTATTTACAAAGGCTGACCGGTTACCTCCTCAAACAGGTCGGGAGAATCTCCTAAATTACAATTTCCTTCCCCCGGAAGTGATAATAATCCAGACGATCCTCTCGTCAATTACAGCCGCGGAGTGGGGGAAATCGAATATTTATGGTCATCTAATTTAAGTCATTTGTGAGCCGGAATATTTGTTATTGTCAATTACCGGAATCCAAGAATTATTTGTTTCATCTTTTGCTTCAGATGCTGATTTACCACAGCGCTAATGATGTATCTTTTGGCACCTTACTAATCAAAAGAAAATTAAGTGATAAGATTGCTATATGAATATTTTGATTCTTCCTGAAATTTTGAAATTTTGACAGTCAATTTTTTACTTATCAGCAGTATTTTTTTGAAATAAAATTCCAGGATATAAATTAGTGGGAATGGTCAAATGAGAAGAAAACAATAAGCGTATTTAAACTAATATTAAGGTCGTTAGGGACTGATGCTATGGTATTTATGAACTGATAATTTTATAATGCCTAAGTATTACATTTGATAAAGATTGTTGCTCTACAGAAATTTAAAAAAATGTTTATCCATGATAAATTATAAAACAGTTTAAAGCTGCATCAAGAATAAATATTGGTATAGAAGTTGCTGATTATCAAAATTGGCAGTAACTTATTACAAATATTTACGACCAACAGGTAAAATTAATAATAATATTAAATCAATATTTCAATAATAAATTATGGGAAGACCTTCCACAACACCTAAAGACCTTAGAGACGGTTACTATATTGAAGTCCGAAATAAAAACCAACGAACCGGTATTAAAATCCGAAGAGATACAAAGAAACAACTTCTTATGGCTATTGACGAATACAAATCAAGTAAAGAGGTCATTGTTCTAGGAAAATCTGAGAATGGAAAAATGAAAGAAATTCCTAATCTTATTAAAGGCTAAAGCTTTTAATAAGATTTTATTCTCATATATATTGTAAAAGCTCCTCAATTTCATAGTTCGATAGGGGAGATAGAATTCGGAAGTATAGTACGAATATGATCTTTAGATACTATACTTCTTTTATCTGCCACCAAATTTTATCTGCCACCAAACAAATTCTTGCCAGGCCACTTTAGTCTTATTGACTATAAATTGATTGTTGTGGCCCTAATATTTATCAACCGGTAGATCCCGTTCTCTTTTTCTTAATTCCGAAACAATAATTACGGAATTCCAATTCCACCTTTAATAAGACCGGTACCTTTTAAAAGCCCTCCTATTAAATTCATATAGGTATATCGGTACTCTGTAGATTCAACCGGATCTGCAATAGGATATCTACCCTCTTTTCCAAAATCCCAGTTTTTTCTGCAAAAGCTAAAGGATTATTAATTGTTTGACGTTAAATAATTTAAATCATAATTTAGGTTAGATCCTCAGCTTTTATTAATCTCATAAGTCAATATTTATTATGCCGGAATTACCCGAAATTGAATCTTTTAAAGATTACTTCAAATCGAAAGCTTCCAAAAAAACAGTATCCAAAGTAGAGATCAATGATGAAGTGGTGCTGGATGGAAGCGGCCGCTCCTTTCAAAAGCGAATGAAAGACCAGACTTTTGGATTGGGATCACGCTACGGAAAATACCTCTTTGTAGAACTTTCCCGGGAAGGGAGCCTTATGTTCCATTTTGGCATGACAGGCAAATTCGAATATTTTGAAGAAGACGAGGAAGAGCCAAAATATTCGCGGATCATATTTAACCTGAAAGAAAGCGGCAAATTAGCCTTCGTTTGCCGTCGAAAACTGGGACGGGTTGCCCTTGTTGACAGTAAAGAAGATTTTATAAAAGAACATGAGCTGGGTCCTGATGCCATGGCATTGAAATGGGAAGATTTTCAGGAAGCTTTAAAAGGCAGGACCGGAAAAGTGAAATCTATCCTAATGAACCAGAAAATCATTGCAGGAATTGGAAATGTGTATTCAGACGAGATACTCTTTCAGGCAGAGGTTGCTCCCGGCACAGGGATAGACAAACTTGATGAGAAGGAGTTGAAAAAGATCTTTGAGAAGATAAAATCTGTATTGCCAGAAGTGATCAAAAACAGGAACAAAGGAAAATATCCCGAAGGCTATCTTCACGATTTCCGGAAGAAAGGCGAAAAATGCCCGAAATGCGGCGGGGAAATCGTGAAAGCAACAGTAGGAGGAAGGTCTGCTTATTATTGCAGAAAACATCAGGAAAAAAAATAGCGCAATGAGCATCAACTGGACAAATACAATAAGAAAAGGGATTTCAAGCTTACGGCAGAACCTTTTGGCGGGGACAAAGCAACACCTGATGCCGAAAAAGACATTTTTGTGATCCAAAAACATGAAGCTTCCAACCTCCACTTCGATTTCAGGCTGTTGGTAGACGGAGTGCTGAAAAGCTGGGCAGTACCAAAAGGCCCTTCTACAGATCCTGATGAGAAAAGACTGGCTGTGCCTACCGAGGATCACCCCCTTGAATATGCCACATTTGAGGGCACCATTCCCAAAGATCAATATGGGGGAGGAACAGTGATGGTTTGGGATGCCGGAACTTATGAGAATCTGAAAACAGATGAGGATGGTAAACCTGTTCCTTTGATAGATCAGCTTGAGAAAGGCAGTTGTTCATTCTCTCTTAACGGAAAGAAATTGCAGGGAGGTTATTCTTTATTCAGATTTAAGAAAGGGAAAAAAGAGTTGTGGATGCTTAAAAAAGCAGATGATGATAAGGCAGATGCACGACGGAACCCTGTAAACACAGAAAATAAATCTGTTTTAACGGGTAGGACAATGGAAGAAATAGAACGGGATAGTCAGAAATAATGAAAGGAGCTTTGAAATACATTTCGAAGGAATTACTGGCAAAAGTAAAAAAAGAAAAACAGCCGGAGTGGATAGATCCTATGCTGGCCAAGCTAACCAAAAAAGTTTTTTCCGATGAAGAATGGATCTATGAACGCAAATTGGATGGGGTAAGGGTACTGGTCTTTAAAAAAGGGGAGGAAGTAACCCTGATGTCCCGGAACAGGAAAAATATGAGTAACACCTATCCGGAAATGGTTGAGTTGCTGAAAAAGCAAAAGTCAGAAAATTTTATAATAGATGGTGAAATTGTCGCTTTCCTTGGCAAGCATACCAGTTTTGCTGAACTTCAGAAGAGGATGAACCTGACAAATTCAGAAGATATTAAGGGTCATAAAACCGAAGTTTTTTTCTACGCCTTTGACATTATTCATTTAGAAGATCATAATGTTTCCGGCCTTCCGCAGATAGAAAGAAAAGATCTTCTTGAGAAGGCTATCATTTTTAAAGGACCAATAAGATATTCTGAGCACAGGTTCAAAGACGGGGCAGAATTTTATAAAGAAGCCTGTGCTGATAAATGGGAAGGTTTAATTGCCAAAAAAAAGGAAAGCAGTTATTCCTTTGGACGTTCCTCAAATTGGCTGAAAATGAAATGCATGAACCAACAGGAGTTGGTCATTGGTGGTTTTACTGACCCTACCAACAGCAGGGTAGGGTTTGGGGCATTGCTGCTGGGATATTATGAAGACGGAAAACTGCAATATGCAGGAAAAGTTGGAACAGGTTTTACAGATGAGCTCTTGAATGATCTCTATTCAAAAATGGCAGCCCTGGAAATATCCAAACCCGCCTTTGAAAGACCAAAGGAAGTAAAAAGTAAAAATGTTCACTGGATCAAACCTGAACTTGTAGCAGAAATGAGCTTTACAGAATGGACTTCCAGAAATAAATTAAGGCATCCTTCCTTTCTCGGGCTGCGAATAGATAAGGATGCAAAGGATATTATAAAAGAAATGTGAGATGGGAACAGAAAAAAAGTTAAACGGGCAAACGTTTTCCGTGAGTAGCTTAGACAAGATCTTCTTTCCAAAATCAGGGTATACCAAGGGCGATCTCATAGAATATTACGAGCGCATTTCAGAATTTATGCTGCCGCACATTAAAGATCGAATGATCACGATGATCAGATTCCCCAACGGAATTGATGATAAAAAATTTTTTCAGAAAGACACCCCCGAGTATTTTCCCGACTGGATAGAAACCAAATGCATCAATAAGAAAGACGGGGGCGAAACCCACTATGTGATCTGTAATAAACAGGCTACATTGGTCTATCTGGCAAACCAAGCTTGTATAACTCCGCATATTTGGTTGAGTAAAAAAGATAAACCCAATAAGCCGGACAGGTTGATCTTCGATCTTGATCCGGAAAAGGATGATTTTCCAAGTGTCAAAGTTGCAGCCAAAAGAACCAGGGAAATGCTTGAGGAAAGACTGGGGCTTCCCACGTATATTATGACCACCGGATCCAGGGGACTGCATATTGTTGTGCCGCTGAAGAGAACAAGGGATTTTGATGAGGTAAGGGATTTTGCACAAAAAACTGCTGAACTGCTGGAAAAGGAGAATCCTGATCTGTTGACTACCGCTGCACGAAAGAATAAACGAGAGGATAAGATCTTTGTGGACGTGGGTAGGAATGCGTTCGCACAAACCGGAGTTGCTCCTTATGCTGTCCGGCCCATAGAGGGTGCACCCGTTGCAACTCCCTTGGATTGGGAAGATTTGGATGAAAAAAACATTACTCCACAATCTTACAACATAAAAAATATTTTTCAGAAGCTGGACAAGAACGGAGATCCCTGGAAGGATATAGATTCAAAAGCAGTTGTTTTAACTTCCGCAGAAAAAGAACTTAATAAGTTATTGAAACAGTACGAAAAGACTTAGGATCTTTAAATTAATGAAAAAGCGGGTAGAGGTCGATTAGGAAAGAAACGAAAGTTTTTGCTCTATAATCACGCAGTTAATAATGTGCATTATAAGTCTCACCACGTTAATTTTATGCGTAAAAGGCTTTAAACCTATATAATATAAGTTAGCACGGCAGGATTTGAACCTTGCTGTCACGCTTTTTAGCAAGATGCTCTAGCCGGATAGATTAGTTCTTATTAGAATTTAAGATAATCCTCCTCACAATCCCTTGTGCAAAAATATAAATGTGACACTTCAGGAATAGATTAAAATTTCCTTAATAAGAAGTTTTATAAAAGCTGTATTAAAAAAAGGCTTCAAACCTATAACAGTTTGAAACCTTTTATAAAGAAGTGATCGCGCCAGGATTCGAACCTGGGACCGCCTGCTTAGAAGGCAGGTGCTCTATCCAGCTGAGCTACGCGACCATTTTCGCGGTGCAAATATAAGTTTCTTTAGTTTTAAAACAAGCGTTTTTTTAGTAAAATTATAAATTGGAAGAAGTTTGAAACTTAATGGCTTAGACTTCAGTTTATTTACTTAAAAAATTAATAATTTAATTTATTTACTGAACGAAGCCAGGCTCTAAACGCACTATAAATGCAGGAAATTGTCTTGAATGAGTTCAGGCATTTTCTATAGAACTTACAATTTCTATCCCGGAAGAGGTTCCGAGGCGGGTTACTCCCAGGTCAAGGAATTCCATTGCCGCTTTATAATCTTTGATCCCTCCGGAAGCTTTGATCTGCAATTTTTCACCAACTGCCTGTTTAATTATTTTAATATCTTCTATGTTAGCCCCGGCGGGACCAAAACCGGTAGAGGTTTTTACAAAATCTGCTTTAGAATTAACGGCAGCTTTACATGCCGCCCTTTTTTCATCATCAGTAAGATAGCAGGTTTCAATAATTACCTTAAGCACAATATCCTCCAAACCTTCTTTAATGGTAGTAATTTCTTGTTCTACAGCTTTTACGTGGCCTGCTTTCAACAAGCCAATATTAATAACCATATCTATTTCATCTGCACCACTTTCTATACAATCTTTGGCTTCGGCCAGTTTAGCTTCGGTACTGTTTGCGCCCAGGGGGAAACCTACAACAGCAACTATTTTTATCTCTGTATCCTTAAGCATGGAGGCGGCTAAGCCCACATTACTGCCATTGACACATACCCCATAGAACTTGTGATATTTAGCTTCAGAGCAATGAATCTTTATATCTTCGGGAGTTGCTGTGGGAGATAACAAAGTATGGTCAATGTGCTGATTGAGCTGCTTGTGCGCCGGTAAATTTTCCATTCAGGTTTTATATTATAAAACCAAACTACAAAAATATTTACGGAAATAAACCAGTTCAATTTCTGAACTCCGCTAAAATAAAAAATGCGTATCAATCTAATCTTATCCAGACACATAAACTACTTACAGTAAGTAAGTTATGCTAATAATTTCTAAATGTGAAAATTTTCAAAAATTTTTTATTACCTGTTTTTTTATGAGAAAATTTGGTTTAAATTTGATTGTATTAAACAACATGATCAAATAATTGATTTTTCAATTACTATTGATTTGCGCTTAATTGGTATTAGTGTTTCGATATTAGAGCGATGCTCTTATTTTAAAAAATAAGTTAACCTTTATTGGTTAAACTGTAGAGGATAAGGAGAGTGCTACGGAATTAGTTTTTTTATCTTAATCGATCAAAAAATTTTGGAAGAGTGAATCCGCATCCTTACTGGAAACAGGTAGGCGAGGCCTACCTGTTTCTGTTTTACCCGGTCTTTACTACAGCAAATTTTATACTTCACCACGATTTAATTTCAGGACATTGGGATTAGGTTATTTATCTTTGCCAAACAATAATGATCTATGATGAAATCTGCACCCATAAAATTAAAACACTCCAACCATCATTTCATTCCCTTTTCCTTCAGTAATAAAGCGTTGAACAAGAATTTGGAAGGAGTGATTATGGCAGCAGATATAGGAGGCACTAAAGCAAACCTCGCTTTATATCATTTAAAGTATAATACTCTTGAGCCCATCATGGAAAAGTCCTTTGCCACTAAAGAATTTTCATCTTTCTTCGAGTTATTTCACTCTTTTAAAACCAAGGATCTACCGGAAATAGACAGCATATGCCTTGGAGTAGCGGGACCGGTAATTGAAGGAAGGGTTTCAGGCACAAATTTCTCCTGGGTTATTGATGAAAACGAAATCAGGCAGGAACTGGGAGTGAAGTATGTAACAGTGATTAACGACCTGGAAGCAAATGCATATGGACTGGCTGGTTTAAACAAAGAAGATTTTAAAGAAATAAAGGAAGGGGAGCTGATAAAAGGTAATGCCGCAATTGTTTCTCCCGGGACAGGATTAGGGGAAGCAGGCTTATTTTGGGATAGGAAAGCCTATCATCCTTTTGCTACTGAAGGTGGTCATTGCGATTTTTCTCCCCGCAATGAATTTGACATTTTATTTTTAAAACATCTGCAAAAGGAATTTGGACATGTAAGCTGGGAAAGAATTTTGTCCGGAGCAGGTATTTATAACATTTATAAATTTTATATACTTCATCATCAAATCGAAGAACCGCAATGGTTCAAAGAGCGAATTGAAAATGATGACCCTGCGGCAGTAATTAGTTCTTCAGCAAAAGAAGGCAATTATCCAGCTTCAACGGAAACATTAAATCTATTCACCAGATATCTCGCTGTAGAAATGGGCCAGGTGGCATTAAAATTCAAGGCAACGGGAGGAATTTTTATAGGAGGGGGAATAGTGCCAAAAATTCTTCACTCATTTGACAAGCAGGTTTTTATCGATAATTTCCTAGATGTAAACAGAATGAACCCACTCCTGGAAAGAATACCGGTAAAACTTATAGTTAATCAACACGCTCCGAAATTAGGCACTGCGATATACGCGGCAATGCAACTAAATGATATGGACTAAAAACTTAGAGTATTTAAATAAAATAAATTGTGCCGGAAAAAAGATCCGGCACAATTTATTTCGTGGGTTTACAAACTAAAAGGTCTACAATTCTCCCACAGTAAATGATATTTTGGCATTTACCCCATAAGAAACGATCTTATTGTTCTCAACCTTGGCATTCATCTCTTTAATATAAATAGATTTAATATTCTTAACGCTTTTAGCTGCTTCCTGTAACGCACGATTCGTGGCATCATCAAAACTTTGTTCAGACGAGGCAATAACTTCAATTACTTTTACAATACTCATGATCTTTAATTTTATGGTTAAACATTAGTTTCAGCTTTAAAATAAGAAATTACACAACCTTAACCAAGTGATTAACATAAGATTAAAGAGCAGCAGGAAGGAACTATAAGGGAAGAAACTACTTTTTTAAAAAGTAAATTTCCCGGTTTTAATTTAACCATAATAATACTTTTCATCTTCTATGGTCGAATAAGTTTCATTTCACCTTGTCTATACTACTTATATAACCTTTTAGTATCCTCTTCTGTGTCTGCATTGAATGGCTTGTTGATATAAGAGGCTAATATTGTAGCCTGGCCGAATATCTTATTTATACTTTTACCATACAACCCATTAATTAACTCAACCGATATTATACAGAGTATAAATTACTTTTCTTTTAAGCAGGTAATATTTGCCAAGTTTTCAATTAGTTCTATCTTATTGTTTGCAGAATTTGCTTTCCATGCTTTTATGATATTTCGGATAGTGTCTTTGTTAGATCGTTCAACTATGGCGATTATTTCTTCCATCAGAGAATTCTCCATTTCACAATATCCAATTGTTATACGTTGATCTGGTCTTAGATTTTTAACCTGTATTGTGTCAAGAATAGAATAGACCTCATTTCTTTCTGTATCGAGCTGGATCTTTGAAAAAAGAATTAAAGTTTTATCATTTTTTTTTAATTCCGTTATGCGGTGTGTAGGTTCATTCCCGGATTTTACATAGGAAGTATCAGAAATTTTTTCAAAGTCCTGAAGGTATTCAACATCCTTGTGATCTGAAAATGCTATATCGAGTAATTCCGAATTATCATTGGAATTAGAATTGGCATTTTTACACGAGGCGATCAAAAAGAATAAAATAATGGGAACAAAATATTTCATATCCTAATATAAAAGAAATTTACCAAAGCTCAGAGTAGTTCTAATAACTTAAGGAAGAGGGTAGTAGCAAGGTTATAACACGCTGCCCTATGTTATATATTCATTTCCATTAATTTTCAACACCTTACATAAAACAACCGTTTAATTTTATTTAGAAGCTACGGAAAGTTAAGAAAAAAAGGTAATCGATTAGATAACCGAACAGGTGCCATTTTAGATGATATTAAACAAAAAAAAGAATTACTATTTCTATGCCTGTTCTGAAAATCATTCATTTAGGTAATTAGTATTGTTGGGGACAAAAGGACCACATCAAAATTTATAATATCAAAAAAGCCTAACACATATTTAATGTATCAGGCTTTTTAAGTCGGGGTGGCAGGATTCGAACCTGCGGCCTCCTGCTCCCAAAGCAGGCGCGATAACCGGGCTACGCTACACCCCGCGACAACAGCTTGCGCTGTAAAAATCAATATTTCAAATTCCAAATTCCAATAGACTGCTCCCAAAGCAGGCGCGATAACCGGGCGGAGCCTGTCCTGAGTAAGTCTCGCTAGAGACGCATCGAAGGGCTACACCTCGCGACAACAGCTTGCGCTGTAAAAATCAATATTTCAAATTCCAACAGCTTGCGCTGTAAAACAAAATTTCAAATTCCAATTGGTCTACGAATAAAAACTTTAAACCTGAAACTTTAAACCTGAAACTTTAAACCTGAAACCAAATAAGCGGAGAGTATGAGATTCGAACTCATGCGACAATTGCTCGTCGACAGTTTAGCAAACTGCTCCATTAACCACTCTGGCAACTCTCCCTGTAAATGAACTACGCAACTATTTTTGCGGTTGCAAATGTAACTTTTACCTATTTATCATGCAAACCTTTTAAAAGATTTTTCAGCATAAATTACTGCATTAAAAGTAAATGCTTTGACATCAGATTTTTACCTTTTCAAACTTTTATCTGATTTTCTTCCATTTCAATGATCCTGGCAAAGTTCTTCACGATATGCGCATGCTTTTTCACAAATGGATTGGTCTCATCCCAAACATAACCTGCAAGCACCGCACAAATTTGTGCTTTGATCTCGGGACGGGGAGAGGGGTGAAAAATGATCTTTTGCAAATTTCCGGAATACCATTCCTTTACATAAGTAGAGAAAACATCAATTCCGCGCTGAAGGTGATCTACATAGGCGTCCTGCCAATCAACTTCTTCGTTTCTTATTTGCTTTACGGCAAGTTTTGCGGCCAGTAATCCGGAAGCTGTGGCAAAGGAAACTCCGGAAGAAAAAACAGGGTCCAGGAACTCTGCACTGTTTCCGGTAAGTACGAATCCCTTTCCGTATAATTGCGTTACATTTTTTGAAATATTAGCGATCTTTTGTGGCTTAAATAAAAAGGGATAATTGTCAAACCTGTCTTCATAAAAATCGAGTTTCGAGATCATCTCCTTCATGGCAAGGCCGGTATCTTCTGAGAAATCATCAAACCAAATATTGGGTGCCACAAACCCCAGACTCGAATTTCCATTGGAAAACGGGAAATACCAGAACCACACCCCGGTATCCAGAACTTCAAAGGTAATGAGTTCCCCTTCCTTGCCTTTTGGCCTGTGGGTTTCTTTAATATGAGTAAAAATAGAGGAATGAGCTGCAATTTGCGGTTTTGCCTCGAGGTTAAGCTGTCGGGCAAGTACCCTCCCAAATCCGCTGGCATCAATAATGAATCCGGAGTGAATTTCAGAAGTTACTCCTTCCGCCGTTCTAATAGTGGTGACAGAACTGCTTCGGTTAAATTCCACTTTAATCACTTCAGTATTGAATTTCATATCAACTCCCTTGCGTTTAACTTCTTCAGCTAATACCATATCAAAGTCGGCACGGGGAACCTGCCAGGTCCAGTCCCAGCCACTCCCGAATTTCCGGCTAAAATCAAATTCCCCTACCTGATTCTGTTTAACGAACCGGGCACCAAACTTCTTCTGAAAACCTGCTTTTTTAACCGCATCCAGAAGTCCTGCTTCTTCTAAATTATCCATACACTGGGGGAGGAGACTTTCTCCAATATTGAATCTTGGAAAGGTAGCTTTTTCAACAACCATAACCCTAATTCCCTGACTGTGAAGATAAGAGGCCGAAACCATTCCCGATGGGCCTGCACCAATAATTAAAATATCTGCAATTTCCTTTTTCATTCCATTCCATTTGCGCGGTAAATATAGTACATTTGTTAAGAGTTTTAACATACTCCGGAAAGATCAGTAACCCCAATTTGAAGGATTTTACCCTATGCTCCACATAAAAGATGCCCTTGACTTCCAATGCTTTTTCCGGGTGCTTTTCCTGAATGAAGAAATTGAACTCGACGCCGAGGTTATGCAAAGGATCTCCAAAAGCTTTGAATTTCTAAGGGAATTCTCAGAGAACAAGGTGATCTATGGGGTCAACACCGGGTTTGGACCCATGGCGCAATACAAGATCAAAGATAAGGACCGAAAACAATTACAATACAATCTTATACGGAGCCACGCTTCAGGAATGGGTAAGATCCTTGAACCGCTTTATGTGAAATCGCTGATGCTTGCCCGCCTCAATACGCTGGCCCTGGGGAAATCTGGGATCCATCCTTCTGCCGTAGTGACCATGCAGGCACTTATTAATAAAAATATAACTCCCCTGATCTATGAACATGGCGGGGTGGGAGCCTCTGGAGACCTTATACAGCTCGCACACCTTGCGATTGTATTGATTGGAGAGGGTGAGGTTTTACATAAAGGTAACCGCAGGATGACTACCGAAGTCTTTGCTGAGGAAAATATAGAGCCGGTAAAAGTAGAACTCCGTGAAGGGCTGGCGCTAATGAACGGTACTTCTGCGATGACCGGGATTGGCATTGTCAATATTATTTACGCTCAACGTTTACTCCACTGGTCTGTCTTCTGTTCAGCGGCAATTAATGAGATCGTGGAGGCTTACGATGATCACCTTTCTTCAGAACTAAACAGCGCAAAATTACATGTAGGGCAACAAATGATTGCTGGGATGATGCGGGACCATCTAAAGGACAGTAAGCTCACCCGTGACCGGAACCAGCATTTATACAGCGGTAAAGATCCTGAAAACGATTATTTCAAAGAAAAGGTCCAGGAATATTACAGTCTGCGTTGCGTTCCCCAGGTTTTAGGCCCGGTATATGACACTATAGAAAATGCCCGCAGAATATTGCTCGAGGAGGTAAATTCTGCCAATGACAACCCTATAATCGATGTTGACCGAAAGCAGGTTTATCACGGCGGAAATTTTCACGGAGATTATGTAGCCCTGGAAATGGATAAGCTGAAGTTGGTGATCACCAAATTAAGTATGTTGGCTGAAAGGCAGTTGAATTATTTACTGAATAACAAACTCAACAATATACTCCCTCCCTTTGTAAACCTTGGAAAACTGGGATTAAATTTTGGAATGCAGGGGGCACAGTTCAGTGCGGTCTCCACAACTGCCGAAAATCAAATGCTTTCCACCTCCATGTATATTCACAGTATTCCCAATAATAATGACAATCAGGATATAGTAAGTATGGGTACCAATGCGGCAAACACCACGAAAACGGTTATCGACAATGCCTTTGAGGTACTGGCTGTAGAGGTGGTAACCATTATGCAGGCTTTGCGATACCTTCAGTTCAACGGTAACCTTTCGGGTAAGACCAAAGAAAAAGTGGAGATCTTCAAAAATATAATTCCTGAAATAAAAGATGATATCCCGTTGTCATCCACCCTGGAAACGGTAAGAAAATATTTGAAAGCAAATGAGGCTTATTAATTACCGATTCTAAAGATCGTATTAAACATTAATCCCGGGGGTGTACAGGGTTTAAAAAATTAAAATAAAAATTTGAAGTACCGGTGTTCTGGTACTGGAGGCTTTGGAAATATGAAACAAAAATTCGCTATGATAACAGGAGGGACCGGAGGCATTGGAAAAGCAATTGCTTTAAAACTTGCTTCTGAATTGGGTTACCACATTCTGCTCAATTATAATTCAAATAAAGCTGCTGCTGAAGATATTCAACATTTAATAAAAGCTGAAGGGGTTTCGTGCGATCTGTTACAATGCGATGTAACCAATGCCCCTGAAGTAAACTCCAAACTAGAAGCCTGGGCACAACAGAATCCTGATGCCATCGTCGAAGTTATCATCAATAATGCGGGAATAACTAAAGATGGGCTATTCTTATGGACTAAGACTGAAGATTGGCATAGTGTGATAGACACTTCCCTTTCCGGATTTTTCAATGTCACTCAGCCACTGCTAAAAAATATGCTTACCCAACGTTACGGGCGCATTATAAATATTGTTTCTCTTTCAGGATTAAAAGGCAATGCCGGGCAGGTAAATTACTCTGCTGCCAAAGGAGGGGTGATTGCAGCCACCAAAGCCCTGGCCCAGGAAATTGGAAAAAGAAAGATTACTGTTAATGCTGTTGCTCCCGGTTTTATAACTTCAAATATGACTGCAGATCTGGATGAGCAGGAACTTAAAAAACTCATTCCCCTAAATCGTTTTGGAGAAGCAGAAGAAGTAGCCAGCCTGGTTGCATTCTTAGCCTCCAGAAATGCTTCCTATATCACGGGGGAAGTTATAAATATTAACGGGGGCTTGTATTCATAATGGCAAACTGGCACGGCAAGTCAAGAGGTACTGTCCTTGGTCTAAAAATTTATGTTTTTTTGATCAGGACTTTTGGACTGTACTTTTCATATTTTGTTCTATGGTTTGTAGCTGCCTATTTTATTGTATTTTCCTTCAGCTCAACCCGCAGCACCTACTATCTTTTTAGAAAACGCCTCAATTATTCTCCCTTAAGGGCAGCCGCAAATGTGTACATAAGTTATTTTACTTTCGGAAAGATCCAGCTGGACCGGATTGCCATCGCATCTGGCCAAAGGGAAAAATTCACCTTCGAATTTGACGGAATTGAACATATAAAAGATCTACTGAAACAGAAAAAGGGAGGTATTCTGCTCACGGCTCATATTGGAAATTTTAACCTGGCAAGGCATTTTTTTGATGACTATCATGATCCCGCGGTAGTCAACCTGGTAATGACAGATTTTGAGCACAAGCAGATAAAGAATTACCTTGAATCTGTCACCGGAAAATCAACACTTAATACCATAGTTCTGCGAGATGACCTTTCTCATATCTTTAAAATGAGAGAAGCGCTTCAACGTAATGAATTACTGGTTTTTGCTGCAGACAGGTATGTAAAGAATTCGAAAATTTACCATTTGGATTTTCTGGGAAAGGAAGCAAAATTCCCCCAGGGACCATTTAAGCTCGCTTCCCGCAACAATATACCTGCGCTCATTGTACATATCATGAGGGAGAAGGATTTCCACTACCATTTTTTTGCCAGGCCTGCAGGAGGGAAAGAATCCACCGGAAAAGAATTATTAAAATTGTATCTTCATAACCTCGAATCCATGGTGAAAAAATATCCGCATCAGTGGTATAATTACTATGATTTCTGGAACGACCATAATAAAACATAGCTATGGAGGAAAATTTACTCAAAGAACCTATTATTACTGCAGATAAAATTCTTCAATTGATTCCGCAAAGGCCCCCTTTTGTTATGGTTGACACCTTATATGAATATACTCAGTTGACAGGAACCACCGGTTTCAGTATTCCTGAAGACAATATTCTTGTGGAGGAAGGATTTTTTTCTGAACCCGGACTCATTGAACATATGGCGCAAAGCATGTCACTGCACAGAGGCTACCATGGATTCCTGGCCGGTCTGGAAAAGCCAAAAACCGGATTTATTGGTGTCATTAAATCTGTTGAGATCCTCGAGCTTCCTGAGGCCGGTTGCCGGTTGAAAACTCATGTGGAGATCCTTCACGAGATCATGAACGTGACCTCAGTTTCTGCAGTAACTGAAAATGAAGCAGGGATTGTGATCGCCCGTTCAGAAATGAAAACTGTTACTGTAGATTAATGGCTGCAAAGGACGGTTTAAGTACCACAACTTCCCTAAGGGTGCGGTTTAATGAGTGTGACCCCCTGCAAATTGTATGGCATGGAAATTACCTAAAATATTTTGAAGAGGGCCGGGAAGAATTTGGTCGTATCCACGGGATCTCTTACATGGATGCCAAAAAAAATAGATTTTCCACCCCTATTGTTTTATCTCATTGTGAGCATAAATTACCATTAAAATATGGAGATCGTTTTGAAATAGAAACTTCTTTTCAAAATTCAGAAGCTGCGAAGATCATCTTCAACTACAGGATCTTAAAAGAGAATAAATTGATTTGTACGGGGCAAACCGTCCAGGTTTTTTTAAATGAAAAAGAAGAATTGATCTTGGTTAATCCACCTTTTTTCCTAGATTGGAAGCAGAAAATGGGATTGATATAAATGACTAATGTGTACCTCCTTGATGATGCAATTATTTCTCCACTTGGTTTTTCTACCACAGAAAATCTAACCGCAATTAAAAATGGAATTTCCGGTTTAAAATTGCATAATAATTCCTTGTTTGATTCCGGGGGGTTCTATGCAGGTATAATAGAAAAATCTACTATAGATAAGGCTTCTGCAGAGATCGGAGATCTTTCCTCATTCACAAAACTGGAAAAGATGATGATCCTGGCCGTACAAAAAGTACTGTCTCAAAATGAGGATCTGGATCTTTCTAAAACAGAATTAATTATTTCCACTACAAAGGGTAATATAGACCTATTGCAGGAAAATCCCGGTTTTCCTGATAAGCGGGTGCACCTCACGGAATTAGCAAAAGTTATAAAAGATTTTTTTCAATTCAGCCGGGAGCCTCTTGTGATCTCTAATGCCTGCGTGTCCGGAGGCCTTGCGCTTGCAGTAGCCAAAAGATACATTCAGGCAAAGAAAGTTGAAAATGTGTTAGTAGTGGGAGGAGATGTGGTTTCAGATTTTGTGGTTTCGGGATTTCAGTCATTTCATGCCATTAGTGACCAGCCATGCAAGCCGTTTTCTCATAACCGAACCGGCATCAACCTGGGGGAAGCCGCTGCGGCAGTTTTGATGACCTCTAAGAAACCTTTGAAACCAATAAATATTGAAATAACAGGAGATGCTTCAGCAAATGATGCCAATCATATTTCGGGTCCATCCAGAACCGGGGAAGGTCTGTTTAAAAGCGTAAAAAATGCCTTAAATGAAGCCGGGGTCACTGCGAAAGACATAGATTATATTTCTGCTCACGGCACCGGAACTGTATTTAATGATGAAATGGAAGCTGTAGCCTTTACCCGTAGCAGTTTACAGGATGTTCCCCTGAACAGTTACAAAGCATACTACGGCCACACCCTGGGGGCATCGGCTTTAGTTGAAAGTATCCTCACCAAACACGCCCTGCTTAATGATGAGCTATATCCTTCTCTTAATTACGAAGGTTCAGGAGTTACTCAACCTGTAAATGTGATTACGGAGTTGCAGAAAAAACCGCTTAAGCACGCTCTGAAGACCGCCTCAGGTTTTGGAGGATGTAATCTGGCTTTGGTCTTTAAAAAGCAGGAAGATGAATAGGGACTACAGGATCACAAATTTTGTAAAGATCAAAAACCACAAGATCTACAAGGGTAGGGAGCAAATATTTTCCGAAGAAAGATCAGAAGATCTGAACTCTTTTTTGAAAAATGCCTACAGCAGTTTTAATATGTCCTATCCTAAATTCTATAAAATGGACAGCCTCTGTAAACTGGGGACTATTGCAACTGAAGTACTCTTAAAAGGCCGCAAGATCCATCCGGAAACTGCTTTGGTGTTTTCCAATTCCGCCTCAAGTCTTGAAACCGATAAAATTCACCAAAACTCAATGGGTAAGGGTGTTTCTCCTTCCGTTTTCGTCTATACGCTGCCAAATATAATTTCCGGGGAGATCAGTATAAAGTATGGTTTGCAAAGTGAAAATGCCTTTTTCATTTCTAAAACGTTCGACTCCGGTCTAATACATAATTATACAGAAATTTTATTGGATCTGAACAAGGCCGGGGAAGTGGTTTGTGGCTGGATAGAATTGAAAAACGACAGATATGATGTATTTTTGTGCCTGATCTCGAATGAAGGGGAAATTTCCTTTTCAAAAGAAAATTTAGAAGAATTATACCTATTTAAGGATGAGTGACTTACGTGCAGAGTTAAAGAAAAGTATTATAGAACAGTTAAATTTGGAAGAGCTGGAGGTGAAGGATATATCTAATGAAGAACCCCTTTTTGGCGATGGCCTGGGACTGGATTCTATAGATGCCCTGGAGCTTATCGTGCTGCTGGAAAAAGATTACGGCATTAAATTAACCGAACCACAGCAGGGCAAGGAGATCTTTGTCTCCATTGATAAAATGGCCAATTACATCGAGGCCAACCGTACAAAATAATTCATGGAAAAAGGGATTGCTGTTACCGGAATGGGAATTATTTCTTCAATAGGGAGCAATGTCGGGGAGAATTACAACTCGCTTCTGACGGAAACCCACGGTATTTCTTTTCCGGAAATCCTCAACACACGGCTTTCGCATCTTCCGGTGGGAGAAATCAAAATTTCTAATGATTCCTTATCCAAAGAAATGCATTTACCTGCAGGACATGCTTTCAGCCGTGCTGCTCTTTTAGGCGCTGTTGCTGCCAAAGAAGCTATAATACAGGCAAATTTGCAAGATAAAGATCTTAAAGAAACAGGCTTTATTTGTGCAGGTAGTGTGGGTGGAATGGATATGACCGAGAAATATTTTAAGGAATATCCTGAAAAAAATTCTAACAGAAGGTTTATTCAGGCTCAGCATCCCGGATTTACCACTACTCAAATAGCAAATTATTTAAAATTGCAGGGATTTGTCACTACGATAAGTACCGCCTGTTCTTCTTCAGCTAACGCAATAATGCTGGGGGCCAGGATGATCAAAGCCGGGAAACTGAAGCGGGTAGTGGTTGGAGGAACAGATTGCCTAACGAAATTCACCCTGAATGGATTTAATTCCCTGATGATCCTTTCTTCTGAAAGCTGTAAACCCTTTGACCAAAACCGTAACGGGCTAAATCTTGGAGAAGGAGCTGCCTTTTTAATTTTGGAAGCCGAAGATATTATAGAGGACAAACAAATCCTGGGAAGGGTAACGGGCTATGGAAACTCTAATGATGCCTGGCACCAGACTGCTTCTTCGGAAACCGGGGAAGGTGCTTTTATGGCAATGGAAAAGGCTTTGCAAATTGCAGGAATTGCATCAGGTCATATAGATCTTATCAACGCCCACGGAACCGCAACCAAAAATAATGATCTTTCTGAAAGTCAGGCTATAAAAAGGATCTTTGAGAACATCCCGGAGACCAGTTCCACAAAAGCTTTTACCGGC
>JAGXIL010000076.1 GCA_024635655.1 Gillisia sp. | reverse complement strand
TGCTAAATTATGCATAGCACTACCTCCAATAGCAATAAAATGAAGATTCATAGCCTGAAATTTTCGCCAAAGATAAAAAACTAGAAAAGGAAATCGATCTGCATTATGATGAATGTTTGTTATGGGTTCAAATTACTTCTCACGCCTTCTTATTTCTTTTAGGGAAAAATAGAAATCCCGATAACGATTTTAAAATGGTCTCTAACATCATGAAAGACCCAATATCTCTTTCCGAAAAATTCCAAATTTTCATTTTTTAATGATGTTAATCGGGTTTTTTCTACAGATAAACGGATAAACATTTTAGGGTCTGTCTAAGTGCAGGGTAAATTATGTTAAGGATAAGTAAAAAATAAAGCCCTTTTTTATAAGAATTAACAGCTATTACATAGGTCTGATTATGAATTAACTAATCTTTAACTCAATTGGGGCCTATCGTTAAAATTCTCCCTAATTTTTACACTATTGTAGAAAATAATTGCAATATTTGCGGAGCCTATAAAGGCTCTCTACTCAACATAATATTTAATGTCAAATTTAACACCTAGCCTATGCAAAATTTTACTTTAGGAAAGAAAGGGTTCTTTATGCTCTTTTTTGCCTTTATTTTACTAATTGGTAATAGCCCGACTTATGCACAGTCGGAGAACTGCCCCACAGTAAGTAACACCGATCCCGATGAATTCTGTTACTTATCTACCATCGCAGACTTAACAAATGAAACCGGTGCCCAAGGTAATGGTGACGAATTAAGATGGTACAGAACTCAAACATCAACTAACCCTATCCCAAATGATGAATTATTAACAAATGGTTCTTACTGGGCGGGTAACCTCTCTAATACTTGTAGAGAAGGAAGAACTGAAGTGACCGTCACAGTAGATGATTTTGGCGCTCCAACTACTCAATTTGGAAACACATTTGCACCTTGTGAATACGATGAAGCTGATCAAAGTACGGTACAGGATCTTATTGATAATGTTGATGGAAATGAGGTGGAGATTTTTGCTGCCGAATTTGGAGAAACTGCAATGGAATCCACTACCAGACTTGTGGAAGGTAATAGCTATTTTGCAGGACAAAGAAATCCAGATACAGATTGTAGAACAAGTAGGATTGCTTTGCGTTATGACCCAGTAGAGGCATTTGCTCCTACAGGTGAACCGACCCAACAATTTTGTGTAGGCGCTACTGTAGCCGATCTTGAAGCAGAGGCTACCAGCCCGGACACTCAGGCTTTTAGATGGTACAGCACTGCCACCTCCTCTCCCGCATTATCCTCTACAACACCTTTAGTGGATGGAGAAACTTATTTCGCAACTCAAATTGTGAATAGAAGTAACTCAAATTTACCCCCTTGTGAGAGTGAGGATAGATTTGCTGTTATCGTTGAACTTATAGAAGCCGAAGTTGGAGAACCACAAGTTGGTATTGTTTGTACTACTGAGGTAGAAGAAACATTTCCAAGCGTGGATGCGGTAGAGAATTTCTTGAGAGACTTACTTGATCCTTCAGCTCCAACAGGTGGAACTTTTAATCCAACAGCTGCGGAGCTTATAGAGGAATACCAAAATACTCCTGAGCCTCAAACAGGTGATTTTACCACTACCTATTCTGCCGGTGAAGAGGGATGTGAGTATACAGTTGAATTAACAATAAGAATCATTGAATCACAGGATGCCAACGCAGGAACTATAGAAGATATCATAGTTGAATGTGAAGATGACAGCATTGTAATTCTTGACGATTCCCTGCTTAGTCAGGATGCCACCCGAGGTGGTACATTTACTGGTGAAGGTGTTAATGAGGACGGGAATTTTGATCCCGCCATAGGTCCCGGAGATTACACAATAACATACTCTGTGAACGATGAGCAGGATTGTGTAAACGAAGGAACTGAAGATGAAACCACGTTTACAATTACCGTCCAGGGAACAGAAGAATTCGGAGATCCAATTGTATTGGAAATGTGTATTATAGAGGTGCAGGAATTAATTGAAACCCCAGCAGATGCAGAAGCCTTCTTTAATAATATTCTTTCAGAAAATGGTATTACAAATTTCGACGGAACTTTTAATCCTTCAGAAGATGTTGTAGGTACTGCGATATTTGCCTACATCAACAGTGAACCAACAGAACCGGAAACTTTTAATACTACTTACACTGTTACCAACAATTGTGGTGAAGAGTCTGTAGATATTACTTTAACGATCAATAATACAGAAGAACCTAACGCCGGGGAGATCAATCCAGCGCCGGTTTGTGCAAGTGCAACACCTTTTGACCTGTTTTCTTTACTTGGTGAGGACAACGATGCCGGAGGAACTTTCTCTGATGACAATGGTTTAATTGAAAACGGCCAGTTTGATGTTTCTGAAATGGGAACTTATGACATTACCTATACCGTTACTGAAAGTACTGAAAATTGTACTGCAGGAGAACCTGACTCAACCGAGTTTACATTAACTGTAAATGAAGGAACCGTAGCAGAAAGCCCTGAAGCAGCTATTGTTTGCGAAACAGATGTGGAAGCTACTTTTCCAAGTGTTGATGAGATCAGAAAATTCTATATTGCTATCGCGCAGCAAGCTGGTTTCCCTACTAACGGAACAATTTCACCTAATGGGGCTGAAATTGCAGCAGATTACCAGGGAAGAACAGATAAAATTGGAGATTACAACACTACCTATACTTTTGGTGAGGGAGATTGTCAAACATCTGTCGTACTTACTGTTTCCATAGTTCCTTCTGAGGAAGCTAATGCCGGAACTATCGAAGATGTAACAGTTGATTGTGACGAAGATGCAGTAATAGATTTAGCATCTCTTCCTAATGAAGGAGGAAACACTGGTGGAACTTTTACCGGTGAAGGTGTAAATGAAGAAGGAAATTTTGATCCTTCAGTTGGGCCTGGAACCTATACTATCACATACACTGTGGATGATACTGCAGATTGTGTTATAGAAGGAACTTCAGACGAAACAACTTTTACTATCACAGTACAAGGAACAGATCAGCTTCCGGAAGCTATTGCAATGGAAATGTGTATTACCGAAGTGCAGGCATTATTGGCCGACTTTCCACGAGCTGAAGCTTTCTTTGAAAATATCCTTGTAGAAAATGGAATTACAAATCTTGATGGTTCATTTGATGAATCGGCAGAAGACACAGGTTTAGAAATCTTAAGCTTCATTACAAGTAATCCAACTGCTCCAGAAACATTTGGACCGGTATTTTACACTGTAACATCAGATTGTGGTGAAGAGACTGTAGCTATAACATTAACTATAAACAATACAGAAGAACCTAACGCCGGAGATATAAATCCTGCACCGGTTTGTGCCAGTGCAACACCTTTCGACTTATTTTCTTTGCTAGGTGAGGATAATGATGCCGGAGGAACCTTCTCTGATAACAATGGAGTAATTGAAGATGGAATGTTTGATGTTTCTGTAGTTGATTCATACGACATTACCTATACCGTTACTGAAAGCAATGATAACTGTACTGCAGGAGAACCTGACTCCACGGAATTTACATTAAATGTAAATGAAGGAACGGTAGCAGAAAGCCCTGAAGCAGCTATCGTTTGCGAAGGCGATGTTCAGGATCTTTTCCCAAGTAATGATGAGATCAGGAAGTATTATACTGCTATCGCGCAGCAAGCTGGTTTCCCTACTAATGGAACATTTGATCCAACTCCCCGGGAAATAGCAGAAATTTATCAAAATGATGAAGATGGACTTGGAGATTTTACCACTACCTATTCTTTTGGTGATGGCGAATGTCAAAACACTGTTGACCTAACGGTTACTATTGTTCCTAACCAGGATGCTAATGCCGGAACTATTGCAGATATTAATGTTGATTGTGCAAGTGAAGATGCGATTGTTTTAGATGATTCACTTTTAAGTGATGATGCTAATACTGGCGGAACTTTCACAGGTGAAGGTGTAAATGACGACGGAAACTTTGATCCGGCAATTGGACCAGGTACTTATGAGATCACTTATACAGTAGATGACAGCGCAAATTGCGTTAATGAAGGAACTTCAGCCTTTACTACATTTAATATAATTATATCTGGATCTGGATCTGTAATTGACAGCCCTGCACCAGCTATTGTATGTGAAGACGATGTTCAAACAACCTTTCCAGGTGTAGATGCTTTAAGAGATTTTTATCTTGAATTATCAGGACTTTCAGAAGGTGGAACTTTTGAGCCTACTTTGGCTGAAATAGCTGAAGACATCGAGTCTGAAGGTTTGGGTAATTTCACTACTACCTACACTGTTGGTGATGGTGAATGTCCAACTTCAATTGAACTTACTGTAAGCATTGTTCCTAACCAGGATGCCAATGCCGGAACTATAACAAATATCAATATTGATTGTGCGAGTGAAGATATTGTAATCTTAGACGATACACTTTTAAGTGATGATGCTAACACAGGTGGAACTTTCACAGGTGAAGGTATTAACGAAGAAGGCAACTTTGATCCTGCTATAGGACCAGGTACTTACGTGATCACCTATAGTGTTGATGGAAGCGCAAATTGCGTTAATGAAGGAACTTCAGATTCTACAACTTTTAATATTACGGTTTCTGATGAGGCAAACGCCGGTGGCGGTGCAACCCTTTCTTACTGTATAACTGAGATTGAGGACATGAGCGAGGCAGAAGCTGTAGCTATTTTCAATGATCTTTTACCAGCTGATACTGATGAAGGCGGAAATTTTTCACCAACAATTGAAACTTTAATAGCTCAGTTCTTAAGCAATCCTATTGGAACTTTCACTACCACTTACACAGTGAGTAATGGAGACTGCGAAGATTCTGCTGATTACACTGTGATCATTAATGATACAGAGGTAGCCAATGCAGGACCTGCAACTACTCTAACCTTTTGTTCTACTGAAGGAGAAATTGATCTTACTGACTATTTAAGTTCAGAAGCCAATCCAAATGGAATATTTGAAGGGTTGGAAGGGAATATGTTTGATCCTTCTGAAGCTGGTGTTGATACTTACACCTTTACTTATACTGTAGATTCAACTACGGCTTGTGTGACAGGAGAAGATTCTGCTACTTACACTGTTGAAGTTATTGAAGGCGTAAATGCCGGATCAGATAACAGCATTGAAGTTTGTCTGTCTGAGGTTGATAATTTTAGTGAAGGTCAGGTTAGAAATCTTTTCCTTGATTTATTAGATCCAGGTGTATCTGAAGCGGGAACTTTCAGCCCAACAATAGCTGAAATTATTGCTGATTACAACGACGGAAGTAAATTAGGAGATTATACTACTACCTATACGTTAAGCGAAGGTGAGTGTACAGCTTCAGTTGATCTGACTGTAACTGTATTAGCTTCACCCGATGCTCCACAAGCTGATGCAGAGCAATTCTTTTGTTCAGCTAATAACCCTACTATTGGTGATCTAACTGTTACCGGTGAAGATGCCGTATGGTTTACAGATGCAGAGCTAACAACTCAGGCTGATACTACAGACCCACTAGTTGACGGACAGGTTTATTACGCTGCTGCAATTTCAGATAACGGCTGTGAATCTGCTGCTGCAAGTGTAACTGTTACTATTGATGATTCTGAAGATGCTCCGGTTGCTGATGCTGAACAAACATTTTGTTCAGAAGACAATCCAACTGTTGCAGATCTTGACATCACCGGAAACGATGTTATAGTGTATGAAGATGCAGAATTAACTATAGTAGCAAATAGTACCGATCCTCTTGTAGATGGTGATTACTACGCTACTACGGCTTGTGCTGAAGATGCAACTATGATCACTGTTACGGTAACAGAAACTCCTGCCTTACCGGTAGCTGATGCTGAACAGTCTTTCTGTATCGTTGATGCTCCTACCGTTGGAGATATTCAGATCACAGGAGATGACATTATTTGGTATTCAGATGCCGATTTAACTACTGTTATTCCTGAAACTTCTGAGCTTACAAATGCTGTAACCTATTATGCAATATCATCTGTTGGTGAAGGAGCTTGTGAAAGTTCAGGATCTGTATCAGTAACGGTAACATTAAATACTGCAGTATCTCCAACCATCCAACCGGAAGGAAATGAATTCTGTAGAAATGATGAGCCTACTGTACAGGACCTTATTGGAAACCTTAACGGTGACGGAATTCGCATATACGATTCAGCAGTTGGAGGAACTCCTATTGATGCCTCTACAGAGCTAGAAAATGGAGTTACTTACTACGCCACTGCCACAGATTCAACCACAGGTTGTGAAAGTGATGAAAGAAGAGCGGTAAATGTTGAAGTAGGTTTCTGCGGAATTCCTGACGCATTCTCACCAAACGGAGATAACATTAATGACAGGTTTGTGATTCCAGATATTGCTGAGGATTATCCAAACTACACCATTGAGATCTTTAACAGATGGGGTAATGCAGTATTTAAAGGAAATGCAAACACACCAGATTGGGATGGAACATCAAACCAGTCTGCTACTTTGGGTGACAATGTTTTACCTGCAGGTGTTTACTTCTACATTGTGAATTACAATGATGGCCAAACAACCCCGGTTCAGGGTAAACTTTACTTAAGTAGATAATTAAAGGATAAACACAGAAAGAAATGAAAAACAACATATTTAAATATCTAATCTTTACAGGCATTATCCTTTTCTCTATTAAAGGTATGTCGCAACAAGACCCCCTTTACACTCAGTACATGTACAATATGAGTGTAGTTAACCCCGCTTATGCTACCGACAATCCAGGTATGCTTAATCTTGGTGGAATTTACAGATCTCAATGGGTAGGAATTGACGGTGCTCCAAGCACCGCCAGTTTCTTCGCTCATACCCCGCTAAGTGAAAGGGTTGAAGTTGGTTTATCTATAGTACATGATGAAATTGGCGATATTGTTAAAGAAAATAATATCACTGCAGATTTCGCCTATGTACTTCCTTTGGATGACAACAACAATAAACTTTCATTTGGAGTTAAAGGTGGAATCACAACTTTTGACGGAGATCTTACAGGACTGGAGACAAATGAACCTAATGATCCTGCCATGCAGAACATAAATGAGCTGTTTCCTGTATTTGGAGTTGGAACTTACCTCTTTGGAGATAATTACTACTTCGGTGTTTCTGCCCCAAACCTTTTTACCTCAAAACATTTAGAAAATGAGCAAGGCTTAAGATCTCTTGGAGAAGAGAACATCCACTATTTTGTAACAGGTGGATACGTTTTCGACCTAAATCAGGACCTTAAGTTAAAGCCTGCTTTCATGGCTAGAGGGGTTGAAGGCGCTCCTTTATCTGTAGATATTACAGCAAACGTTTTAATGTTCAACAGGCTTGAAGCGGGAGTTGGTTACAGGTTTGGTGATGCCGTAACAGGTTTGGTCAATTTCTCGGTAACCCCGGGATTGAGAATTGGATATGCTTATGATTATACCACCTCAAATTTGAGCAGGTATAATGATGGGACGCATGAATTCCTTCTATTATTTGATTTAGACCTTTTAGGCCTATCCAAAGGATATGACAAATCACCAAGATTCTTCTAAAAACCAGAGACAACATGAAAAAATTATATAGTTCAATATTAATAATCCTTATAAGTGTTTCAGGCTTTGCACAAAATTCTGAAATAAGAAAAGGAGATCGATTCTTCGCTCAAAGAGCTTATGTCGATGCTGCTGAAGCTTATGAGAAAGTATCAGATAAGAACCAGGAAGTGCTTCAAAATTTAGGAGACGCATATTTCTTTACCCATAACATGGGTAATGCCACAGAGGTTTACAGAATTCTTTTCCTAAGACATGAAGAAATAGTAGAACCGGAATACAAATTTCGTTTTGCACATGCTTTAATGGCTACAGGAAACGAGGAAGAAGCTGATGAATACTTTTCCGATTACTATGGAAAAGACTTTAATTTTGAAGAATTCAGAAAAGAACTTGACACTACCGTTTCGCACGTTTTCACTACCAACCAGGTAATGAACAACGCAGCATCTGCCGATTTTGGAATTGGCTATTACGGGGACCAGGTAACTTTTGCTTCTACAAGAAATCAGGCAAGACCAATCTATCCGTGGAACAAAAAGCCAACGCTGGATCTTTATACTGCAGATGTTGATGATGAGGGACAGTTAACCAACATAGTACTTTTTCCGGGAGATATTAATTCAGATTCTCACGAAAGTTCTGCAACCTTTAGTCAGGATGGTATGACCATGTACTTTGACCGTACCAATGACAACAGAGTAAAGAATGAAGATGAAGTTAAAGTTGCCCACATTAGCCTTTATCGTGCAGAAAACGTTGATGGAACCTGGACCAACATTGAAGTCCTTCCTTTTTCAAGTGAAGAATATTCTACAGAGCATCCAAGTTTAAGTGCAGATGGAAGCCAATTATACTTCGCCAGTGATATGCCAGGATCTGAAGGTTCTTTTGATATCTATGTTGTAGATATAAATGAAGATGGAACTTTTGGAACTCCAAGAAATCTTGGCCCTGAGGTAAATACTCCACACAGAGAACAATTCCCTTTTATTAGTGATCAGGATGTACTTTACTTTTCATCTGACGGACACCAGGGATTTGGTAATCTTGATATCTACAGTACAGAGGGTGATTTCACCGAAGTGCGTAACCTGGGAACTTCAGTTAACAGTGCCAATGATGATTTTGCATTTGTGATCAAGGAAGGTCAGGATGATGGTTGGTTTGCTTCAAACAGAAGAGGAACAGACAATCTTTACAACTTTACAAGGGAAGAGTATACTCCTCCTGTTGTTGAAATTGATGAAAGAGAAACTAATCCTGAAACAGGAAGGCAACAGTTAAGAGATGTAGGAAATATCTACTTTGACTTCGATAAAGCAACAATCAAAGAAGAATCTGAATCAACCCTTAATAAAGTGGCAGATATCATGAAGAAGTATCCTTCTCTTGAAATAGAAATTGGATCTCATGCCGATGCAAGAGGAACTGATACATATAACATGGCTCTTTCTGAAAGACGTGCCCAGTCTACTCTTGAGTACCTGGTAAGCCAGGGAATCGAAAGAGAAAGATTAACTGCTAAAGGATTTGGCGAGAGCATGCCATTGAATGATTGTACAGAACCTACCGGATGTACTGCTGAGCAATATGCCAGAAACAGACGTAGTGAGTTCACAATTATGAATTAAGTTGCACTAACTAACCAACCAAAGAAAATGCCCCGGGAAACCGGGGCATTTTTATTTTCATCTAATTCTTACTAAACCACTAAAAAAGCCGGATCAACCTATAAACAAGTTTTATGATACAGATAAGCCTCCGTTTAATAGAAAAAATTACCCTCTCACCTGACCCGGAGCAACCAAAGAAAAGTTTACTCTTAGTCTCCCTGCTACCATAGGGAAAGAAGTATAATTTCCTTAATTAATTATATAGTGGAACTACTCCATAAATAAAAAATCCTGCCGCCAAAATTCTTCTTCATAATTCAGGGATCGGGTTACAATTTGGTTTTCTTGGAAAAGTATATGGTAAGAAGAGGTCCTTTAATATGGAAAACATTACTACCCTCATCAAGACTTAGTAGGTCTTAAATTTGATTAGAAATTGCTATTTAAGCATGAAGTAAACATGTAGATAAAAAGATGGAAACTGTTAAGGAATGTATTTATTCATTTAACCCCTTATGAGAAAAGGATTATATAATAAAAATTATTTTTTCGGAGGATAACCATCTAAAGCTTTTTTCACCATTACTCTTAAACGCTCTTCTCTCTTTTCCGGAGAACTGTCTTTATCAAATTTCGCGTCAATAACTGCCTGCCAGATAAGGGAATCATTTTGAGCATCTACAAAGTCAAATGTTACTCGCAAATAAGTATCTGGACCACCCAGTGGGATCCCTCCGGAAACCCCTACCCCAACATTCCTGCCGGTGCCCCCTACTCCAACCCCCAGGTTATTGCTGCTTTCGGTTTGGTATTCTGAAGCATGAAAGTTTACGTAGATCCCGGGCTCCTCAGATACTGCAAGCCCTTTATTTTGTAACTCCTCGTGAAGAACTGAAAGAAGGCGCTGCTCATCCAGCTGGCTGAGATTGGTTACAAGGTCAGGATAGATACCATAGGTTTGAATGGCTGTAAAATCTACCTTATCATCATAGTCATAAACAGCTTGAGGTGTATTGCAGGCAGTAATTAAAACAAGAAAAACAAAACATTGAAAGATCTTCATAAAGGAGTTTTTTTAAAGTTACATAAAATCCTTTCCTGAAATTAACTGATTAACAATAATTAAACAGCCTCCTTATTTAGCATTTCCCAAAGTTTATCTTTTAGCTGAGTAAGGCCTTGTTGAGCAACTGCAGAAATAAATATATATGGAGCATTTAAATTTTTATCGAGTTCAGCCTTTAGTTCTCCTTTAAGTTCTTCATCGAGCATATCGCTTTTTGAAATTGCCACCAGCCTGTCTTTGTCCAGCATTTCCGGATTATACCGGCGTAATTCATCCAGTAATATCTCGTATTGTTTAGAAATATCCGGAGCATCTGCAGGGACTAAAAACAGTAATGTGGAATTCCTCTCAATATGCCTGAGAAAACGGTGTCCAATCCCTTTACCTTCCGCAGCTCCTTCAATGATTCCCGGAATATCAGCAACCACAAAGGTTTTATATTCCCTGTATTCTACTATCCCAAGATTGGGTTTGAGCGTTGTAAATTCGTAATCTGCAATTTTAGGCTTGGCCGCCGTAATTACAGAAAGTAAAGTTGATTTACCTGCATTGGGAAATCCTACTAAACCTACATCGGCAAGTAGTTTAAGCTCCAGGGTCACATCCACTTCATCCCCATCCATACCGGGTTGGGCATACCGTGGGGTTTGGTTGGTAGAAGTTTTAAAATGGCTGTTTCCACGACCGCCTTTACCCCCTTCTGCAACAATAATTTCCTGACCGTCTTCAGTAATTTCGTGGATCACCTCCTGAGTTTCTGTATCTCTTACCACAGTACCCAGCGGCACATCGATATATTGATCAGCACCATCTGCTCCCGTACTGGTTTGCTTTCCACCGCTTTCACCATGTTCAGCTCTTACGTGGCGTTTAAACTTTAAATGAAATAAGGTCCAGAGGTTTTTATTCCCTTTTAATATGACGTGTCCTCCACGACCCCCATCTCCTCCATCAGGGCCACCTTTGGCCACATATTTTTCACGGCGCAAATGCGCAGATCCCTGCCCTCCTTTTCCGGAAGCCACATGTATTTTAACGTAATCAACAAAATTCCCTTCAGTCATTCTATATTTTTCCTTGCAATCAACTGCATTTATACTTCAGGATCTTCAGATCCTTTTTCCTTTTCTGCAGGAATCGATTTGATTTACTTTATTAATTCTTCTTTTGTAAAGAATCTACGACCTTACTTATTCTTTCGGTAATATCCTCTACACTACCTACACCATCTACTCCGTAATATTTATCCTGTTTCAGGTAATATTGTTTTACAATGGCGGTTTCTTCATAGTATACTTTGATCCTGTGTCTGATAACATCCTCATCGGCATCATCTGCACGATTGGATGTTTTCCCTCTTTCCAGTAGCCGTTTCACCAGGACCTCATCATCTACCTCCAGGGCGATCATTGCTGAAACCTCAGTATTCTTTTTGGCTAGAAGATCAGATAAGGCTTCAGCCTGGGCCACAGTTCTTGGAAACCCATCAAAAATAAAACCTTTTGCATCTGTATTTTTATCTACTTCCGCTTCAAGCATTTTAATGGTTACATCATCTGGAACCAGTTGACCTTTATCCATGAAAGATTTGGCATGTCTTCCCAGATCTGTTTCATTTTTAATGTTATATCTAAAAACATCTCCGGTTGAAATGTGGATAAGTTCATACTTTTCCTTCAGCACACTTGCCTGTGTACCTTTTCCTGCTCCGGGAGGGCCAAATAATACCAAATTTGTCATGGTTTCTTCTTTTAGTTTATATACCTGAGTTAGATTTCTGCCAAGACCATCATAGTCCAAACCAAATCCAACTATAAAATCATTGGGAATTTCCATCCCAACATAATCAATAGGATACGCTTGTTGATATGCTGCCGGCTTGAAGAATAATGTAGCTATTTTATAACCGGCTACCTGGTGCCTTTTTAAAATCCTGTCTAATGCCGCGAGGGTATTTCCTGTATCTACAATATCTTCAATTACAACCACCTGTCTTCCCTGGAGACTATGGCTAAGGCCAATCAAAGTATCTACAGTGCCCTTTGTGGCGGTCCCTTCATATGAGCCTAACTTCACAAAGGTCACTTCACACTCACCGTCAAACCTCTTTATGATCTCTGTAGCCACCATGAATGCACCGTTAAGCACAACCAGGAATACCGGTTTTTCACCACTAAAATCCTCATTAATCTTCCGGGAAATTTTCTCTATAGATCTGGTGATCTTTTCTTCTGAGATAAAAGGCGTAAAAGTTAAATCGTGTAACTGGATCAATTTTTTTATTTTAAAGGAGCAAAGATAAGGATTCTAAACAACTAGGTGTACTAACTATTTCACCGATTTATCCCTGATTTCTTCGACAATCCATCTTAAAAAATTATTTTTGTTCAAATTCGTCGCGTTTATGATCAACTATTTTTCATCAGAGTTTAAATTAGGAATATTAGGCGGTGGTCAATTGGGCAAAATGCTGCTATATGAAACCCGTAAATTTGACATCCAGACCTTTGTGCTGGACCCAAGCGAAGAAGCTCCCTGCCGAATTGCTGCGAATTACTTTCAACAGGGGGAGCTTATGGATTTTGATACAGTTCTAAATTTCGGAAGAAAGGTAGACCTGCTTACCTTCGAAATAGAAGGAGTGAATATAGAGGCGTTAAAGCAACTGGAGAAAGAAGGAATAAAGGTCTATCCTTCCTCACAAACCCTGGAAAAAATACAGGATAAATCGGTTCAGAAGAAATTCTATACGTCTAACAACATTCCAACCGCGCCATATCAGGTATTTGATTCCAGGGAGGGAATGGTTAAAGCTTTGGAAGAAGGTAATCTTAAGATGCCGTTTGTATGGAAAAGCACTACGGGTGGTTATGACGGAAGAGGAGTAATGGTGGTACGCACCGGAGACGATCTTGAACAAATCACTCCGGGGGCATGTATTGCTGAAGACCTGGTGCCATTCAAAAATGAACTTGCGGTTATAGTAGCAAGATCCCCATCAGGTGAAATAAAAACTTTTCCCGTGGTTGAAATGGAGTTTCATCCCACTGCAAATCAGGTGGAATATGTAGTTTGTCCTGCCCGTATTGAGGAAAGTGTGGCTGAAAAGGCAAGGGAGATCGCGAAAAATGTTTCCGAAGCTTTTCAACACCATGGGCTCCTGGCCGTGGAAATGTTTCAAACAAAGGATGATGAGATCCTGGTGAATGAAGTTGCCCCCAGACCACACAATAGCGGCCATTATAGTATTGAAGCAAGTTTTACTAATCAGTTTGAACAACATCTAAGGGCGATCCTGGATCTTCCTTTAGGAAGTACAGAAAGTAAATTGGGAGGAATAATGGTCAATCTTTCCGGAGAAGAAGGTCACTCAGGACCCGTTTCTTATAAAAACATTGACCGGATCTTAAAATTGCCCGGAGTTACTCCTCATATCTACGGAAAGCAACTGACAAGGCCTTTCCGAAAAATGGGCCACGTAACCATTGTGAACCAGGACCTGAATGAAGCGCGGAGGATTGCCGAAGAAGTAAAAAAAACAATTAAAGTTGTGAGTAAATAATATCAAACCCTACCGGATTTAGATTTAATAAAAAGTGTATAATTAACATCAGGTATTTTTCAATCTGATCAAACAAAAGTTGAATTATGAGCAAAGTAGCGGTTATAATGGGCAGTACCAGTGATCTTCCGGTCATGCAGGAAGCAATTGATATCCTTAAAGGATTTGATATAGAAGTAGAAGTTGACATCGTTTCTGCACATCGCACTCCTGAAAAGCTTTTTGATTACGGAAAAAATGCCCATCTCAGGGGAATAAAGGTAATTATTGCCGGTGCCGGAGGAGCTGCTCATTTACCGGGCATGATCGCCTCATTGTCTCCCCTTCCGGTTATTGGGGTGCCTGTAAAATCGAGTAATTCTATTGATGGCTGGGATTCTGTACTTTCTATTTTACAGATGCCGGGCGGAGTTCCGGTAGCAACCGTAGCACTTGACGGGGCAAAAAACGCAGGGATTCTTGCAGCACAGATCATAGCCTCTGCAGATAAATGTATGTTGGATAAAATATTGGTATATAAAGAAGGTCTTAAAGAAAAAGTATTAGCAGGCGCCAGGGACTTAAAAAATTAAAGAAGCCACGCCTGGACGTGGCTTCAAGAGTAGCACTTTTTGCTCAAAATCATAATTTATTAACCATTCTAAATATTTATTCAAACTATTAGCAACTACTTTTCTTTTAACTTTTCACGGTGATACAGAATAGATAAATGTACAAAAAAAATATAAATTAATCTTAATTTGACAGGAAATATCGATAAAAAGCGCTATTGAAGAAAATTCCTACAAAAATTCTCTAATACAAAAATATATGAATCCACTATTGCAAAATTTTGAAACTGCCCCCTTTTCAAATATAAAGAATGAGCATTTTAAACCTGCAATTGTAAAAGCCATTGAAGATGCCAGGACAGAAATTGAGGAAATAGCAGCTTCTAAAGAAGATCCTACCTTTGAGAACACAATAGAAGCTTTGGAATTTTCAGGGAAACAACTGGACCTTATTACCAGCATTTTCTTCAATTTAAATTCTTCAGAAACCAATGATGAGATCCAGAAGATCGCACAAGAAGTTTCCCCTATACTTTCAGATTTCAGAAATGACATCATTTTAAATAATGCTTTATTTAAAAAGGTAAAGGCCGTTTACGATCAAAAAGAAGTGCTGGATCTAAATCTTGAACAGCAAATGTTGCTGGATAAAAAATATAAAGCCTTTTCCAGAAATGGCGCAAACCTTTCAGAAGATAAAAAACAGCAACTTCGGGAGATCGACAAAGAACTATCTTCTTTGAGCCTAAAGTTCGGAGAAAATGTTTTGGCCGAAACTAACCGCTATACCTTACATATCACCGATGAAAGCAACCTTGCAGGATTACCCAAAGATGTAATTGAAGAAGCCGCGGAAGTTGCAACTGCAAAAGATAAAACCGGATGGATCTTTACCCTCGAATACCCAAGCTATATCCCCTTTATGAAATATGCCAGTAACAGGGAGTTGCGGAAAGAATTGGCACTTGCCTTTGGAGCAAAGGGATTTCATGGAGATGAACTAGATAACCAGGAAAATGTTTTAAAAACCGCCAAATTAAGGTTTAAAAGAGCAAATTTACTCGGATACCCCACACATGCCGCTTTTGTACTGGAAGAACGAATGGCCGAAAGCCCTGAAAAGGTTGAAACATTCTTAAACGACCTGCTGCAGAAAGCAAAACCTGCTGCAGAAAGAGAATTTAATGAAATGGATGATTTTGCAAGGGAATTGGATGAGATCGATAGGTTAAAAAAATGGGATGCTTCTTATTACAGTGAGAAATTAAAACAAAAATTATTTGATCTCGATGATGAAAAGCTAAAACCCTATTTTAAACTTGAAAATGTTATTGACGGTGTTTTTACCATTGCCAACAAATTATATGATCTCAATTTTGAGGAGGTTTTTGATGTAGATGTTTATCACCCCGATGTGAAAACCTATAGGGTAACCGATGAAAATAATCGGGAGATTTCGTTGTTCTACGCCGATTTCCATCCACGTCCCGGGAAAAGGGACGGAGCATGGATGACCTCCTTTCGCCCACAGTACGTTGAAAAGGACCGGAATCTAAGGCCTCACATTTCCATAGTCTGCAATTTTAGCAAACCCACAAAAAACACTCCCTCGTTATTAACGTTCAATGAGGTAACCACTCTTTTTCATGAATTTGGCCACGCCTTACATGGAATGATGGCAGATACTATATATCCCAGTCTCTCCGGCACAAGCGTATACTGGGATTTTGTTGAACTTCCAAGCCAGGTACTGGAAAACTGGTGCTATGAACCTGAAGCTTTGGAAATATTTGCCAAACATTATGAAACCGGGGAGGTAATTCCCGTGGAATTAATACAAAAAATTAAAAAGGTGGCCAATTTTCAGGAAGGAATGGCTACTCTAAGGCAAATAAGCCTGGGAATGTTGGATATGAGCTGGCATGGTATCGATCCTACAAGTGTCAAAGATGTGAAGGCTCATGAGGAAAAGGCATTTGAATCCACTAAGTTATTCCCGGAGGTACCGGAAAACTGCGTAAGCACTTCTTTTTCACATATTTTCCAGGGAGGTTATTCTGCCGGTTATTATTCCTATAAATGGGCAGAAGTCCTGGATGCAGATACGTTTGAATATTTTCAGGAGGAAGGGATCTTCAGTAAAGAAATCGCTCAAAAATTTAAAGACAATATTTTATCAAGGGGAGGTACTGAACATCCAATGGAACTCTATAAAAGGTTTAGAGGAAAAGAACCTCAACCCAATGCGTTATTAAAACGTGCAGGATTGATCAAAAAATAATCATTTTCCTAGGAAGTCTGAGCACAATTTAAATCTTGTGGAATTTTAAAACCCTGATACATCTTTCTTTTTCTTATTTTTGAATATATGCCAGATGCCACTATGCCAACAAATGTTATAGATCCCACTAAATGGGTAGACAGATATTCCGATTACCTTTTCAATTACACCATCGTACGGGTTAATGACAGGGATCTTGCGAATGATATAATTTCTGAAACTTTTTTGGCGGGCTTAAAATCCATGAAGAATTTCAAGGGAGAAGCCTCAGAACGCACATGGCTCATTTCGATATTAAAAAGAAAAATAATAGATTACTACAGGAAAATTAATTCCAGAAAAGGAAGTGCTGAAGTAAGGATCAATTATAATGATGAAAATAATGAAGGGGACTGGCTGGAAGAACAGGCACCGGATAGGTTTGAGCTAAATGCAGAAGATCTCCTGGAAAATGAAGAATTGGGCCTGGCAATACTTTCCTGTATGGAGCATTTGAACGAGAAACAGGCAAGGATCTTTAAAATGAAAACCATAGAAGGCTTTGATACTGAAGCAATATGTAATGAGTTTAATATCACCCCGTCTAACCTTTGGGTAATTATACACCGGGCACGTACAACATTGGCAGAATGCCTTGAAAAAAACTGGTTTTAAAATGAGTCAAAAAATTAAATCTATATTTATTAGTTGTTCCGATTCGGTGCAATGCTGCGATCGGGCACAATATGATGAAGCCACAATTTTTGAGAAAATTAAAATTTATATCCACATTGCGATTTGTAAAGCCTGCCGTGAATACACTAATAAAAACGTAAAATTGACCAAACTAATTAAAAAGTCGAATCTAAAAGCTTGCACAAAAGAAGAAAAAGAAAAATGGGAGAAAGAAATTGCAAGAGAAGCTAAAAAATAATCCTGACGGCAACTAATATCAATAACCAGAATATAGGTAATGCTTCAAGCCAGAAAGAAGTAAAATATTTAGATTGCCTGATCTTCGATCTTTTCAAAAAAATGAAGGTGATCAACCCCACCAACAATAAACTTACCACCTCCGGAATTTCTACAGCAATTTTTACAAATTCAAGCAGCAAAAAGATCAAAATCAGGAAATAACCTATTTTTTTTGTTTTACTTACCCCCAATTTTTGCGGAATGGTTTGCAGTTGTGCCATATCAAATTTCAGATCCCTTATTTCCAGAGGTAAAACCAGAACTATAGCCAGTAAAAATCTTTGTACAAATTCCAAAATCACATTTCTCTTCAACAGATCCACATGATCTACAAGAGGCATCAAAACCGTTACCCCCGCTACAACTATAGCAATTACGTAGATCTTGATCCCGGGAACACCTCTGAGGTTTCTATTATTGCTAAACACGGGCAAGGCATATAGAACGGTTAATGCGCCTGTAACAGCTGCAATTAATAACACGAGAAGAGACTGAAAAAAACTGCATACCACCAGCCCAATAAAAGCCGCAAGAGAAAAAATTTGGATAAGCCTTAAATTTGCAGAAAGACTAATATGATGTAGTTTGGCAATACCTGAATATTTTACAAAGTTATACCCGGTTATGGTCGCCAGGAAGATAAAGACCAAAAGATCGATCTTAACGGGAACCTGAAAATTAATCAATGTTACTGCCGCAAATGCTACAATTGCCAAAGAAACATGAATACTACTGTTGATGTAAAAATCTAAAAGGCTTTTTATACTTAACATTTAAGAAAAATATCTGCGAACATAAATATATGCCTTTAAAATCTTAACATCCGTTAGACCTTAAAATGTAAAAAATCACGTTTAAAATACGTAATTTTGCCGCACAAAACACAACTTATTTTAATGAGAACAGATTCTTTTGCATTAAGACATATTGGACCCGATGAAATTGAACTTCAGGACATGCTTTCCACAGTGGCTGTCCCTACTCTGGATCAATTAATATACGAGACAATTCCCGATGATATCCGGCTAAAATCTGCCCTTGACCTTCCCACTGCTTTAAGTGAGAATGAATATGCCGAACACATAGGTGAATTAGCCGCCAAGAATAAGGTCTTCAAAACTTATATTGGATTGGGATATCATCAGGCCATTTTGCCTGCAGTTATTCAAAGAAATATTTTGGAAAACCCGGGTTGGTATACAGCATACACTCCTTATCAGGCAGAAATTGCCCAGGGGAGACTGGAAGCCCTGCTAAATTTCCAAACTATGGTAAGTGATCTTACGGGAATGGAACTTGCCAACGCATCACTTTTAGATGAATCTACTGCAGCTGCTGAAGCTATGGCTTTATTATTTGCAGTTCGGGAACGGGATCAGAAAAAAAATGAGGTCGTAAAGTTTTTTGTATCTGAAGAAGTCCTGCCACAAACGGTTTCCCTGCTCAAGACAAGAGCTGTTCCATTAGGAATAGAATTAGTCATTGGTAACCATGCGGAATTTGATTTTTCGAAAGAATTCTTTGGAGCCATTCTACAATACCCGGGTCAGTCTGGCCAGGTATTCAACTATTCCGAATTTGTTTCAAAATGTAAAAGTGCGGAAATTAAAATAGTTGTTGCTGCAGATATTTTAAGCCTTGTAAAATTACAGGCTCCGGGAGAACTTGGAGTTGACGTCGTGGTTGGAACAACTCAACGTTTTGGAATTCCTTTGGGTTACGGTGGGCCTCACGCTGCTTATTTCGCAACAAAAGAAGAATACAAGAGAAGCATTCCCGGACGTATTATTGGTGTGACCAAGGATTTGAATGGCAACCGTGCCTTAAGAATGGCATTGCAAACCAGGGAACAACACATAAAACGTGATAAAGCTACTTCTAACATTTGTACCGCCCAGGTTCTGCTTGCTGTAATGGCAGGTATGTATGCCGTTTATCACGGTCCAAAAGGTTTGAAATATATTGCAGATACCGTCCATAGCTCTGCCGTTAGTTTAGCTGAAAATCTTGAAAAATTAGGTTTTAAGCAAATAAATAAAAATTATTTTGACACAATTAGGGTGAAAGCCGATGCTTCTGCAGTAAAAAGTAAAGCTGAAGAAGCCTGGATGAACTTTTATTATCCCGATGCTGAAACAGTAGTAATTGCGCTGAATGAAACCACTACTTTAAAAGACATTAATAACATCACAAATATTTTTTCTGAAGTTGCAGGAAAAAAAGTGGATGCTTTATCTGAATTATCCAAAGGAGATGCCATTCAAAATGAAATAGCAAGAAAAAAAGAATATTTGACCAATGAAGTCTTTAACTCGTATCATTCAGAAACTGAGTTGATGCGCTACATTAAGAAACTGGAACGAAAAGATCTTTCTCTTACACATTCTATGATCCCTCTGGGTTCTTGTACCATGAAATTAAATGCTGCTTCAGAAATGTTGCCGCTCAGCGATCCGCAATGGGGAAATATACATCCTTTTGTTCCCATTGATCAGGCAGAGGGGTATCAGATCGTTCTCAAGAGACTTGAAGAGCAACTTAATGTGATTACCGGTTTTTCCGGCACTTCCCTTCAGCCAAATTCAGGAGCACAAGGTGAATATGCGGGACTTATGGTAATTAGAGCCTACCACGAATCCAGAGGAGATGCAAATCGAAATATTTGTTTAATTCCTTCTTCTGCCCACGGAACCAATCCGGCATCAGCTGTAATGGCCGGGATGAAAGTAGTGGTTACCAAAGCAACTGCTGAAGGAAACATAGATATAGAAGATCTTAGGGAAAAGGCAATAAAGCACAAGGATAATCTTGCTGCACTTATGGTGACCTACCCTTCAACCCACGGGGTTTTTGAATCTTCTATTCGTGAAGTAACTAAATTAATTCATGATAACGGCGGCCAGGTTTACATGGACGGTGCAAACATGAATGCGCAGGTAGGATTGACTAACCCCGGAGCCATTGGAGCCGATGTTTGTCACCTGAACCTACACAAGACTTTTGCAATTCCTCATGGTGGTGGCGGCCCAGGAGTAGGGCCAATTTGTGTTGCCAGCCAGTTGATACCATTTTTGCCGGGTAATCCTATTATAAAAACAGGTGGAGACAAGGCCATCACCGCCATTTCTTCAGCGCCCTGGGGATCTGCTTTGGTTTGCCTTATTTCTTATGGATATATCACCATGCTTGGAAGCAAAGGATTGCAGAAAGCAACAGAATACGCCATTTTAAATGCAAATTACATTAAAGCTCGTTTAAAAGACCATTATCAAACATTGTATTCCGGAGAACGAGGAAGAGCCGCCCACGAAATGATCCTGGACTGCAGACCATTTAAGAACAATGGAATAGAAGTTGTAGATATCGCTAAAAGACTGATGGACTACGGTTTTCATGCACCTACAGTTTCCTTTCCGGTTGCAGGGACTCTAATGATAGAACCTACTGAAAGTGAAAGCAAAGCAGAATTGGATCGTTTTTGCGACGCATTGATCTCTATTAGACAAGAGATAAGCGAATCGTCAGCAGAAGATCAATCAAATATTTTGAAAAATGCCCCTCATACCATGGCAATGCTCACCGCAGATACGTGGAATTTCCCTTACACCCGGGAGATGGCGGCATTCCCTTTGGATTATGTTGCCGACAATAAATTTTGGCCATCAGTAAGAAGAGTGGATGATGCTTTTGGAGACAGGAATTTAATATGTACCTGTGATCCTATTGAAGAATATATGGAAGCATAAGAGATGCCATTGAAGAAGATGAATTACATCTTCTTCAATGATTCTCAATATATATTATTCTTAACTGGTTTTTCGCAATGAAAAGGAGGCATAAATTGTAATTCTCTAATTATCAGAAATAAAAACATATCCCGCGTTATAGTTAAATCGGTTTTTATTAATTTAGTTAAAGAATTCAAAAAATACGTTGTTTAAATGAGCATAAAAATCACAGGAGTAGGAAGTTTTATCCCAAACTTGACGCAGAAGAATTCAGACTTTCTGAAGCATGAATTTCTAAATGATGATGGTTCACAATTTCCTCATACCAATGAGATCACCATAGAAAAATTTAAGGCGATCACAGGAATTGAAGAACGACGTTACCTGGAAGAGAACTTAAGCACTTCTGATATGGCTACCGTTGCCGCTCAGAAAGCACTTGAAGACTCCGGAATAGATCCTGAAACTTTAGATTACCTCATAGTTGCGCATAACTACGGAGATGTAAAATTTGGCTGTGTGCAAAGTGACACTGTACCAAGTTTGGCCACAAGAGTAAAACATAACCTGCGTATCAAGAATCCAAAATGTGTTGGATACGATGTACTGTTTGGTTGCCCGGGCTGGATCGAAGCTGTGATCCAGGCACAGGCATTTATTCGCAGCGGAATGGCAAAAAGATGCCTGGTTATAGGCGCAGAAGCCCTTTCCAGAGTAGTTGATAAACACGACCGGGATTCTATGATATTTTCAGATGGTGCAGGAGCTGTTGTTCTTGAAGAAACTGAGGAAGAAGGCGGAATTTTATCTCATGAAACTGCCACCTACGCTTACCAGGAAGCCCATCACATTTATTTTGGAACATCCAATCGCCAGGAGAACACGAATGATACCCGGTTCATTAAAATGAACGGACGAAAGATCTATGAATTTGCCTTGACCGAAGTACCGGCAGCCATGAAAACCTGCCTTGAAAAAAGCGGTAAGACAATAGCAGACGTTAAAAAGATCTTTATACATCAGGCCAATGAAAAAATGGATGATGCTATTATAAAACGCTTTTACAAACAGCAAAAGTTCCCTATTCCAGACAAGGTGATGCCCATGAGCATCCACGAACTCGGGAATAGCAGTGTAGCCACCGTTCCTACTTTACTGGATCTTGTGATCAAAGGTCAAATTAAGGATCAGGAATTAAATAAAGGCGATGTAATCATGTTAGCCAGTGTTGGTGCCGGCATGAATGTGAACGCAATTGTATATCAATATTAAGATGTACGAAAAAACGTTTCCGAACAAAAGATTTAAAAAAACCATAGAATTTCTAAAAGAATCTGTTCCTCCTCCTGCTAAGGTTTTAGATCTGGGTGTTAAAAACCCTTTTGTTGAAATCATGCAGAATAATAATTATGCGGTTACCAATACAGGTGGGGAAGACCTCGATCTGGAAACCGGGGCTGTGAAAACAAATGAATATGATCTTGTAACAGCCTTTGAAATATTTGAACACCTTGTATCCCCCTTTCAAGTCATTAAAGATATACAGGCACCAAAACTTGTTGCAACCATCCCTTTGAAATTGTGGTTTTCAAATGCTTACCAAAGCAAAATTGATCCCTGGGATCGTCACTTCCATGAATTTGAAGACTGGCAGTTTGACTGGCTTCTGGAAAAAGCAGGATGGGCTATCCAAAAAAGAGAAAAATGGACCAACCCCGTTAATAAATTTGGAATAAGGCCACTACTCCGGAAATTTACACCACGATATTACGCTGTGTATGCTGAACGACGTTAGCAAATATCTATTTCTTGAAAAGCCAGCCTTACCTATTAATCTACTTCCGGAACTAATTGTATTTTAGCCCCAAACAAAAAGACATTCTTGGATATCTATATAATTATTCCCGCCTATAATGAGGCCGAATTTATTGGGAAGACCCTTCAATCCTTAGTGGAACAAACGCTGCTTCCAAAAAAAATAGTGGTAGTAAATGACGATTCAACCGATGCTACTCCACAAATTGTTTCTGAATATACTTCCAAATACGATTATATTTCCCTCATACATACAAAATCTCAAAATGACGGCCATGCCCCCGGAAGCAAAGTCATTCAGGCTTTTAATGAAGGTTATAAAACTCTGGATGAGCAGTATGATATCATTTGTAAATTTGATGCTGATCTAATTTTTCCACCCAATTATTTGAATGATCTGGTGCAACTTTTTCATCAAAACGACAACATAGGAATAGCAGGTGGCTTTTGTACTATTGAAAAAAACGGGAAATGGGAAATAGAAAACCTCACATCCAAAGATCATTTACGGGGTGCATTAAAGGCATACAGGAAAGCCTGTTTTTATCAAATAGGAAAACTAAGACCGGCCATGGGCTGGGATACCCTTGATGAAATGCTGGCACAATACCACAATTGGTCAATAGAAACAGATGACACCTTACTTGTAAAGCATCTCAAGCCAACCGGAGGCACCTATACCCGGGCTGCCAAATTTAAACAGGGAGAGGCTTTTTACAGATTGGGATATGGGCTACCAATTACACTTATAGCTTCAGCAAAACTTGCTTTGCGAAAAAAGAATTTTAACCTCTTCAAGGATTACCTGGGGGGATATTTTAAAGCAAAGAAAGACAAGCAACCTCTACTTGTCACACCAGAAGAAAGCCGTTTCATAAAAAAATTACGGTGGCAAAAAATGCGTAGCAAACTATTCTAAAATTGCTTTTAACATTCGCAAAAACCTGCCACCACTTCACTTCTAAAGATCAGCTTCAGAAATAATTTTTATCTGAATTACTTCTTATCCAGCATTACGTGCAAAGGCTTTCCTGAAACTGCGTTGGGATTGGATATTCCGAGCAAAGCAGAAATGGTTGGAGCTATATCAACTATTTCTGCACGTTCAAAACTACTGCCCTTAGGTACTCCATTTCCCATAAACAGTAACGGAGCATGAGTGTCATAGCTAAATCCGCTGCCATGGGTTGATCCTGTTTCAGAATATGTGATCACCGAGGGATCTAAAACCATGATCACGTCCCCGCTTCTTTTTTGGTTAAATCCGTTCTGGATGAGGGCGGCAGTTCCCGCATTAAAAGAACCACTTTGCAATTGTGTTCTGGTAAAGACTTTGTTCACTTGCGGATATTGTAAAATGTAATGCGCTATGGCATTTTCCAGATCTACAGCAGATAAGTCCTCCTCCCTAAGAAGATCGTAATTAAAAAATACCTGGTAATTTGAAACATATTCGATCAAATCAGGTTCATCAAACTCTTCCTCAACAAAAGCTCTTATCTTCTCGCCAAATTCTACATTGTCAAAGTAACCTGAAGGAATATTTACCGATCTCAAATATGAAGGAACATCTACTCCCCCGTGGTCTGAAGTTAAAAACAAGGTGTAATTCCCCTCTCCTACCTGTTCATCTAAGGCCGTAAGTAACCGGGCTATGTCCTGATCCAGGCGCATATATGAATCCTGTACCTCCTTGGAATTTACACCAAAATTATGTCCAACATAATCTGTACTGGAATAACTGACGGTCAAAAAATCTGTAAATTCATCTTTGCCCAGCTCTTCACCTTCCAAAGCTGCAATGGCAAAATCTGTTGTGATAGAATTTCCAAAAGGAGTGACTTTCAGCAATTCGTAAGGGTATTCTTTTGAAGCTAACTCTCTGATGTCATAAGGAAAGGCCGATTGCCCACTATACCCCCCTTCGAAAGTAGTTTGATCTGGGCCGCTTTGGGTATAAGAGTCAATATCCTTTAGAGGATTCCATGTCTTCATATAAGAAGAAACCACATCAGAATCATTAAAATCACTCACCCAGCCCGGTAATTCCTCCATATAAAATGTACTGCTTATCCAATTGCCCTCATCTGCTCCATGGAACCAGTAGGCGGCATTGGCTGTATGCCCGGCAGGCAATATTGCTCCCCTGTCTTTTAAGGCAATTCCTATGGTTTTACCACTCATTTGCGTATACAATCGGTTTTCATCTGCAACGGTAGTTGACATCATTCTATGGGGCGACATCTTTCCTGCCGCAGAAGCAGTACCCACAGATTCCACAGCTTCATCTCCTGTACAATAGACTTCTTCTCCTACAAATTTATCATACCAGTCATTGCCAATAATGCCATGCCCCTCAGGAGTAGTACCTGTGTAAACAGAAGCATGTCCGGGACCGGTGTAGGTAGGAATATAATTGAAATGAGTGTTTTTAAAATTAAATCCGTTATTGACTATTCTTTTAAATCCATCTTCTTCATATTGATCCCAAAAACGGGTAAGGTAATCGTATCTCATCTGGTCTACTACTACCCCTACTACAAGCTTGGTCTTTGCTGCAGGAGTTTCGGGTTTAGTAAGGGTTTGTGCTTTAGAAGAAAAGAAGGTAAGGAAGATGACCGACGTTAAAAGGAGTAATTTTTTCATTTTTTTGTAACCTGATTTGAGGGCCAAAAATACGAAATCCTCAAGGTTAAAGATTAATTCTTAGTTAAATACTTTCCGGCTAAAAATTACTATTTTAGCTTTAACAAAAATTGCTTAATGAGCTATCTGCATTCTATTGGTCAATATTTCATAATGATTAGGGGAATATTTGAACGCTTTACCAAACGTTCGGTTTTAAAAGAATTAATATTTAAAGAAATAGATGAATTAATTATAGGTTCTCTGGGAATTGTTGCCTTTTTATCCTTTTTCATTGGTGGAGTGGTGGCGCTTCAAACGGCTCTTAACCTCAACAATCCTTTAATACCAAAGGAGCTTATCGCTTTTGCTGCAAGACAATCAATTATACTGGAATTTTCACCCACGTTTATTTCTATAATCATGGCCGGGAAAGTGGGATCGTTTATAACCTCGAGTATTGGATCAATGAGGGTAACAGAGCAAATTGATGCTTTGGAGGTAATGGGTATAAACTCTTTGAATTATTTGATATTTCCAAAGATCATCGCCATGCTTACTTATCCGTTTGTTATTGCCATATCGATGTTCCTGGGAATCGTGGGGGCATATGTCTCTGCAGTATTTGGTGGGTTCGTGGGTGCCGATACTTTTATTACCGGTCTACAGGATGATTTTGAAGGATATCATGTGTTCTATGCTTTTTTTAAAACATTTTTATTTGCTATGATCCTCGCAACAATTCCCTCCTTCCATGGTTACTATATGACGGGAGGCTCACTGGAAGTTGGAAAAGCCAGTACAACTTCATTTGTGTGGACCAGTGTGGTTATAATAATTACAAATTACGTGGTAACTCAATTATTACTTAGTTAATGATAGAAATTAAAGATTTACATAAAAGTTTTGGAGAGGAACATATCCTAAAGGGTTTAAACTTTGTCTTTGAAACCGGAAAAACAAACCTGGTCATTGGCCAGTCTGGTTCAGGAAAAAGTGTACTTTTAAAGTGTATGCTGGGATTATTTACTCCGGAAGAAGGCACGATTGAATATGACGGAAAACCTTATTCCTCTTTTGATGAAGGACAAAAACGGGAGCTGCGCCAGGAAATAGGAATGTTATTCCAGGGAGGTGCTTTGTTTGATTCTATGACGGTTGAGGAGAACGTAATGTTTCCGCTTAGGATGTTCACCAGGAAAAAGAGGAAAGAACTTCTTGAAAGGGTACAGGAGGTTTTGGAAAGGGTGAATTTACAGGATGCCGGTAAAAAATTGCCTTCTGAAATAAGCGGTGGAATGCAAAAAAGAGTTGCTATTGCCCGTGCAATAGTAAACAAACCAAAATATCTGTTTTGTGACGAACCTAACTCAGGATTAGATCCTCATACCGCCACTGTAATTGATAATCTTATTCACGAACTTACTGTAGAATACGACATCACCACCGTGGTTATTACTCATGATATGAACTCATTACTGGAAATTGGCGAAAACATTGCCTTTTTAAAAGACGGAAAACTGGCCTGGAAAGGGGATAAAAGCCAGATTTTCAAAACCGAAGATGAAACTGTGACTAATTTTGTTTACTCTTCTGACCTCTTCAAAAAAGTTAAGATCGCACAACAACAGGGCCTTTAAACTTTCGTATTCCTTTTAAAGATGTCTTTTGTAGTAGTCTCTACTTCTTCCGGATCGTAGTCACTGGATTCCAGCGAGGTATGAATAGATGTATTCTTATAATCTACTCTACTAGGTTCGATCACATTTTGCATAGGATAAACAAGGATGAAATTGTTTTCCATAAAATACTTGTTTAGATAGTGAGGAATCTTTGCCATTTGCTCCATGTAGGAAATATTAGGTACCCTGCTTAGAACAATAAAAAGATTATCATCTGTTTTAATTTCCCTGCTCAGGATTAGAAATTCAGACCAATCCTCAAATTCTTCAAAATCTGCTTCAATAGGATAGGATTCATAAATTTTTGCAATTAATTCCAGTGTTTCCCTGGAGGCGTAAAATTTAAGAACAGCACCTGTGTTTTTCGCTATATTCCAGACCTTTAACATCCAGAGAGGAAAACCAAGTTCCCGCTCTGCATCTGGTGGAATTATTACTATGTGTCTTTTTATAGTTGACAGCGGTTGCTGGCTTTTATAGATGAGCGTTGTGGTATTGATCTTTGTAAGAATACCTTCAGTTAACTTTCCCAGAAATGATTCAGAAAGGCCTTTGCTTTCGTGTAACCCTAATATCAGGTCTGTGATCTTATGTTCTTTGGCCACACTGGAAATGGCATTTACAATGTTGAGATCATACCTAAGCAGCTCCTGAACTTCATTATCTGTGGCAGAAGCTGTAACTGTAGCCTTATGTAAAATCTTCTCTGCCAGTTTTTCTGAATCTTTATCAGCTCCGCTATTCTCATTTTTGATAATATTCAGGGCAAAAATTCCTCTTTTGTTCTTCTCTGATTTAATTGTTAACCCCAGGTTTATCAGTTCTTCCGCTGTATCTATATTGCTAATTGGAATAAGGATACGCTCTTCAGATTCTTCTTCAGTATCATCAGATTCTGAAGCACGGGCAAGTGCAAGATTAGAGGCCCCTTTTTGCGTTGCAAAGGAAGAGACTGTACAGGTTACCAGGATCATCAGAATGGTTCCGTTCAATATGCTTTCACTTAACAGCCTGATTGGCTCTCCATCTGGCGTGGTACCTAATACTACTTCATATCCCACTAAAACAGCCGCAAGAGTTGCAGCTGCCTGTGCACTACTCAGTCCAAAGATGATCTTTCGTTCATCGGCATTATACCCAAAGGTGGTTTGCGTAAGCCAGGCAGCTATATATTTTGCCAGTAAGGCTATGACTGTCATGGTTGCGGCTACTTTAATTGTTTCCAGATCTTCAAAGAACGCACGAAAATCGATCAACATTCCTACTCCTATCAGGAAAAAAGGAATGAATAAAGCATTACCCACAAATTCAATTCTGTTCATTAAAGGTGAAGTCAAAGGAATTAGGCGGTTTAAAGCCAAACCTGCCAGGAAAGCTCCGATAATTGCTTCTATTCCTGCCGCTTCAGCAAGGAAAGAAGCCAGGAACACCATCCCCAAAACAAATATGTATTGCGAGATATTATCCTCATACTTCTTAAAAAACCACCTCCCAATAATGGGGAAAATCAGCATGACTATTAATGCGAAGATCACGACCGATACAGAAAGTCTGGTCCAGAATTCATTATTGATCTCTCCCGTAGACATTCCAACTATCACCGCAAGCACCAAAAGGGCCAGAGTATCTGTGATCACTGTACCACCCACTGTGATATTTACCGCTCTGTTCTTTGCCATTCCCAGCTTACTTATAATGGGATAGGAAATAAGGGTATGGGAAGCAAACATACTGGCCAGCAGAATAGAAGTAGGCATGGTGTATTCAAGAATATAATATCCTGCTAAAATCCCAAAGCCCATAGGGATCAAAAAGGTAAAAAGTCCAAAAACCACACTTTTTTTACTGTTCTTTTTGAAGTCTCCCATGTCAATTTCCAGGCCTGCCAGAAACATGATATACAATAATCCAACGGTCCCAAACAGCACGATACTACTGTCCCGAAGCATCAGGTTTAGGCCATTAGGCCCAATGATGGCTCCTGCAATTATTAAACCTATTAATTGTGGAATTTTAAGCTTATTCAACAATATTGGGGCAAACAAAATGATGAATAGAATTAAAGAAAAGAGTAGAACCGGATTACTTAAAGGCAAAGAAAAATCTAAAGCACTTAATGCTATCATTATTGAAGGTTTGATTAAAATATTTTCGACCTTAAAAATGCCTGATTTTATTTAAACTAGGCAGATTCAAAATCCCAAATTTTCCCTAAACTTTTTACAACTACTTCAAGTGCATCCGGCACATTCAGGTTTTGAATCATGACAGCAAGGGAACTTGCCCCCATGGGTCTTATCAATTTGCTTTATCCCAATTTATCACCAAACTTTTCTATTGCCGCAGCCCTTATTTCTTTTATTTCCTGTTCCTTCTCCTTAGGTACAATCAATAACACTTTGTCATCATCTACCACTATAAAATCTTCCAATCCGTCAATAATTACAACTTTATATTCTTTGGTATAGATCATATTATTTTTGGAATTCCCAGGCATCAATTGTGCATTTACAACTGCATTTTTAGAATCGTCTTTGGCAAGTTTACTGTACAATGCTCCCCAGGTTCCCAGATCATCCCAATCAAAAGAAGCAGGAATAACATAAACTTTTTCAGATTTTTCAAGAATAGCATAATCAATAGAGATGTTTTGTGCTTTAGGATACACCTCTTTTATAAAACTATCTTCGTCTCTTTTATTCAGCTTTTCCTCTCCTTTTTGAAACAAGTCGAACATTTCAGGACAGTATTCAGAAAAAGAGTCGGCTATTATAGATGCTTTCCAAATGAATATTCCTGAATTCCAAACATAATTACCTTCCTCTAAATATTTCCTGGCATTCCTAAGGGTAGGTTTTTCTGTGAATTTCCGAACCTTTTGAAGATTTGTTTTCCCATCTTCAAAAGTTCCTTCTTCAAAATTTATATATCCGTATCCGGTATTTGGATAGGAGGGTTTTATTCCTAAGGTAACCAGCACCTCCTTTTCCTCAGCAGCTTTAAAAGCCTCATATATATCTTTGATAAACGCCTGTTTTTCCTCGATCCAATGGTCACTGGGCGCAACCAGCATCACTGCATCGGGATTTTGCTTTTTGATCTTTAAGGCAGCAAGTAAAATACAAGGCGCGGTATTCCGCATAGCAGGTTCGAGCAGGATCTGCTCTTCAGTTATTTTAGGAAGTTGCTCAAGGACAATATCTTTATATATTTCATTGCTTAATATCAGGACATTTTCGGGCAGCACGATATTTGAAAGTCGGTTATAGGTTAGCTGCAACAGGGTCTCACCCACTCCCATCATATCCTGAAACTGCTTTGGGTATTCAGAAGTGCTCACAGGCCAGAATCGGGAACCTACTCCCCCGGCCATGATAACGGCATAATAATTTTCATTCCTGTTGTTCATTTCCTTATCGTTTTTTCTTAACCCATTAAAAATTCCACCTGTGCATTGGGTTGAAAAAGGTAGATTTTGCCACTAGCCACTTCCTGGCACTCATATCGTTTTCTCAACTTTTGCCCTTTTTTAAAGATCCTGCCATTGTAAATTTTAAACAAACCTCCGGGAGGGAGTTCAAATACATAATTTTTATCATTTTCGAGATCGTATTCCTTAATTGCAACAGAAAGCTGAGCATCTGTATCACTACTGGCCTTGGGATTCTTAAAATGCCGTGCAATTAATGGCAAAAGTTGGCTGGGAAATATTTCCGGCCTTATAAAAGGAAGCATCAGCTGTTGAAAAGTGAATTTCCACTCTTTCCCGTGGGGTTTTATACTTCTGCCAAATTTTTCAAAAGCCACCAGATGAGCAATTTCGTGAACTAGTGTAATCAAAAACCTGAATTTATTGAGATTGGCATTCACCGTAATTTGATGCACGCCTCCCGGCATTCGCCTGTAATCTCCGTGCCTGGTTACACGTTCATTAACAATTTTAAGATGAACCCTGTTATCTTCAATCATTTTAAAAACCGGAGCAACAGCGTGGCCGGGCAAATATTTCTGAAGTATATCGCTCATAGCATGTACTAAGGGGTACTATTTGAAACCTGCAACAATTTGCCGTTGTAAAATTTATGCCCGGTCAAACTAAAATTTACAATATACTCTGCCATTTCATTGGGTTGTAAAGGGGCTTTATAGCCGGGAAATGCCTCCTCCAGCATTTCCGTTTGAACAGCCCCAAGAGCCAGAACGTTGAAGCTGGGACCATTATCCTTGAATTCTTCAGCCAACATTTCAGTTAAGGTTATTAAAGCTCCTTTGCTGGAACTGTATGCCGAAAGACCCCCAAATTTCATACTGCCCTGAACCCCTCCCATACTGCTGATGTTTACTACATGGGCGTCATCATTCATAAAGGGAATAAGATTTTGAATAATGCCCACTACTCCGAAGACATTAGTTGCATACACTTTGTGAAAATCTTCCGGATTTGTCTCCATAAAAGGTTTATTCATTATGGCACCTGCATTATTAATGAGAATATCGATTTTTCCCATTTCATCCTCAACAAATAACCTCAGCCTTTGCAAATCTTCTTCCCTCGTTATATCGCACTCCAATACATCTACATTCTTGAGATCAAGATCAGCTACGGGTGCCGAATTTCTCGATAGGGCCAATATTCTATGCCCCTGCTGCGAAAAAAGTTTTACCATTTCCAATCCTATGCCCCGGCTGGTTCCCGTTATAACTACATTTTTCATTTAATTCATTTTTATTTCCTTCTCTGCCGAATTTGCCATTCTTTCCAAGCCCGGAATAACACTACTAATTAAATTAGCCATGTGAGAATAATCCATTTTTTCTGCCTCATCTGAAACGTGGTGATAATAATCATAGTTGGTAAAATCAAAAGTGCTTATAGTTTGGGCAGGTACTTGAAATGTTTGATAAAAAGGATAATTATCACTGCGCTGAAACAGGTTATATTCTTTAGCCTGAGGTAAGAAACCTAATATATTGGCACCGGAATATGCATTAAACTTTTCAGCCATATTAGACAATTCGTGGCCTGTTAGATAAGCCTGGTAATCTTTACCTTTCATTGGTATTCCTATCATTTCAAAATTCACCATGGCATAGAGGTCCAATCCATCATCCTTTAGTTCAGAAGCGATATATTTTGAACCTTCCAGCCCCATTTCCTCTGCAGAAAATAAGATGAACATAATACTCCGTTTGTTAGATCTTTCCTCAGCAAAATGCCTTGCCAGTTCCATGACAGCAACAGTTCCTGCCGCGTTATCATTCGCTCCGTTTGCTATGGAATCCCCATCAACTACTTTATCGATCCCAATATGGTCATAGTGAGCTCCTAGAATAATATATTCATCTTTTAGCCGGGGATCTGTTCCTTCAATAACACCAACTAAATTATATCCAAATTTGCCATTGACCTCAAATGAGTCCCGGAAGGTTTCATAGTAGGGCTGTATTTGAGAACGTTTAAATTCCTCTTCTATATATCCCGCTGCCTTTTCAATACCTTCTGTTCCGGTTTCTCTGCCACGAAGCTCGTCTGAAGCCAGATACTCGAGATCCTTTTTAATGTTGGCTTTAGAAACATCAGAGGCTTTGACGGTTTCTTGTGGTGATGTTCTTTCGCTGATTATCACTTTTTCTTCCGTAGGATTTCGGGTGAGGTTACACGCGGAAAGGCTGAGTACGAAAGAAAGAAAAACTATTTTTGTGTATTTTATTGTCATAAGGCTAAAGATAAAAAAATCCCGCAAAAGTGCGGGATTTTGATTTGTATAATAAATTAGAATCTGTGCCTATGCAAGCATTGTCACCGGATTCTCAAGATAATTCTTCAATGTTTGCAAAAATGCAGCACCTGTTGCTCCATCTACTGTGCGATGATCGCAAGCCAAAGTGACTTTCATCGTATTTCCTACTACGATCTGGCCATTTTTAACCACCGGCTTTTCAACTATTGCGCCCACAGATAAAATAGCAGAGTTAGGTTGATTGATTATACTGGTGAATTCGGTAATGCCAAACATTCCCAGATTGGAAACGGTAAAAGTACTGCCTTCCATTTCCTGAGGCTGAAGTTTTTTACTACGTGCTTTCCCTGCAAGGTCCTTTACCTGCGCCCCTATCTGGGTCATAGACATTTGATCGGCATATTTTAGAACAGGTACAACCAATCCATCTTCAACGGCAACTGCCACTCCCATATGGATATGGCTTGCAATTCTTGTATTATCCCCTGTCCATTGAGAATTTACTCTGGGATGCTTTCGCAATGCCATTGCCGATGCTTTGATCACCATATCGTTAAAAGAAACTTTAACATCAGGAAGCTCATTAATCTGTTTCCTTGAGGCCATGGCAATTTCCATATTCACTTCAATAGTGAGATAATAGTGAGGTGCAGTAAATTTAGATTCTCCCAAACGCTTAGCAATGGTCTTGCGCATTTGAGAATTTTTGATATCCTCAAATTGCTCTTCTCCGGCAGGAACATAAGGTTTTACGGGAGCTTCTTCTTTCTTTCCTTCTGTGGCCGGTTTTCCTTCGGCTGCAGGTTTTGGTTTATCTGATGGCTTGAAAGATTCAATGTCTTTTTTTACAATCCTGCCATTCTCTCCTGAACCCTTTACTTCCTGAAGATCTATTCCCTTATCCTCTGCCATTTTCTTAGCCAGTGGAGAAACAAATATTCTCGCACCGTCTTGTGCCTGGGCAGGTTTGGAATCTTTTTCATCCTCTTTCGAAGGTGTTTCTGAAGATTCCTCAGCTTTCGCTTTTTCCCCTTCAGAAGATTTAGATTTTCCGGCAGCAGGTTTGCTCCCTATCGAAGAAACATCGGTTCCTTCAGGGCCAATAATAGCAAGAAGGGTGTCTACTTTTGCGGTCTCCCCTTCCTGGATGCCAATTTTCAAAAGGACTCCTTCATAAAAGGATTCAAATTCCATTGTAGCTTTATCTGTTTCGATCTCGGCTAAGATATCTCCTTCTTCTACTTTGTCTCCCTCTTTTTTCAACCATTTCGCAACGGTTCCTTCTTCCATCGTATCACTAAGGCGGGGCATGTTGATAACTTCAACTCCTTCAGGAATTTCTCCCGAAGAACTTTTTTCGTCTTCCGAAGCAGGTTCAGGTTCTTCTTTATCTTCCGAAGAAGATTCTGTTTCATTTTCAGTATCTCCCTTTTTTACAGGAGCTTCTTTTTTATCTTCAGATTGTTTTGAGTCTTCTGATGACGATTTTCCTTTTCCTTCTATTAGATCTGATATATCTTCACCTTCTTCGCCAATAATAGCAAGTAAAGTATCTACTGGAGCAGTTTCTCCTTCCTCCAGGCCAATGTGTAATAAAATACCTTCACTAAAGGATTCAAATTCCATAGTGGCTTTATCTGTTTCAATTTCAGCAAGAATATCTCCTTCTTCTACTTTATCACCAACCTGTTTAAGCCATTTTGCAACAACTCCTTCTTCCATCGTGTCGCTCAATCGCGGCATATTGATTACTTCAGCCATAATTATTGTACTTTATGTGATAAAAAAGGATAGTCCTCCTGCTCATAGACTGCATCATACATTAGACTCTGATCCGGATAATCAGATTCGTCGGCAAATTTTTCACATTCGGTCACAAGATCTTTTACGCGCTTGTCAATTACCTTAAGCTCCTTCTCTGTTGCGTATTTTTTGTCTTTAATGACCTCCAGTACCTGAGTTATAGGATCTATCTTTTGATATTCTGCAACTTCATCTTTGGTGCGGTATTTTTGAGCATCACTCATAGAATGACCCCTGTATCTATAGGTTTTTAATTCTAAGAACGTAGGCCCTTCCCCTTTTCTGGCGCGGGTAATGGCTTCATCCATAGCTTCGGCAACCTTTACTGGATTCATGGCATCTACAGGTCCGCAAGGCATATCATATCCCAGTCCCAATTTCCATATTTCCGTGCTTTTAGAAGTACGGGCTACAGATGTTCCCATGGCATATCCATTATTTTCTACACAAAAAACAACCGGAAGATTCCAGTTTACTGCCATAGTAAGGGTCTCATGAAGAGCACCCTGGCGTACAGCACCATCTCCCATAAAAGTTAAAGTAACTGCATCTCTTTTAAAATATTTATCGGCGAAGGCCAGACCTGCTCCCAAAGGGATCTGTCCACCTACAATTCCATGTCCTCCGTAGAAACGATGTTCTTTTGAAAATATATGCATTGAACCCCCAAGGCCTTGTGAAGTTCCGGTTTTTTTACCGTAAAGCTCAGCCATTACACGTTTGGGATCGACCCCCATACCAATGGGTTGCACGTGATTTCGGTAGGCCGTGATCATTTTATCTTTGGTAAGGTCCATAGCATGTAAAGAACCTGCAAGAATCGCTTCCTGACCGTTATACAAATGCAGGAATCCCCTTACCTTTTGCTGAATGTAAACCTGGGCCAGTTTATCTTCAAACTTTCGCCAAAAAAGCATATCCTCGTACCACTTCAAATATGTGGCTTTGGTAATTTTCTTCATCTACAAATAAATTTAAACCAAACCGTTGTTTTGGTTGGCGGGTAACAAAAATACTTAATTCAAAAAGAATGGAAAACAGTTTTGAGCATTAAAAACTGCGAAATCGTTATAGATATGTATTATCAAAGACTAAAGGCAGTAATTCTTTTAAAGAATTTGCTTTTACTACTTTTCCTGTCTCTCCCATAAAAAAGATCTCAATGGGGCTTTCCTGTTTGACTTCATATTCAGCAATGGCTTGCCTGCACGAGCCGCAGGGAGGAATTGGAGTGACCAGCCGATGGTTTAAAGATTTGGCAGAGATGGCTATTTTCTGAAATCTGGCATCAGGATATTTTGCTCCCGCATAAAAAATAGCAGTGCGCTCTGCACATAAACCCGCCGGATATGATGCGTTTTCCTGGTTGCTTCCGGTAATGATCTCATCGTTATCCAGTAAAACTGCTGCACCCACTTTAAATTTTGAATAAGGGGCGTAGGCTTTCTCCCTGGCTTCAAATGCTTTTTCCATGAGTTCAAGAACATCCTGGGGTAAATCTTCTATAGAATCATAGACACTAAGAGTAGAAGTTATTATAAGAGACTTCATGTATTATGATTGATTTTTTGGAATTAGCAATATTGCCCACAAGGATATTTAGATAATAATCTAATAAGTACCCTCCCCATAAGTACCTTCCCCAAAATTAAAAGTAAGCCCAAAGCGAAGTGTTCCTTCCAGCGGACTCACCACCTGGGATGTTGAAAAAAGATATGATATATCAATAAGCACAGGGGCGTATCTAAAACCGGCTCCTAATGCCAAAAATTTCCTTGAGCCTTTCGTATCGCTTTCATTAAAATATCCTGTTCTTAAAGAAAATGCTTCCCTGAAGACATATTCAGCACCTAAAGCCCAGGTAATTTCTCTCATTTCTTCTCCAAATCCTCCCGGCGCATCTCCAAAAGATTTAAAAATACCTTGTATGGATCCTATATTATTATAACGGTCTTCATCTTCACGATTTATTACTCCATCCCCATTAAAATCCTGCGGAGTAGGAACAAGTAATTTGTTGAATTCAACATAAGTCCCTAATCTGTTATCCATATCAAATATAAAATCAAATCCTGAACCTACTTTTAAATTAGTGGGTATAAAGTTTTCCTGTCCAACCTCGTCATACTTTAACTTGGGACCTATATTGGAAATGTTGGCTCCGGCCCGAAACCTGCCGTCAAAGTTCTCAAAAACCATAGATTCACTTTGATAATAAGCTGCCACATCTACTCCAAATGTTGAAGCTGCAGTGGCGTCTTCATTGTTAACCGCAAGTTTAAGGTCAGACCTTAAATATCTTCCGGCAACGGCCATCGAAAAGTTTTCACTTAACCTCAATGCGTAAGAAACATCCAGGGTCATTTCATTTGGACTCAAAAGCAGAGGCAATTCTTCAAATCCTCCCTGGGTCTCAATAGAGCCTAAACTAAAATACCTGAGACTGGCCGCTACAGCGCTACGCTCATCCAGGCGATTGAAATAAGTTAGATTTCCAAGGAAAATATCATTAACGATATTGCTCAAATAGGGGGTGTAGGAAACTCCTACCCCTTGTTTGGTATTAATAAAAGCATATTTGGCAGGATTCCATTGTTGTGAAAAAGCATCGGGAGAGGTAGCTATCCCCTGGTCTCCCAAACCGGCAGCCCTGGCATCAGCAGCAATAATTAAAAATGGAACGGCAGTAGTAATAACCCTATCCCTTTCCTCTTGTGAAAAAAGAAGGGAGTGAGAGAAGAAGGTAAATCCAAGAACCAGAACAGTAATTTTTTTCATCACATTTATTAATGTTTAACAAATATATATTTTTATTCTTGTTGGGAGCAGCGGGTTTAACTCATTTTTGAATATATCCGGGGGCAATGTTTATGACATCGGTTATTTCATAACTTAAATTAAAGGTAATTATTGTATAGGGGAAAGTTAACAAAAGATAATAAATTTTTACCTTAGTTGGAACACCTACTTTGAGAAAATGCTTTTATACATTATTGTGAGAAGCTGCCCATCATTAAGAAAATTAGGGATTTACCGGTTTTTGATTCATATAAAATAAACTTGTACTTTTGCCGTTAATTACTATATTGCAAAGCTAAAATCACTACATAAATTGAAAAGAATATGAGGACTCATGTAGCCTTTAAAACACTGTTAACTATCGCAATTGCTGGTAGCCTGTTTAGTTGTAACTCCAATAAGTACAAGGACAATTCCCGGGCTACCGGCTGGGATATTAATTCCAAGGACGGAGGTTTTCAATACAACACCGATTTTAAAGAACAGGAAACCGGTCCAGGGCTTGTTTTTGTTGAAGGTGGCACCTACACTATGGGTAGAGTTCAGGATGACGTCATGCACGACTGGAACAATACCCCTACCCAGCAACACGTTCAATCCTTCTACATGGATGAAACTGAAGTAACCAATATGATGTACATGGAGTACCTGGATTGGTTAAAAAACGTTTTTCCACCATCTGAAGAGAATTACAAGAATATATACAATGGTGCAGTACCCGATACCCTGGTTTGGAGAAACCGCTTAGGTTTTAACGAGACCATGGTAAACAATTACCTGAGACACCCTGCGTATGCCGAATACCCTGTAGTGGGAGTTAGCTGGGTCCAGGCCGCAGAATTCAGTAAATGGCGAACCAATCGTGTGAATGAGCTCATGCTGGAAGAGAAAGGATTTACAAAAGAGGGAGCCAGATACAATGATATAAGCGCTGCTTCTACTTTTGACACTGAAACATACCTGAACGCACCTAGCCAGACTTACGGTGGAAGCGATGAAATAATAAGAGGCGGAAAAAATGCAGAAGATCTTGGAACAACTCCTGAAGAAGGAGGAGAAGCTAAGAATATTTATGTTCAGCGGAAAGATGGGGTTTTATTACCGGAATACAGGTTACCTACTGAAGCAGAGTGGGAATATGCTGCACTGGGCTTAGTAGGAATTAGAAACTACAATTCTTACAGAGGTAGAAAGAAATATCCATGGGACGGACAATACACACGTTCCGGTGATACAAGAAGACAAGGAGACCAACTTGCAAACTTTAAGCAGGGCGCCGGAGATTATGGCGGAATAGCAGGATGGAGTGATGATGGTGCCGATATTACCGCAGAAGTGAAATCATATCAGCCAAATGACTTTGGATTATATGATATGGCAGGAAATGTTGCAGAATGGGTTGCTGATGTTTACCGACCTATTGTAGATGATGAATTCAATGATTTCAATTACTACCGCGGAAATGTTTATACCAAGAACGAAATTAATGACGACGGAACGGTAAAAATCGTTGCGCCAGATGGTGTGGTTTACGACACCCTTAGCAGTGGTAAGATCGTTGCCCGGGCATTACCGGGGGAAATTGCACAAGTCCCTATTGAAGATACAGATACTTATTTGAGAACCAATTATGACAACAGCGACCAAAGGAATTTCAGAGATGGAGACAAAAGTTCTTCCAGGTATTATGAGCCTTTCAGCGATATGGATTCTCCGGGGAAAAGGATGTACAACTCCCCGCAATTCAGTACCACTACTGACAGCCTGGGAGATGTGAGACCAAAATATGATGATTCCAAAAGAACCAGTTTGGTAAGTGATGAAGTAAGAGTTTACAAAGGAGGTTCCTGGAGAGACAGAGCCTACTGGCTTGATCCCGCACAAAGAAGATATTTCCCGCAGGATATGGCAACAGATTATATTGGATTTAGAAACGCTATGTCTCGTGTAGGTTCCAAATCTAAAACTGAAAATAAAACGGCTAGAAACTAGTAATACATAAACCTTTTTTAAACGGTTTAAAAAGTACAACTCGTTAACTGAACTTGCTTCAGTTTAAAAAAAAAGGATTTGATCCTTTTAGAGAAAGTAGCTTTTTAAACCGTTTTTTATTTAAAAAATTCGGGAGATGGAAATCAAAGTACTACATCAGCTCTTTTTAAACAGCAGCGGAATAAACACCGATACCAGAAGCACAAAAGCGGGGCAAATATTCTTCGCGTTAAAAGGAGAAAAATTTAACGGGAATGAATATGCTTCTCAAGCAATTAATAAAGGTGCTTCTTATGCTGTAATAGATGAAGAAGAATTTATCAGAGGGGAGAATTACCTCCGGGTTGAAAACGTGCTGGAAACATTACAAAGGCTGGCCACATTTCACCGCAAATATTTATCTATACCCATTCTTGCTATCACAGGAAGTAACGGAAAAACTACCACGAAAGAGCTTATTAACGCTGTCCTGCAAAAAAAATATAATACAGCGGCAACCGTTGGAAATTTAAATAATCATATAGGTGTTCCCCTCACACTATTGTCCATGACTTCAGATACAGAATTTGGAATAGTGGAAATGGGGGCAAATCACCACAGGGAAATTGCTGCACTTTGCCAAATTGCTGAACCCGATTTCGGATATATTACAAATTTTGGCAAAGCACACATTGAAGGATTTGGAAGTCTGGAAGGTGTAGTTAAAGCAAAGAGTGAATTATATGACCACATAAAGGAAAATGCGAAATTACTATTTTTGAATTACGACGATCCTGTACAACAAAAACAAGCCTACTACGAAAAAACAAATTCCTTCGGAACTTCATCACATGCAGATGTACAGGTAGAATATAGATATAATAACGAAACTGCAGAAGTGGTAATGCAGGGGCGGAATTATACGAGCTCCCTATACGGCAGCTATAATTCTGTAAATATTGCCGCTGCTCTTTGTATAGGAAGCTATTTTAAAGTTCCCGCAGAAGCCATGGAAGAAGCGGTGGCATCTTATATCCCCACAAACAATCGCTCTCAGCTAATAAAGCTGGGAGAACTAACGATTTTAATGGATGCCTACAATGCCAATCCCACCAGTATGAAGGCGACTCTTGAAAGTTTTAAAAAATCCTCTGCAAAAGATAAAGTGGTGATCCTGGGTGATATGTTTGAACTGGGAAATACATCTGAAGAAGAACATCAGCATATCGCCAAATATTTAGAGGAACTGAAATTTAAGCAGGCTTTTTTGGTAGGAAAAAATTTCAGTAAGGTTACCTCACCATCCGGGGATATTCAGAAGTTCGAATCCCTTCAGGAGCTTTCAGAAGTAATAAAAACCATCAACTTTGGATCATCCCATATCTTGATAAAAGGTTCAAGAGGAATGGCCCTGGAGCGAATTTTAGAGGTTTTGAAGGAGAAGACTCTACAGCAGTAATCTGGACACGCCTCATCCGGAATTAAAATTGAGCAAGGAACATTTTTAATAAAAACATTGCTTTATAACAAAAAAAGCTTCCCGAAAAGGAAGCTTTTTTTGTGGGTGATACTGGGTTCGAACCAGTGACCCTCCCGATTTTAATCGGGATGCTCTAAACTATTTAAGCTCAATCTCCTTTGGCAATTAATTTCTCAATCATAACACGGCTCTTCCATCTTTTGATCTCCATTTCCCTTCTTACTGCGTCAGTTCTCGTTTTAAATCTTTCCTGATGGAGCAACTGCCAATCCTTAGCCTTTGATGTAAAGCCTTTATGATTATTTAAATGAGATTCTAAACGGCTAATGACATCCTTTGTTGATCCTATATAGAATCGGTTCAACATCGATGAGAAAAGAATGTAAGTGTAATACATTAGACTGAAATCTAATTTTGAACAGGGTATTAAAACTTTGTATACGGGGGATTTTAATAAATTCAAATGGAAATACTTAATTCTGCCAAAATTACAAGAATTAAAAGTGGGTGATACTGGGTTCGAACCAGTGACCCCTACCTTGTCGAGGTAGTACTCTGAACCAACTGAGCTAATCACCCTTTAATATAATCCGAAGATATCAAAATTTCCTATATGAAAAAAGCTTTCGGAAAAGGAAGCCGTTTTTATTTGTGTGGGTAATGAGGAATTCAATCCTTCGGCCCTCCCTATTTAAATTGAAGATGCTTTAAACCTACTGCCTAACCTCCTTCAGCAATTATTTTTTCAACTTTACACGTGGAACCCAATCAGGGAATTAAAAGAGTAGGTGATACAGGGTCCGAATCAGTGACCCTCCCGATTTAAATCGGGATACTCTGAACCAACTGAGCTAATCACCCTTTAATATAATC